>CAVTHF010000007.1:0-178625 GCA_963734415.1 uncultured Acidobacteriota bacterium | reverse complement strand
CCGTATTCCAGCAGCAGGAGCGCGATGTCATCGTGGGCGTGACCGCCGGTGTGCCGGTCCACGGCTCTCATCAGAGTGTCCAGAGCCTGGCCGCAGTCAGGTGCGAGAAGCGCCGTTTCGATCGCGTTTTCCGGGAGGAAGTGCCCGTGGGCGTCGCGGCTCTCGACAAGCCCGTCAGTGTCGAGGAGCAGCCGGTCGCCAGGCGACCAGGTCGCACTAAGCGCAGTGAAGTCATCCTCAAGGCCAAGTGGCAGGGCGGCCTTCCCGTCGGTCAGCGGCTCCAGGTCGTCGCAGTGGCGCAGCAGCGGCGGGTGATGGCCGCAGTTGACGATGGTCAGCTCGCCAGTGGTGGTGATTTGTACCAGAGCCGCTGTGACGAAGTCCTCCTCGGCCTGGTGCGGCGCAATGGCCCGGCCGACCTCGCCCGCCACTTGCTCCATTGTGGGCACTGCGACGGCGCTTCGCCGGAATGCGCTGAGCACTTGCCTGGCGAGCAGGACGGCGTCCAGGCCGTTGCCGCGGACGTCGCCGATGATCACCCGGATCCCGTGCCCGGTTGGGATGATCTCATAGAGATCACCGCCGACCGAGGCTTCGCGGGTCGCGGAGCGGTAGCGGGCGGCGATGGTGATCCCGGTCATCTCCGGGGGCAGCGGCGGAAGCAGCGCGAGCTGCGCGGCCTCCGCGACCGCGGTCATGCGCGCCAGGCGCTCCTCACGCCGCCGGCGCAAACCCGCCACTACGACCGCCATCGCACAGATGGCGCAGAGCACCGCAACCCGGATCCAGTAGGTCACATCCGCGGTGGCGCCGTCCCACCAGCCAGCCCCGATGGCGAGCGCCACCGCAGCGCCTGCGAAGACGGCCGTGCAGCGTTCGTCAGCGACGGTGGCCGCGACCAGCGGCGCAATGCCGAACAGCGAGACCACCATCACGTCTGTCGTCGCGTGGACCACGCTGAACAGGACCAGGCACAAGGCCGCCACGGCCGTTGCGACGTGCTCGGCCGACAGGCGTGACCGCGCCGTCGCTCCCGGTTCTCCCGCTGGCGCGAGCAGCTTCATCGCGCTTCTCCCCGCTTCACCGAGTTCTCCGCCCGGTTTGGAACATGCCGCAGCGACGTGACCCGCCGCGGCGGGGTCCGGGCTTGTGGCAGGTGGCAGCGAAGGCGTCTGACTGGCGCCACTGGCTCACCGTGAACGCTAGCAGAGCAGACCCGACCGCCGCAGGCAAATGGCGCGGTTCGGTAGCGTCCGGCCACAGCTCACCTGCTGTGACGACGGGCAGGCCGATGCGCGGATCATCGTCCTGGCCGCTGACGCGCTCGATGACAGGGCGCTGGAGCGCTGGATCGGGCAGGCCCCGCGAGGTGGCAGTGGCAGGGCAGTGCTTCGGCGCGGACGGCGTGGTTGGCGCTGAGGTGGTGAGGGCGCGGCGGGTGGCGCGCAGGGTGATGGTGTAGGAGATCCGGTCGAGTACGGCCGGCGGTGGCGGCAGCGGCGGGGGCGGTGTGAATGAGCTGGCACGCGCATAGCAGAGCCCAGAATTCCTGGGCGACGTCGGCGGGGCAGGCTGAGCGCAGCACCTGCCAGGGCCCAGTAAGGACTCCCCCGCCGTCCCGCTTACGCCTATCCAGAGTCCGCCGCCCGCGCCCTCGGCCGCGCCGCACGCTACGGCACCTGGCGGGCGACCCCAGGGCTTTCCACCTTGCGTGCGCTGCGGTTTCGTCGCCACCCACACGATGACAGACAGGGGCGGCAGTCAGGATGGCAATGGATCCGGGGCGAAGGTCCCAGCTCCCGGGGAGTATCGCCTCTTGGCTGCTGGCGTCTGGGCGGCCAATTGTGGCGGTGAAGGTCGGTATGAGGCCAGGCTGCGCGGAGGAGGGTTGACGATCATGCAGGCGGAAGTGGGAGACGAGCTAACGGTCAGGGGACGCCGTCAAGGCGATGAGGCGGCCCGCGAACTCGTCCGGCGACCGGACGTCAACCAGGTTCAGCTGGCCGATCGCGGCGATCACCTCGTCGCGGTAGGCGCGGATCGAGGTGTCGGGCTCCTGCGCCCGGTAGCTGGTGGGGCCGCGGTGCGGCAGGTCGGTCACCAGCTCGCGGGACTCGAGTTCCCATTTCTTGCGGCCGCCATCGAGCAGCCTGACGTCGCGGTGCCCATAGACCTTGAAGTACCAGTAGGCGTAGGCGGCGAACCAGTTGTTGTTGCCGCCGTACAGGATCACGGTGTCGCCGTTGGCGATGCCCCGCTGCGACAGCAGGGCCTCGAACGCGGCCCGGCCGACGAAATCCCGGCGGACCGAGTCCTGCAAGTCCTCCTTCCAGTCGATCTTGACGGCGCCCTTGATGTGCCCCTTGTGGTAGGCGGTGGTGTCCTCGTCAACCTCGGCCAGCACGACACCGGGGTCACCGAGGTGCGCCTGCACCCCGGCGTCCACCACATCAGCGCGGCTCATGGTTAGACCTCCCTGTCAGCACTGGCGGGCGCCCGGCGCTGGCGACCTGGCCAGATGCGGCGGATCAGCACGTACATCTCGCACCCCAGGCAGAATCCGAAGACCCCGTTCAGGAACGCCGCGGCCAGGGCAGCCGCCGTCGCCGCCATGCCAAGCCAGGTCAGGCCCGTTGCGTAACCAGCCACGCCGGCGAGCGCAGCCAGGCCGACGGCCTGGGCGAACCGCGGAGGGGCCTCGGGCTCAAGTTCCCCGGGCGGGCCCAGCCGTGGCCGGATCAGCTGCCGGTAGAGCAAGCCATAGGGCGCGTACCGCAGGCCGAAGACGGCCCCCACGGCGAAGACCAGCGCCTGCGCCGCCAGCAGCCACACGCTGCCCGTGATCAGGACCGCGGCAAGCGCCACGGTGGTGATGATCGCCCCGAAGCGCGGACCGCACGGATCGATCCCCACGTGCGTCCCCCTCGCGGATTCCCGGCCGAACCTGGCCAGCTGTGGCCGCTGTCCTTCGCGCGGTCCTGATGGTATTACCCATTTAACCTATCGTTTTAATAGTTAAATCTCAACCACGTGCCCGGCCGCGGCGACCGCCAGGTCAGGCATCCGGCGGTGAGCAGTGCCGTGCGGGTGGAATCCCGCCGGCCGGCGACGACCGGCGGGCAGTCACTCTCTCAGTGATGGCCTCCTGAGATCAGATTTTCTTGACAATTCAGATCGGGATTATAGAGAATTGCCAGCGAACGTATCGAGGAGGCACAGTGACGCTCAGCACTGTCATTGCAGACACCCGCAAGGCTGTGACCGACGACCCCGCCACCGGCCAAGCGCTGTTCAGCGCGCACGGGACACTGACCGGTGTCACCGAGGTGGATGTGCGTACCCCCACCCACGCATTCACGGTCGATGAGCCGCCCGCACTCGGCGGCGGCGGCAGCGCGCCGAACCCGGTCGAGTACGCGCTGGCCTCGCTCGGATCCTGCCAGGCCATCACATACCGTTTCTGGGCCGAGCACCTTGGCATCTCGTTCGACAAGCTCACCGTCACAGTTGAAGCTGGCCACCGGTTCCGAGGCCCGAATGATTCCCGGCCTCGAACCCGGGCCCAAAGTGCTGACGAATATTCGAGATTCTCGCGCTGAAGGAGATTCCCAAGTCCCTGGTAATCGTGGGTGCGGGAGCGGTCGGTGTGGAGTTTGCCTCGATCTTCCGATCTTTCGATGCAGAGGTGACGATTCTGGAGATGCTGCCGCGCCTGGTCCCCATCGAAGATGAGGACGTTTCCAAAGAACTGGCCCGCGTTTATCGCAAGCGGGGCATCAACTTCCATACCGGCGCCAAGATGGACAAAGTCGAACAGACCAAGGCAGGCGTTGCGGTCACCTTCACCGTTGATGGTAAGCAGCAGACCATCGAAGCGGAGAAGATCCTGATTGCTGTCGGCCGCAAGCCGCGCACTGCCAACATTGGCCTGGAAAGAACAAAAATAAAGCCCGACCGCGAATTCATCAAGACCGATAGCTGGATGCAGACTGCCGAGCCCGGAGTCTATGCCATCGGCGACATTGTGCTGGGGACTCCGCAACTGGCGCACGTGGGAGCGATGGAAGGTATCGTGGCAGTGACGAAGATCGCCGGCAAGAAGGGAAAGCCGATCAATCCCGAACACATCCCCAACGCGACCTATTGTCATCCCGAAATCGGCAGCGTCGGCCTCACTGAAACCAGGGCACGAGAGGCTGGTTACAACCTCAAGATCGGCAAGTTTCCCTTTACGGCTAACTCGCGGGCGTCGATCGTCGGCCAACACGAGGGCTTCATCAAGATCGTTTCGGATGCCGATTACGGTGAGATCCTCGGCGTCCACATTATTGGCCCGCAGGCAACCGAGTTGATCGCCGAAGCCGTCGCGGCCATGGAACTCGAAGCCACGGTGGAAGATCTGATTTGGACGATTCACGCCCATCCGACCTTGGCCGAAGCCATGCTCGACGCGTCAAACAGCGTGTATGGCATGGCGATCAATGCATGAAGATGATGGGGAAGGTTGCGATCAGCGTTGATCTACGTGAATCAGCGGCGATAAGCTTTTGATCTCCGTCCTCCAACTCGGCACCGTCGATTACTCGACCGGCCTGCGCCTGCAGCAACGGCTGGTCGAGCTCCGCAAAGAAGGCAAGATCGGCGACACGCTCCTGCTGCTCGAACATACCCCGGTAATTACCATGGGGCGAAACGCGAAAGCTGCCAACATCATTGTCTCGCGTGAGGAGCTTTCGCGACGCGGCGTCGAGGTGTTCGAGTGCGACCGCGGCGGCGACGTCACTTTCCACGGCCCCGGACAGCTGGTTGCCTACCCCATCTTCGACCTGCGAGGCATGACTTCGACCGACGGCAAGCGCAAGACCCTGGGCGCAATCGAATACGTGCGCCGTTTGGAGGAAGTCCTGATCCGCACCTGCGCCGACTTCAAGATTCCGACCAAACGCATCGTTGGGCTCACCGGAGTCTGGACCAGCGAAAGCGATGAAGCCAAGATCGCCGCCCTCGGCGTCCACATTTCTCGCGCCGTAACCTCGCACGGCATTGCCCTCAATGTGAACACCAATCTCGACTATTTCAATCTCATCATCCCCTGCGGAATTACTGCGAAGCCGGTCACTTCCATGGCGAAAGAACTGGGAAGGGAACTGTCGCTCCAGGAAGTTGCGCATTCTGTCTCACGCAATTTTGGCGCAGTGTTTCAATCGCAAATGCTTTGGCTGGAAAGCCTGGACGACCTCTCGAGCCCTGCAGTCGGGGTTCCGTTACTCACACCACCGGAGCTGCGCGAGCTTCATGGAGAGAAAGACACGACCCGGGCCTGACCTGCGTTTGTTAAATCCTCTCGGGCAGGTTACATTCTTGTCTGACCAGCATGGCGAAGAAGAAGCCGCAAAAATCGTCGCGATCGAGCGCCAAAGGAAAGGTACCTTCGAATCACAATCAGCGCACTTACACCATCGCCGACCATCGTCTGGAAAAGCCTGAATTCAGCCTACGCCAGGTCCGCGTTGGTGACTCGGTGCGCTACGAAGTCAAAGGCGATCTGAGCGCTCCGGTACCTCCTATTCGCGACTCAAAGTACCTTTCCAAGAAGCAATGCATCGAGATTTATCGCTGGATGCTGTTGAACCGCCGCATGGAGACAGCCCTCGAGAATCTCTACAAGCAGGGCAAAGTAGTAGGTGGCGTTTACTTCGGCCTTGGTCAGGAAGCCTGTTCCTGTGCTTCGGCCTACGCTCTTCAGAAGGAAGACTGGCTCGGCCCCATGATCCGCAATCAGGGATCGCTTCTGGTCCGCGGTTTTTCCGCGCGCGACATCATGATGCAATACATGGCCAAGGCGGGCTCGCCGACCAAGGGCCGCGACGCATCTTCTCACTTCGGAGATATTCAAACTCGTAACGTGGTGGCGCCTATTTCGACTCTTGGTGATCTCATCCCCGTGCTCGCCGGCGTGGCGCTGGGCGCGCGCCTTCAGGGTCGCAACATTGCGGTCATGACCTACATCGGTGACGGCGGCCAATCGACTGGCGTCACCTACGAAGGCATAAACTTTGCGGCCGTGCAGGACCTGGGCCTGGTGCTGTTCGTTGAAAACAATCTTTGGGGATACTCCACGCCCGCCGACATGCAGTTTCGAGTGAAGGATCTGGCCGAACGCGCCATTACCTACGGGATTCCGGGTGTGATTGTGGACGGGACTGATGCCTGCCAGGTTTACGACGCAGCCCATGAAGCTTGTGAGCGTGCTCGTCGTGGCGAAGGGCCCACACTGATCGAAGCCAAAATGATGCGCATGAAGGGCCATGCCATTCACGATGCGGCAGACTATGTTCCCAAGCCACTGTTTGAATACTGGCGGAAGCGCGACTGTGTTACTCGATTTGAAAACTATCTGGTGAGCGTCAAGAAATGGCTGACCAGCCAGGAGAACGCTGCGCTGATCTCTGAGGTCGAACGGGTATTGGAGGAAGACCGCGAGTTTGCTGTGAATTCACCGATGCCCACGCCGGAATCGGCCGCCGGGGGCGTCTATTGCGAGGATAGCTGCCACCAGATCAAGCCGAAGTATGGAGTGCCGAAGGTTAGAAAGGGCACAAGCGCCGCGTTCAAGCAAACCGAAGCGGCGGTCCATTTCAAGTAAATGATCTGCGCTGATCTGCGTTAATCAGCGGCGAAAAACATGCCTCAACTCACCTATCTCGAAGCCATCCGCCAGGGAATCTGGGAGGAAATGGAACGCGATCCCACGGTCTTCTGCATCGGCGAAGACATTGGCATCTACGGCGGAGCGTTCAAAGTCACCGACGGCTTCATCGACCGCTTCGGTCGCCGAGCGCGTGATTGATACTCCCATTGCCGAGTCCGCCATTGTCGGTGCGGCCTTTGGCGCCTCACTCACCGGAATGCGCCCCGTGGCCGAGTTTCAGTTCATGGATTTCATTGGCTGCGCCTTCAACCAGATCGTTAACATGGTCGCCAAGGCTCATTACCGCTGGGGAGCGCCAGCGCCGCTGGTGATTCGCGGGCCGAGCGGCGGCAACGTCCATGGTGGCCCGTTCCACTCGCAGAATCCAGAGATGTGGTTTGTACACGCGCCTGGACTGAAGGTGGTCTGTCCAGCCAGCGCTTATGACGCGAAAGGTTTGATCAAGTCCTCCATTCGCGACAACAATCCGGTCATCTTCTTCGAGCACAAGTATCTCTATCGCCGTATAAAAGAGGAAGTTCCTGAGGAAGACTACGTCGTTCCGCTGGGCAAGGCGCGAATTGCTCGCGAGGGCGGGGACCTCAGTATCATTACTTATGCTGCCATGGTCCATATAGCGTTGGAGGCAGCCGAGGTTCTTGCCAGGGAGGGAATCGACGTGGAAATAGTCGACCTGCGCACCCTTTCACCGCTCGATCGCGAAGCCATCACGCACACCGTGCGTAAGACCAACAAAGTCATCCTGCTGCACGAAGACGTACGCACCGGCGGTATCGCCGGCGAGATCGCTGCCATCATTAATGAAGAAGCCTTCGACGATCTTGACGGCCCTATCGTCCGCATCACGGCACAAGATTCTCCGGTTCCATTTTCTCCACCGCAGGAAGAGTTCTTTCTGCCCAAGGTCAGCGATGTGGTAAGAGAGGCTCGGCGCCTCAAGGCGTACTAATGGCGTTTCTCCCCGGCCTTGTTCGGTTTTCCCTTTGATAGGTAAACTTGTAGGAGCTTCATATCAGGAGGCGCAATGCGTGGCTTTATTCTCGGAATAATCAGCACCGTGGCGGTGATTGCTTTGGTCGGGCTCGCGGTGGCCACTTTCGGCCTGATGCCTACCAATGCGGATGCGGTTCCACCCGACCTCGAACGCCGGATCGCCAGCAGCGCCCTGGACGCTTCCATGGAGCGGCACGCTCCGCGTGTGAATAATCCCATCCCTCCCACGGATGACAATCTCATCGATGGTATGAAGATTTACACCATGAATTGTTCGGTCTGTCACGGCACGCTCGACAATAAGCCCAGCGCCCTGGAGAAATCTCTTTACCCGCCGGTGCCGCAGCTCATTCTCGACCCGCTCGATGATCCCGAATGGCATATTTATTACGCAGTTCGCACTGGCGTTCGCTACACCGGAATGCCTGCCTGGAGTAAGGCGCTCAGTGACCAGGACATCTGGAAAGTGACGGCTTTCCTTTCTCGGATCCAGAAACTGCCACCCAAAGTGCAGGATTACTGGAAAAACGCTTATGGCGTGGGTCCGCCGGCGGAAGGTCCAGGACACGAACATGGCCACGACAAGGAATGAACATGCTCCGGCCTTCGATATAATTGCAGGTTAGTCCGGCCCGAAATTCCAGAACACCGCAAAGGAAACTATGCCGACCGATATCGTCATGCCCCAGATGGGCGAGTCCATTTTTGAAGGGACCATCACCAAATGGCTGAAAAAACCTGGCGACAAAGTGCAGCGCGACGAGCCGCTGTTTGAGATCTCCACTGACAAGGTGGACGCCGAGATTCCCGCTCCCGCCTCCGGTGTGTTGAAGGACATCAAAGTGGGGGAAGGAAATACGGTCCAGGTAAATACAGTGGTGGGGACGATTGCCGGTGACGGTGAAGCTTCGGCCGCAGCGGCCCCGGTGGCTGCCAAACCCGCGGCCCAAACTGTACCCCAGCCAGCCAAACCGCAGGCGGCTCCGCCCAAGACGCAGACATCCGCCCCAGCGCCGGCTGCCCCGCAGGAGGAAGAAGAGGACGACCACGCCCGCTCGTCACCGTTGGTGCGCAAGATCGCGCGCGACAACAACGTCAACCTGTCGCAGGTAACTGGCACCGGCCTCGGTGGACGCATTACCAAGCAGGACATCATGGCGTTCCTGGAGCACCCGACCGCGGCATCCGCTGCGCCAGCGGCCAGCGCTCCGGCTCGAACTTCGGCGCCTCCGACCCCAGCGGCGATTCCCGCGGAATCTGTGCCCATGACGCAGATGCGCAAAATCATCGCCCAGCGCATGATCGAATCGCGCCGCACCAGTGCCCACGTGCACGCCATGTTCGAAGTGGACATCACAAAAATTGTCCAGCTTCGCAACAAAACGAAATCAGCCTTCGAGCAGCGGCACGGCGCGCGGCTCACCTTCATGCCATTTTTCGTGAGGGCGGCAATCATCGCACTGCAACAGTTCCCCATCGTAAACGCGTCGATTGAAGGGGAAACCATCCGCTATCATCGCCACGTCAACGTCGGCATCGCCGTTGCTCTGGATTGGGGATTGATCGTTCCCGTACTCAAGAACGCCGACGAGTTGAACTTCCTGGGAATGCAGCGTGGAATCTCTGACCTCGGAGAACGTGCTCGCAACAAGAAGCTGAAACCCGAAGAAGTGGAAGGCTCGACATTCACCATCACCAACCCCGGCCAGTTCGGCGCCGTGTTCGGCCTGCCCATCATCAATCAGCCCAACTCGGCGATTATGGGCATCGGTGGCATCACCAAAGCTCCGCTCGTGGTCACTGACGCCGACGGCAATGACTCCATCGCCATCCGCTCTGTAGTCCACTTGACGTTGGGATACGACCACCGCCTGATCGACGGCGCGGTCGCCGACCAGTTCATGGCCTTTGTGAAGAAGACGCTGGAAAACTGGGGCGAGGAAGTGGGATAGTACGAGCGATAGAGAGCGATTGCGCAATCAGTGTGTCCCTCGCCTCCCCCTGCTCCCAAACCCACCGCGTCACCAGTTCCAATCGGCTCCAGGCGCCGATCGAGGCCGTATTAGACAGGGGATTGATGAACACACCTGTGGAGGTCTGCGGCAAGTTAACCGTACTGCCCGATGCCGGATACCAGTCGATGGTGCCACCCCGGTAACCAGAACTCGCAAAGATCGACTGCGGGCTCGTATTCGCGCTGCCATCGACAAAATATCTGCCGCTGACTGAAGCCGGGCTAATTGCCTGACCATTTACCGTACCGCTCGACGGGCACCCTGAGTCCGTCGCGTTTCCGTTTCCATCGTTGCAGAACGGTGTGCCCGCTGTCGTTCCCACCGTCCCCGCTTCCAGCGCTGTACCGGTTGTGCCATTCACACCGGTTATCGCCCCGCTCCCAAACACCACTCCAGTGCCCACGTAAAGGTTGTGAACTCGCAGCGTTGCCGAGCCAATATCCTTGAGGTTATCGCTCCATGGCTTTAGGTTGAACGACGGGTCGATCACCCAGCGCAAGGATCCTTGCAGCCAGAACCCGAGCCCACGCTGTGTGCCCGTCCCCGCCGCATCTGTGCCGAGGGAAAAATAACCGTCGGCTGTGTCGTAGCCTAACCGCAGGCGCTCGTAATTAGACGCATCCGTTCGGGTTCCATAAAGGTTGAAAAGTTGTGGGGTGGTGCCGTTGTACTCTTCCAGCGTGTTTGCGTTGCTGTTGAACACATTTACCAGTCCGAGTTGTACCGCCTGCCCGTTGTTATCAATCACGCGTGGCGTATGCGTTGCAGCGTCAAACCAGAAGACCCCATAATTTGGAATCCCAGCAGGCGGCGCAGTTTCCGCCAGTTCAATCACGTCGGCAACGCTGCAATTCGCGTTTCCATCCGCCTGAATGCCGGTCGCAAACGAACCATTGCACTGTGCAGGCGTTCCCGCCAGGGCCAGTGCCGTGCTCGCTTGGCCGGAAATGTTGGATGTAGTGAGCGCAATCTGCTGCGTCAGACCGCTGATCGCTATGACCGGCAGGTTAGCAGTGGTGTCGAAGCCGATCTCTCCGTTTGTCGCGGGCGTGAATCCGGCCCCGCTCGGAAGCTTCAATCTGGCCGTGCTGAGATCCTGCAACCCGGTCGCGTAGGTGTTCCCTCTATTGTTGAGTACCGCCTGACTTCCCAATGCGAACGTGGATGAACTGCCTCCAGAGGGACACTCCAGGCTGATCGTAGAACTGCCCGCTTGAAACGTGCAGTTTATGAAGTTGCTTTGTGGGCCCGGCGTCGTGGCATTGAAGTTCGGATTGGATATCAGCGCGTTTTCCACATAAACCGACTCCGTGCCGCTCGCGGAACAAGGTCCCCATGTTTGATTTCCCAGGAGGCACGTCGCCGAGGTCGGCGTTCCAGTTCCCAACTCTGCCGGCGGCACCAGCCCCGCGATCAGATCAGCCTTTACCGCCGCCCATAGATCCGAATAATGTTTGGTTGCGGCTTGATTAGCGGCCACGGGGTCGCCGCTCAAGGTTAAAGCGCCGCTCATAGTTCCACCCGACAGGCTCAGGAAGTTTCCTGATCCCAGGTTCTGCACCGAGTTGTCCACGTATTGCTTGTTCGTTGCGTCCCCGGGCTGCACCGGACTCGGCAAGCTGGGCGCAACCGAGAATTGCTTGCTTCCCGTGATCGTCTCGCTCCCGGTCAGGTGCACAACCGCAGAGTCATTTGCCTTCGTCGCCACCGCCGCAGTCACAAACTGCTGCGTCGCCAGGTCCGCGGCGTTTGCGGGAGTGCCCAATGTCGTCCGCACCTCTGCCAGCGTCGCTGGGGAAGTCGTGGGCACGATCCAATACTCCGTCCGGACTGTGCCGTCATTAAGTTGGTACACCACCGTGTAAACGGTGTCCGCGGGAGTTGCATTCACATTTGGAACTAGCGCGACGGAGAGAGTTCCTCCCGCCCCCAGCATTACACTATTTGTTCCCGCTGCCACTGCTTGCCCGCCGCTCGTAGTGAACTCCGGCCAGGAAATTAATAACGTTCCTTGCGCCGGCGAACTGTCGGCGCGGTAAACTGTGTCCGCGATCGTCGTCAATGGTGGCGATTGTCCTCTTGTCACCGATGCCGTCAGCAGCAGCAATAAAAAAAGCCGCCTCCATGGGCGGCACACGTCACACATAAACTCCACTCCTCGAATCACAAAATCAGAACCGAAACATAAGACCAGGAACCGGGTCCAGCAGAACGGTCGAGGCTCACACTTAAAAGCGAAAGCCAGGAATATGAAGCTGGAAGCTATCTCTCGGCTTCCACCTGCTTTTCCAGATAACGCCTCACGCTCTCCACATACACAGGTGCGAAATCTACCACCGGGCGGCGACGCTCCATGGTCTCCAGGGCCTTTTCCATCTCCCAACCCGTCGAGCACAGTATCGCTAATGTCATCATGGGTGCCCGGTGAATTCCCGCCGCACAGTGGACGAAGAGTTTGCTTCCAGCTTCGTCTAGTACCTCCCGCGCGAACTCCACGCCATGCTCAAAGATTTCTGGCGGTTTTGGCTGAAAGTCATCGTCGATGGGATTCCACAGCACTCGAATTCCGTGCGGCGCCGCCAGCGTTGTATCGTCAAACTCAATCTGCATGTCGAGGATGTGGGTAACCCCGTTTCGCGCCACTTCCGCCATGTGCTCGGCGGTCCAGATGCCGCCCCCGACCGCAATCCGGTCGGTGATCCATGTCATATCCATTGCTTGTTCATTCTACGGTGTTTCCTTGCTGAACTCCCGTTTTCTCCCATGCATGTCCCGGTTGCACTTCGGCCAGGGCCTCATCCTCGATTCCCAGTCGATTTAGCAGCAACCCGGCCAACGAATCTTCTTGCGGCACTTCCGGCAATGCAGCAGCCGGAAACAGCCCGATCATTTCGAACAGATACTTCATGCTCTGGTAGTGCGCGCCATCAACTCCTGCGATGATCTTCTCCACCATCGTCACCGCATCGGCGCAAACCAGATTGCTGATCTGACTCCTCAGAGCATCCCTGTCCAGTGGTCTTGTCGGTTCTGCCGTAACCTGTTGAGGTTCGCGATTGCTGATCCTTTTCCGGGTTTTCTTCATACCCGCCTCCCGGCGTCTCGCAAAAGCAAAGGGCGCGCTTCTGTCAGCGCGCCCTTTGATGATTTTCTCTACCTAGATTCAGAATAGCAAATTGAAAGGGTAAGTGAGACACGATTTCCAAAAATATATTTTGCCTGTTCTCAGCCACTTGCGAGGATTTCACCACTTTCACCCTCTTGACAAGCTTCCGTCGGAGCCGGAGATTTTTTGGGAAGTTGCGACAAAATTTCCCGCCGCAGGAAAATCTCACTTAATCTGTCCAATACTTCCCCGTAACCCCGCACAATGGTACGACGCGTGCACCCGAAACTCCGCGCCGCTTCGTAATGAGGATGCTCTTGCATCACGAGCATGGCGATCAACTCCATTTCCACAGCGCTCAGTAGGGTCAGACTGCGCTCGACGTCGTGCACAAAAATCACCGTGTCCTCAAAAGTTTGCGTATGGTAGGACGTAACCCGCGTCCGAAAGAACTCCCTCCCAAGTAGCGCAGGCAATCGTCCCACTTCTACGGCCAGACGCAGGTAACGCCGTAGAATCGCTATCGTCCGATCCCGATACAGCCAGAGGTCTGGGTCGGCCGCAGGAATCACACCGCAACTCTCTCCCAGTATGGACGTCTGCTCTTCTTCCGGCTCCGTCTCCGAAACTTGATCCAGAGCCAGTTCGTCGTTGCACCAGGCCTCGCTCCCTGACTCCGCCTCCGGACCGCCCTCGTTTGGAGGAGTTGCCGTTGCTTCCGCCTCTGGTTCCACTTTGCTGTCCATCATGCGAGTCCCCCTCCGCCAGAGACTGGGAAATGCAAGGCCCCGCCCTGGCCCTCAACTTCGAGTTGCCCGTTTACCCGAAGATATGGCCGCCTGATCGTGAGCCTGCAAAATGGAAACCTCGGAACCTCAGAGGTACAAACCGCGCAATACACTCTTCCCGTACCTCGCTGCCGTAGCCACAGCCCGCCACAGCGCTCACAGTATTTGAGTTCCAACCGAGTGATTTCCCAACTTTTGTTTTCCATAATCGCCTCCATGCGTAAAAACTGTTTTTCGTAATTTGCCGCTGTGCCTTTGACCCGGTTCTCAAGCTTGCAGGTCAAAGAAAAAAGACCCTGGACCGATGGCTCGGTCACAGGGCCCGTTTCTCTTGCGGATAGCCTGCTTATGCTATTTACTTGTGACTGCCGCTAGGTCGTCGACTGCCGGAAGTAGCCCTCCTCATAGCCAGACTTCAAAACTTTCCCATTCTGTATCACCACGCTGAGCTTTCCGCTAAATTGCAGCGCCCGCAGCAGTTGCTCCATCGCTGCCGAAAGCACTTCAGCCGAGCGGACCTTACGGCGAAACTCCACAAAAGCCTTTCCGTCATTGTCTCCTTGCCCGTTAATTGCCATGTCCTTGTCCTGCTCTTTACATAAGGAGTTATATTTCATCGTGCATGGTATAGCTCATTAGTTTTAAGCGTCAAGGTTGTTTATCGGAAATAGTTGTGGTACGAGCTGTGGAAGACTGTGTGTGTTTGTGCGCAATCGGTCTCGAAGATGTTCCTTGAAGGTGCGCAATAGCATTGCGCTATAGACAGCTGGTAGACTACGGAACATGAAATTCAAAGCCCTTCAGGACAATCTTCGTCAGACCCTGTGGCACCGCATCGAAGAGGGAGAATTGACTGGCCTGGGCCTGGCCGCGCAGACCGGTTTCAAACAAGCTCATATTTCCAATTTTCTCAATCGCAAACGTGGTCTCAGCCTGGAGGGCATGGACAAAGTTCTCAAGGTGCAACATCTCTCTGTCCTCGACCTCCTCGATCCTGCCGAAATCAATAAGCGCGCCAGCATCTTGCCGCCGGCCAAGGACGAATTTCAAAACGTTCTCTTGGTTGAGGGCAAAATCGCCGCCAGCAAACCCCGTATCATGAACATGAACGTAAAGCACATATTGAAGTTCAAGAGAAGTTTTCTGCGCAGTTTACGCCCTGAAGTCGAGACCGCGCGGGGACGCTGGGAACGCTTTGTTCTCATTGAGATTGATGCCCGCGAAGGCATGAGCATGTACCCTCGCCTGCTGCCCGGCGCTACCCTGCTCATCGACCGTCACTACAACTCGCTCAAGCCTTATCGAAAAGGCGAGTCCAATATGTATGCTGTCAACAAGAACGGTGCCTGCACGGTCAAATATGTCGAGGTTGCTGGTGATCAAATCGTTCTGCGCCCCCACAATCAGGCTTACCCGGTAGATGTTCTGCGTGTGGAAAAAGGGAAGAAGCCTGCGGATTACCTGATTGGCAGGGTCTGTTATGTAGGCATTGAAACTTGATGCGGTGATTGCCAGCGTCCTACTTCCACTCCTGCAAGACCTGGGCCAGAATCTCAACCGCTTCATCCACGGTCGACAAATCTTCTGAACATAATTCGCCAAGTTGCTTCGCCAGATACTCTATTCTCATCTTCCGGCCGCGTTGCAATAAACGGGCTCCTTCCCGGGTCGCATGAATCCGCACTCGCCGGGCATCGGACGGATCCGGAATACGCATTGCCAATCCGCTACGTTCCAGCCCCGCTACAATCCGTGTCATCGTTGGCGGCTTCACTTGCTCGGCCGCAGCCAATTGCCCGGGAGTCATGGGGCCCCCAAATACTAGTACCGACAACGCCGAAAGCCTTGCCGGCCCCTCTCCTGTCGCCAGGTCCTGCTTTCTGACACGGCGCAACAGGTGAATGGCGGCAGAATGCAGGCGGTCGGCGACCCCAACCACCTCCGCCGAGCGCCGTTTTTTTAGCTTGCTTTTTGTCATGAAATATTGTTAGCTATGCTAACTACTTTTGAGATGGAGGTAAAGCACATGACCACTGCACCGGAAAGCCTCGGTATTGCCCGCCTCGGCCAGGTCTGCATCAACGTTCACGATGTTCAACGCGCCACTGCATTTTACAAGGACAAGCTCGGATTGCCTTTTCTATTCGCTGCTGGCCCGCTCGCCTTCTTCGACTGTGGCGGTGTACGGCTCATGCTCTCTCTGCCCGAGAAGCCCGAATTTGACCATCCCAGCTCGGTTCTGTATTTTGCCGTTTCTGACATCAAGGCGGCCCACCGCCAGTTGCTCGCTGCCAGCGTCCATTTCGAAGATGAACCCCATTTCCTGGCTCGCATGCCGAATCACGATCTCTGGATGACATTCTTTCGCGATTCCGAGCAAAACCTGCTTGCTTTGATGAGCGAGGTGCCCCGTGCGGCGTAACCACGCGTGCTGGACGATTTCATTCAGCTCCTTCTTGCGCCATGAAATCGCCAATGCCTCCGGGGCTGGACGCAAAGGGCGGAGTGCACGTCCTTCTGCTATCATCAGATTTCTGCCGGAGTTCTCCAGATGGACGACGAGATTCCCAGTATTCGCATTCCCACGGAGGCTTTCATGGACGAAGCAGTTTCCAGCACTGCAGGTGCGCGCCGCAACGAAGACATCGCCCTCGACTTGATGAAATTTGTCGCCATGACTACAGGCTATGGCCGAACCACTTCATCCGGCGTAGGTTTTCAGGGCTCTGGAGCTGCCACCAAGCCTGACGAATACGCCAATCACCTGCTGGAGCTGTACGGAAGATGCTTGCAGGCCGTGCAATCCAAGAAATAATTGTTTTTCCTACGCCCGCCCAAAGCAAAGGCCGCAGCATCGAGCTGCGGCCACTCGGTTGCGATTTGAGTATCCTTAGCGGCGTCGGCGAGCGGTTTTCTTGCCTTTCTTCACCGTCTTTTTCGCTGGCTTCTTCTTGGCTGCCTTCTTCTTTGCCGGTTTTTTCTTTGCCACTTTCTTGGCGGGCTTCTTCTTTTTCTTGGGAGCGGCCTTCTTCTTCGCGACCTTCTTAGGTGCCGCTTTCTTCGGAGCCGCCTTGGCACCGCCCCCGCCGCCGCCACCCGAAATCGGCATCGCAGGAACCGGAGCTTCAGCCATGGGTTCCGGCTCCCTCATCGCCGGCATTTCGGCCTCTTCCTCCTCTTCTTCCTCTTCGTAGTCTTCTTCCAGCGACTCGCCATACGCGCCGCTGTCACCAAACTCGTCCATCTCATCATCCCGTAGATAGAGGGTCTCGTAAAAAGTCATCTTCATCCTCCTGAATTTTTCCGGCCGCCCCGAGGACCGGATGCTACATATTGCCTGCGCTGAGAAAGAAATAAAACTGCATTCGTTTCCATTTGAGTCGGCGGGGCGCGATTATAGCACAGCAGTTTTCGCCCGCTTGGAACCAAAAATTATCTGGTTCTTTCTGACCCCTGCATATTACACCGAACCCGGATTCTTTGTTTTTCTTGTGTGGCCAGGTTGCGGTGAAATCCACGTCGCAGCTGTCAGGACTCTCAGTTGAAGTTGCTTCTCTTTGCGAAAAGCCGCCGGAGATCATTGCCCGCTTTGGATTAGCAGGATCATCCCGGGCTTCAGCGTGGCGAGGTTGCCATTCTGCTGTTTGAGAGCGGCCACGGTGGTGTTATGGGACTTGGCAATGGAATACAAAGTTTCGCCGGGTTCCACCTTGTGACGCACCGCGCTCTTGTCAGCCGCGGCATGTAACGTCTTCTTGGATTTCGACTTACTGGAGCTCTTGGTCTCGCTCTTGTCGAACCCCGGGGTCACCGGCAGCCGGACATACAATACCCGCCGTCCCCCTAAGCCATCACCCTTCAGGTGGTTCCAACGTCGCACCATGGCGGGCGGGACACCGAAGTTGTCGGCCACACTCTGCACCGTGTCGCCCCTCCTCACCTTGTACCGCGTCACATGCCGTGCGTATGCCGCGTCACCCTCACCCGAAGGATGCTTGCCCGGGGCCACCGGAATGATCAGCTTACTTTCCGGCGTAAGCTTCTGGTCTTCGCCCAGGCCGTTTGCCTCTGCGATCGCCTTACGGCTGCTGCGATAAGACTTGGCCACCGAGTCCAGCGTTTCGCCGGGGGCGACGTTGTGGTAACGCCACCACACCCGCATGTCCGGCGGAATCGCCCGAATCGTCGTCAAATAACGGTCCTTGCTGCCCTCCGGGAGATGCAGTTCAAATTGCTGGGTTTTGGGGGTGGTCAGACGCAACAGACTGGGGTTGAGTTCCTGCAGGGTGCTGGCGGAAGCATCCACACATTCCGCCACCAGTCGGAGATCGACTGGATAATCAATCTCCACCGTGTCATAGGGCTCGGGTTTTTCCGCAACTACATCCTCCAACCCATACTGCTGTGGGTTCTTGGCCATGATCGTCACGGCAATGATGATCGGCACGTAGTTCCGCGTCTCCTTGGGCAACACATTGCGCTTGTAGAGTTGCCAGAAATCCGCATAACCGGTCCGCTTCACCGCACTTTGCACCGTTCCCGGCCCAGAGTTGTAGGCCGCCATCGCCAGATACCAATCCCCGAACTGGTTGTACAAGTCCTTCAGGTGACGCGCCGCAGCCCGAGTGGCTTTCTCCGGATCCTGACGGTCGTCCACCCACCAATTGCGCTCCAGCCCGTAGCCTTTTGCCCGGCTTCCCATGAACTGCCACATTCCTCTAGCCCCAACCCGCGAAAGCGCCAGCGGATGAAACCCAGATTCTGCCTGCGCCAGGTAAATCAGGTCTTGGGGAACGCCTTCTTCTTTCAGGATGCCTCGAATCATTTCCTGATAGCGTCCGCCACGCGCCAGTGCGCGCTCCAGAGTCTCTCGTCCCCTTGTCGAAAAATAGTTGATGTAACCCGCCACCGGATCGGTCATCATCAAGGGCAAGTCGGAGTGGGTCGCCTTCACTTCCGCCTCCCCCTTGGCTTTGATATTGGGATCTACGGGGTAGGTAATCTCATTCGCTTCATCGATCGGTGCTGGCTCCGATTTTTGTTCTGTGAATCCGTCCCCCTGCTGCAAAGCCTGCATCTCAAGACCGTTCACCCCATCCAATAAACGGTCGAACTCCTTTTGCAACCGCTCGTCAGACCCCACGTCCCAGGGACTCTCCAACAGCAGGTTGAAGGCTCGATCAAAATTCTCTTTCGCCGCTTCCAGGTGTCCAGATTGGTAGTTCGTCTGCCCGGCTTGATACTCTTTTTCCACCTCTGCGATCAGGTCCGCGACGGGGTCCGCTTTGGTTTCGGGCAGGGACGGCTGCAACGAGGCGGGTTTCTCAACCGGCGGCGGTCCTTCAGGGGGCCTCTTGAGGGCCGGTGCGCTTGCCTGTTTTTCAGGCAGCAGCGCCACCGGACGCGGCGAGGTTTGGCAACCAAGGCTCCCCAGGAGCCAGACAATACCCCATGCCATCTGCGCGTATCGCTTGACAACGCTCATATTTGTCTACTACTTACAGAGACCCACCGGCGCTTCCCGAGAGTCAGCTAATGCTACTATCATGGCTTAGACGGGTCAACGCACCGCTGGTGTTGCCGAAGTTACTTTAGGAACCGGGTGCGCTGGTTACCACGACCGGCCCAGATCCTCGAATCCGCCCTATTTGCTTCAGGACCGCCTCCGGCGAAACCGGCCGCCCCAGAAACTTCCGCAGCAGTTCAGCCGTTGGCTGCTCCTCGCCCTGCCGCAGCAGCCGCTCGGAAATCCATGCATACCAACCCGCGTCTCCAGCATCGAACGTCCCCAAAGTTTCCCGAATGTGCTCTCGCAGATCCGCGGTGAGCACTGCTCCCAAACCATAGTTCACCATGTAGCCCGGCGTCTCCACCAATTGGACCCGCAGCGCCCACCATGACCATTCCGGATGCGGCACAATGTGCAGATAACGGCTCGTGATCTCCGTCCAAACCATATTCGGATCAGCTTCCGGTTTTGCCAGCATTCTGATTTCGAATAAAGCCCACGCCACATCCATGACGACATTCGAATAGAGACTCCGGATCGTCGTAGCCTCAGCCACTTCCTGCCCCAGATATCGGCGCTGCCATGCCGGTTCGTAAACACTCCACGAGGTCACATCCGCGAACGCTTCCACAAACAGCGCGTCACCCATATCCATGAACGCCGGCCGGGTCTGAATCGCAGCTCCGTGGACGGCATGCCCGTTCTCATGCACAAATTCATTCAGAGCCCCCAGCCCCCCGCCCGCATAATTGGCAGAAACCCGCATCACACTGCGATGCCATACCCCATCAATCATGCGGCCGTGAGTGACGAAGTCCGCATATGCGATCGGAGCCTTGCCCGGCCGCGGATCGAGGTCGTACAGGATACCTAGCTGCCTCAGATCGGCCCCAAGGTCGTGATAGTAGCGCTCATTCAAGGGCTGCAAAGCCTCCCGGGGAATTGCCGATGCCAGTCTTCGGTCCGTTTCTCCCGCCCGGTACCAGAAATCCCAAGGTTCAATTGCTTCGTCCCCGGTGACCACACGCCACGTGTCCAGAATCTGTTCCAGCCAGCGTTCAACCTCGTCCGGCCTTACCCCCAATGTCCGGGCAGCATCGTCGATGGCCGAACCATGTTTCTTGGTGCCCGCGGCGGCCGCACCGATCAATCGCCGATAGGGCGAGTCACGCTGATCTTCTCCGTTGATAGCTTGCCACAAGGGCGTGAACGCCAAGAACGCTGCTCTGCGGCGTTCCGGCTCTTCAATCTGGGTAAGCAAGTCGAATAGCGAAAGCCGGCTGACCGCTTTGCCTTCGAATTGCAGATTGTTTCCCACTTCGTCAAAGCACGAGTACAACGCCTCGCGCAGCTGACTAGAAGCAAGGTTCCCCTGCAGTGAATCCTTGCATTTCCCACTCGGCTGTTCTGAAGTGGACGAGGATTCCGGCAAGTCTTCCAGGCTGCGGCGCATCAAGGTGACGGCCCTCGCATCCTCCTTCGACCATCCTTTGCTGGGTAATCTCTTGAGTTCCGCGATCAGCTCCTTCCGCTTCACTCGATATATTTTTCCCCACTCCCCACGGTCCTTGCCCGCATAGCTCTTGGCTAGCCCAGAATCTATCGCGCTCATCGCACCGTACGCGTCGTTCAAGTCCGCATAGATATTCTCGATTTGCGCCACTCGATTCGCGCCGCCGCTCAAGGGGCTGATGAGCGCCAAGCACACTAGCCATCGGAATAAGGAATTGCTCAGCACCGGAATCTCCCCCGCGCGATAAGCACGAAACTATACACCACACCGGAGGCGTCGCTGAGAACTGAGAACCGGAAACTGAGAACTGTTTTTTCGATAAAATCTAAGCATCATGAAAGCCATCCAGGTACAGCAAACCGGCGGTCCCGAAGTTCTCCAACTTGTCGACCTTCCCGTCCCCCAGCCCAAACCCAACGAGGTCCTGGTGAAGATCGCAGCCTGCGGAGTCAATTTCATCGACACCTACCAGCGCGAAGGCCGTTATAAAGTGCCCCTGCCATTCATCCTCGGTCAGGAAGCAGCCGGCGTGGTTTCCGCCGTCGGCTCGGAAGTCACTTCCGTCAAGCCCGGCGATCATGTCGCCTGGACCGGAATCCTTGGAACCTACGCCGAATACGCCGCCGTTCCCGCCGATCGCCTGGTGAGTATTCCCAACGGTGTCACCGACCAGCAAGCCGCCGCCGCCCTCCTGCAAGGCATGACCGCCCACTACTTGACCCACGACACCTTTCCGCTCCGTCGAGGACAAACCGCGCTAATCCACGCCGCCGCCGGCGGAGTCGGAGCATTACTCGTGCAAATGGCCCACAATATCGGCGCACGCGTCATCGCCACGGTTTCAACTGAAGAAAAGGCCAAACTGGCCCGCCACGCCGGAGCCGACGAGGTAATCCTCTACTCCCATGCCGATTTCGAAACCGAAACCAAGCGCCTTACCAACAACAAAGGTGTTGACGTGGTCTACGACGGCGTCGGCAAAACCACGTTCGAGAAAGGTCTGAACGTCCTGCGGCCGCGTGGCTACATGGTCCTGTTCGGAGGCGCCAGCGGCCCCGTGCCCCCCTTCGATCTCATCCAACTCTCGACCAAAGGCTCGCTATTCGTCACCCGGCCCACTCTTTTTCACTACATGGCAACCACGGAAGAACTGCGCGGCCGCTCCAGCGCTGTGTTTCAAATGATGGAAGAAAGCAAACTCGAACTCCGCATCGCCCACGTCTACAAACTAGCCGACGCCCAACAAGCCCACCGCGACCTCGAAGGACGCAAGACCACCGGCAAACTACTCCTATTGCCGTGAGCGTGCGTTGCGATTTTCCTTCGTGAACCTTCGTGTCCTTTGTGGTTCAAGCCGTTGGGTTTTCTCTGTGTCTCCGTGGTGATTGGTTTTCTCATCGCTTCCGCGAATAAGCCTTCGCGTACCCCGGCGCTGACTGGCCAGCCATCAGCTTGGGAATCTACCGGCTTTCCTGCCACCATCTCCAGTTGTGCAGGTCGCTTTGGTTTCCTTCGTGTACCTTAGTGTCCTTTGTGGTTAAAGCCGTTGGCCAGTTTCCGCGAATACCTCTTTGCATATTCCGGCACCGCGTGGCCAGCCATACCACGGGGAAGCTACTGTTGCTACCTTGAGTTGTGCAGGTCGCTTTGGTTTCCTTCGTGTACCTTAGTGTCCTTTGTGGTTAAAGCCGTTGGCCAGTTTCCGCGAATACCTCTTTGCATATTCCGGCACCGCGTGGCCAGCCATACCACGGGGAAGCTACTGTTGCTACCTTGAGTTGTGCAGCTCGCTTTGGTTTCCTTCGTGTACCTTAGTGTCCTTTGTGGTAAAAAGCCGTTGGTTTTCTCTGCGTCTCTGTGGTGAAGAGTTTTCTCACCGCCGCCGGGCATACGCCTTCGCATATTCCGGCACGACCTGCCCCGCCATCAGCCGTGCGTCATCAATCGGCACCCCTGCCACCATCTCCAGCGGAATCACCCCCGCCCAAGTCGGAAACGCGTAGTCTTCCTCGTCATCAATCGGAGGTCCCTGCCGCACCTTTGCAGAAAACTCCGTGATCGGAAGTCGCATGACCAGCGTCGCTTTGATTTCCTTCTCATTCGGGAGCCGCGACTCCGCCCACCGCCCCGGCAGAATGTGCTCCGACAGCCGCCGCAAAGCTTCCAGTTTTTCTTTGGGATCTTGCACCGCCACCGCTGTCCCCAGAACCACCACCGACCGATAATTCATCGAGTGATTGAATATCGATCGTGCCAGCACCAGCCCATCCAGCAGTGTGACCGTCACGCACACTGCGATTCCTTGATTTAGGTTTCGCAACATGCGGCTCGCCGCCGAGCCGTGGATATATAGGTCATCTCCCACCCGCCCATAACCGGTGGGAATCACAAACGGCTGGTCCTCCACCACAAACCCCACGTGGCAGATGAAACCCTCGTCGAGAATCTTGTAAGCAGCGGCGCGGTCGTAAACCGCGCGGTCGGCCTCGCGCACCAAACGCGTACGCACAGTGGGAGAATAGTTTTCGGGCATGCAGAACAGGACTCCGGCAAGCGCCAAGGATGCCAAGAGTTTAACAGGAGGTCACGCGGACGCGGGGGACTCGGCCTCGCCCCGGCGCAACGGTACCGGCATGTTCGTTCGATACAGATTCTCGCGATAAACCATGCTGAAAAGGATCGCAACCAGCAGCAGCGCAATCGGCGTAACCACGCTGGCTTCCGGTCCTACCGAGCCGCCTGTAAGCCATTTCGGTCCATGGAAACTGGCGGTGAGAAAGTTATGTGTGGGCGACAGTCCGCTATCCGGTTCGCCCCAGAAAAACGTCTCCGCCCAGTCGTATCCCATGTGAAATCCAACCGCCCACCACAGGTTTCCCCGCCGCTTGATAATCAAACAAAACAACAGTCCAAATAACACGACTGCCACTTCACCAAAGAGGTTCTCTCCGCTGTTGCCCGCGTGGGCAAGACCGAATAGCCCGGAAATCACCACTGCTGCGGGCCAAAAACCGATACCCGTGGTCAGCGTGAATTGCAAGTACCCGCGGAAGCCGAATTCCTCATTGAACCCCACCAGCAAAAACCCTCCTGCCCAGGCTGCAGCCCATGCCAGCAGCTTCCCTCCATGCTCTGCGCCGTTCGTGATCTGCACCCCGTGGAAAAGAGAAATGACCAGCACCGTTCCGCTCGTGGTCAGAAAGCCCCACAGCAATCCCACCCAAAGATCCTTGCGGAATGCCTGAGCCCACGGCAGCCCGTATTGCCCCATCTTGCGCCCTTCGATCTTCGACATGATCCAAGTGGCAATGCTGCACAAGAGAAACCCGGTGCCCGCGCTGATGGCGACGTCGATGGGCGTCAAAGCAGTTTGATTGCCTCGCCCCGACTGGTGAAGAATTCGCAGGAAGCCGCGCAGCATACCGACAAAAATCAACAGGAAGATGAGAATCCGCCAACCCGCGCGCAGGCCGTTCGGACTGATGAAGACCTTTTTCACGGATGATATTGATCGCCCCGCACCCGGTTCCTTCAACAAAGTCGTTGTCTGGTTGTCCATGTTAGGTCTTGGTCATCCCCTAACGAGAATACAAATCAGTACTGGCGAAGGTTCTCTCAAGGCCGACTATGTTTTCAACGAAACCTTCCTCGGCCCGACGCTTCCCGCGCGTAGTCGAGCAAGAACTTGGACCCCTACCAGTTCACCTTCAACGCAAACTGAAACTGCCGCGGATCATACGCCGCAGTGGCCTGGCCTGCATTGGTGTACAACGGGTTCACCTGTGCCACGTTGTTCTTGTTGGCGATATTGAACATGTCCACGATGAAATCCATGTTCACGCGCTCGTAGAAATAGACTCGGCGCGCGATTCGCATATCGTTAAACACCGTCCACGGCTGTATGCCGGAGTTACGGCCAACGTTTCCGTCGAGTAAAAGCAATGCATTGGGAGCCAAAAGCTGTGCCGGGGTGAAGTCGGCAAAGCACGGCTCCTGGAAGGCGCCCGTGGGCGAGACGGAGGAAGCCACGGTCTGGAAGCCGCACGCGTTGGTGGGGGTGCCGGGTGAAACCGCATTCGGACGGCCGCCGCTGGACACGAACTGGAAATTGTCGCTGCTGCCCGTCGTCAGGTTGTACGGCCTTCCGGAGGAAATGTCGACAATCGGCGCAAACGTCCAGTCGCTGAGCAGCTTGCTGGCAAAACCGTCGCCCGCAACCTTTCCGCTTTGATACACCCCGCTGAACACGAAGCGATGCCGTTGGTCAAACAGCGAGTTCGAACGCTCCAGCTGCGGAAAGAAACTGTCCTGCGGTGCCAGGGGTGCTTGCAGATCAGTCGAGTCATCGATGGAATGCGACCAGGTGTAAGACGTAAGCAGTTCATAGTGTTTGCTGAAACGTTTGCGCAGGTTCGCCGTAAACCCGTTGTAGTTCGAACTGCCGTTGGAGAAATTCGCATCCATGTCGCTGAACGGGACGCAGTTTGCTAGCGTGGCTGGGTTGCAGGCGGCATTCAGCCCGGCTGCCTTAAGATCGGCTTGGGCCAGGGGCACGCAGGGTGCAAACACTGCCGCCATGGAGGGATTCAGCCCGGACGGCCGGAACACGTTAACTAGCGATGGGGGTACGAAGAAAGGAAGGGCGCCGGGCAGGGCGGCAAAAGGGCTCGGGCCGCAAGACGCGACCGCCAATGGGTTGGTGCTTGTTGTCGTGGGGTTTGCCACAGTCGCTGCTTCCCAGTTCTGGATCAGCAGGTCTCCCCGCACGGTATTTGCATTGATGGGGCGGTTGAGGTGACTCCCGCCATTCCAGTTGTAGGCCAGACTCAGGGCAAAACCGCCGCCCAACTCTCGCTCGATTGCGAAATTCGCCTGCTGCGAATACGCGTACACAAAATTCTTGGCTTGCGGATAGCCAAACGGCTGGTTCAACAGCGGCACCCCTGCCGCAAGGTACCCTTGATTGATGAACAACGAATTGGGCAGGAAGGAGTTAAATTGTTGCTGGTTGGCCTGATACCCAAAGCCCGTGACCGCCGCCGGGAAGCAGACACCCGCCAAGCCCTGGAAAGTGTTGGTGGCTGTAAGGCCCAACGGCGGTACCGTCGGGTTGCAGCCTGGGGCCGCCCCGAACAGAAGTGCCTGACCGCTCCTCGATCCGTCGGAGGCGTCACCTAGGAAATACAGGCCGAGCAGCGGATGATCATAGAACATGCCGTAGGAGGCGCGGACGACAGTCTTGCCGTCGCCCTTGGGATCCCACGCCACACCGATTCTCGGCTGAATGTTGTTGGTATCGGTTTGAATCCCCTTCTGCAAGCCAAGCTGGTTGTAAGCGGCAAGCGCCAATGCATTCGGCGGCGAGAGCTGCGGAGGAAATTCCACGTCGTAGCGAAGCCCGTAGTTCAACGTCAAGTTCGATCGCAGCCGCCACGAGTCTTGCAGGAAAAGCCCCAGTGGCTTGTTGGAAAGCTTGTCGTTGGGATTCCCGATGCCCTGTACATAGTCCGTCGGAATTCCCGCTCCATAGGCCTGGATGGCGTTGAATTGTGGGAACGCCGTTCCGGCGGGCGGCGCGAGGCTCACGGGAAAAACATCCTGTGCTCCAAAGGTATATTCGCCGCCGTAGTTCACTGTGAAGGTCGCCGTGATCGGAATGTAATTGAAGTCCCCACCGAACTTCACATCATGGCGTCCCATCGCCCACGAGAAGGTGTCCGTGAACTGGTAACGATGTTCCACACGCTGAATGAACGAGTATGGCTCTCGGCCAAAGAACGCGAACCCCGGAATGTTCACCGCTACGTCGCCACCGCCGGGAGAGCTGGAGTAGAAATAGGACAAGCCGCGGCGCGCAAATTGGAAGCCGAATTGGTTTACCTTGTTGTTGCCGATGGCCCAGCTGTCTTGAAAAACTCCGGCGACGTCCCGATAGGTTTGCTGTGAAGTCCGCGAGAAAGAGTTCTGCCCGAAAACCTGGTTTTCCCCATTGACCTCAATTCCAGTAACCGTGCTCGGGCTCACGTTCCCACGCAGCATGATGCGATTGTTGCTGTTTATATTGTGATCGAGGCGCAACGAATACAGGCTGGTTCCCTCGAAAATCGGGAAGTTGCCGACTTGCGATTCCAGCGTCTGGAAGGCCGACGGCACAAAGCACGGTCCCGGAGGCTGGCAACTTGTGGGGAAGGCCGAAAACTTTGACAGCAGCCCTCCGGTTAAAGCCTGCACCATGGACGTTGGCCACGCCCCGTTCAACGCCATTCCCGAAGACGCTGCTGCCAGCACTGCATACTGCCCCACTTCTTGCCCGAACGCCGGGTTGAGGAACTCCTGCTGCTGCACCGCGGGATTGGTCAGAAACTGCGCTTGCTCTTGCGTCAGTTGTATCGTCCCAAACGGCAGCCCGGCCAGTGCGCTATTGAAGGG
This sequence comes from uncultured Acidobacteriota bacterium, assembly GCA_963734415.1. Lineage (GTDB taxonomy): Bacteria > Acidobacteriota > Terriglobia > Terriglobales > Acidobacteriaceae > JABCZH01. The sequence continues at coordinate 151,560 of CAVTHF010000007.1, read as the reverse complement.
GACCAGATCGAAGTTGCCCGCCCCAATACTGGAGAAGCCGGTCTCGTGCCGCCGCGTGATCTCGTAAGAAAAATAGAAGTAAGTCTTGTCCTTCTTGATTGGCCCCCCGAACGCCGCCCCCGCCTGCACTCGCGTATACGCCGGATCGGGCGTGGTGCTGAACGGATTCACCGCCTGGATGCCTCGGTTGCGCAGGTACCCGTACACATCGCCATGGAAATCGTTCGATCCCGACCGCGTAATAATGTTGACCACTCCGCCCGCAGCGCGTCCGTATTCGGCCGCATAGCTGTTGTTGATGATTTGAAATTCCTGCACCGCCTCCTGCGAGACCGTGGAACGCACACCATTGGTAGAGTTATCGATGGCGTCCGCACCATCCACGTTGACCAAGTTCGACCGCGCCCGCTGGCCGCTCATGTTCAGCCCTGACGTGGGTGCCGCTCCGATGCTGGGGGCGTTGTCTCGCACTACTTGCGAGTCCGTTAGCGCGAAATTGATGTAGTTACGTCCGTTGATGGGAAGGTTGTCAATCCGCCGTTGCTCGATTGTGTTTGTGGACGAGCTTCGAGTGGTTTCGATCAGTTCAGCCGTCGAACTAACATTGACCACCACCTGAGTTCCTCCGACTGCAAGCGATACCGGTAGATCCACCAGTCCACCCACTGTGATCCCCACATTCTGGGTTTCTGCATTGGCGAAGCCCGGCGCTTGCACCACCACCATGTATGTTCCGGGCGGCAGCAGTACCAAACGGTACTCTCCGCTGGTGTTGGCCGTGCTGGATCTCTCCAGTCCCTTCGCCTGGTCTCGAACTGTCACTGTCGCATTGGTCACCAGGTTCCCGTGCGGATCCTTCACCGTGACGTGGAGATCGCCGGTGGCGACGCCCTGGCCGAGCCCCATCCCAGTCAGCAGTAGCATGAGCGCGGCAAGCGAAATCAATTTCCGGGTTGTCATAAAGTTTTCTCCTGCGTGGGATTCTGAAGACCACGGCTTCTCCGAACGTCGTCGGCAGCCTTTAGGGCAGACATATTTTCCAGAAGATGCGGACGGCAGGTTTGTACATCAGCGGAGATGAAGAAAGCAAGCTAAATCACTGTGACGAATTGGCTTAGTTAGCGGTAGGCCGGGGGCATTCGAATATCGAGTTCGCGGAGAAGGGCTTCACCACAGAGGGCACAGAGATCACAGAGGTGCAAATCCGTGGCCGAATTTCTACCGTGAAATTCCCGAACTCTCCTGCTTCTCACTCTTTAACGCCCAAGCCATGCGCGGGGTGTTGTGTGCAATGCCGAATCGTCCGCGTGCATCCAGCAGAATCATGCCGCCGTGGCCTTGCACGCGCGATTGCAGATAATTGATTGCCTCGGCCGCCACCCATTCCGGCAAGTTTCCTGACGCAACCCGGTCCGCCGCCCATTTCGCCAGCACCAGTTTCATGATGGGCTCGCCCCAGCCAGTGGTTGAAGCCGCGGCAGTTTTATTGTCGGCATAACAGCCGCAGCCAATCAGCGACGAATCTCCCAGGCGTCCCGGCGCTTTATTGAGCGTCCCGCCGGTCGAAGTCGCTGCCGCGATGTTGCCGCTGCCATCGAGCGCGACGGCACCGACGGTGTCGTGGGAAACCGTCGGCGCAAACAAATCCGGCCGCCCATCAGCTGCATGTGCCTGGAATTCCTGCAGGCGCTTCACCTCCCGCGGAATGATCAGGTCTTCGTTCTTGCAAAGTGGAATGCCGTGTTCGGCGGCGAACCTTTCCGCCCCCTCAGCCACGAAATACAAATGCGGACTCTCGCTCAAGATCTTGCGCGCTGCCCTCACCGGATTGCGCAACCGCTCGACGCAGCCCACGCCGCCGGCGCGCAGGGTTGCCCCGTCCATGATCAGCGCGTCGAGCTGAACCTTGCCATCGCGATTCAGAAAGCTGCCGCGCCCGGCGTCGAAGGTTTCGTCGTCTTCCAAGACGGCCACGGCTTCCTCGACTGCATCCAGGGCATCGCCACCACCCGCGAGCACGCGCCAGCCCGCCGCCATGGCATTGCGAACTCCGTTTAGATGCGCATCCACCATGTCATCAGGAATGGCCCAAGCGCCGCCATGGACAAGAAGAACCGGATCAATCGGCAAGAATCTGTCTCCTGGAAGAAATGCCGGGATAGTTTAACAGGTCAGTCGTTGGTCGTTGGTCCTTCGTCGTTGGCAAGAACTACGCGACTGGCGGCGCTGGCGAGTCTCCTACATCCCCGATCCGCCGCCGATGCTGGAGCAAGTGCCAGGCTTCCCGGAAATATTCGTAGCGGTTGCCCTTTTTGCCGGGATTGAGGCAGATGGTACGGTTCCTGGTGAGAAGGGCCTCCTGTGCGGGCAGGATGTACCAGATCTCCTTGGGAACGACGATGATGGCGAAGAAGTCGACTTCGCTGATGAGGTAAGGGCGGGAACGATCGCGCGGACGGAGCCCGCAGCGGTAGGACGAACCGTCGGCATGGGTGACCGACTTGACCTGAACGCGCTGGAAATGTCCGCTGTGCTCGACTCCCACGTCATAGCGTTCGGAATCGCCCCAGGGCTTGAAGACTACAAGCCCGTGTTGTGCCGCATCGGCCATGAAGCGCAGCTCCGCCCAGTCGCCACGGCGTTTGAAATTGTGTTCTGACTCAACCATGAGCTACTCCCAAAAGAAAAAGGCGCAGCCACTGGGCCGCGCCTTCAATTAAGTCCCTATAGTTAAATTATAGCGATTCGGAAAGGTAAGTGAGACACGCTTTCGAACTTTATATTGTCCATGCTGCCAAGAGGTAGGCCGATTCGTGTAATTTCTGCCTATTGACAAGATTTCCCACAGCCGATGCCCAAAGCGGGATTAGGCGGGAAAAGTCCCGCTTTGGGGCTAGACTGGTGGCCCCGGCTGATACAGATACTTCTGGAAGCCGGCGAAGACCTTGCCGATCTCTTCCGGCTTGCCGAGGTCGGCGACGGCGTCGGCAATGGAGTTGTGGTACTTCAGGCGGAGCAGCGGCGTCAGCTTCTCCTGGTCGAGTTCCTCCACGCCGACGCTCACGTAGTGCGAGAGCACGAAATCGAGGAAGACCTGCTGCTTGGTGTTGAAGTGGGTGCTGATGGCGACCTTGGCCCTGCGCGGCGCGTTCCTCGCGGGTGAGCGGCGGCAGGGCGTAGGCGACGTAGGCCAGCACGTCGAAGAGGTCGCTCTTCTCGGCGTCGATGATCTTCTGCATCTCGGCCAGCTGGTCGTGGCCGAAGCCCTTCTCGGCCAGGCCCTGCAAGCAGCTTCTTGCGCGTGTCCGGGGCGCTCCAGAGGGCGCGCAGCTCGGCCTCGTCCTTGAAGAACTCCGGCAGCTTGCCGAACAGCATCTCCATGAACTGCTGCGCGGACATCGGCGTGCCGTCCGGATGCCAGAAGGTCGTGCACATCATGTGCTGGATGGTGCGCTCCTTGCCGTCGGCGAGCTTCACCTTCGCCTTCTTCTTGCACACGCACGGGCGCTGGCCGCAGATCGGGCAAGGCTCTTCGGGCACTCGCACGGTCGCTGGCCGCAGACCGGACATGGCTGCGGTGCGGCCTTCACGCACTCGCAGGGATGCATGCCGCACTTCGGGCAGGCTTCCGGTTCGAGCGGCTCGCCGTCCCACTCCGGATCGCTGAAGTGGTGGTGCGCCTTCACGAAGTCGTAGATCGTGAAGTAGTCCTTGCCGTCGTAGAGCCGCGTGCCGCGGCCGATGATCTGCTTGAACTCGATCATCGAGTTGATCGGGCGCATCAGCACGATGTTGCGGATGTTGCGGGCATCCACGCCGGTCGAGAGCTTCTGCGAGGTGGTCAGGATCGTCGGGATGGTCTTCTCGTTGTCCTGAAAGTCGCGCAGGTGCTGCTCGCCGAGCGCGCCGTCGTTGGCGGTCACGCGCTGGCAGTAGTTCGGGTCCTTGCTCGTCTTCATCTGGTTGATGAGGTCGCGCACGGCCAGCGCGTGGTCCTGCGTGGCGCAGAAGACCAGCGTCTTCTCGTTCTGGTTGATCTGCTCCATGAACAGCTTCACGCGGTGCGCTTCGCGTTCCTTGATCTCGATGATCTTGTTGAAGTCGGCTTCCGTGTAGCGCTTGCCGCTCTCGATCTCGCCCTCGATCAGCTTGTCGTCGGGCGTGTAGACGTACTCGTCGAGCGTCGTGGAGATCTGCTTCACCTTGAACGGCGTCAGGAAGCCGTCGTTGATGCCGTCCTTGAGCGAGTAGATGTAGACCGGCTCGCCGAAGTAGGCGTAGGTGTCGACGTTGTCCTTGCGCTTGGGCGTGGCGGTCAGGCCGAGCTGCACGGCGGGCGCGAAGTAGTCGAGGATGCCGCGCCAGTTGCTCTCGTCGTTGGCGCCGCCGCGATGGCACTCGTCGATGACGATGAAGTCGAAGAAGTCCGGCGGATACTCGCCGAAGTAGGGCGACGGCTTGCCGTCCTTCGGCGGGCCGCTCATGAAGGTCTGGAAGATGGTGAAGAACAGGCTGCCGTTCTTCGGCACCTTGCCCTTCTTGCGGATGTCCGTCCGGCGCGATCCGCACCAGCGCGTCCTCGGGGAAGGCGGAGAAGGCGTTGTAGGCCTGGTCGGCGAGGATGTTGCGGTCGGCGAGGAACAGGATGCGCGGGCGGCGCGACGGCTCGCGGCTCAGGTTCCAGCGGCTGTGGAACAGCTTCCACGCGATCTGAAAGGCGATGAAGGTCTTGCCGGTGCCGGTGGCGAGCGTCAGCAGGATGCGCTGCTTGCCGGCGGCGATGGCCTCCAGCACGCGCTCGATGGCGATGTCCTGGTAGTAGCGGCTCGGGATGTGAGCCGCCCTTGTCCTCGAAGGGCACGGCGGCGAAGCGGTCGCGCCAGGCGTTCTGCTTCGGCGAAGGTCAGGTTCCAGAGTTCGTCGGGCGTGGGGTAGCGCGGGCAGTTCGCCTTCCGTGCCCGTCTCCATGTCGATGCCGTAGATGCCCTGGCCGTTGGTGGCAGTAGGTGAAGCGGATGGCCAGCTTGCCGGCGTAGTTCTTGGCCTGCGCCACGCCTTCGGTCAGCGCTTCGTCCCACGCCTTGGCCTCGATGACGGCCAGCTTGGTGTTGCGATAGACCAGCACGTAATCGGCGGTCAGCGGCTTGCCGCGCCGCCCGTGGCCTTCGATGCGGCCCGGCGTGATCGGATACTCGCGCCGGATGCGGCTGCCCTCGACGACGCCCCAGCCCGCCGCCTTCAGGGCGGGATCGATGTGCTCGGCTCGGGTTTCGGCTTCGTTCATGGAGCGTCTTAAGCGGGAATCTTACTAGGCAAACCTGCTTGTGGCTCATGGCACGATGCGTAAAGCGCGTTTGTGGGCGGAGCGATACACGGCAAAATCCCGCCGGTCGAGGGTGAAGATGGTGTCGATCCCTTCGCGGTCAGCGAGATAAACCAGCGCGGCGTCGGCCAGTTGCGGACGGATGTCCTGGTATTCCTTCATCACGTCAGCAATCGCGCTGGCCTCTGCGCCGGCCAGCGGAAGCAGTTCCAGGAAGCCGCCGGGCTTCTCGGAAAAGCAGCTTCTTAGCAGTTGCTGGACGGCGCGCGGATGGGAACGCAACAGCCACACCGCCTCGGTGATCACCGGCCAGCAGGAAAACAGAGGGCCGGGCAGTTGATGCAGGGCTTTGACGCAGGCGGCGTGGTGCTCGTCCACGCTGAAGGATGGCACCAGCGGGCCAGTGTCTACCAGCACCCGCGCTTCATTTGGATCTGCCGAACCTTCCAGGTGGCGGGGATGGTGCTGAGTCTTTGCGGAGCTTCGGCCGCCCGATGCAGCCAATCAGCCGCCTCTTCGGCGAGTTCGTAAGCCGGGCGCGCCTCGCGGGCTGTCCCAGATAGGTCTCCAGAGCTTCGCGGACCAGTGCCGACTCGGGCTGCCCGCGCATCCGCGAGCGGTGGCGCAGGCGCTGCCCCAGCGTCTCCGGAATGCGAATGGTGATGCGGTCGGATGCCATGTCAGACATTATAGCATGAGTGTCTGACAGCCGAGGATGCAGCCGGGATGAAGTGGCATGGGTGCCCCTTACAGTTGGCCGGTGAAGGCTTGGTGCAGCAGCGACTTCTTCAACGCCTCCAGCGCGGCGAGCTTCCGCTGGTAGATGGATTCGAGGCGTTGGGTTTCTTCGCGAGAGGCGTCGAGCTTCGTCGACGATTCGCTTCTGTTCGTGACAGTCGGCGGAATGGAAGCTCGACGTCCTCGAATGCTCTGCCGATTGATGTTGCTGGCACTGCGCCTGTTCGCCAAGCGCTCGCGAATTCGATCGCACGTTGAATGATTGAAGCAGGTAATCGAAGAACTCGGATCTAGTCGCTTGGATCGCCGGACATCGCGATGACGCTGTCGCGAATGCACTGTTCGTCGGAATCACGATGCGCAGCCTCCGCGACGATGATCCGCGACTGCGCAGATGCAAATCGTCGCTCTGTTCGCATAGCGACTTTGCGCTATCGCCTTCGACGATGAACTGTCTGGAGTCTCGTCGATGATGATACTTCTGCGTTCTCGAACGTCGCCGATCTGACAAATGGATACTGTCCGCCGTGAACGTAGTCGCCGTTTCGTGACGATGCTCGAACGTGACCCGTCGATTGATGTCGCAGACTTCGCCAAGCGTCTTCTCCACCCACCCCTTGCCGCGCTGGGTGAAGACGGATTGGAGGTGGCTTTCGAAGAGGGCGCGGGCGTTTTGGAGGTTCTTTTCGGCGTTGGCTTTGGCGGTGGCGATGCCCTCAAACGCTTCGTCGAGGATGCCGACGATCCGCTGCTGTTCGGGGAGCGGGGGGAGCGGGAATCTGCGAGCGTCTTCAAGCTTGCCGCTGTTGACAGCCTTGAACGTCGCGCCCGTTCCGGCGAGCTCGATGACATCTGCGATGCTCATGAAGCTCAGTGAAACAGAAAGTAGAACGACAAAGTCTGGTTGCGTCGGAATCGAGCCGCTTGCAGACTATGATGCGATAGCCATCGTGCTCTGTGCTCGATCGAGCAAGCTTTGCCCGAGTCGCACGCGCGTCGCAACGAAGACGAATCGCCGCTGAAGCGGATCATCGTTCGTCGCAGCTGCTCTGAGCCCGTCTTCGGCAATCGTGCACTCTGTCTTCGAGATCGACTGCGTCGCTTCACATCTCGGACGTCGTGATCCGAGAAATGCTTGACCATCGCAGTAGTCGCAGACTGCCTTTTGGCGGTGTGCCGCCGATCGACTGACTCGTCGCAGACGTCGCCGAGCGTTCTTTGTCTGCCACCCGTTCTTCATAGCAGCGCCTTGATGTTCGCCAGCACCTCCGCGCTCTCGGCGTCCAGCGCGGCGATTTCGTCCATGATCTCCTGCGGGCTGCGGTGCGTCGACTTCCTCGCCGCCGTTCGGGTTCTTCACGGAGAGGTCGAAGGTCGTCTGGTCGATGCTCTTGGCGTCCACGCTCCAGACTCTTGGGCGAGTCGGCGAAGGTCTTTTGCAGCTTCACGAACTCGGCGAGGTCGTCGTCGTTGAGCGGGTTGGTCTTGCCGAGGTTGCGGCCGGGGTCGAGCTGGTAGTACCAGATCTTGCGCGTGGGCGCGCCTTTCTCGAAGAAGAGCACCACGGTCTTCACGCCCGCGCCCTGGAACGTGCCGCCGGGGCAGTCGAGCACGGTGTGCAGGTTGCAGCTTTCCAGCAGCAGCTTGCGCAGGCTCACCGAGGCGTTGTCGGTGTTGGAGAGGAAGGTGTTCTTGATGACCACGCCGCCGCGCCCGCCGGCCTTGAGCATCTTGATGAAGTGCTGGAGGAAGAGGAAGGCGGTCTCGCCGGTGCGGATGGGGAAGTTCTGCTGCACTTCCTTGCGCTCCTTGCCGCCGAAGGGCGGATTGGCCAGCACCACGTCGTAGCGGTCCTTCTCCTGAATGTCGGCGAGGTTTTCGGTGAGCGTGTTGGTGTGGATGATGTTCGGCGCCTCGATGCCGTGCAGGATCATGTTCATGATCGCGATGACGTAGGCGAGGGACTTCTTCTCCTTGCCGTAGAAGGTGCGCTCTGGAGCGTCTTGAGGTCCTTGGTGGTGAGGCCCGGCTTGGCCTGTCAGGTAGTCGAACGACTCGCACAGGAAGCCCGCCGAGCCGACCGCGCCGTCGTAGATGCGCTCGCCGATCTTCGGCTTCACGACCTGGACGATGGCGCGGATGAGCGGGCGCGGGGTGTAATACTCGCCGCCGTTGCGCCCGGCGTTGCCCATGTTCTTGATCTTGGCTTCGTAGAGGTGCGAGAGCTCGTGCTTCTCGGTCTGCGAGCGGAAGCGCAGTTCGTCGATGTGGTCGATGATCTCGCGCAGGTTGTAGCCGCTCTGAATCTTGTTCTTGATCTCGCCGAAGATCTCGCCGATCTTGTATTCGATGGTGTTCGGGCCGCTGGCCTTCTGCTTGAAGCCGTGCAGGTAGGGAAAGAGCTTCTGGTTGACGAAGTCGCGGAGGTCGTCGCCGGTCAGGGCCTTGTTGTGGTCGAGCTTGCCGTCCTTGCCCTTGGGCGCGGCCCAGCTTTCCCAGCGATAGGGCTTGTCGAGGATGTAGGTGTATTTCTTGCCGTCGAGCGCGGCTTCGGTCGGCCTTGTCCTGCTCCAGGCCGTCGAGGTATTTCAGGAAGAGCAGCCAGGAGGTCTGCTCGGTGTAGTCGAGCTCGGTGGTGCAGCCGGCCTCTTTCCGGAGAACGTCGTCGATGTTTTTGAAGGCTTGTTCGAACATGGGTTTAGCGTGATGCCCGGGGGGAAGGGGAACATCTTATACCAGGATGAGAGGCCAGAACACGAAATCCGGGCGGGGGCACGGGCGCTGCCAACAAGTCCATAGATCCTTCGGCCCGCAAAAAACGCGGGCCTCAGGATGACAAGGTGGGAGGGGGTTAGGATGACGGCGATAGGCTCAGGATGACAGATGGTGTGCTAGTCCGCCGATGCGGTTGCGGGTTTCACTACCGGGGGGCGGCGGCGTTCGGGGACGTGGACGGGTTCGCGCTCCAGCCAGCGGCGAATCTCGGGCAATGCGGCCCGGGTCACAATTTCTCCGGCGCGGACCAGGTCGGCGCTGTGCTCGAAGGCGTCGTACTTGTAGCCATTGACGTCAGGTTCAATCACCAGGTCGGCTGCTTCTTTCCACTGGCTGCGGGTCATCTCCTGCGCGATGGCGAAGCACTGGCCGATTACGTCGAACAAATGCCGGGGACCGTCGCCGCTGATCCATCTGCCTTTGAGATGAACTCCCAACACGTACTCGGCTCCCATTTGCCGCAAGGGAACGGTGGGAACGGTGTAGGAGAGCATGCCGTCGATGAGCAGGCGTCCGCGAATCTTTACCGGCAGAAACATTCCGGGATAAGCGCAACTGGCGCGGACGGGATCAACCAGCGGGCCGGAATGGAAGACCACGCCCTCGCCGGTAGAAAAATCGGTGGCGGTAATGGCCAGCGGAATGCGCAATTCTTCAAAGGTCTTGACCTTCAGAATGCTGTTGAGGAATCCGATCATGCGCTGGTTGCTGGCGAATCCGTAGCGCGAGAGGGTCCAGCGGGCGAAGTGTTTGAAGCGGACCTGGGAAGCGAGCTTCTCCAGTTCGGCGATGGAGAGTCCGCTGCAGTAGGCCGCGCCCACCAGGGCGCCCACGCTGGTGCCTGCGATATAGCGGATAGGGATGTTTTCTTCTTCGAGAACTTTGAGGACGCCGATGTGCGCCAGGCCGCGAGCGAATCCGCCGCCCAGAGCCAGACCGATGCCTGCCTCCCGTTGGCTGGAGACAGGGCGGGCGGGATGGCCGGAAAGTTCGCGGCCAAAGGCTTGTACCGACCGGATTAACTTGCCTAAGCTCTTCACGGTGACCCCACGTTCAGCCGTGCGCGACCTAGTATTCCAGACATGTATCTTGCAACTTAGATGCCAGGGGAGGGGAGGAGGTCACAGAGTCGCGAGCGGCCGAGTCACCGGGGCGAGGTTACTGTTTTCGGTGCGGCCCGGTGGCGTGACTAACATCCTTTATTCCTGTTAACTTGGGCGCATGGAGCGAGAGATCTCGGCGGGCGGCGTGGTGGTGCGTCCAAGCGCAGAGGGCTGGCAACTGGCGGTGATTGAGCCACAAAAAGAAGCTCCTGCGGCGACCGGAAAGGCAAAAAGATGGCAAAAAATGTTATTCGCGCTGCCCAAGGGATTGATCGATGAGGGCGAGAAGCCGCTGCAGACTGCTGTTCGCGAAGTCGCCGAAGAGACGGGACTGATTGCCGCGCCGGTCGTGAAGCTCGGCGATATCAAGTATGTCTACGTGCGCTCCTGGGGAGATCAGCAACGGGTGTTTAAGATTGTGAGCTTTTATTTGTTGCGCTATGAGTCGGGGACCATCGATCAGATCGCGGATGAAATGCGCATCGAGGTGAAACGGGCTTTGTGGATTCCTCTGACCGAAGCCGAACGCGAACTTGCCTACAAGGGCGAACGGGACGTGGTGCGGCGCGCGCAGGAATATTTGCGGACAAATCCTGCACCTTGAGGCGCCGCAAGGTTGACGGCGTGGTGGCGAGTTTGTACCATGGAATCAATTGATAGAGGCGCGTGCCGTTGCCATCCTTACCCCACATTCACACGGCACGCGCCATTCGTATTTTTGGGATGTCGCCGGGACTGGCGGAGATCACCCTGGCGAAGATAAACTGCCTAAGAGCCTGAAAATCTTCTGTGATATTCGTATCCTCGGTGGTCAGAAATAGCGGAGTCGTGTCCTCATGAAAATGATTCATAAGATTGCCGTACTGGGCGCTGGAACCATGGGTGCCCGCATTGCTGCCCACTTCGCCAACGCCGGCGTGCCCAGCTATCTGCTCGATATTGTTCCTTCGGGAGCGCAGGGCCCGGCGCGCAACCAGATCGCCGCCGCCGGCCTGGAGGCAGCCAGGAAGTCAAAGCCTGCGGCGTTCATGGAGGCCTCGCTCGCGGGTTTGGTCACGATCGGCAACTTCGAAGACGACTTGAAGAAATTGGCGGATGTGGACTGGATCATCGAGGCTGTGGTTGAAAACCTCGAGATCAAGCGCGCGCTGTTGAAGAACGTCGAAGCCATTCGCAAGCCGGGAACCGTCATCACGACCAACACCAGCGGTTTGCCGGTGGGGAAGATCGCCGAGGGATTTTCTGATGACTTCCGCCGGGCCTGGTTTGGCACCCATTTTTTCAATCCGCCGCGGTACATGCGTCTTCTCGAACTGATTCCCACTCCCGAGGCCGATCGCGCTGCCATCGACGCGGTTGCCCATTTTTGCGACGCACGACTGGGAAAAGGCGTGGTGTTCGCCAAAGACACGCCCAACTTCATCGGCAACCGCATTGGGACATTTTCTGTCCTCAACGTACTGCGGCTGATGCAGGAGATGGATCTTTCGATCGAAGAGGTCGATGCGCTCACCGGGCAAGCTGTGGGCTGGCCGAAGTCGGCAACCTTTCGCACTATTGATCTGGTCGGCCTCGACATCCTGGGGCACGTGGTTGCGAACATGACCCAAAATGTCCGCGACGAGCGCAGCGACTTGAAGGTCCCAGATTTCGTCCGCCAGATGCTGGAGCGCAAGCTGTTGGGCGACAAGACCAAGGGCGGGTTCTACAAAAAGGGCAAAGACGACGAGCGCCTCGCGCTCGATTGGAAGACGCTCGAGTACCATCCTCGCCATAAACCGAAGTTTCCTGCGCTGGATATGGCCAAGAACGTCGAGCAGACCGGACCGCGAGTAAAGACATTGCTGGGCCTGGACGGAAGCGGCCCGCAGAAACCCGACAAAGCCGGAGCGTTCCTGTGGTCCGCCCTGTCCGATCTGTGGACATACTCGGCCAACCGGGTGCCGGAAATCTCAGATTCCATTGTGGAGATCGACCGCGCCATGCGCCTCGGCTTCAACTGGGAGCTTGGCCCTTTCGAACTCTGGGATGCCGCTGGAGTGGAAGCCACAGTTGGGCGCATGAAGAAAGAAAACCGGCCGATTGCGGCGAACGTGGAGAAGCTGCTGGCTTCGGGGAGGAAGGCCTGGTACGCGGACCAACCTGCGGCGGCTTCTGGCCGGTCGTATTTCGATCTGGCAAGTGCGAGCTACAGGCCGGTTGAAGTGCCGGCGGGAGTGTGGTCAGTCGAAGTAGTCAAGAAATCCAAGGGTGTGGCGAAGAAGAATTCCGGAGCCTCGTTGGTCGATCTTGGCGACGGCGTGGGCTGCATCGAGTTCCATTCCAAGATGAACTCGCTGGGCGCGGACATTATTTCGCTCATCAGCCAGACTCTGAAGCCGGGTGGCCCGGGTGATGCCTTCGACGCCTTCGTCATGACCAACGACGCCACCAATTTCTCCGTGGGCGCAAACCTCATGCTGCTGCTCATGTCGATCCAGGAAGAAGAGTGGGACGAGATTGACATGATCATCCGCCAGTTCCAGGGTATGACGCAGGCGATCAAGTTTTCGCCCAAGCCCGTGGTGGTGGCCCCATTTGGCCTCTGCCTCGGTGGCGGAACCGAAATTTCCATGCACGCGCCCGCCCTGCAGCCGCATGCCGAACTTTACATCGGACTGGTCGAGGTCGGCGTCGGGCTGCTGCCTGGGGGCGGTGGCTGCAAGGAAATGGTGCTACGTGCCGTGGACAGCGCGGCCTCGATTCGCCCCGGAGGCCGTGGCGAATCGGTCGAACTGATGGAAGCCATGAAGAAGTCTTTCGAAATCATCGCTACTGCTAAAGTCGCCACGTCGGCGCATGAAGCGCGAGGTCTAGGATTCTTGCGCGATTCCGACCGCATCACCATGAACCGTGAGCGCGTGTTGACGGACGCCAAGGAACGAGCGCTCGAGTTGTTGCGTGCCGGATACGAGCCACCGCAGCCGCGAACGGATATTCCCGCCCCCGGTGAAAACATTCTGGCAGCGCTGAAGATGGGGGTTCACCTGATGCGCCAGGGAGACTACATCACGGAATACGAAGTAAAGCTGGCAACCAAGATCGCGGAAGTGCTATGCGGCGGGAGCGTCTCGCCGGGCACTCCGGTAAGCGAACAGTACCTGCTCGATCTGGAGCGCGAAGGCTTCAAGTCTCTTTGCGGAGAGAAGAAGACCCAGGAGCGGATCCAGTACACGCTGAAGACAGGGAAGACGTTGAGGAATTGAGAGCGGGATGGCAATCGACAATCAACTCGACGCTATCCCGGGCGAGCAGTACAGTTACTCACAATGCCATGAAAGTGCGTGATGCAATTAGGCGTTTGGAAAACGATGGCTGGCGGCTAGTTCGCACCAAGGGCAGTCACAGGCAGTTTCATCATCCCTCCAAGCCGGGTACGGTTACGATCGCAGGACATCCGTCACTGGACATTCCGGCGGGAACATTGAACAATATCCTGAAGCAGGCTGGGTTGAAATGAAGTATCTCGTCATTTACGAGAAGTCCGAGACTGGGTGGGGTGCCTATGCCCCTGACCTTCCCGGCCTCGGTATCGCCGCTGAGACACTGGAAGAAGCCAAAGAATTGATCCGCGAGGCGATCGATTTTCACATCGAGGGCATGCGCGAACACGGCGACAAGGTTCCCGTTCCCTGCGCAACCACCGAATACATCACGGTATGAAGCGGAGCGAAGACGCCGGAGCGAGTTCAGGGGAGTGGCCGCCGACCGAAACCAAGGAATTCAGCATGAGCAGACCCGAGAAATTGCTGGAACAATATCGCGAGATGGCAGGCGATTCCCCGCATGAGACTGGAGCGGAAGACTGGAGCGAAGCTTTGATCGGCGATGCATTCGCGGAGGAATGAAGTCTGCTAGGGATCTTCGATGCGTCTGTAAACCCAAGTCAAGTGTTAGATGGGCATGGTTGCCGCATTTCCCCTGCTACAATTTCTTAATGCAAAGACTTCGGCTGGCTGCTTCCGTTGCTACCCTCGTTTTCGGTACCACACTCGCAACCGCCCAAATCAAGGACGCCCCGCCCCAAGTGCCGGACGCGATTCAAGCTCCCGCAGTCACGGAAATCGTTCTGCTCGCGCACGCCTCAGGATGGCAGATTTACACCTGCCAGGCCGCTGCGGACGCGAAGTTCAACTGGACCTTGAAAGCTCCACAGGCCGAGCTTCGCGACCGCAACGATCAGGTCATCGGCGAGCACACCGCCGGTCCGACTTGGAAGCTGAAAGATGGCAGCACAGTCACTGGCAAAGCCGCGGCCCACGCGGATTCTCCCGACCCTGCCTCCATCCCTTGGTTGTTGGTCAACGTTGTCAGTCACGCGGGAAAAGGTCTGCTCGACAATGTCACAGCCATTCAGCGCGTTCACACCCACGGTGGCAAGGCACCGGCTGAGGGCTGCGATGGCTCTCACAAAGATGCAGACACCAAGAGTAGCTACACCGCGGACTATTACTTCTACGCGCCCAGACCATGAGCCACATACTCTAGAGGAGCTTCCATGCGTGAAGTCATCATCGCTTCTTCGGTTCGTACCCCGGTCGGGCGCGCCTTCAAAGGCACGCTGCGCGCCACCCGTCCGGATGAACTGGCTGCCGTTGCTATCAGGGGCGCGCTGGAACGGGTTCCGCAACTCGACCCCAAAGAGATCGAAGACGTCATCCTGGGTTGCGCCATGCCTGAGGCTGAGCAGGGAATGAACGTGGCCCGCATCGCCTCGCTACGCGCCGGGTTGCCGGTCGAAGTCTCGGCGCTGACCATCAACCGTTTCTGCTCCTCCGGACTGCAGGCGATTGCGTTGGCTGCTGAGCGCATTGGCAGCGGCGGCGCCGAAGTGATGGTTGCGGGCGGGACCGAGTCGATGTCGATGATTCCCATGGGCGGTCACAAGATCTCTCCGAACCCATGGCTGGTCGACCATTATCCCGACGCCTATCTTTCTATGGGTCTGACGGCGGAGCGAGTGGCGCAGCGTTTTGGAATCACTCGTGAACAAGCCGACGAGTTTTCCTATCACAGCCATCAGAAAGCGCTGGCCGCGATTCAAGCGGGGAAGTTCACCGATGAAACCGTTTCCGTGCCTGTAAGTTTCACCACGCCGAATGGATCGAAGCCCAAACGCCAGGAGATAGTCTTCAAAGTGGACGAAGGTCCGCGCGCCGACACTTCTCTCGAAGCCCTGCTTGCCCTGAAACCGGCGTTTCACGTCAAGGGCACGGTGACCGCCGGCAATTCCTCGCAGATGTCGGACGGGGCGGCGGCGGCGGTTGTCATGTCCGCTGATCGCGCGAAGGCGTTGGGCATCCAGCCGCTGGCACGCTATGTTTCTTTCGCCACCGCCGGATACAAGCCGGAAGAAATGGGACTCGGCCCGGTGTTTGCAATTCCGAAAGCCCTTAAACTCGCCGGATTGAAACTCTCCGACATCGACGTGATCGAGCTCAACGAAGCCTTCGCGGCGCAGTCGCTCGCCGTGATCAAAGAAGCCGGGCTCGATCCGGCTCGGGTGAATGTCAACGGCGGCGCGATTGCGTTGGGGCATCCTCTAGGTTGCACCGGCGCCAAGCTGACGGCGACGGTAATTCGTGAACTCCAGCGCCGCAAGGCCCGCTACGGCATGGTGACCATGTGTGTCGGTGGAGGCATGGGTGCCGCAGGCATTTTCGAAAGGCTTTAACCCAACGGCGCAAACCACAAAGGACACAAAGGTACACAAAGGAAGGCCCCTGCACTTCCAAACGACGGAGATCCGTAGGTGTCCCTTTGTGTACCTTTGTGTCCTTTGTGGTTAACGCTCGACCATCCAGCGTGTGACATCTGACCTTGAATGCCATTGCCCCTCAGGCAACCATCCCCGCAGGAGGCTTTATGGCAACAGCTCCCTTGCGAAGAACGTCAGCCAATCCCGTCAGTCACGCTATCATCACCGCCGCAATGCAAGTTCACACCGAGCTAGGTCCCGGCCTGCTTGAAAGCACGTACTTAGCTTGTCTGCAATACGAGCTCGAGGAAACGGGTTGCCGGTGCTCGGCTCAGGTCGGTCTGCCGGTGGTTTATCGAGGCGTCAGGCTCGATCTCGGATATCGCATGGATTTGTTGGTCGAAGACCTGGTTATTGTTGAAATCAAGTCGGTTGACGCCATCTCGCCAGTACATCAGGCCCAGCTACTTTCGTACCTTAAGCTCAGTGGCAAATCCCTCGGGCTGCTTATAAACTTTAACGTTGTGCATTTGAAAGACGGTATCAGGCGATTTGTGAACGGCACAGGGTGGAAGTGAAAAGCAATCAACCACAAAGGACACAAAGGTACACAAAGGCTACGGCTTCAGGCTTTTCTTTGTGAAACTTTGTGTCCTTTGTGGTTAAAAGGGGTCTCATGGCGACAACGGCAATGCCAAGCACCAAGATTTCCGGCGGCAGCTTTCTGCTCGAAGAACGCCGCACCGACGAAGTCTTCACGCCCGAAGACTTCACTGAGCAGCACCAGCTCATCGGCCAGACGGCGGAGGAGTTTGCCGTCAACGAGATCCTTCCCAACGCGGAAAAAATCGAACACAAAGACTTCTCTGTCACCCGCGACCTGCTGAAGAAAGCTGGAGAACTCGGCCTCAGCTCTGCCGAAATTCCCGAAGCCTACGGCGGCCTGGAAATGGACAAAGTCACTGCCGCCGTGATCGCCGACCACATCGCCAAATACGCCGGCTTCGCCACCACCTGGGGCGGACACACCGGCATCGGCACCTTGCCCATCGTCTACTTTGGGACCGAGCAGCAGAAAAAGAAATATCTGCCGCGCCTGGGAGCAGGAGAAATCGTCGGCGCCTACGCGCTATCGGAAGCGTCGTCCGGATCCGATGCCCTGAATTGCCGCGCCCGGGCGGAACTCTCCAAAGATGGCAAGTACTACACCCTGAACGGCGAAAAAATGTGGATCACCAACGCCGGCTTCGCCGACCTGTTTACCGTTTTTGCCAAGGTCGACGGCGAGAAGTTTACGGCGTTTCTCGTCGAAAAGAGCTTCCCCGGATTCTCCATCGGCGCCGAAGAGCACAAGATGGGCATTCGTGGATCATCTACCTGCCCCATCATTCTGAACGATTGCAAAGTCCCCGCAGAAAACGTGTTGGGCGAAATCGGCAAGGGGCACGTCATTGCATTCAACATTCTGAACGTAGGCCGGTTCAAACTGGGCGCCATGTGCGTGGGCGGAGCGCGCGTGTCGATCGCCAACGCCATCGGCTACGCCAAGCAGCGTAAGGCATTCGGCAAAGTCATCGCCGACTTCGGACTGGTGCGCGAAAAACTGGCCAACATGGCAACGCTGCTGTACGTGGGCGAATCGCTCGTCTACCGCACCGTGGGCATGATGGACGTAGCCCTCAACGAAGTGGACAAGTCCGGCTCCGATGCGATGAAAGAAACTCGCAAAGCCATCGAGGAATACGCGGTCGAATGTTCGATCATCAAAGTCTGGGGTTCGGAGATGATCGACTATGTCGTCGACGAGACGGTGCAGATTTACGGTGGTTATGGATTTGTCGAAGAGTATCCGGCCGAGCGCGCCTATCGCGATGCCCGCATCAACCGCATCTTCGAAGGCACCAACGAAATTAACCGCCTGATCATCACCGGTTTTCTATTGAAGCGAGCAATGACTGGCCAGTTGCCGCTGATGCCGGCCATCAAGAAGCTGATGGACGAAGTGCTCTCTGGTCCCACCATGGGCGAAGACCTCGAAGGACCACTCGCCGAGGAGCGCAAGCTAGTGACAAGCGCAAAGAAACTTGGCCTGTTCGCCTCCGGCGCCGCCACGCAGAAATATATGCAAGCCATCCAGGACCAGCAGGAAGTGATGGGCGCCATCGCAGACATGGTGATCGAAACCTACGCCATGGAATCTGCAGTGCTGCGAGCGCAGAAGATTGTCGAGAATGCCGGGGAAGCCGCCGCTGTCCTGCCCATAGCCATGACCCGCGTATATCTCTCCCAAGCGATGGACAAGATCGAAGCTGCGGCGAAGAAGGTCATCGCCGCCGTGGCCGATGGCGACATGCTGCGTACCCAACTTGCCATCCTACGGCGTCTGGCCAAGCACGAACCGTTCAATACGATTGAATTACGCCAGCAGATCGCGCAAAAGATGATTGAGAGAGGGAAGTACTCGCTGGCATGAGCACAATGCGGAACACAAATGCCGACCGGGAACCCGTAAGAGAGAGAGAACAACTGCGAGGTATCTGCGATCGGTGTGACCAAGCCTTCCCGTACTATTTGATTCATAGCGGATTCAACGATTCGTACTACGCATATTGCGACCTTTGCGGTAAGACCGCTATTCTTGATTCGTATTCGCCCAGCCTTTCCCAGCCGAGGCTTCAGAGAGTTTCCCTCGGTCGAATCCCAGCAGAGTTGGAAGGTAAGCTCTGCCCTTGTGAATGCGGTGGACGGTTCGTTGTGAACGCCGGGCCGAGATGTCCCCATTGCGGCAGCTCCTATCCGCAACGAAGGCGACCCCGTTTATTGAGCGACAGGCGGAAGGGACAAAGAAGCGATGGCGCTGGCAAGGAAACTGGGAAGGGATATACTGCATCGTGGTTGAAAATCGCTCCGTCAGAAACAATTTCCTTCAGCTTTCGAAGGCGTAATCTCTTACTTGGCCGACTTTGGCGGGACTAGGAGTCAAACCGAATGCGCACGGGTACCTTCACTGCAGTTCTGCACAAGGAAAAGGACCTCTACGTCGCCGAATGCCCCGAGGTTGGAACCGTCAGCCAGGGAAAAACCGTCGAAGAAGCTGTCGCTAATCTCAAGGAAGCTACTGAGCTATACCTGGAAGAATTCCCGCCTGAAGGCTCCAGTCGCCCGCTGGTGACGGTATTCGAGGCGCGCTATGCCTAGACTGCCCCGCGTTTCTGGGGCAGAAGCGATCCGTGCTCTCGAACACCTCGGCTTCACGCAGGTTAGGCAGCGAGGCAGCCATGTCGTACTGAAGCGTGCTGGACGAGAGCGGGTCACCGGATGTGTGGTTCCCTTGCACACAGAACTTGCAACCGGGACGCTTCGTGGAATCCTGAAACAGGCAGGCGTCACAGCGGAGGAATTCACTACCCAACTCTAGGCTTCCTTCTGTAACTCCTGCATCACACTCTGAATCAACTCCTTCGCGTCGGTCAAATTCTTCATGACCATCTGGATGTCCATCACCGGCTTGCCCGGCCAGCGGGTGCTTTGGCAATAGACGCCATGCTGGCCGACTAATGCCATGGCGTCGGTGATCGTGTCCATGGTGACAGCCAGGCGTCCACGCGGAACCCCCATCATGGTCTCGTAGTGTTCCAGTTCCTCGTGCTTTTCGTCGAATACCGGCATGAAGAGATTGTAACGGGTTTGCTATCCGGCAAAGCCCTCCGATAGTCTAAGCACCTGCCCTCAGCATCCAGGAGTGGAGCTGCCCACAGCCTTCGCTGGCTGAGTGCTGAATGCTTAAAGGAGATCCTAAAATGTTCAAACCAAGTGCAATCTTCACGCTGTTTGTCCTCGCCCTCGCCAGCTTTGCCTGTGCCCAAAACCGCCCCAGCCCGGCGGCCAAGGCGCAATGCAAATTGTCTGACGGCAAAACCATCACCGTGGATTATTCCAGCCCGCGCGTGAAAGGCCGCAAGATCTTCGGCGAACTGGTGCCTTACGGCGACGTCTGGCGCACCGGGGCCAACGAAGCTACTGCGTTCGTCACCACGGCCAACCTGACGGTAGGCGGCAAGAGTGTCCCGGCGGGCAGCTATACCATCTTCACCGTCCCGAACCAAGACAAGTGGACGCTGATCATCAACAAGAAAACCGGCGAGTGGGGCATTCCCTACAAGTATGAAGCCGATGAACTGGCACGCGTCGATATGAAAGTCTCGCAAACGCCATCACTAGTCGAAAACTTTACCATTGCGTTTGATCAGGCTTGCACGCTTGCCGTCAGCTGGGAGAATACTCAGGCGTCGGTGAAAATCAGCGAGGCTAAGTAAGAGTCCTGGCAGCACTACTTGGCCATGAGACTTTCGGCTGTTTTTTGCAATTCGTCGAAGTTCTCCGAGAGCCGCCTGGCTTGATCCATGGCGGCTTTCGATGCTTCCGACTGCCCGTTTTGCTGCAAGGCGCGTGCCAGGAGGAAATAGCCCAGGTCCCAGGGTTGAATCGACAAAGCCTGGGCATAGTCTTTGACCGCCTCGGCATAGTTGCCCGATTTTTGCTCTGCCAGCCCGAGACCCAGCCAGGCCCGTAGACTTCTAGGTCTCAAGTTCACTGCTGCCCGAAAGCTGGCCTTGGCGTGCTCCGAATCCCCCAGGTCGCGCAAGGCATAACCCATGTCGCTGAATGCCGTGGCGCGCAAGCGGGGATCGCGCGTCATGGTCAACACCTTGGCGTATTGGTCGATGGCTTCCTGCGGATGACCTTGCCGCTGCGCGTAAGCTGCAAGATTCAAGTGGCTCATGGGATCGATGGGATCCAAGGCCGCCGCCGCTCGAAAATGGGGCACGGCTTCTTCCTCCCGGCCCTCGGTCAGCAGCGCTCCGCCGAGGTTATCTTCGGCAATGAAACTTCCGGGAGTGACCGCGACCGCGTGCGACCACAGGGTCACGTTATCGCCCCAGTAACCGATCTGGCGGAAAGTCACTGCCGAAAGGCCCACCAGCGCGATGCCGGCTATCACCGCCAGGGCAATTGTTGAAGGACCTTTGTCCCCGGCCAAATCTGCTGATCCCCAGCAGATCAGAATGAACAGGCCCACAAACGGGAGGTAAGCGTAGCGGTCGGCCATCGCCTGGCTGCCTACTTGCACCAGGCCAATCATCGGAACCAGCGCACCCAGAAACCACAGCCATCCGACTGCCAGATAACGGCGTGACTTTCCGGCGGTAAAGATCAGGACAGTTATCCCCACTAACAAAACGCAAGCGCCGACAGCCTGCCACCTCAGCACCCCTTCGGGGTAGGGATACTGGGGTGACAGCGCCGACGGCCACATCGCTTTTCCCAAATACCGCGCGTAGGAGATGGCAGCATTCTCCATCCGCATGGCAAGCGGATACTCCACCATCGTGCCCACGGCGTTGCCCGCCCGTTGCGCCTTTACCGTGATCACCGCGCTGGCTGCGGAAAACGCCAGCAGCGGAACTTTTTCCAGCGCCAACTTCGCGAAGGTCTGTACGCGTTGAAGCGGCCAGTAGTCCCAAAGCAAGAGCAGAAACGGAAACGTGATCACCATGGGCTTAGCCATCAGGCCACAAGCAAACAGCGCTGCTACGGCTGCATAACGCGCAGCGCTTGGCTTGCGGACGTACCATCCGTAAGCCGCGAGCGCCAGCAACAAAAACAGCATGCTGAGAACGCTCTTGCGTTCGGCTACCCAGGCCACAGATTCCACATTGATGGGATGAAGCGCAAACAGCACCGCCACCATCCAACTGCGGCCAGTTGAACCTGTCGCCCGCCAAAGCACCCAGAACAGCAGAACTGCATTCAGCGCATGCAGCAGCACGTTGACGTAGTGATGTCCGGCAGGGTTCTGCCCGAACACCTGGCAATCGAAGGCGTGCGATAGCCAGGTCAGCGGATGCCAGTTGGCCTCATCGAAGCTGGTGAAGGCCCATTTCACCGTCTCCCAGTCGAGGCCCGCGCGCACGTGGATGTTGTCGGTAACGTAGCGATCGTCATCGAAATTGACGAAGGGATGATGAATGACAGGGTTGTAAAGTGCGAGCGTTGCTGCTACGAGAAGAAGGGCGAGGACAAGGTTGCGCTTTTCCGGCGAAGAAAAAAGAGCTTCGGACTTAGACGATGGGCTGACGCGCATTGGTGCGGGAGATGCCAACAGTTGAATTTAACCACAGAGAGCACAGAGGACACGGGGAGATACGGAAACCAAAGTAATTGCACGCGGCTCCCGGCAGCAACTCTTTGGCCTTACGTGAACACTAAAATGGTCGTTGATAACAGGGAAAAGCGAAGTGTCCCCGGAGGTGGGGATGATAAAGAAACAATGGATCGTGGCGCTTGTCCTCTTCCTGCTGATTCCCTGCGTTTTGAAGCTGGAGGGAACGCTGTTCGGCCTGGTTAATCCCGAGAGTGCGGCAGGTCATCCCGACTATGCGCAGAATTACCACCGTCTCAGTCAGCTGAGGCACATGGTTCTCTGGGGATCTGAAGCGGCTGTGGCTGTCTTGTGGCTGCTGGTCTGTCTTCTCGTGATCCGCTCCAAAAAGCGATCCGCGCTGTGGCTGTTTATGGCGGCATTGGGGCCCTTCGGGTTCGCTGTCCTGACGATGCTGGACGACCATGCGCCTGGGGAGACAGACTCGTACGCCCGGTTCGTGCGCAATCTGAATTGGTTCGTGCGCGCCGGCTACGAACTCTGCATCTTCGTGCTGGCATGGGTGCTCGCCTACCAGGGCATGGTGTTCAAGCGCAACCTGATGATCCGGCATGAGGCCGCCATCACCGGAATGTCGGTCGCGCAGATCATCGATCAGCAAAACGCTTCGTCTGGAATGTGGGCGTTCGCCGAGGGGAACGAAGTGATGTACCTGGTGATTCTTTTCTACCTGCTTTGGCCGATTGTCTTTAACCTCGTGGGTCGTACAGCGCCGATGGCGTCTCCCAAGGCAAAAGCCCGGGCGTAGCAAATCGAAATTCCTGCTTGGAGCCGATTGCGGATTCTAGCGAGAGAACACAGCAAGCTGCCCGAATCACTTCCGCATCCGCCAACTCAGGAATTGAATGCCAACAATCCTGTCCGAGTGTCAGGCCTTCGTTTTACTGTCCGAATTTGCAATAGCGGTGTTCTGAAACGGACAGCCCAAACTACCTCATCGCATATCAAGTCGTTTACAATCTGACGCTTAGGATTGGCAAGTGTGATGCTGATACCCCGCCAGGGAAGGGCAAAAAACATGTCATTCGTCCGCGATCTGAGAGTTGCAGCTCACTCGTTGATTCGGACTCCAGGGCTGGCGATCGCCGTGGTCCTCACACTGGCGCTCGGCATCGGCGCGAACGCCGCCATTTTCACCCTGGTGCGCGGAGTCCTGCTCAAGCCTCTGGTCAACCGCGACGAGGACCGGCTGATCTATATCCGGCAGAGCGCCCCCGGCCTCGGCCACGACAACGCGACGTTTTCCGTGCCCGAGATACAGGATTTGCGCGCCAGCGTGAAAACCCTGAGCGCGTTTGGCGACTTCTCCGCCATGGACTTCACCATGATCGGCCTCGGTGAGCCTCGTTCCATTCGCGGTGGCGTTGTCAGCGGCACGTATTTCGACGTGATGGGCCTTCATCCCGTGCTCGGCCGCCTCATCGGACCGCAAGACGACGGTCCCAAAGCGGCCGGCGTCGTGGTTCTCACCTACCGTTTCTGGGCCACCGCTCTTCACAAGGATCCGTCGGTCATCGGCAAAACCGTTCGCCTCGGCAGCATCGGTGACCGCGTCTGCGACCGTCATTGGCGTCCTCGAGCCTTGCGTCCCCTATCCCCAAGATACCGAGATCATCGCCAACATCGTCACCAGCCCGCATCATCTTTCCGCAACCATGGTCACCGGCCGCATCCATCGCATGACCGAGCTTTTCGGCCGCCTGGCTCCCGGAGCCACTCTCGATCAGGCTCGCGCCGAGTTGCGCTCCGCCTACTCCGCGATGAAGAAGGACCACCCCGAAGCGTATGCCGAAGGAAGCCGACTTCCAGATCGGGGCCAAGATGCTTCGTGACGAGATCACGTCGGGCGCCCGGACCGTGCTGCTGGTGCTGCTCGCAGCGTCAGCGCTGGTCTTCATCATCGCGTGTTCCAACGTCGCCAACCTGATTCTGGCGCGGACGGTTCGCCGCGAAGGCGAGCTGGCGGTCCGCGTGGCGCTGGGCGCGAGTCACAGGCGCGTTGCGCCGCATGCTGCTGGCCGAAAGCCTTCTGCTCTGCGGCGCGGGCGCCGCGCTCGGTGTCGCTGAGCGCGCAGCCGATGGTGGCCATCCTGGCCCGCTACGCCTCGCGCTTCTCCGTCCGCGCGCTCGATTTGACCGGGTCGATTCGAGCCTGCTCTGGGTCGGAGCGGCGCTGGCCGATCGTCGCCGCGGTGATTCTGGCCTTCGTCCCGCGCCTGCCCTCCGCCGATACGTCCGAGTGGACTGAGCCTCTCGAGCGGAAGCGTGCGGATCACCGGCAGCACGAGCCGCCGCCAGCGGATCTTCGCCGTGACCAGATCGCCGCGTCGTTCGTGCTGCTGGCCGGCGCAAGCGCGTTGATCACGACGCTGATCGCGCTGCAAAAGACGCAGACGGGTCTGGACACGCAGCACGTCCTCGCGATCGATGTTCCCGCCATGTCCTACGGGAAGACGCCCCAGCAGGTGGTCGATTTCTACAAGGAAGCGATCCGCCGCATCGATGCCCTGCCGGGCGTGAGTCGGACCGCGTTCGGCAACGTCGTTCCCTGGCGCGACGCCAATCTTCGGCCCTCTGGTCTCCAATTCTCCGCCGACGGACACGTCCATGCCGCCGGTGTCGAGGATCCGCGGGCGAAGTGGCGTGTCATCTCTCCCGGATTCTTTGCGGCGCTTGGCGTTCCCATCATTGCCGGCCGCGATTTCAACGCGCTGCGACAACCGCAACGATTCGGAGCCGGTCGTGATCGTCAGCCAGACTCTCGCGCAGCGCATGTTCCCCAATCAGGATGCGGTCAATCGGCACGTCTACTGGACCGATCCCGTGCTGCAATTCTTCGCCGGGACCGACGCCGAAAAGGCGCGTTTTCTCGCGCCGCACCGCATCGTCGGTGTCACCGCCGACATCGACGACGGACACGTCGTTCCGGAGCCCACACTCACGATCTACACCCCTTTCGAAGAAGGTCTGACTGTTTGGCGGTCGCCTCTTCATTCACACCGGTGCAAATCCCTATGCGCTGGTCCCGTCGGTCACGCGCATCATTCGCGACATGTCCGCCGATCAGCCCGTCGAGCACGCCGCCACTCTCGAAGACATTCGTGCAGAAGTGCTCACGCCGGACCGTTTGAACTCGCTGGTGTTTGGCGTCTTCGCGGCTGTCGCGCTGGCGATTGCCGTGGTGGGCGTCGCCGGCGTGCTGGCGTTTTCGGTGAGCGCGCGGACGCGCGAATTCGGCATCCGGCTGGCCCTCGGATCGGAGCCGCAGCGACTTCTCAAGGGCGTGATCGCGAGAGGGCGCCGTGATGGCTGCGGCGGGCGTCCTCGCGGGCGCGGCATTCGGGTTCGTGCTGGCGCGTTTGGCGGGCAGATATTTCCTGGACGTGAAGATGCCGGGCGCATTGCCTGTGTTTGTCTCGGCGTTCGTGCTGATGACGGTCGCGGTGGTCGCGTCGGTGCTGCCCGCGGCACGCGCCGCGCGCGTCGATGTGATGCAGGCGCTGCGCTCCGAGTGAGCGTCGGACGGGTGGGTCAGGGCTACCGGCCTATTGCCAAGCTTCTTCCACTTAGCAGCCTCGCCCGCCTAGAACGCTTCGTCTGGGATGTGGGTGTTTGCCGAGGGCAATGAAGAGATGTACCTGGGATTTCTACGCCTTTGGCCCATCGTCTTTAAGGTCGTTGGGCGTGGGCGGCGACTACGGCATCGCTTAGGGCGAAAGCTCCGGCGTAGCAAATTGAGATCCTGTTTGCCGTTATGCGGGCTGCCCAACGTCGGATCACCGCTGCAAAGGCTGCCCCACCTTTCGCGATTTTCGAAAGGTGGGCGCGCCGACCGTTTGAGTGGGTAACAGCGGCCTGCGTAAAATATGGCTCGGAGAGTGATAAATGACAGCAGACGCCGCCCCGCCCGCCCACGTCTCCGTCAAGACGGCACGCAAAATCCGTTGGCATATCGCTTCAAGGTTGCAGTTGAACATGCGATGTCGCCGAGAAGCCAAACCTGGTTCAGTACCGAAGAAAGTGGACTGAATGGATGTCCTGGTACGGCTATGGCGCTTTGGAGCCAAACAGCATTCAATCACAGATTCACAGAATGCTCTTCAATGACCTGACCTACCGCGCGACCGTGAGCGTTAGGGCGTCCGTAACGCTAATGTCCCGATCTCCGCTCGTTCAGCCACACTCGCATATTTGCTCGATGAGGGATATGTTGTCTCGCAGGTGCTCGCGCTCCAGAGGCTGGTCGACAACCGAAGAGACGTAATCTCAGTGAAGCGACTTCTAAAGGACGTGGGAAGCATCGCGGCCTGACTACCGGGAAATCTATGTCGCGGGAGACGGCCTTCCCTACGATTACAATTCTTGGCCCGCGGCCGTGGACAGGGCGCACCCTATGGTCCAGATATATGGCATCGACGCGCCCGGACTGCACCGGTTTGCCACGTCGAAGTATCTGCACGAGACGTTCGATCTTCTGTCGGGCAAACAAGCGACTCAAAGGTCCCGAGACGATGTAATCCCTAGATCGATCTTCAGGACGCTGGACGGGTGGATCAGCGGCGAAAGTGCGGATGAGATCAGTGGTATCCGCAACAATTTTATCGCTCACTCTGCAGATGCTGTCCGGCTGGGCTCGGCGCAATTCAAGGGAGTCAGGTTTGCACAAATCGACGACCTTCAACGTGCCATCGTACGCGTGGAGCGGGCCCTGACGGATCACATCCTCTCAATAAGGATAGGGAGGGGGGTGGTTCCCATGCCGCCCTTGGGAATTTTCCGCGGGTTTGATTTGCCCTACTCTACCTCTGACGGCGAAGCATCTATGCACCGACGTTGGCATGAGTTGACCAAAGAGCGAGATGCGTGGACGATGGGGATCCTTCAGGAACTCGCACCAAGTTAGGCCTGCGAGGGGGCTAGGCCAGCTTTGGGGCACTACGTTAAAGGCTGCCGACCTTTCGCGCCTCAGGTCAGCTCTTCGGTTTCCACCGCAGCACCGGCTTCCGTGCCGCCGCCACTTCATCCAGCCGGGAAACCCGCGTGGTATGCGGCGCTGCCAACACCATCTCCGGATCTTCTTCCACTTCCTCCGCAATCGACTTCATTGCATCGATGAACAAATCCATCTCTTCCTTCGATTCGCTCTCGGTCGGCTCAATCATCAACGCCCCCGGCACAATCAGCGGAAACGCCGTCGTATAAGGATGGAATCCGTAATCGATGAGCCGCTTGGCGATGTCCATGGTCTTGACGCCCTTTTTCGCCTGCAGCTTGTCGCTGAATACGACTTCATGCATCGAAGGCGTCGAGTAGGGCAGATCGTATGCCCCTTCAAGGCCCTTGCGGATGTAGTTGGCGTTCAGCACCGCATCTTCGGTCGTCTGCCGCAGGCCATCCGGCCCATTGGCCAGCGTGTAAGCCAGCGCCCGCACGAACATCCCAAAGTTTCCGTAGAACGCCCGCACCCGCCCCACCGACTGCGGACGGTTGTACTCAAAGCCCAACGTCCCATCCGGCTTCGTGATCACCACCGGCGTCGGCAGAATACGGTTCCAGAATCTTTTTCACCGCCACCGGCCCCGAACCCGGTCCGCCGCCGCCGTGGGGAGTTGAAAACGTCTTGTGCAGATTCAAGTGCATCAAGTCCACACCGAAATCGCCCGGACGAACCTTGCCGACCAGCGCGTTCATGTTGGCGCCATCCATGTAGAGCAGGCCGCCCTTGGCGTGCATGATGTCGGCAATCTTGTGAATCTCGTGCTCGAAACACGCCCAGCGTATTGGGATTGGTCAGCATCAGCGCGGCCACGTCCTCATTCATCTGCGCTGCCAGCGCCGCGACGTCCACCATGCCCTGCGAATTCGACTTCAGATTTTCGACTGCATACCCGACGGTCGCCGCAGTTGCCGGATTGGTGCCATGAGCCGAATCAGGGATAAGAATTTTCTTGCGCGCGTGACCCTTCGCCTGATGATGCGCCCGCACCAGCAGCAACCCGGTAAACTCGCCATGCGCCCCCGCTGCCGGTTGCAGCGTGATAGCGTCCATGCCGGTGATCTCGATCAGGCAATCGCTCAGCGTCTTGAGAATGCGCAATGCGCCTTGCGAGATTTTCTCCGGCTGATAAGGATGGCCATTCGCCAGCCCCTCCAGGCGCGAAACCACTTCGTTCACCCGCGGGTTGTACTTCATGGTGCAGGAGCCCAGCGGATACATTCCCAGATCAATCGCGTAATTCCAGGTGGAGAGCCGGGTAAAGTGGCGGATGATTTCAATCTCGCTTACTTCCGGCATGTGGCCCAAGTCTCTTCGCTCCGCCGTGCCCAGCAGTTTCGCGCTGTCGACCTCCGGAACGTCGAGTGGCGGCAGCCGCCAGGCACCCTTGCCTGCCGAAGATTTCTCGAAGATCAAGCCTTCGTTCTGATTGACGTGGCGAGTGGCTTTGCGGATCTCGGGTTTCATCGCACCACCTGCTCGACGTTGGCTTCCTCTGAAGACTTAACCGAACCTTCGCTCTGGGCCACCAGACCCACGGCGGTATCAATCGCTCCCCGGGTGGTCATCTCGGTGCAACACCACAACGCGGAGTTGCCCAATTCCGGATAGAACTTCTTTAGCGGAAACCCGCCGACGATCTTGTGTCCCAGAATTCGGCCGTTGATGGCGTAGGGATCTTCGCTGGTCTGCACCGCAAACTCATTGAAACGTGGAGTGGTCGAAAACAGCACTTTTGCATGCTTGCCGAACTGCTGTGCCGCGTAAGCTGTCTTCGCCAGATTCTGTTTGGCCAGTTCTTTTAACCCAACCTTGCCATAAATTGTCATGAAAATGTTGGCCATCAGTGCGACCAGCGCCTGGTTGGTGCAGATGTTGGAGGTCGCTTTCTCCCGGCGGATGTGCTGTTCTCGGGTCGCCAGCGTCAGCACAAATCCACGTTTGCCGTTGCGGTCAGTAGTCTGGCCGACCAGCCGTCCGGGCATCTGCCGCACATACTTTTCGCGGGTGGCAATCACGCCGCAGTAGGGTCCGCCAAAGCCCAGAGGCACGCCGAACGATTGTGCTTCCATGGCCACGACATCAGCCTGCCGTGGCGGCTCCACAATGCCGAGCGACACCGCCTCGGAGATCGAAACCACCAGCATTGCGCCGTTTTTGTGGGCGATCTCAGCGACGGCATTCACATCTTCAATCGTGCCGAAGAAATTGGGCGACTGAATCAGTACGCAGGCGGTGTCTTGCCCAACCGCCTTCTCCAGTTCTTTCAGATCGACTCGGCCGCTTTCGGCGAATCCCACGGTCGTAACCGGCATGCCTTGATGAAATGCGTAGGTAGCCAGAACTTCGCGATACTCGGGGTGCACATTGCGGGCAACCACCGCCGAGCGGCGTCCGGTGAGGCGTACGGCCATCATCACCGCTTCGGTCGCTGCGGTGGAACCGTCGTACATGGAAGCGTTCGCCACTTCCATCCCGGTCAGCTCACAGATCATGGTCTGAAATTCAAAGATCGATTGCAGCGTGCCCTGCGAAATTTCTGCTTGGTAGGGCGTGTAGGCAGTAAGAAACTCGCCCCGCGAAATCAGCGAATCAATGATCACCGGCCGATAGTGGTAGTAAGCGCCCGCCCCCAGAAACGTGGTGTAACCGTCGCCGTTTTCTCGCGAGCGTTCGCGGAACCAGTCCACAATCTCAGATTCCGCCATCTGCCGCGGAACCTTCAGATCGCGATTCAACCGGTATTCGGCGGGAATTGGGGCAAAAAGATCATCAATTGAACGCGCGCCAATCGCCTTGAGGATGGCTTCGCGGTCAGCGGGAGATTTGGGTAAATAGCGCATAGAACTTTATTTGGATGACCGAGAGTACGAATTCGATTGCGAGCTAAACCTTTACCACAGGGTGCACAGGGAACACAGAAAAAACAGGATCCTCAGTGTCCACCCTCTTCCGCCACAAACTTCTCATAGTCGGCGGCTGAGAGCAGTCCGTTCAACTCACTCGGGTTCTTCAACGTCACCTTAACCATCCACGACCCATGAGCGTCTTTATTGATCTTTTCCGGAGCCGTTGCCAACTCGCCATTCACATCGGTCACCGTGCCCGAGGCTGGCGCGTAAAGGTCCGAAACCGCCTTCACCGACTCTACCGAGCCAAACGTCTTGCCCGCAGTTATCTCGGTCCCAGGTTTGGGTAGGTCGACGAAGACAATGTCGCCAAGCGACCCCTGCGCGTAGTGCGTGATGCCGATGGTCGCGCTCTTGCCGTCGGATTTAATCCATTCATGCTCTTTGGTGTACTTGAAGTCTGCTGGATAAGACATGCTTCTAGCTCCTGGCTCTGGCCAACTCTGTGACCTCTGTGGTTAGGCTTTCTTGGGCCGCTTATAAAACGGCGTCGGAACCACTTGCGCCTTCACACCCTGACCGCGAATCTCAACTCTCACCGTAGATCCAACATTCCCGAACTCCGGCGGCACATAGGCCAGCGCAATGTTCTTTTTCAAAAACGGCGCATACGATCCGCTCGTAATGTAGCCGATCTCCCGGCCCGCGTCGTCCAGCACTTTATAGCCATCCCGCGCAATGCCGCGTTCCACCATCTCCAGACCCACGAGCGTGCGCTTCACACCGGCCGACTTCGCTTTCTCGAGCGCCGTCCGCCCGATAAACTCCGGCTTTTCCATCTTACAAAAGCGGTCGAGTCCGGCTTCCCAGACATTAATCGTATCGGAAATTTCGTGTCCGTAGAGTGAGAGGTTGCCTTCTAGGCGCAGAGTGTTGCGCGACCCGAGTCCACACGGGACCACCCCGAACCCTTTTCCTGCTTCCAGAATGGCATTCCAGACCATCGCGCTGGTGGGTTCGTCCGCAGGGACGTAAATCTCGAACCCGTCTTCGGCTGTATAGCCGGTGCGGGCGATCAGAATGTTCTTCAGCCCGCAGACCGTTCCTCGCGTCACCCAATAAAACTTCACCGCTGAAAGATTGGCGTCAGTCAACTTTTGCAGCAGGTCCACGCCCTTCGGCCCTTGAATGGCAATCTGCGTGAAGTCATCCGAGAGATTGTCAACCTTGCATTTGAACTGCCGGGTGTTATCCCGTACCCAGTTGAAGTCCTTCTCGCGGGTGCCGGCGTTAATCACCAGCAGGTAATCGTCATCGCCCAGGCGATGGACGATCACATCATCCACAAACGTCCCTTGCGGATAGAGCAGCGCCGAATACTGTGCCTGCCCCACCGCCAGCCGCGAGGCATCGTTCATCGAAATATGCTGGACGGCCGCCAGCGCTTCGGGCCCTTGCAGGCGAATATCGCCCATGTGGCTGACATCGAAAATACCAACGCCCGTGCGCACCGCGTTGTGCTCGGCAATGATGCCTCCGACCGACGGGTATTCCACCGGCATGTCCCAGCCATTAAACTCCACCATCTTGGCGCCCATCTGGCGATGGACAGCATTCAAGGCGGTCTTACGGATCACCGGCGTGGTGGCTTCGGCAGCGGACAATTTCTCCTCAATCAAAAGCAGTGGTTTGGGCTGCTGGGATGGCGAGACTCATTACCCTAACATGCTGGCGGCGAAGGCGGCAACCGAGGGTTTCAGTCTCTGCGCTCTCTGCGGCTGTTCTGAGCGACCTCTGCGTTTCAAGGCTCTTATTAACCTCCCGAAGCCCAGTTACCAACGGTACTTTCCCCATCCGCGCCCCGGCGCTACAGTTTCCCCATGGCTACCGCCACCAAGAACAAGTATCGCTGCATGCAGTGCGAAATGACCGAAGATCGCTGCCAGTGTGAGCGCTACTGCTGCCTCTGTCAGGCCCAGATGGAGATTCGCCTGTGCCAGGACGGCCTCTTCTACTGCGAGCCCTGCCGCGACGCCTGCGACTACAAAGTCGCCGACTGAACCGGCACCCGATTTCCGAGTCATTCCTCGCCGTCCAACGTCTAATCTGACGTAGCCAGAAAGACTGCATCGCCGTATATACTTCCAGTTTCTGGGGCTGACTGCGATGGGATCATCGACACTTCCTTCACCGTCTTCGACCGCTGTTCCCGCTGGCTCCTTGCCCAGAACCGGCCGCCTCGCCTCACTCGACATTATGCGCGGCCTGGTGATGGTCATCATGGCGATCGACCATGTCCGGGATTTTTTCACCAACGTACCCTTTGCACCAGAGAACCTGAAATTCACTTATTACAGCCTGTTCTTTACCCGCTGGATCACCCACTTCTGCGCACCGCTGTTTTTCTTCCTGGCAGGCACCGGGGCGTATTTCTACGGACGACGCAGGACCCCGCAGGAGTTGAGTCGTTTTCTGTGGACACGCGGACTGTGGCTGATCCTTCTGGAATTCACCGTGATCGGATTCGCTTGGACATTCATGATCACGGGAGGATTTTTCGGCGTCATATGGGCTTTGGGTGCTTCCATGGTGATCATGGCGCTGGTGGTCAGGCTGCCCCTGAGCTGGATCGCGATTCTTTCCACTGTCACCATCGCCACCCACGACCTGGTGGATCGAGTTCGCCCCCGGCAATTCGGTTCCTTCGCCTGGCTCTGGACGATCCTCCACGTGCGTGGCGGCGTGATGCTGCCCTTCCAGATACCCAAGTTTGTTCTTTTTCAGATTGTTCCCTGGGTGGCCGTCATGGCTGCGGGTTACGCTTTCGGCGCGCTTTATCAACTCGACAGTGACCGCCGCAAGAAGATGATATTCCGGCTGGGAATGGTGCTGACCCTGGCCTTCATTTTGCTGCGAGTGACCAATCTCTACGGCAACCCGCCCGCCGGCCTGGGAGGTGTTTCGCAAGGCGATTGGCATATCCAGCCTACGGTCGAGAAGACCATCATCCTGTTCCTGGACGTTGAGAAGTACCCGCCATCGTTGCAATTTCTACTCATGACCATGGGACCGTCCCTGCTGCTGCTTGCCTGGCTGGAGAGATCAAACTTGCCGCGCTGGACCTCAGTGCTGGTGACGTTCGGCCGCGTGCCTCTGTTCTTTTATGTCCTGCATCTTTACTTGATTCATCTACTCGCCATCGCCGTTGCGCCGTTGTTTCACCAACCGGTGGACTGGCTGTTCCACGGGGCGATTTTCGGGGATACACCCGACAACTATGGACATGGCCTCCCCTTTGTCTACCTGATGTGGCTCATAGTGATCGTGATCCTGTACTTCCCCTGCCGCTGGTTTGCCGCCCTCAAGCAACGCCGCAAGGATTGGTGGCTGAGTTATCTGTGAGGTCTAGCGGCCGCTGGATACGCCGGCAACCTTCTCAGCTGGAGAAAGCGTTTGTTGCACCAGGGCGGTGCAATCGTAAAGTTTCTTGAGGGATGCCTGAATCGCCTCAGTGGGAGCGCCTTGGGTTTCGGCGGACACCATCACCCGTTTCACATTTTCTTGTACGCTGCGCTCGATCTCCAACAAGACTACCAGCGCATCGGCATGCAGCCGCCACAACGAAGGTGAATTCTGCGTCCGCCGCAGTTCTTCCAGTTCTGTTGTCATGCGCGCCGCCACCGTGACCATGCGCAACAGCGCGCGGGTCACAGATGCCTGTAGATTCTTTTCCTCGCGATCCTCCGCACCAAAGGCGTCTACCTCCGCCGGCGTGAGGATCAGATTGAAGTAACGCATGGGAACCACGTGGCGGAACTTGGGGTCGGCCACGCGAACAAACGCTCGAACCGATTCCTCTATCTTGAATAGCCTGCCTTCTTCGCTGGAGATCTGTTGCGGCGTGACTGCCGATCGCATGGCCTGCAGATTGGATACCCGCAACGGGGTAGGAACCTTCACGCCTGCACCGGTGGTTCGTAAGGGAATCGGTGCAACCCGTCGCACTGGTGGGTGGTCCTGCAGGGTTTTCCGCAGCCTGGAGACCCGGCGGAATTTCTCCAGCGCCGTGCCGTAGTCGATACGGAGCAGCTCACTCTCCTGCAGAGCTGACACATGTTCCACGGTCACGTCCATGCCATCGACGTTGCCCAGGATGCTGCCTCCCTGTTCTTCCAGTTCCCGCGCGAAGGTCTTGATTTCGGTTGCCGCCTTCAAGAAGAGTTCATCAAACCTCCGTCCGAAAACAGTGTTGTAGGGGGCAATCGTCGCCAACACGCTGGGATGGTAAAACGACGCATCGAATAACTGCTTGAGTTCCCTGACTCGCACAATAATGCCCGAATCAAGCAATGCATTCAGATCACGAAACTTCTCGGCATCTTCATGCAGCCGGTCGAATTGACGCAGCAGCTGCATCTGTTCCTCCGTCAGCCCCGGGGCCTCGGCGTCGGCGAGAATTTCCAGCAGGGCAATTTCGAAGGGAGCGAGGGGAAGCGACCCATCCAGGCCGTAGCCTCGGCGTTCCCACTGGCCGGGAACTCGGGGGTGGCGATAGAGAAACGTTGCCACCAGATCCGTCTTGTCTCGATTGGCGTCGCTGATATCTTTCTTGCGGGTGAAATAGCGGAGCATCGCTTCGGCGATTTCTGCATCCGTGTCCGGGGTAAATGCCCGACGCAACATGGCGGGGGTGATGGCCAGGTCGAGCAACCGCAGCCAGCGGTGCATGCTTAACAAAGTTGCATGCACATCATCCTCGCTTTGCAGCGAGATGTCTTCCAGACCGGCGGGAACCGGAACCTCGCCGCCAAGGTGCTCCTGCAACAGCTTTTCGTAGAAACCCTGAACCGTGGCCAGAATGGCCAGCTCCCACTTCGGATCGTCAAGCAATGCTCAGTCCCCCGCGACCGTCCCCCGACGAAAGCAAGTCCTGTCTAGTTAAAACCAAGCTTCGCCCCAACACAAGACTCTCAGCAGGTTCGGGCGGTCATGGCCGGTGGTAAGTTGTAAGTTGTCCAAAGGTCCTGCCTCCATCGAGTGGTACGACCTGGGGAGCCGGCACTTAGGATGCGCGCCAATATGAGTCCACGCCTTCTTTTCGAGCAGTGGGTTCCGGTCCCACTGGAGAGAGTGTTCCTCTTCTTTGCGAATCCAGAGAACCTGCCGCGAATCATGCCGCCATCAACCGGTACCCGACTCGAGGAACTCAGACTCGTTCCGCCTCCAGAACGCGCCAAGACGGATACAAGATCCTTGGCCGGGGTCGGCTCGGAGATTGCCACTTCGTTTCGCTTATTCCCATCCCTGCCATTCCGCGCCCGCTGGGTCTCCTTGATCACCGAGTTCGAATGGGATCATCATTTTGCCGACATCCAGAAGACGGGGCCCTTTAAGTCCTTTCATCATCGTCATTATCTTGAGGCCGTGACCCGCAGTGGCACCCCCGGAACCACCGTCCGCGACGTCATCGAGTATGAAGTGGGCTTTGGTTTGTTAGGGCAGTTGGCAAACCAGTTCGTCATCGATCGTCAGTTTCGGCGGACCTTTGCCTATCGCCAGGCCGCGCTGCTCAATTTGATCGGGTGAGGCGAGCTTTAGTGATATCCTTCCGGCGTCGTCCCAGTCACTAACTTGTTAATTCCATCAGGGGAGGGGCTTACATGACTGTGAATCGCGGACGCGTATTGATTGGCGGTTTGGTCGGCAGTGTAGTGTGGTTCTTTTGGAGTTTCGCGACTGGGCAACTCATCATCACCAATGCCCGCTACGTAGCTGCGCAGAACGCTGGCCAGTTCTTGCAGCAGCCGCGCTATCCTTTTTTCGTGGGCCAGTGGTTTGTGATTCTGCTGGTGGCGTCGATCATCCTCTCGCATTTATACGCCTGGTCACGCCAGACTTTGGGGCCCGGTCCCGGAACTGCCATCAAAATAGGGTTCCTGGTGGGGTTCGCCGCCAGCTTTCCGGAAAACTTTGCGCATGCCGCGTGGTCGACGGTCCCCCGCGTGTTTCCTCTAGGCTGGATGCTTGACATCTGGGGCGGCTGCATTCTGGCGACTCTGGTTGCGGCATGGTTCTACAAGGAATAGCCGTTCAGCGTATTGGCTCCACGAATACAGCGGTTCCATACGCCAACACCTCGGTCACGCCTTGCATGACCTCGGTCGCGTCATAGCGAGCGCCGACCACAGCGTTACCGCCTAACTCGGCGGCGTGCTGCAGCATCAGGTCGAAGGCCTCGGAGCGCGTTTTTTCACAAAGGTTCGTCAGCAATGTGATATTGCCTCCGAGGATCGTCTGTAGGCCAGCGCCGATCGTGCCGAAAATCGACCTTGAGCGTACTACGATGCCGCGCACGACTCCTAGAGTGCGAGTTACGCGGAAGCCATCCAGTTCGAACTGCGTCGTCACCATATTGTGGGCGACCATGCGACCCGGGACCGACATAGTTGCTGCTCATCGCTTTCTCCTCCAGGCAGGTTGTGTCTTCTTCCGCAATACGCTATTCCAATTCGGCGGTAATCACAAATTCCTGTCGTGCGGAATCGTATTCAATGTGCAGCAGATTCGGCTTGCAGCAGACCTGGCAGTCTTCCACGTAGGACTGCGAGCGCCCGGCGGAATCGTCCACGGTAGTGATGTTCCATTCTCCACAGCCTGCGCATTGGAAGCCCGATTCCATCGTATGAATTCTAAAATCGCTGAGGTTCCACGTGAGAATCTTGCACACCCACTATAATGTCCCGCTTGGAGACTACATGATCTCTCGCCGTAGCTTTCTCGAAACCGGAACCATTGCTGGCATCGCCCTCGCCGCAAACCCGATGGCACGGGCTACGACTGGCGACGCCTGTACACCTTTGCCGCCTTCGATAGCGTCTCTGAAGTCGATGAAAGACCAGGCCACACCTATAACCAAAGAAGAACGCATGGCCCGCCAGGAGAATGCGCGCCACCTCATGGCCGCCAACCATCTCGATGCCATTCTGCTGATGGAAGGAACTTCTCTCGAATATTTCAGCGGCATTCGCTGGTGGGGTGGCGAGCGCTTTTTCGCCATGGTGCTGCCTGCCAAAGGCACCGCTCTTTATGTCTGCCCGGCGTTTGAAGAAGCGCGGGCCCGCGAGCAGATGGCGAAAGCGCCTGACGGCGACCGCACCGATCTGCGCGTCTGGCAGGAAGACGAAAATCCCTATCAACTCTTGGCTCAGGGATTGAAGGATCGCGGCTTCAGCACAGCCACCATCGGCCTAGAAGAAACCGTCCGCTTCGTTTTTGAAGATGGAATCGCCAAAGCTGCGCCACAAGTGAGGCTGACCAGTGCCACACCAGTGACTGCAGGTTGCCGGCGAGTGAAAAGCGATCACGAGATTGCCTTGATGCGCCTGGCTTCGAAGGTGACTCTCACCGTGTACGAGGCCGCATACCATGCCCTGAAAGAAGGCATGACGAGGGGTCAACTGGAGGACCTGATTGGCGCCGCCTATGAACGCACAGGGTTCCCTGGTGAGGTGAGTGTGCAGGTCGGCGAGTTCACCGCTGTCCCTCACGGATCGGTGACAACACAGATCATCCGCGAAGGCTCCATCATCATGCTGGATGACGGCTGCACCGTCGAAGCCTACGTTTCCGACATTACCCGCACATTTGTCCTCGGCAAAGCCGCAGGCAAGATGAAGGCTGTGTTCGACATTGTCCACCGTGCGCAAACTGCCGCACTAAAGACGGCCCGTCCCGGTACCGAATGCCAGGCCGTGGATGCCGCGGCGCGCAAAATCATCACCGATGCCGGCTACGGGCCTGAGTACAAATTCTTCCGCCATCGCGTCGGCCACGGCATGGGCATGGACGGCCACGAATGGCCTTATCTCGTCCGCGGTAACACCACACTGCTTGCACCCAACATGACCTTCAGCGACGAGCCCGGCATCTACATTCCCGGTGAGTTCGGTATCCGACTCGAAGATGACATGCATATCACCGAATCCGGCGCGGAGCTGTTTACGCCGCAAAGCCCGTCGCTCGAAGACCCATTTGGAGCCTCGTGATCCGCCACCTGGCACTCGCGTCTCTCATGTTCACCGTTCTTAGCGCTCTCGCCGTCGAGCCGCCGTCTCCCCCTACCTACGGCGTCCGCATGGAGAACCAGTGGATCCCGATGAAAGACGGCGTCCGTCTTTCCGTAACTCTGTACATGCCCGAAGGCGCCAAGCCAGCAGAGAAATTTCCCGCCATCCTCGAATACCACCCCTACCGCAAAGACGACGCCATGGCCGCAGGTGACTACAGCCTGTATTCGTACTTCACCCGCCGCGGCTACGTATGCGCCCGCGTCGACATCCGCGGCTTCGGTACCAGCGAAGGCGTTCCCACCGACCGCGAATATTCCGAACAGGAACAGGCCGACGGTCTGCAAATCATCACCTGGCTCGCGCATCAGCCGTGGTCGAACGGCAACGTCGGCATGATGGGCATCTCCTGGAGCGGATTCAATTCGCTCCAGATGGCCATGCGCAATCCTCCCGAGCTAAAGGCGATCCTCGCTGCTGCCGCCACCGACGAACTCTTTCACGACGACATTCACTACATCGACGGCATGGTGCACATCGACGAATTCGAACTCAACATGGACTTGGCTCCCGGCATGACCGGCGCCCCCGATTACACGCTCGACGAAAAGATCCTTGGCCCACGCTTCGATGCGCCCCCATGGTCGCTGCTCTACCTCAAGCATCAGCACGACGGTCCCTTCTGGCGCAGCCCGGTGCGGCCGCTCAGCGAAATCAAAATCCCCAGCTTCCTGATCGGCGGAATGATGGACGGCTACCGCGACAGCATCCCCGCCATGCTCGAAGAGACGAAGGCTCCCATCAAGGCCATTGTCGGTCCCTGGAACCACAGCTATCCCTCCGACGGCGATTTCAGCCCGCAATTCGAGTGGCGCGAGGAAGCCGTGCGCTGGTGGGACTACTGGCTGAAGGGCCGCGACACCGGCGTTTTGCAGGATCCGAAACTCGTTATCTACATGCGCCACTGGTATCCGCCGGATATGACGCTTGAAAATATTCCCGGCGAATGGCGCCGCGAAGACTCCTGGCCGCCTCCCGACGCCAAGAACACAACATTGTTTTTGCAACCCAATCACACGCTGTCAAATTCACTCGCCGAAACCGCAACCCATCGGCTCGTCTACGTTCCCTCGGTAGGAGTCGAAGCCGGTTTCTGGTGGGGCGAGCTGCTGCCCGATGTCCGCCCCATGGACGCATTCAGCCTGGTCTATGACTCCGCCCCACTGGAAGAAGATCTGGCGATCCTCGGCCGGCCGCACGCCTTTTTGCAGGCCTCCGCCACCGCTCCTCTTGCAAACTGGTTTGCGCGTTTATCCGACGTAGCTCCCGACGGCGCGGTTACCCAGATCACCGGCGCAGGTCTAAGCGGAGCGCAACGCGAATCCATGACCGAGCCTCACGACCTCGAACCCGGCAAGACATACGCCCTCGACGTTGCCATGCACCTCACCTCCTGGGTGTTTCCCAAGGGTCATCGCATCCGCATAGCCATTTCGAACGCGCAGTGGCCAATGGTTCTGCCAACGCCCTATTCGATGACCACATCCCTCGAACTCGGCGGCGACCACGGATCGCAGGTGGTTCTTCCGGTCGTGCCGCTGCAATCGGTTCCAGTCCCGCCATTCCCGCCGGTGCAACCCTCCGACCAGCGAACCGACATGCACAGTCAAGGCGCAATCCTGCCCGGCAAATGGCAGGTAACTCATGAACTGAAGGAGCGCACCACCACGGCCTACTGGAGTGGGAAATCGGAAGAGTCGTATCCCTGGGGCAAAGAAACCGACTACGAGAATCTAACCTACACCGCCGACGACAACCATCCCGAAACCAGCGCCGTGCAAGGCGAGGCGCGGACGGTCTTTGAATTAAAGGGAAGAACGCTGACTTGGCAGGGACACCTGTCGCTTACCACCGACCAGAGGAAGTTCTACTACAAGTACACGCGTGAAGTCTTGAAGGATGGCCAGATGGTCAAAACTAAAACCTGGCAAGAGACGGTCCCCAGGGACCATCAGTAGAACGTCCAGTACTCAATCCGCCGCCGCAGCTCCCGCCATAACTCCCGCCTTCAAATCCGCTGCCAGCAACCGATGAAACAAATGCTCCCCCGCCTCCCGCCGCACCGAAAGCCTGCCCGCACCGTAAGCCCGCGACTTCAGTCCACGCTGCACCGCTTCGCAAATCCCCAAATCTTCCTCTTGAACGCGGGCGCCCACTGCCACACTCTGCTGGTTGTATTCGCGAGCAGCCTCGCTGACATCACCAAAATAGAAATCGAAAATCACCCGGCAATGGTCCACGTCCACTGGAATTACGAAGTTCGTGTCCATATACCCTTCATAGCAGTTGATCATCAAATTCGGGTACTGCCAGAAATACCAAGCCCGGTCGCCCTTCCGCGTGGCCCCAGTCGCCTTGTCTTCGTCGGACGAAACCATGGGACTCGACTGCAAACAATAGCGATCTTCATTTTCGATGGTGTATTCCTTGTAATCCAAGACCGAATTCAATCCCTTGTGTAAATGCGGCACGTGGTATCCGCCGTCAAGGTAGTTATCCACGAAAACTTTCCAGTTGCAGGCAATGTCATACGTCCGGGTGTCAAAATAGTGCAGCTTGCTGACACCCAGCCCAGCCACGCGCTTGACCAGCCCGCCGAGAAAGTCCCGCAGCGACGGCGCTTCCAAGTCCAGATTCACAAATACAAATTTCTCCCAGGCCTCCGCCCGCGCCGGCAGCAAACCATTCTTCTGGCGGTCGAAGCCCTGCACCCCATCAAACTCCGGCATGCCCTTGAGCGAACCATCCAGCCCGTAATTCCACCCGTGATAAGGACAATGCAAAATCGTAGCCTGTCCGCAAGGTTCCGTGACCACCGCAGCTGCGTGATGGCGGCAAACGTTGTACATTGCCCGCAATATGTGGTCATTGCCGCGGACCACCACGATCGGCTCTCCGGCGATGGTGGTGGTGATGAACTGGCCCGGCTTCTCCACTTGCTCCACACGGCCCACCAGTTGCCAGGTATTGCTGAACACCGTCTTCGCTTCCAGATCCGCAATGCGGGCGTCCACGTACCAGGGCGCAGGAATGGTCGAGGCCTCAGGCAGCGGAGCCTGGTCGTTGTAGATCGCGAGAGTGTCTTTGACGGAAGCCATGACGGTGATTGCTTTATTAGCGGCTGGTGCCGATAGCCCTTTTCAGCACCTCTAAAAACTGCGTGATACGCGCTTCCTTCTTTTCCGCTGGCCCTCCCTGTCGGCGAAAAAGCCCGGGATCGAGTTCTTCAGTCAGTAACGCATCCTGAAAACGTTCCATAGTCCAATCCAGGATCGAAACCATCATCTCCTGATCGAGATCGTTGCGCAGTTCCCCGCGTTCCAGCCCAAAGCGCA
The DNA here is from genome assembly GCA_963734415.1 of uncultured Acidobacteriota bacterium. Taxonomy (GTDB): domain Bacteria; phylum Acidobacteriota; class Terriglobia; order Terriglobales; family Acidobacteriaceae; genus JABCZH01. The sequence continues at coordinate 110,355 of CAVTHF010000007.1, read as the reverse complement.
CAAAGGCAACCGTCCCGTACGGATCCTCGGCCACCAAGAAGCGATTAATCTCCCGTTTCAGTGCGAGGTCAGTGCCATAGTTGCCCAGCAGCGAGACCCGATACGGGATCCAGTCTTCACGTACCAGGTGTTCGGTGCGCACCAGCCAGTAGCGCAGCACTTCAAAGAATCCCTGATCGCAGACATCCGCGGGCGCATCCAGGTAGCGCGGAAACGAGCGCACGGCCTTCTTGTAGGCTTCGAAGAACAGGCCGTCCTTGCTGCCGAAATGCTGAAAGATTGAGCCTTTGGCTATGCCCAACATCGCCGCCAGGTCACCGACGCGCGCGGCGTCATAGCCTTGCTCGGCGAAGTGGCGCATGGCCGCATCAATAATCCGGGTTCGCTTGCCCTCGGAGCGGGGCCGGGTTGGCAGGTGACGATAACGGGGTGGAGACGGAACAACGCCACTTCCCACAACACTCATAGTCTGACCTCAAGTCATGGAACTCTACTGGAAAAGCCAACTGATTTCAATTCTGTTTTTTGCCGCAGCGCGTTAATGTAACCTACCACAGCTCGAAAGTTCCTGACTGCTGGTCAGGTCGCACGATGATGCCTGGAGAAACCTCCAAACCGTACGACGCTATCGTAGTCGGTGGCGGCCACAACGGCCTGACCGCTGCCGCCTATCTGGCTCGCGCCGGACTCACCACTCTGGTGCTCGAGCGCCGCGAAATTGTCGGCGGTTGCTGCGTGACAGAAGAAATCGCGCCGGGATGCCGCGTCTCGACGACTTCTTACATCGCCAGCATGCTGCGGCCTGAAGTCATCCAGGACTTGAAACTCGCCGAGCACGGGCTGCGCATGGTCCCTTGCGATCCGGCGATTCAGGTTCCATTTCCTGACGGCCACGTGGTGCCTTGGTGGGTGGACCACGACCGGGCAAAGACGGAATTCCAAAAACTCTCAGCCAAGGACGCCGAAACCTTTGTTCGTGTGGACGCTCAACTCAAGCAACTGGCGCGTTATCTGCAGCCCTTCTTTCTCGAACCCCCGCCGGAAATCGACACCACCAGCCTGGGCGGATGGATGGACCTGTTCCGCGCGGGCAAGCGCTTTCGCGGAATCACCAGCAGCGAAATTTCGCAACTGGTCTCGTTCCTTACCGGCAGCCTGGGCGAGTTTCTCGACAACCACTACGAATCGGAAAAGATGAAGACCATGTTTCTTGCCAACAACGTCTATGGCAAGCATGGCGGGCCGTACCAGCCGGGAACCGCCATCGGCCTCCTGTTTCATCTGCTGAGCGGCGGCGAGCATGCACTGCAAGGGTTCTACGGACACGTCATCGGCGGCATGGGTTCCATCACCCAGGCGCTTGCAGCTTCAGGGCGAAAGCTCGGAGTCGATATTCGTACCTCGGCGTCCGTTGCTCAGATTGACATTCGCGCCGGCCGAGCTCGCGGCGTGGTTCTTGAAGACGGCACCGAGATTCGCTCCCGCATCGTGCTCTCCAACGCCGATCCCAAACGCACCTTCCTGAAAATGGTGCCGTCCAGCGAGCTGCCGGAGGAATTCCTCCACTCCGTCCGCGGTATCAAAATGGACGGCCCCTGCGCCAAAGTAAACATGGTGCTTGCGGAAGAACCCCGCTTCACCGGAACCCCGGCCAATGCCACCCCGCTGGAACGGACTTTCTTTACCCTTGTCCCTTCGCTTGCTTTCGCTGAGCGCTGCTATGACATCGCGAAGTTTGGTGACATCCCCGAAGAACTGTGGGTCGATTGTGTTATCTCCTCGAACGCCGACGACTCACTCGCGCCCAAGGGCAAACACATCCTGACCTGCTTCGTGCAGTACGTTCCCTACCGTCTGCGCCAAGGCACGTGGGACGAGAAACGCGATCTGCTCGGCGACCGCGTGGTCGCGAAAATTGCCGAGTACGCCCCGAACGTCCCCGGCGCAATTCTCGCGCGCCAGGTATTGACTCCGCTCGATCTGGAGCGCACCTACGGTTTGACCGAAGGCAATATATTCCACGGCGACCTGCGGCTGGAACAACTCTTCTTCATGCGGCCAGTGCCGGGATGGGCCCGAGTACCGTACCCCCATCGCCGGCCTCTACCTCTGTGGCGCAGGCGCACATCCTGGCGGCGGCGTAACCGGAGCCCCCGGACATAACGCCGCGCATCAAGCCTTGCGCGATTGGAAGAAAGGGCGCCAGTGATCACGGTGTCCCCTCTGTGGTCTTCTGTGACCCCTGTGGTGAAGAAATGACCACTCCCCCGAAATCGGCCGACATGATAGTCCTCGGCGCCGGCGTCATGGGGGCCTCCATCGCATTCCATCTCGCCCAGCGCAAAGCAGGGAACGTTCTGGTGATCGACAAAGATCATGTGGGCCGCGGCGGCAGTGGACGCTCTTCCGCCCTGGTGCGCATGCACTACAGCTATCCGCCCGAAGTCCAGCTAGCACTCATCAGCCTGCACATGTTTCAAAACTGGCAAGAGGTAGTCGGGGAGCCGGGAGACTTCCACAAGACCGGCTTTGTGCGCATCGTCCATCCCAACGAGATCGAGCGGCTGAAACTAAACGTTGGCATGCAGCAAAAGCTGGGCGTCAATGTTCGTCTCATCGATTGCCAGGAGCTGCAAGCCCTCGAGCCTGATTGGAAAATCGACGAAGTCGAACTGGCCGCCTACGAGCCCGATTCCGGCTACGGCGACGGCGCCGGCGTAGCTAACGACTTCCTCAATCGTGCTCGCGACCTTGGCGTCCGCTATCTGCCGCGCACCCAGGCGATAGCCTTCAACGTCCAAGCCGGTCGTGTGACCGGCGTAGTAACCGATCAGGGTGAGATCGCTGCGCCGATCGTAATAGCTGCAACCGGCCCGTGGACCCGCCCGTTGTTTCAGTCCGTCGGTTATGATCTGCCCATCGAAACCGAGTTCCATCAAGTTGCCATTTTGAAGAATGCTCCAGGGATGAAAGGCGGCGGCTGCGCCTGCATCGACTCCGTCACTGCGACCTATTTTCGCTCCGACGCGCATGACAAATTCCTGATCGGCGACTTCTACGGTCAACGTCCCGCAGATCCCGAGAACTTCCCGCAACGCGCATCCGACGAAGGAATCGAAGAATTGATCGAGCGCGCCCACCGCCGGATTCCAAAGCTCGAAAATGCAGAAGTCATGCGCGGAGTCACCGGTGTTTACGATATGACGCCGGACTCCCGTCCTCTTCTCGGAGAAATCCCCGGCATTCGGGGTCTGCACGTCTGCGCCGGGTTCTCAGGCATGGGATTCAAGATTTCACCCGGCATAGGTCTGGTGATGTCAGAATTATTGCTGGACGGCAGCGGTGAGACTGTCGACATCTCAGCGTTTCGTCCCAGTCGCTTTGCTGAGGGCCAGCCCATCAGGGCGGAGTATGAGTACAAAGACGACTAGAGTCGCTTTTCCGCCGATGAAACACAGCTCGCGGCTTCACCACTTGCATCCCATATAATAAGAAGCCTCATGAAAGTTCGTTTCGTCCCACTCCTGATAGGTTGCTCGCTTGCACTTATCGCGGCGGCCCGCACTCAAGACACCGCTCCGGCCGAGCTGCCCTCTGCGCCATCGGCTTCGCAACCAAAGGCCCAGACTCCGAAGCCGCCTCCGCCGCAGGCCGCAGCCGAGCAGCAGCAATCCGCGCCGCAGACTCCGCCAGCCGCTGCCGGTTCCAAACCTGATGCCAGTGCGCCGCCATCGGACTCCCAGCAGCCTGGTGAATCCTCGCAACCGGAAGGAGCCGCACCTTCCGCTTCCCCTGCGACCCAAGACGACACCGTCGCCACCATTGTCAAACGCGTCAACGAAGTCAACGTGGTGTTCACCGTGACCGACAAGCATGGCCGCTACGTGAAAGATCTCAAGAAGAACGACTTCAATATCGTCGATGACAACAAGCCAGCGTTGGAACTCCGCAGCTTCCGCGCGGAAACCGATTTGCCGCTCGAAGCCGGCCTGCTCATCGATGCCAGCAATTCCATCCGCGATCGCTTTAAATTCGAACAGGAAGCGGCCATTGAGTTCCTCAACCAGACCGTGCGGCGGAAGTATGACCGGGCCTTCGTGGTCGGCTTTGATGCCACTCCTGAAGTAACTCAGGACTTTACCGACAGTACCGAAAAGCTCTCCGTCGGCGTGCGTGCGCTACGCCCGGGCGGAGGCACAGCCTTGTTCGACGCCCTCTACTTTGCCTGCCGTGACAAACTGCTGAAGAGCTCACCCAACGGCGCGGTTCGCCGGGCCATCATCCTGTTGAGCGATGGCGACGACAATCAGAGTCACGTCACTCGCGAGGAAGCCATTGAAATGGCGGAGCGGGCGGAAGTCGTGGTTTATACCATCAGCACCAACCTCACGGGAGGCGGTGGCAAACACGGTGACAAAGTCCTGGAGCGCATCGCCGAGGCCACTGGCGGCCGCTCCTACGTCCCTTTCCAGCTCACTGAAGTGGCCAACGCCTTTGCCGCCATCCAGGAAGAACTACGCAGCCAATACGCAATTTCCTACAAGCCCGCGGACTTCAAACCCGATGGCCGCTATCGCACCATCGAAATCGCCGCTAAACAGAAAGGTATGCACGTCCGCAGCCGCCGCGGCTACTACGCGCCCGCGCAATAAAGATTTATGGCAGGCTACTCGGGCACTCCGCTGCCGAAGAAACTAGGCATTAAGGAGCAGTTCCACGTCCTCCTGCTGGATGTCCCTGCCGATGTGAAGGCCGAACTGAAGGAGGCTTTGGCCGCTTGCCAAGTCGTGAAGGACGGCCCCCCGCCCCTCGATTTCGCCATGATCTTCATCAAGAGTGCTGCCGACCTGAAGAAGAGATTCTCTCAGGTTGCAAAACGCTTGGCGCCGGCTGGAATCTTCTGGGTAAGCTGGCCCAAAAGAGCCTCAGGCATAACTACAGATCTTTCCGAAAACGAAGTCCGCAACATCGGATTGCAAGCCGGTCTGGTCGACGTGAAGGTCTGCGCGGTGAATGAAATCTGGTCGGGACTGAAGTTTGTGATCCGGGTCAAGGACCGGCCATCACGAAGCTGACCCGCAGGTAGCCCTATTCTGCCTTGGGTATCGCGTAATAACCGGCGCGGGACTGGATCTTGTAATCCTTACTGTTCGCGTGGATCTCGATCTTGCGAAATGTCCCGTCCAGCTTGGCGTTGGTGGGAGTGTAGCCCAGGTTGTACTGACTCCGCAGTTCGTGGGCGATCTGATCAAATCCCTCTTTGAGTTTTTCGAATTTATTGCCCACTTCAATCACTCGCCCACCCGTCTCCCTGGTGAGCTTGTTCATCTCTCCGCCACCGAAGCCCCCCCACATGCCCCCACGGTCTGCAATCAAGAGTACATAGCAGATGGCATCCGATTTTTGTGCAGCCTCAATCGCATCCTGGATCTTCAGTTTGCTGCCTTCATCCTCGCCATCAGTCAGCAGGATCATGGCTTTTCTTCCTACTTGCTGGGCTAGTTCATCATGAGCTGCCAGGTATACGGCGTCATACAACATGGTGCAGCAGCCGTGACTCATCGTGGGAACCGGCCCCCCTCCCATGCCGGTCATTCCTCCGCCTCCTCCAATCTTCGCATTGTTCATGGCTTTCTTAAGAAGACGAGTCGAGTTGGTGAAGTCCTGCAACAAATCCACGTCGGCGTCGAAGCCCATCACAAAGGCGAGGTCTTTTTCCCGCAAAATCTCATCCAGGAATTGCCCTCCCACCAGCTTCTCCATGTCGAGTACTCTGGTTTGGCTGGGGCTGGTATCAAACAGAATGCCGAGCGTCAACGGGAGGTCAGATTCTGCGGCAAAGTATTTGATGTTCTGCGGCTTGCCGTCCTCCGACACCTGAAACTGGTCTTTGGTCAAGTTGGGGATCAGCCCTCCCTTCTTGTCCTTGACGTTGAAGAACAACTGCACCACATTGACATTGACCTTTAGTGCCTCAGCGGGCTGGTCGGAATCCTGGGAGGGTTGCTGTACCGGGGAAGCGATGGCGGCACCGGTCAAAATCAGCAGCAGCGCACCGCCTAGAGGAAACCGCGTATGGATCTTGGTCATCAAGATATTCTCAGGGCAGTTTTGTTAGTCTATTCCTTAAACCTTAGATGCAACAAACTGCCGGTTTCAGCATTCTCAGGAAGAAGTAGACGCCGACACGCGGAGGTTCTGTCTGTGGGGCAACGGATGGCGACGTACCGAACTGCTGCTGGTCTGGCAATCTTGTTGTTTTTCCTGACGTTAGGGTTGGCCAGCGCCCAACAGCCCGAGCAGAAACCCGACATTCCAGATGCGCCCTCAACCGCCCAGCCGCCGCCTCCTGCACCCACTGAACTCAAGCCCCCGCCGCCCGGTTCAAATCCCACAAACCCCCGCGACCAAGCTCCGTCGGCTTCATCATCGGACTCTGGCGATACCCCGCCCGGGCCGCCGCCTCCCATGAAGATCGGCACCGTTCCGTCCGGGGACGCCACTAAGACCCAGCCCGCCGCTCAGGACCAACTCTTCCAGCTCCGGGTCAATGTCAATCAGGTCGTGGTGCCGGTGCGCGTCACTGACGAATCCGGACATCTGGTCAGCGGGTTATTGTCCTCGGACTTTTCGGTCTTTGAAGACGGCAAGAAGCAGAACTTGAACTTTTTCAGCAGCGATCCCTTTGGCCTTTCCGTTGCCGTCGTCATTGACCTTGGCATGTCAGACATTGCCGTCCAGAAAATAAACGAGACCTACTCCACATTGAGCGGCTCATTCGCCGGGTTCGACGAAATTGCAATTTATACCTATAGCACCAGCGTCTCACAATTGGCCGACTTTAACGCCGTTGGTCGCAAGTTGGAAGGCGTCTTGAACGGTCTGAAGACCAAACACGGTGAAGTCCCGGGAGTTCCCATCACCAGCGGACCATTGGGGCCTCAGGGACCCGTCATCAACGGAGTTCCCATTGACTCCCCGACTACACCGGTCAGCACTCCCTCCAAGCAGTCCCATGTTTTGAATGACGCCATTCTCATGGCGGCCCGGGATCTTGGGAAGCGGCCAAAGAACCGGCGCAAGATTATTTTTGTGATCAGCGATGGCCGGGAGTATCGCAGCGACGCCAACTACGGCACGGTTTTGCAGGTGCTGCTTTCAAACGAGATCCTGTTGTACGGCATCGCCGTTGAGAATTCCGCCATTCCCGGTTACAACAAGCTGGAGAAACTGCGCATCCCCGGTCAGGGATACAGCAACATTTTGCCTAAGTACGCCAATGCCACCGGCGGTGAGGTGCTCGCCGAATATTCCCGCACTGCCATCGAAGGCGTCTATCAGCGGCTCATTGGTGATGCACGCAATCAATACACTTTGGGTTACATGACCCGCGCCACTCCCAGCGACACCCGCCGTGAAATCGAAATCCGCGTGAATCGGCCGGGTTGCAAATCCTCCGACATGCGTCCCTGTGTTGAGGTCTTCGCGAAGGAAGGTTACTACCCATTGCCCGCGCGTTAGGTCAGAACCGAGAGCTGACAGCTGACAACTGTTTCTGGTATATGGCCGATGCCGCAAATCCGCGCCCTCGTGGCTGGCTTGCAATCGGCATCTTCCTGCTCTGGGGAGCGGTCATGGCCACGTTCGCCGGCATCACCCTGATTTTTCCAGGGACCTTCCTCGATCGGGCCTGGGCCCTCAACCCCGTAGGCCATGCCGGGCTCACCGCTTTGGGCCCATGGGTGGGTTTCTTGTTTCCGCTGCTCGGGTTGACCTTGGCCGCGGCCGGGATCGGTTGGCTCAAGCGTCGCCACTGGGGCTGGATCCTGGCCATACTTCTGATCGGGGGGAACGCAGTTGGAGACCTGGCGCGCCTCGTTTCCGGTGCCTGGCTGGAGGGCACCGTCGGCGTGTTGCTCGCAGGGGCGTTGCTCATCTACATGACCCGGCCGGCCATGCGGCGCTTCCTTTCGGACTGACCCCCGCCGCACTGATTTTCGGGCCATTTTCGTCGAAAGTGGCGTATGCTTCTATGGTTCCAGGGATAGGGAAGGCTCGCCTGGACGCATCCGCAGTGACCAGTCGCACGAATCCGAGACTCGGTATTCCGCGTTCTGTCGGCAAGCTAGCCTCGTTTTGTCTGGTATTTCTTTGTCTCTCCTCTGCCCAATCGGGCACCAGTCCAGCGGCCGCGCCCCAACCGTCGTCTTCGCCTCAGCAATCTTCTCCATCGACTACCGACTCTACGGCCGCAGACAAGAACCCCGCCGAGATGGCTTCGCATGAGGCGCAGACAGCGTTCAAAGTGAATGTCAGGCTGGTTCTGGTGCGTACCGTGGTTCGCGATGCACACGGGAACGCCATCGGTACGCTGCACAAGGACGACTTCCAGCTATTTGACAACGGAAAACCCCAGACCATCGCCAATTTTGCTGTGGAGCAGCCCGGCAGCCCGGCTGCGAAGCCGCAAGAATCCAGTGCGTCGCAACCCGGAGAGGTCGCGCCCGTTGCTCCACCACAAGTGCCCGACCGTTTCGTAATCTACCTGTTTGACGATGTGCATCTGGAAACCAAGTATTTGTTACCGGTGCGAATTGCTGCCGAGCATCATCTGGCGACTCTGCGACCCACGGACCGCGCCGCCATCTTCACAACCTCAGGCCAGAACAACCTCGACTTTACGGACGATCACAGCAAGCTGCATGAGGCCTTACTGCGAATCCAGCCGCGATCCATTCTGCATACTGGGGTCACGGAATGTCCCTACATGACCTATTACATCGCGGATCAGATCGTGAACCTCCATGACGATCAGGCGCTCGCGGTAGTGGCGCAGGACGCAGCCGACTGCACAACATTGAGCCAGAACACGGACCCCAGGACCACTGCGGCGTCCGCGCAAGCCGCGCTGCAGTTGGCGCAACAGGCCGCGCAACAATACTTGAGCCTGGGAGAGTCGGAAAGCCGCCTGGTGCTTGGGACTCTGAAAGATGCGGTCCGGCGGATGGCCTCGGCGCCCGGGCAACGCACTGTCGTCCTGGTCTCACCCGGATTCCTGACCCCGCAATTGCAATACGAGGTCGGGGAGGTCATCGAGCGCGCCGTGCGCAGCAATGTCATGATCAGCGCCCTCGACGCCCGCGGTCTGTACACGCTTGATCCCGCCGGGGACATCAGCCGCCAGGGTGCGCCCAACCCGTTCCTGCTGCAGCAGGAGTTCCTATACCAGGCCGCCAGTGAATCGGCGAGCCAAATGGTGTTGGAAGAATTTGCCGATGGAACCGGCGGTGCGTACTTCCACAACGACAACGATCTGGAAGAGGGCTTTCGCCGCGTTGCGACCGCCCCGGAGTTTTATTATGTCCTCGCCTTCTCGCCACAGAACCTCAAACTGGACGGCCGTTTTCATAAGCTGAAAGTCACGCTCAAGGACCCGCAGAAATTTACCCTCCAGGCCCGAAGGGGATACTACGCTCCCAAGCACATCCTCGATCCCGCCGAACAGGACAAGCGGGAAATCGAAGAGGCGCTTTTCTCACAGGACGAGATGCACGAAATTCCGATCGAATTGCACACCCAGTTCTTCAAATCGAGCGAGGAGAGCGCCAAGCTCACGGTCCTGGCCCACGTAGATGTGAAGCAGCTGCATTTCCGCAAAGTGGATGGACGCAACCGCAACGATCTGACCATTGTCTCCGCGCTGTTCAACCGCAATGGGGACTATATTCAAGGGAGCGAGAAGATCGTCGAAATGCGTTTGAAGGATGAAACCCTGGAACACAAACTGGGATCAGGGATCACCATGCGGACAAGTTTTGACGTAAAGCCAGGCGGATACCTGGTGCGGTTGGTAGTGCGCGATGCCGAGGAACGGCTGATGTCGGCCCAAAGCGGTGCAGTGGAAATTCCCTAGCACAAGGAGTTGGACTATGCGCTTTCACGGATTGAGCCTTTTGCTTACAACCGTTCTGATAGTCGCGAGTTGCTTGCTCGTGGGGGTGCCGTTCGCGCAGGCACAGCAAAATGCCGACGCTGCGGCCACCAACATACCCACCATAAAAGTAGAATCGCGCGTGGTTCTGGTAGACACCGTCGTCACCGACAAAAAGGGCAACTACCTTCGCGACCTCACCATGAAAGACTTCAAGGTCTGGGAAGACGACAAGGAACAAACCATCACCAGTTTTTCATTCGAGGATGATGCGGCCTCTCCCACTCGGGCACAAAAGCAGTATTTGGTGCTGTTCTTTGACAACTCGACCATGGACGCCGCGGACCAGATGAGGGCCCGCCAGGCGGCGGCACAGTTTATCGACGCCAATGCCGGCCCCGAACCGGCTGATCGCAGTCGTCGATTTCGGCGGCACCGTTCATATTTCCCAGAACTTCACTGCCGACGTGGAGCGCCTGAAGCAAATCGTAAGCGTAACCAAGGGTTCCGCCGTTGACCCCAATGCTCCCGCTCCGGTTCAGATTGCGTCGCTGGGAATGCCCTCCAGCCTGCCGCCGCTGACCAACTCCGAGGCCGATTTCGGCGCCCGCAGTGTGTTGCTGGCCTTACGGAGCCTGGCCAAGAATCTGTCGACCGTCCCCGGCCGCAAGACCCTGGTGATGCTGACCTCCGGCTTCACCATGAATTCCCAGCTGCAATCCGAATTGACTGCCGCCATCGACACCTGTAACAAGGCCAACGTCGCCGTCTATCCCATTGATGTTCGCGGATTGGCCGGCCCCACTCTGGGCGGCCTGCGACTCCCACGCAGCTCCAGACCGGCGCACGCACCGAGGCCGAATTCAGGCCGCGTAGTGTTCACCACTCTTAAATACGCGGGCCGAGCTCCGCAGGCCCACCTGTTGCTGGTCCAGCATCCCGGCACTCCGGGTGGGGGAGGCAGCGGAACAGGTGGTCATTCAGGCGGCGGTGGAGCACCCGGCGGTGGCGGCCGCGGAGGCACAGGTAGTCCCGGAGGAACTCGAGGCAATCCGGGCCCTCCAGCATCGTCGGGCTCTCGCGGTGCGTCGCCCATGTCCAGTTTCTACAATAATCCGAACAACCAGCCTCGCCAGATCGTTCCGCAGTTTCCCCCGACCGCCTCGACCAATCAGCAAGTGCTGTATCAACTCGCCGACGGGACCGGCGGATTCGTCATCCTCAACACCAATGATTTGCTGGCAGGTCTGCAAAAAATCGCACAAGACCAATCGCAGTACTACGTTCTCGGGTACACCCCCTCCAGCGCCGCCGAGGGAAGCTGTCATACGCTCAAAGTGAAGGTGGATCGCGGTGGCACCGAAGTCCGCTCCCGCAGTGGCTATTGCAAAGTCAAACCCCAGGACTTGCTGGCCGGGAACCCGCTCGAAAAAGACTTGGAGAACCGAGTGACCGGAGAACAAGCCGGCAACGTCACAGCCACCATGCAAGCACCATTTTTCTACACCTCGAACGACACCGCCCGGGTTGATCTGGTGATTGATATTCCAACCAATGCGCTGAAGTTCGAGAAGGTGAAAGGGAAGCAGCACTCGTCCGTGAACGTGCTCGGGATCGCCTACAAGCCCGATGCCACCATTGCCGCTCGTTTCAGTGACACCGTAGATCTCGATTTTGACGATAAGAAGGAATTACAGGAGTTTCAGTCGCATCCCTTCCACTACGAAAATCAATTCGATGTGGCCTCCGGCCAGTACAACCTGAAAGTAGTGTTCAGCTCAGGAAGCGAGAATTTCGGCAAGCTGCAAACTCCGCTCGTAATCGGCAACTTCAGCGGCAAGCAATTCAGCCTCAGCGCGGTTGCGCTGAGCAACCAGATGCATCGCGTCTCTGAGATGTCCACGGAACTGGACGCTGAACTGCTGGAAGATAAGCGGCCGCTGGTGGCGCAGGGCATGCAGATTACGCCCTCCGCCTCCAACCGTTTCAAGACCACAGACAGCGCAGCCATCTATGTGGAAGTCTACGAACCGCTGCTGGCTGGCCCCAACCCTCCCAAATTCGGCCTGGAACTGAAAGTTCTGGACCGCAAAACCGGAGCCCAGAAGATCGACGCCGGTTTCACCAATACCGCGCCCGCCATCAGCGCCGGCAATCCCCTAGTCCCGCTGGGGATGAAGTTGCCGGTAGGCTCGCTGCCGGTGGGCTCGTACCGGGTCGAAGTCACAGCGCTCGATTCCGCCGGCAATTCCACGAAGACTAGCTCGGCGGATTTCGAGGTGGAATAGGGGCAGCAGGTAGAGTCCAGACTGGCGAAAAAAGAAGGTCCCACACAGACCAACAACTGCGCCCGTCCATGCACCAAGGTAACGTCCCTATTTGATTACTGGTTCTCCGCCTATTGGCCCTGTGGTAGTCTCGAAATTACTCCGTATTTCTAGGATTTGAGTGGGCGAACCGTGGCCTTGGTGTCTCCGAACCGCAAGCCGGGAATCCACATCGCGTGGAAGACAGTCACCTACCGCAGCGTGGCGCTGCTGGTATTGCTGGGCGTGGTGGTGTTTTTCCTGGGCATGCGTCTGACCTTCCCGCAATTCACTGACAACGGAATCAAAGCCGCCAACAATCTGGGAATGCGGGCGCTGGAAGCGGTGGCCGGGGCCGCGCCCAAGCCAGGTTCGCTGAATTCCCAACAGGCCCACTTCACCGCGCTCGATGGTACGGTGCGAGTCAAGAAGTCGAACTCCAGCAGTTGGATCACGGCCGACTACAGTGTGCCCCTCGACAAAGGCGACATCGTCCAGACCAGTTCCGAGGGCATGGCCAAGATCGTCTTCAACGATGGCACCAACTACACCGTAAAACAAGATTCGCTGATCGTGATCGAAGAGAACTCGACCAACGACCAGCAGCAGACCAGCGTGGCCGTCGCGGTCAGCACCGGCACCGTCGACCTGGCCACCGCAACCTATTCCCAGGGTTCGAAGTCGCAGGTCATTGTGGCGGGCGCAACCGCATCTCTCGCGCCCGAGTCCGCCGCCATGGTGCACAACGACCCCAAAGCCGATCAGCACGAGATTTTGGTGAAGAAAGGTACGGGAGAGATCGAACGCAACGGCGAAACCGTCCGCTTGGCGGATTGGGAGAAGGTCAATTTTCATGACCAGTCTGCGCACATGGAAAAGGGAAAGGACATAGGCCCGCCGACCCCCATCTCGCCGGCGAATATGATGCCGATCTTCGTGTCCCAGGATCCCAAGCCGATCGAGTTTTCGTGGACCGCCATGGCCAACGCCAAAGGTTATCGCCTGCGAATCTCCAAGAACCCATATTTTTCCTCGACCATCGTTGACCGCACGGTGAAGACGGCGGATGTCATGGTTTCGGGCCTCGGTCAAGGCGCCTACTACTGGCTGGTACTCTCTCAGGACTCCGCCGGAAAAGAATCGGTTGAGAGTGAGAAGAACCGGTTTACTATCATTCCCAAAGGACCCGACACCGAAGCCATCACTCTGGACATTGATCCCTTCATTCAGCACGGCCATGTCATTGAGATGACCGGCAAGACCGAAGTCGGCGCACGGGTTATGGTGAACGGTCGCGAAGTACCGGTGGTGGGCACGGATGGCGGGTTCCATTACTTCACTCCGCCCTTGCCGGCTGGCGAGAGCGCCATCACCATCACTGCGCAGAATGCTAAGGGCGGAGTCAATACCTTGCAGAAAAAAGTCGTGATTCAGTGAACCGCGGGGGATCACCGCGGAAGGGTAAGAACTTTGGTGCGCGGCACACTTAAGTGATCTCCCATAGAATAATAATGATAAGGTTCCGCTAACGAAGTGCTGTGCAAAACTTGGTAAAGATCTAAGACAAAAGAGAGAAAACAGTCGCGCGTATGTCAGGCAACGGCTTTCATTCCGGTTCGTCGCACATTCATAATCTGCGGTCGCTGTTCAGTATTTTCTCCAGCGATCTCGCCATCGACCTGGGCACTGCCAACACGCTGGTCTACGCGCGCGGCAAAGGCATCGTGGTCAATGAACCTTCCATCGTCGCCATCAACAAGAATACCGGCGAAGTGGAAGCAGTCGGCAAAGAAGCCAAGGAGATGCTGGGCCGCACTCCGGGAAATATTGTCGCCATCAAGCCCATGAAAGACGGCGTCATCGCCGATTTCAAAGTCACCGAGAAGATGCTGAACTATTTCATCCAGAAGGCGCACAACCGCAAGATGCTGGTGCATCCGCGCATCGTGATCGGCGTGCCTTCGGAAATCACTCAGGTGGAAAAACGCGCGGTCATGGATTCCGCCTACCGCGCCAAGGCCAGCGAAGTGCATCTGGTGGAGCAGGCCATGGTAGCGGCCATCGGCGCCGGTCTGCCCATCACCGAACCCAGCGGCAACATGGTGGTCGACATCGGCGGCGGTACCACCGACATCGCCGTCATTTCTCTCAGCGGCATCGTCTATTCGCGTTCCGTGCGCATGGCCGGCAACCAGATGGATGAGGCCATCATGAATTACCTCAAGCGGAAATATAATCTGCTGGTCGGCGAGCGCACCGCCGAGCAGATCAAAATGGAGATTGGTTCCGCGTATCCGCTCGACAAACCGCTGACCATGGAAATCAAAGGCCGCAACCTCATCGAAGGCGTGCCCAAGACCATCACCGTGGATGACAGCGAAATTCGCGAAGCTCTCAGCGAGTGTGTTTCCACCATTATGAACGCGATCCGCGTGGCCCTCGAACGCACCCCGCCCGAACTTTCCGCCGACATCAGCGATCGCGGCATCGTGCTCACCGGCGGCGGCGCGCTGCTCAAGAATTTAGACAAGCGCATCCGCGAAGAAACCGGCCTGCCGGTCTCCATCGCCGACGATCCGCTGTGCAGCGTCGTTCTAGGCACCGGCAAAATGCTGAGCGATTTCAAGCTGCTGCGGAAGATTTCGATCGAGTAGGCAAAACAGTTTCTAGTTTCCGGTTTCTAGTTTCTAGTTGCTCTTCTCGTCTGCGGTAAACTCATAGCTGAGTTCAGGTTTTTCTAGAAACTGGAAACCGGAAACTAGAAACTCATCTCATGGAATCGGTTCTCGGCCGCTATCGTAATCTCACCATCCTGGTAGGAATTCTATTTCTGCAGGTGCTCGGTCTGGCCGTCCAAGTCAAACGCTCTTCAGAAAACGAATCCAGCCGGCTTATTCGGATTTGGGCAGTCAATGCTGTCACCCCTTTTGAAAAGGGAATTGTGTGGGTGCAGAACAGCAGCAGCAATCTCTGGCACAACTATTTCTATCTGCGTGGCGTGCGCCAGGAAAATCGCGATCTCAAACAGAAGATCGAACAAATGGAAATCGAACGGGTGCGCCTTAGTGAAGATGCCAACCAGGCGCGCCGCCTGCAGGCCCTGCTGGGCTTCAAAGAACAGTTCATCGCCAAAACCGTCGCTGCACAGGTCATCGGTTCCAGCGGAAGTGAGCAATCCCGCTCCGTTTACATCGACAAGGGTACAAACTCCGGGTTGAAGCCGGACATGGCTGTCATCACCGGCGATGGCGTCGTAGGCAAGACCTTGCGCGTTTTTCAGAGCACGTCGCAGGTGCTGCTGGTCAATGATCAGACCAGTGGCGTGGGCGCAATCCTCGAAAAATCGCGGCTGCAGGGAGTATTGCGCGGCACTCCGGCCGGCGAGATCGTGCTGGAGAAGGTCATGTCCGACGAACCTGTCCAGCCCGGGGATAGAGTGCTCACCAGCGGCGGCGATCAGATTTTTCCCAAGGGCCTGCCGGTGGGAACCGTCACCAAGATCACCAGGTCTTCCCCCGGTTCCGAGCTTTTTCTCAACATTCGCGTGAAACCCACCGCCGACCTCAGCCGTCTGGAAGAGGTACTGGTGATTACGCAACAGGACGAAAGAGCGCCAGTCGCGATTGATAATGCGCCCCGAGCTGCTGACATTCTTGCTGAACGCCTGCCGACCGTGCCAGCGAAACCCGCGCCCGATGCCGGCAAACAACCTGCCGGTACCGCGATCGCAACCCCTGGTTCCAAGCCTGCAGCCGGTGCTGTAACTCAAGTTCAGGTCACAAAACCGGGAAATACAGTCAAGGTAGTGAATACCGCGGCACCGAAGCAAAACGCTCCGGCTCCTGGATCCGCGCAGAAGGCCGCGTCCAATCCGTCCAGGACTTCTCCGCAGGTCTCAAACGCCCCACCAGACAACGCCTTGTCCACCACCCCGGCGCCTCCGCCCCAGCCGTCTCAGCCGGCAACCCAACCTCCGGCATCGCAGGATACTCCTCACTAGCGTGCCCATTACTTACACATCCAGGGAGCAAGTCGAGGTTTACCGCTTCAGCGCCGCGGCCACCATCGTGATTTCGCTGATCGCGGTCTTCCTGCAAGCCTTTATTCCACTGCGGTTGCATTTCTTCTCCATCTTCGATTTGCCACTGTTAGTCGTGATCTTCTTTGCGGTGGCACGGCGCAGCCAGGTTTCCGGGATGCTCACCGGCGCCATCATAGGTCTGCTCCAGGACTCGCTGACCCACCAGCCCATCGGAATCTACGGGATCGCCATGACCGTGGTCGGCCACGGAGCATCATCGCTGGGCGTCAAAATCGATGTGGAGAACGCCGGCTCCCGATTTCTGGTCACACTCTTCTTCTACATAGTCCACGAAGTCGTCTATTTCACGGTTGCTCGCGGACTGGTAGGACTGACCCTGCAATGGAGCTGGCCCCACGAACTCGGCTCCGCCCTGGCCAACGCCATCGTAGCCGTACCGCTGTTCGCCCTTCTGGACAAGTTCAAGCAAAGAGCCTAACGGCGTAGCAAAAAACCGCGGTAGTCAGCTTCGTTCCCTGCGAACATCCCTGACGGCGGTCTAACCCTCCACTTTCCGCCACAGACGCCGGATTTAACCCCTCGGACGGTGTATAATTCCGGCGCGCCAGTTTGCTAAACCATCCCAGGGCGATGCTTCACCAAGGAGACTTTCATGAAAAGCTGGAGAGTTCGCTGCTGCATCGTTCTGGTGACCGGCATCGTGCTGGCCTCAACCGCGTGGGCACAGTGGCCATCCGATCCCTCGCTCAACCTCTCACTGGCCGATGGGGTTGGCGATCAGGTCCAGGCTAAGCTGCTGCCGCTGCCCAATGGCTCGTGGTACCTGAGCTGGTTTGATAACCCGGCTCAAGGCTACGGCGTGTACGTGCAGGCCCTCGATGCCGGTGGCGTGCCGTTGGCGCAGCATAACGGTTTACAGGTCGCCAACCTGACGCTGAGTTCGACCGAGGATTATGGCCTCAGCGTGGATACTGCGGGCAACGAACTCGTCGCCTTCCTCGACGACCGCGAAGGTTCCAACCCGCAAGTCACGGCCGCCAAGATCAGTCCGGCCGGCAAGTTGGTCTGGGGCACCCTGGGCATACAACTCACCAGCGACCCCTCGAGCTTTCATGGCAATCCCAAGATCGCTGGTACCAGCGATGGCAACGTGGTGGTGGCGTGGATTAACGACACCGATGTGGTGCTGCAAAAGCTCGATCCCAATGGTGTCCCTCTATGGGGAAAAAATGGAGTGGTGCTCCATGATCCGCAGGCAAGTTTTTCGCTGGCCGACCTGCATGCCACCGAAAAAGGATCGGTAATCGTTTCCTGGGTACGGTCCACGGGGTTCAGCGGGCCAAAGACTCTGTTGGCAACCAAATTGGCCCGTAACGGCAATCCACTGTGGGGAACAACCCCGGTGCAAGTCTTCGACGGCGGCTCGCTGCAGTTTGGCGAGTTTCCATACTTCGTTCCCGACGGCAGCGGCGGTGCGGTGTTTTCCTGGTACAGCAACTCACCCACGCTGCAAGTTTACGCGCAACACCTTCTCGCCAACGGCACCGAGGCCTTCCCGCACAACGGCTCAGTCGGATCCAACAACCTCAACAACGTTCGTGTCTCGCCCTCTGTCTCCTACCGCCCAGCCACAGGCGAGACGTTTCTGTTCTGGACAGAAGAGGATTCCAATCAGGTCGTGAATGGCGTGTCCGGACAAAAGTTCGACAGCACCGGCACCCAACAGTGGGGATCGAATGGCCTGACCATTGTGCCCCTTGGTTCCGACCAGCAGTTATTTGTGCAAAGCGTGCAGACCGGCACCGGCGCCCAGGTGTTCTGGGTGGACGAATCCGGCTTCGATCAGGACACCATGAACGCAGTTCGCCTGGATGGCTCGGGAAATGTAACCTGCTCCCCCTTCCCCGTGTCGTCCGTGGCTTCGGGCAAGTCCCGCCCGGCGGCCGCCATCGGCCCCTCGGGCCTGTCCGCGGTAGTGTGGCAGGACGATCGCATCACCGGGGACGGGAACATCTACCTGCAGAACGTCAACAACGATTGCTCGTTGGGTTATTTGCCGATTCAGTGCTCCCAGCTGCGTGGCGCGTCTACTCGCTGCGTGAACGGCTATCTCAATGTTGATATCACTCTGAACGATCTGAGTCACGACGGTGATTCGCTCACTCTGGAGGTGAATGCGGCCGATCACATCCTGCCCATTCAGGGCAAGCGGGCCTCATTTGTGACTCTCGGACAAGGCACAAATACCGTGTTGTTGACGAACCCAGCCGGGTGCGCGCCGCAGAGAACGGTACAGTGCCCGTAGAGTGATCGCGTAGGCGCGGGCGTCATCGCTCTCGCACCAGACGTCAATCGCAATGAATGCAGCCGATTTCCGCCGCATTGCTCTGAGCCTCGAAGGGGCAGAAGAGAGTTCGCACATGGGGGCGCCCGACTTCCGGGTGCGAGGCCGGATCTTTGCGACGCTCGCGTCACAAGACGAGGGCTACGGAAACCTGATGCTCACGCCGGAGCAGCAAGCGGACTTCGTCGCAGAACTCCCAGATGTTTTCCTGCCCATTCACGGGGGATGGGGAAGGATGGGAATGACTCACATTCGCCTGTCAAAAGCCACGGAGGACGTACTGGCCGGTGCGCTCCGCACCGCATGGAAGCTCAGGATAGAAAAGAATACGAAAACGAAGGCCAGCAAGAAGCGGGCTCCGCGGCGTGGCTGAAGTGCAGCAAAGAGTTGCCCACATCGCTGGGCTTACTTCTTTAGCGCCCCGGCGAAATTCGTCACCACTGTCACCGACTGGCTGACCTGTTGCGCCAGCTGTTCCAGAAGAATCTGCTTGCCGTCGGAGGAGACGTCATAGAACGGCACCGAAACGATGGTCACTCGATTGGCGATGGCTTGAGGAGTGCCGAATTGCAGGGCCCCTCCTGCCGCTTTCACTGGGACCGCCATTACGGAGAAAGTGTTGTCGAAGTAATAGAGTTCTTTGCCGTCGCGGCTCCATTGAGGTATCGTCCCACCGCTGGGCGAGACCTGCCACTTGCCTTGGCCACCGCCAAAAGCCACTACATACACCTCAACCGTGCCGGATTCGGCGGAAATATAGGCCAGCCAATGGCCGTCCGGGGAAAGGCGGCCCATCGCGCCACGCGGCAGCACCATGAACGGTTTGCGCTCACCCTGAAGCGGCAATCCCCAGATCTCGCGCGGGGCTCCGGCAGGGCCGCGGAAGTAGAGCAGGGTCCTGCCATCCTGGGACCAATCGGAAGGAAAGATTGGCTGATCATCCGTGAGCAGAGTTTCTTCCGCTCCGCTGCCGTCCGCCGGCTTGCGGAAAATTGTTGAGCGGCCGTTGCGTAGGGAAAAATAGGCAATCCACCTGCCATCAGGTGACCAGACTGGCGAAGTATTTGCCACCGGACCGAAAGTGAGTCTGGTGCGCACCCCGCGTGCCAAATCGAGCACCCAGATGTCATTCACTCCCGTGTCAATCTGGAGAGCGACGCGTTCCCCCTGAGGCGACAGGCGCGCGTACTGCAAGTTCGTCAATTTGGTCGCCACGGCACCGGCCTGCTTCCCGTGGCGATCCATCCACACCAGCTGTAAATCGCCGCTTCCCCCGCTCCCAAAAATCAGCAGGCCGTTGTCCGCGGCCGAAACGTCCATGTGCCACGTGCTGCTGTCGTTCATCACTCCCTTGGCCACGCTCTGTGCATCGCCACTCAACGTGCCCTTGGCCGGATCGAACCCTTGCGCCATCAACTGGTCGCCGCGCGAGAACAAAAGAAATCCTCCGGCATAAAGCGCATTCGATTGCGAATGCAGAAGCAGTCGGTTCTCTTTGCCATCGAGTGACGCGTAGTACACGGTATCGTTTCCTGACTTCGAGGGGTCGTGGTGAAGCGCCAGATAAAGAAAATGCTTCCCGTCGGGCAGAAAAAACGGCCAGCGATGGGAGGAGTGTTGCTCAGTGTCTATCTTGGTGAACTCCGCCGGAGTTCCTCCCGTGGCGCTGACGCGCATCAGCGGGGAAGTCGGGCCGGCCGAAAACAGGATATCTCCGCCCGCTCCCCAGGCGCCTCCACGCCCCAACGCCGCATCGCAGACCACAGCCGGCGAACCGCCGCTCAGATCGATCGTTTTCAACTTTCCGTCGGCAAAAAATCCCACAGAACGGCTGTCCGGCGACCAGAAAGGAAAAAATGCGCCTTCGGTCCCGGCCAGGGGACGCGTGTCCGGCGAGTTCATCGCCCGCACCCAGAGCAGGGTTTTACCGTCCGTACCCGTGGCCGTAAATGCGACCGCCGCGCCATCCGGCGATAGCACCGGAGGGCCCGCTGTATCGTTCGTCAGGTGGAACGTGGTGCCCGGCGGCGGATCAATGACTGTGCGAATGCTCTCCGCCGGCGCACTGGGCCGGTGCAACAGAAATCCGGCGACGGTTCCCAGTAGTAACGCAACGATCGCCACCGCTACCCAGCCCAGCGGCCTGCGTGCCGGCGCAGGTTCCGCCGCAGCCGCGGCAGTCGCCGGCTTTTCCGTCGCAGCCCACTGTAATTCCAGCTTGATGTCATGCGCCGATTGAAACCGCTCTTCCGGATTCTTCTGCAGGCAAGTCGTTACCACATGCTCAAAAGCAGTTGGAGTCTGAGGCTTGAGCGCGCCGATGGGCTCCGGCTCCTTTTCCAGGATGGAAGACGCCAGCGAGATCTGACTCCGGCCCTCAAACGGCCGCTTTCCCGCCGCCATCTCGTAAAGCACCGAGCCGAACGCAAAAATGTCGGAGCGCGCATCCGCCTCTTTTCCCTCGATCTGCTCCGGCGACATGTACTGAATCGTGCCCACGATGCTGCCCGCCGTAGTCAGCGGGCTCATAGGGCTCGGGCCGCTCATCGTCGGCAAAGCCGTGAACGCTGGCACCGTTCCCGAGGCCACTGTCGGAAGGCCCACCGGCTTGGCCAGACCAAAATCCATCAGCTTCGCGCCTCCGGGCGTCAGCATGACGTTCCCCGGTTTCAGATCGCGGTGCACAATGTTCTGCCGGTGCGCGATGGCCAGCGCCTCGGCGATGGCCATCCCGATCCTGTAAACCTCGTTCAGAGGGATCGCGCCTTTGCGCAGCCGGTCGGCCAGAGTCTCGCCTTCCAGAAACTCCATTACCA
Source organism: uncultured Acidobacteriota bacterium (assembly GCA_963734415.1). Classification (GTDB taxonomy): domain Bacteria; phylum Acidobacteriota; class Terriglobia; order Terriglobales; family Acidobacteriaceae; genus JABCZH01. The sequence goes on along the minus strand of CAVTHF010000007.1, from coordinate 88,916 downwards.
GATAGTCGGTGCCGTCCTGCGAGCCGATGTCGTAGAGATGGCAGATATTCGGGTGGTTCAACGAAGAAATTGCCCGGGCCTCGCGCTCCATGCGCTGTTTCAGCTCTGGCGAAGAAGAAAGATGGGAAGCCAGGACTTTTATGGCGACAGTGCGGTCCAGGCGCGTATCCCGCGCCCGGTACACCTCGCCCATACCCCCCGCGCCCAGCGGAGACTGGATTTCATAGGGCCCGAGTTTTGTGCCAGAGGTAAGGGCCATCAGTGTCGCGCCATTATAGTCCGAGCGGGAACTCCGAAACGGGAGGACACGAGTTTACTCGTGTGGTAGAGCATTGAGAAACGCAGAGCTTTAGCCCCTGAGGTCACCCATCAGGGCCCCAGCAGCGGCGCAAAATATGTCTTGCAAGTATGTCTATCATTATAATCGACTTTCGTCGAAACGCACGACCATGCGCCGGATGATCACCAAACTCGATGGCAGTTCCGTCAGACAGTTTCGTTGCAGCCACTGCACCTGGGTGTTTCAGGTTCAACAACCCCTAACCCCCGAGGTCTCAGTCGAGTTTCAACGAAGCTACGCGCAGCGCTGGTTCTCGGCTCACAAGTGCCCGGCAGGACCATGCACCGCCACCCCTGCCGGTCGAGTTTCACAACCGTCACCAGAAAACATGGGCGCCGGAGCCTGAACCGCTCTGGCAGGACCTGAGGACGAGAATGTGGTGCCATTCATTGAAAATACGTGGTTCCTGTGGTGGATATTCGCCTTAGTCGTGATCTTTCGCTGGTTTCACATACTATCTGCGGGCGTCGAGTTAGAGGACATGGACCAGACATCTAGCAACGCGATTGGAGAAGGCAACATCTGATAGGAGCCCACGGGGGAAGACTGACTTTGGCGCGGCATGGAAAGACCATCCTCAATTCGCTCGACAGCGATGGAAGATTGCGCGAATTTCCCGCCAGAGGTCAAAGGCTGGCCTTTGCTTTCCACCAACCCGGATGAAACCTGGAAGCTCGGCAAAGCTCCGTCCGGAGTCGTCATGCCCCATGGCACCGAGGGCGTCACGGTCTAGGCTGAAAAGCTAGGCCCTCGGGGTTCTACTCCCTTCCGTCACCTCACTCTGCAACCCTTTCTACCCAAACCCCGCGTTACAATACAGTTAACTTCCCGAAAGGACAGCTTTCCGGCAGTGGGAATCGAGGCGCCCTGTGCCTCCAACTCCTTCCGCCTGAACCCAGATGTTCGGCCGCGACGAAAAAGTATCGCCCATGCGCTTGACCGCGGTGCAATACATTGTGCTGGGCATTTTCCTGATCCTCGCATACGGACTCTGGCGCCTCCAGGTCGTGCAAAGCGACTTCTATGCCACGCTCGCCGAGAAGAACCGTATCCGCAACGTGCCGATCCTCGCGCCCCGGGGCCGCATTCTCGATCGCGAAGGCCGTACCATCGTCGACAACTACCCGTCGTTCACCGCGTTGCTCTTGCGCGATTCTTCCCGCGACCTTACCGCTGACGCCGATCTCATTGCCCAAGGCTTGCATCTAGATCCAAAAGAAGTCAAAGATCGCATCCGTCATTTCGCTGCATCGCCGCAGTATCAACCCATCTATTTGAAAGACGACATCACACCTGACGAGTTGGCGTTCATCGAATCTCATCGCAACGAACTGCCTGAACTCGACACCATCGTTGCCCACCGCCGCCTCTATCCGCGCAATGGATTTATGGCTCACCTTATCGGCTACGTGGGTGAAGTCAGCGAAGAGATGCTCAACCAGCCGCAATTCGAGCTCTACAATCCCGGCGACGTAGTGGGCAAATCGGGCGTGGAGCTCCAGTACAACACCATATTAATGGGCAAGAACGGCTCGCGCCGTGCCGTAGTCAACAGCCACGGCAAGGAAGTTCAGACGCTCGACGACACTCCCGCGCAACCCGGCCGCCCGCTCAAGCTCACCATCGATCTTGATCTGCAGATTGCGGCGGAACAGGCACTCGAAGGACACAATGGCGCCATCATTGCCATGGATCCCCGCAATGGAGAAATCTTCGCTCTGGTGAGCCGGCCCACGTTCAATCCCAATGATTTCGCGGTGCGCGTCTCCCGCGATCAATGGTCAAAACTGGTCAATGATGACGACCACCCGTTGCTCAACAAAGCCATTCAGGCCCAGCTCGCACCCGGCTCGACCTTCAAGGTCATCATGGCCACCGCCGGTCTGCAGGAAGGCATCGCCCAGGACATGCACGTAACCTGCAACGGCGGCGCCACTTTCTATGGACGTTATTTCAAGTGCTGGGTCGTGGCCGAGCACCGGGTGCATGGCGTGGTGACCATCGACAAAGCCATCTTTCAGTCTTGTGATGTTTTTTTCTACACCCTGGCAGAGAAGTTAGGCATAGGCCGCATCGCAAAATACGCCACCATGTTCGGATTAGGCCAGCGCACCGGCATCGACCTGCCGCAGGAAGTAACCGGTGTCATGCCGTCAGAAGAGTGGAAGATTCGCAATTACAAACAGAAGTGGTATGCCGGAGAAACCATTTCAGTGGGCATCGGCCAGGGTGCAGTCACAGCGACGCCGATTCAAATGGCGCGCGCCATCGGTGCTATCGCCAGCGGAGGTTTGCTGGTGCGGCCCCACGTCACCAACCCGCAGGATCTCCCGCCGGGTGTAATTCCAGCGTCCAGCTCCCCGGACGAAGTAAAGATTCCGCTTGATCCGCAAAATTGGCAAATCATCACCGATGCCATGGCCAACGTGGTGAACCCCGGAGGCACCGCTCCCAGCGCGCACTTGCAAGGTATCGATTTTGCCGGCAAGACCGGCAGCGCTCAGACCATTAGCAACGCCCTGAAAGCAAAACTCGGCGCAGTGGGGAAAGCCAACTTCAAAGACAACGGCTGGTTCGTGGGAGTCGAGCCGCGCCGCAATCCCGAAATTGTCGTCTGCGCTTTGCTTGAAGAAGGGGAGCATGGATATTTGGCGGCACGCACCGCAGCTCAAGTAATCAAGGCCTACGTCGAAAAGCAGCGCCGTACGCCCAGCAAGGTTGCACAGAAAAAAGGGAAGGTGGAGGTCGGCGCAGTTTGGAACGATGTCGATCCCGATGGCTCGAACACTGATGCCCTGCGCGCCGGACGGATCGTGCTCGATTTGAAAACCAACGGTCAACAGCCTGCCCTGGGCCGAACGGCCAAGGGACGCGCGACCAACGACTGACTTATGTCTCGCTACATTTCATTTCGTGATTTTGACTGGGTGCTCTTCATTTTCGTCCTGCTGGTGTGCGCTTTGGGCGTAACCGAGATTCGCAGCGCCACTGCCCATACCAAGTTTGCCGGCGCGCACATACGGCAGGTTTACTGGATCGCAGCCGGTGTGGCCTGCATGTTCCTGATGAGCCTGGTGAATTACCAGCTTCTGTTGGAACGTGCGCACTGGATGTACATAGCGGCCATTGCTTCCCTCATGATGGTGATGATTTTCGGGCACCGTTATCTGGGTGCCCGGCGCTGGATCAAAATGCCGGGCGGCTGGCATTTCCAACCCTCGGAATGGGTCAAGCTTATCTTGATCCTGGCCGTCGCCAAATATTTCAACGACCTCCACCAAAGAGAGCTTACCTGGACGGATTTCATTAAGGCCGGGGCCATCGTCGGCGTCCCCATGCTGATGGTCTTGACCCAACCCGACCTGGGTACGGCGCTCACTTATATTCCGATCGCTGTCATGGGGCTGTTCCTGGGAGGTCTACGGGCCAAGCAGGCGCTTACGGTAGTAATGTTAGCCGGGCTCATGATGCCCCTGGCCTGGCACGGCCTTAAGCCCTATCAGCGCGAACGTTTGACCAGCTTCCTGGAACCGGAGGCGGACAGCCAAGGCTCCGGATACCAAGTAATTCAATCACTTATAGCGGTGGGTTCGGGTGGAATCTGGGGCAGCAGCGCCGGATCGCAAACCCATCTTTCCTTTCTCCCCGTGCCTCAGACCGACTTCATCTTCGCCGCCTTTGCTGAGGAACATGGATTCGTGGGCGCTCTGAGCGTGATGCTGTTATACTTTATAGTGTTGATGCGCTTGACCCAGAATGCGCAGACAGCGCCCGACCGCGCTGGTACATTCGTGGTGATGGGTGTGGTGGCTGTGCTTAGCTTTCACATCCTGGTCAACATCGGCATGGTGGTCGGTTTTATGCCGGTCACAGGAATCCCTTTACCTTTAATGAGTTATGGCGGATCTTCCGTGCTGTTTATGTTCCTGGCGCTGGGTATTGTGATGAACGTCCGTATGCGCCGCTTCGTGAACTGAGCAGAAGGAAGATGGTAGAAAGTGTTGCCGCACTTTTGTGCGGCGGAAAACAAGATTACGATCGCCCTCGCGTAAAGAGGGCACACACCGGTCAAGACGGGCAGTCAGGACCGGGCAGGATTGAAGCAAAATTTACTGCCGGGCGGGTAACGGCCCCCTCAGCTTCGAGAGAGCGGTCACAAACCCGGCGAGAGCAATGCGATAAGTGAGAAGATTTTCTAAGTTTGTACAGCTAATTCGGCCACCGGCATTAGCCGGCAGCCAGCGCCGCGCTCTACCCGGGCCGGCCATCGCGATGCTCAATCCGCCCGTTCGTTCCCTGCCTTGTTTCCGGTGATTTCCTGACGCCCTTGAGTGGCGCAGGACCGGAGTTAGCATGACTAGAGAATTGTATGTTTCTTCCACCCCACATGAAACCAGGGTGGGGATGGTAGAAGACGACCTGCTCGCGGAAATCTACCTCGAGCGCGAAAACGAATACACCTTAGCTGGATCCATCTACAAAGGCCGAGTTACCCGCGTTTTGCCCGGTATGCAGTCTGCTTTTGTGGACATCGGGCTGGAGCGTGATGCCTTTCTGTACGTTTCCGATTTCATGGAACTGCCGGAGGAAGACGATGTCGAGGAGATTCCGGCGAACCGGATGGCTCCGGCGCAGTCCTATCAGCCCCAAGCCGAAGCCCAACCTGCAACTGACACCGTGGCTCCGGTCGTGGATGGCCCTTCGGGCGAAGTAACTCCCGCACCGCCTGCCGAGAATCGCCCGAAAAACGGCGGTGAACCCCGGGAATCGAGAGGCGACTGGCGCAGTCGTCGTCGCGGACGGGGACGCCGCGGCGAACGCATGCCGGAGAGCAGATTTGCCCGTCCTGCCGCGGAACCTGCGCGCGCCGAACGCACCGACCGCCCAGAACGTACCGAGCGTGCTGATTACGGCCCACCTCCGGGTTACCAGCCGATCCTGCTCCCGGGAGAATCGATTTCCAAATACTCCCGCATGAACCAGGCACAACCTCTTGCCCAGAGCCAGGCGCCGCCGGCCACTTCACCGGCGCCCATCGCCTCTGCGTTTCCGGAGGACGAGCCCCTATTCACCTCCACCCGATCCCAAGAATCACCCGAGGTGCCTCGGGCACGGAGTGCCGCCGCCAACGCGGACCTCGCATCTCCGGAGTGGGACCGCGAACAACTCAAACTGCACCAGATGAACGTGGCGGAAGTGTTCGGAGCGGCGGACGCCGTAGTAGAAGAAGACTCCGACCAGCTCACAGCCGTCGAAGAACATCACGATCGCACTCCGCTCTCGTCTGCCCGCGCTGCGGGAACGGTGGAGGAGCAGGAGATCGAAGAGGAAGAGGCAGAGGCCGATCTTGGTTCCTTCGTTGAGGGTCTCGAAGAAGACGACACTTTTGAGGAACTCGAAGAGGAGACCCAGCACGCGCACGATTACCAGGGAGGCGGTCGCCAGGAAATCGCCGCATCGAGTGCGATCGCCGAGGAAACCGTGCCCGTCGAAACGGTTCCAACCAGTGAAACGCTGAATGGCGCGGCTGCACAGGAAGAATCGGAAGAAACCGAAGAAGACGCCGAAGACGCGGAATTGGAAGAGGCCCAGGCGGAGGCCGAGGCGCTGCTTGCGGCGGAGTCAGGTGGCGGGCCGGTAGAAGCCCGCGCTGAAGTCCGTGCCCCCGCAGAGACTGCCGCGTTTACCCAACGCGCGCCCCGTCCTGGGTTTGACCGTCGGCCTGGGCGAGGCGGCGGCCGTCGTGGCGGAGGACGCCGCTTCAAGCGCCGCGAACCCCAGAACCTGCCGCTCATCAGCGACCTGCTCAAAGAAGGCCAGGAGATCCTGGTACAGATCGCCAAGGAACCGATCGCCAAGAAAGGCGCCCGCATCACCAGCCACATCGCGCTTCCGGGCCGCTTTCTGGTTTACATGCCAACCGTGAACCACACTGGCGTTTCGCGCAAGATTGCCTCCGAGGAAGAACGCCAGCGCCTCAAGCGCATCATCATCAGTGAACGCGAGAACGGCCACGGCGGCTTCATCGTTCGCACTGCCGCACAGGGAGCTTCCGAAGACGAACTCCGCGCCGACATCCGCTTTCTCAAGGGACTGTGGACCGAGATCAAGAACCGCGCCGAAAGCGACAAGTCGCCGGCATTGATCTATCACGACCTGAACGTCGTCGAGCGTGTGCTGCGCGATCAGGTCACCTCCGATTTCTCCGCCATCTGGGTCGATACCGAGCAGGAGTACGAACGCGTCCTGCGCTTCGCCACCCGCTTTCAGCCCGGCCTGGTGAAGCGCGTCAAGCTCTACAGCAAGGAAACTCCGCTGTTCGATCAGTTTGGCCTGAATGAAGAAATCAACAAAGCCCTCAAGTCGAAGGTATGGCTTAAGAGCGGCGGCTACATCGTGATCAACCAAACCGAGGCATTGGTTGCCATCGACGTCAACACCGGCAAGTACGTCGGCAAAACCCAGCGCCTCGAAGACACCATCGTCAAGACCAACGTTGACGCCATCAAAGAAATCGTCCGGCAGATCCGCCTGCGAGACCTCGGCGGCATCATCATCATCGACTTCATTGACATGGACGAGCGCCGCAACCGCCAGAAAGTCATGCAGGCCCTCGAAGAGGCCCTGCGTGCCGATCGCGCTCCGTCCAAGGTCCTGCAGTTTAATGATTTCGGACTGGTCGCCATCACTCGCAAACGGGTCAAACAATCGCTCGAGCGCACCATTGGCTCGCCTTGTCCCTATTGCCAGTCCACCGGTTACGTCAAATCGGTGACCACGGTGTGCAACGACATTTACGTGGAAATGCGCAAGATGTCCGCCCACCTCGACCATTCCGACGTCATGCTGCGGGTAAATCCGGAAGTGGCTAAGGCGCTCAAGGCTAATAGCGCTCGATTGCTCACCGAAATGGAAGAGTTGACCAAAAAGACGGTGATCATCAAAAGTGATCCTGCTCTCCACCAGGAGCAGTTCGACATCAACTAAGGATAGAAGTAGAAGAAGTAATGGAGGACGGGCGTCTCGCCCGTCCTGCTTCTTACCTTTTTTGTCATCCTGAGGCAGCGGAGTCGCTCGCAAAGCGAGCGACTCCCAACGAAGGACCTATGCATTTCCTCTACCCCTTCCCCCAATCCTCCCATTCCAGACTCTTGACCCTTCCAAACTCCCTCGAGTTGGCGGTAACTAAAGTGAGTTTGTGCCGCAAGGCCTGCCCCGCGATCAAAAGATCATAAGCCCCGATAGGCTTTCCCACAGCTTCCAGATTGGCGCGCACCGAGCCCGCGATCTTTGCATCTTCATCATCAAAAGCCAGCAGACTGATGGGTCCGGCAAAGAAGGTCGTCAGCAGTTGCGCGTTTGCGGCCGGGCGGGCGCTCTTGGCGACGCCATACCAGAGTTCAAAAGCGACAACGGACGAGACGAACACTCTCACCTCAGCGTCGAACGCCTTTCGGAGTCTCATTCGTACCGGTTGCGGTTTGCCGTTGATCACCGCGATGCAGGCGTTGGTATCAAGCAGATACATTACTCGAAGACTTCGCGGCGTGGAGTCTTGGGCTGATTGCGAGTGCGGGTGAATTCTTCGGAATTAAGACGGTCCAGTTCTGCGAACCATTTGCCTGGATCGGAAATTAAGGGCTCCAACAAGACTCCCTCTGCGACCTGACGCACCCGGACCTGAGTTCCCTCAAAGCGAAACTCGCGCGGCAACCGCACCGCCTGGCTGCGCCCATTGCGAAACAATTTGGCAATCCCTGTTCCGGCCATGGTGGTCCTGTAACTCAGTTGATATATATCATAAATATATACCACATTGCAAGTGGATGAAGGCGCTTGCATCAAGCCATACTGAACCCATGGAAGGCTTGGACAAAGAGGTCGGCGCCGCAAACTCCTTCAGTTCTTCGAGAGCAAGGAACCCGCCTGGAAGGAAAGCGACCATCTCGAACTGGCCAAGGGTGCGGCTGTCTGGGAACGAAATCTGCGAAAGGAGAGCGACTTATCCCGAAGCAGCAAGAATGCTGATCACACCGATTCGCCAACGACCAACGACTAACGACCAACGACAGGTCTCACACCACCACCGCTTCCTTATACTCGCCAAACACTTTCCGCAGCGTGTCGGAGATTTCACCGACCGTGGCATAGGCATCAACCGCAGCCACAATATGCGGCATCAGGTTCTCGCCCGAACGGGCGGCGTCCCCGATCTTCTTTAGAGATTCCGCCCAGGGCTGCGCATTTCGGCGGGCGCGCAAAGCTTGCAAGCGCTCCACCTGCTTGCGCTCGAGCGATTCGTCCATGTGCAGAAGTGGCACCGGCTTTTCTTCTTCCTGCTTAAAACGATTGACCCCCACTACCACAGCCTCGTGATGGTCGACGGCCTTCTGATATTCGTAGGCAGCGTTTTGAATCTCCTGCTGCACGAAGCCAAGCTCAATCGCCTTCAACATGCCACCCAACGCGGCAATCTTGTCCAGATATTCCGTTGCTCGTTTCTCCACTTCGTTGGTCAGAGACTCGATATAGTAAGACCCCGCCAGCGGATCGATGGTCTGCGGCACTCCCGACTCGTATGCCACAATTTGCTGCGTTCGCAGCGCGATGCGCGCCGCCTGCTCAGTCGGCAAGGCCAGGGCTTCATCGTAGGAGTTGGTGTGCAGCGACTGCGTTCCGCCCAGCACCGCCGCCATGGCCTGAAGCGCCGTGCGAACAATGTTGTTTTCCGGCTGCTGTGCGGTAAGCGTAGACCCAGCCGTCTGGGTATGAAAGCGCAGCATCCATGACTTCGGATTCTTCGCCTTAAAATGCTCACGCATAATTCGTGCCCACATACGCCGCGCCGCCCGGAATTTCGCAACTTCCTCCAGAAAATCGCTGTGCGCATTGAAGAAGAACGAAAGCCGAGGCGCGAACTTATCCACGTCGAGCCCGGCGTTGATCGCCGCCTGCACATACGCGATCCCGTTACCCAGAGTGAACGCAACTTCCTGCACCGCGGTCGACCCCGCCTCCCGCATGTGATAGCCCGAGATCGAAATCGTATTCCATTCAGGGACGTGGTCGTTGGTCCAGGCGAACATGTCCGTGATGATCCGCATCGCCTGTGAAACCGGAAAAATGTATGTGCCTCTGGCGACGTATTCCTTGAGCACATCGTTCTGCACCGTGCCGGAAAGATGGCGAATGTCTGCCCCTTGCCGGCGGGCCACCGCGACGTAGAGCGCGAGCAGAATCGACGCCGTGGCGTTGATGGTCATCGATGTCGAAATCTTCGTCAGCTCAATGCCATCGAACAGGCGCTGCATATCCTCAATCGAATCGATCGCGACACCGACTTTCCCCACTTCGCCCAAGGCCAGGGGGCTGTCGGAGTCCATGCCAATCTGCGTGGGCAGATCAAACGCCACCGACAATCCTGTGGTCCCGCTCGCCAGTAAATACTTGTAACGCCGATTCGATTCCTCCGCGTCCCCGAAACCGGCGTATTGGCGCATCGTCCACAACCGGCCGCGGAACATTGTCGCTTTGCACGCCGCGAGTAAAGGGATATTGGCCGGGATAGCCGACCTGGCGGTCGTAGTCCCAGCTTTCAAGATCGGACGGAGTGTAGATCTCATGGACGGGAATGTGGGAAGCAGTCTGCGGATCGGAGATTACATCTTTGGGTTTGGTGGCCATTTTCCCTTCTTGTCATTACTAACAATGGGAACAGAGCCCGAAGGCTCAGTGCTTCTTACCTACCCGCCAGAACGAGCTTACGCCAAACCAGCCAAATAAGATTGTAAAAGCCGCGGCCAGAACGAGCCGTCCGATGCTGCTGTGTCTCGTCCACTCCCGCCAAAAGGCGAGACCGCCTATGGCGGCTAACGCCAAGAAAACAAATCCTGTGACCTCCAGCCACAACTGACTCAGGATCCGTCCCCAGCGGCGCCACCGTAACCCGGCCCGCCTTCATCACCGCGCCAAATGTCCGGGTACCACGTACTTGCCGGCCTGCGATGCGGACGGCGATGCCCAACTTCCGGGCGGTAGAGAGAGGCGACATCGTCATCGATTTTATCAAGCTTCCGTTGTAGAATACGCGAGCGCGGGTGGTTTTCGACATGAACCCGCGGCGGCGTGGCTGCATCTAAACAAGAAATAGTCACGCAATCAGGGGGAATCTGTGGACCAGGAACTCAAGCAGCTGATGAAGGAACTGGGGGAAGCCATCAACGAGTCGCTGGCCGACTCCGACCAGATTGCCGAAGTCGTCTCCCGCATCAAAGATGGCGGCTACGACATTTTCCTGGTGCTCGAAGCCACCATCGGCGTCAGCAAGCCCGGCGACAAGTCCGCTGACAAGACCTCGCTCGTCACCACGCTCAGCAGCAACCCCGAATTCAAGATCAGCGATCAGGACCTGAAGTTCCTCAAGTCTCTGCGCATCAAGATTGAGGAAGACGCGGCATAACCAGAAGCTTGAAAAACCCGGCGGCCTGGTCCGGCACTGCGGTCGTAGTCCTGCATCTGCTGATCAACCTGGTACACGGCGCAGCCCACTCCAAGATTCAGATTCCGCTTTCTTCCGCGGAGACGGCGTTTGTCCTGACCATCATTTTTGTGTGTCCGCTGCTGGCCATGGCCCTGCTGTGGACTCGCTATGAGCGCTTCGGGTTGGCGCTGCTGGGCATGGCCATGGCGTGCTCGCTGATCTTCGGACTCTATCACCACTTCTGGATGCCCGGCCCCGATCAAGTGGGCCAGCAAGGCTCCGATTTCTGGGCCTCGGCCTTTGCTCTGACGGCATGGCTTCTGGCCATCACCGAAGCTGCCGGAGCTTACATCGGATTTCATTTCCTGCTTCGCAAGTCCTCTTCCTGACGATTTCAAGACCAACATGACCCCCAAAGCCGACAAAGCAAAGACGACGCGCACCGCCGTGATCACCGGAGCAGCCCAGGGAATCGGGCGGCGCACGGCCGAATTGCTGGCAGAGCGTGGGTGGAGGCTTGCGCTACTCGACTTGAAATCGTGCCGTGAAACCGTGAATGCCGCTAAGACGTCCGGCGTGGATGTACTCGAATTCACCGGCGACCTCTGTGACGAGAAATTCGTCACCGGTTGCGCGGAAGAACTTACCCAACGATGCGGCGCTCCCGACGTAGTCGTAAACAATGCCGGCATCAGCTTCATCTGTGCGGGCGAGAAGACTGCCGTCGCCGATTTTCGCCGCGTGCTCGAAGTCAATCTGGTCGCCCCATTTCTGGTGATGCGAACCTTCGCCCCTGCGATGCTGGCGCGAGGTTCGGGGTCGTTCGTCAACGTCGCATCCATCGCAGGCCTGGCTGGCGTTGCTGACCGCGCAGCCTACAACGCCTCCAAACACGGACTGGTCGGCCTGACCCGAACCCTGGCCGCCGAATGGGGAGGCCGCGGCGTCCGCTGCAATGCCGTCTGCCCCGGCTGGGTCAAGACTGCCATGGACGACATCGAACAGGCCCGCGGCACCTACACCGACTCCGATATCACCAACCGCGTTCCCATGGCCCGCTTCGCCTCCACCGATGACATCGCCCACGCCATCGCTTTTCTAGCCGACAGTTCCGAAAGCGGTTTTGTGAACGGCCACACTCTGGTGGTCGATGGTGGCTGGACTTCCGATGCCAGTTGGGAGTCCCTGAGGCTCAGCCAGCGGAAGCGATAACTGTACTCCTTGCTGATCACGGGGAAGTACGTCGCACCCCGTGCAGTGGGTTCATTTCGGGAAACGACACAACAAACGACCTAGGCGCAAACATCAGACCACCCCAACCTCTGTCATCCTGAGCAAAGCGAAGGACCCCATGCCCGCCGTAAGCGCCACGAACGCCGCAAGGCATTCTCACGGTACTCCGTACAGCGCGCCGTGAGAACGCCTTGCAGCGCCGCGGCCACTGCACGCGTAAGCGGGGTCCTTCGACTCCGGGAACGCTCGCTTCGCGAAGCATTCCCTCCGCTCGGGATGACAGTTGAGCAAGTGCGCGGGAGTATCGGATCCGAAATGGGAGGAAAGACCTGATTTTTCTACCCCGACATTTTCAGCTGGGTGCCCTAGGTCTCGCCGTTTTTGCGAGACTGGGAGGATACCGACGAAATCTCATTGCTAGCCAAAGCGGCTCCAGATACGTCTTACTTTTCATCGTACAATTCCCTCGAGGAGACCAATCCGTCATGAAACTCATCACCCTCTTGCTGCTGCTGGCATTGCCATTGTCACTGGCAAACTGTGCGCAGGCACAAACTCAAAAAGCGCCCACTCTCAGGAGCATTCTGCTGGAACAACTGAAGACCACGCACAACCAGAAAGACTGGTTTGTGGACGCGAACACGGCCGTCGCGGGACTCACGGCGGAACAAGCCAGCTGGCAACCGGGCGGCGGAAATCACTCCGTCGGCCAGCTTGCCAATCACCTGATTTTCTGGAACCAGCAGTCGCTGGCCAAGTTCAAAGGCGAAACCCCCGCCAAATTCGACGGCAACAATGACGAAACCTTCAACAGCTTCGACAGCAAGAAATGGGCGGCCACGGTGCAGCAACTCGACGAAGTCATGAAGGAATGGGAAAAGGCGGTCGAAGCCGCCGATGACAAGAAGCTGGAAGCGGAAGCTTCGACCATCGCGCACATCGGAACCCACAACGCCTACCACATCGGGCAGATTATTGTGATTCGCCGGCTGCAAGGTTCGTGGGATCCGGAGAAGGGGGTGAAGTAGGACCTGCCAAGCGCACGAGCGAGGACGCTCGCGCCTACATCCCCATTTCCCTGTGCTAGTATGACCCTTTCGTGGGCTCGCTGGGCGCGATCCTGTCCTAGGAAACGGCGAGCCGATAAGTGTCATCCAAGCGGATAACAATGCACAGGGATCGGCAATGAAAGACATGCTCGGAGTCTTGTTGGCGGGAGGGGCCGGGGAACGGCTCTATCCCTTGACCCGCGACCGGGCCAAGCCAGCCGTCACCTTTGGTGGCATTTACCGCATCATCGACGTGACGCTGTCGAATTGTGTCAACTCCGATCTGCGCCGGGTCTACATCCTCACCCAATACAAGGCCCTGTCCTTAAATCGCCACGTCCGCGAAGGCTGGGGCAATATTGTGGGGAGGGAGTTGGGGGAGTTTATTGAAGTTTTGCCGCCGATGAAGCGGGTGAGCGAAGAGTGGTATCAGGGCACGGCCGATGCCGTTTATCAGAATATCTATTCGATTGGGTCGGAGCAGCCCAGGCACGTGCTTATTTTGTCCGGCGACCACATTTACAAGATGAATTATGGCCGGATGCTGAAGCAGCATCAGGACTCGGCGGCGGACGTGACGCTGGCTACGATTCAGGTGGATCCTGCCGAAGTGTACCGCTTCGGAGTAGTGGATGTGGACAGCGACCATCGCGTGAATGGCTTCCAGGAAAAGCCGCAGCAGACGACTCTGCGCTCGCCTTACAACCCAGAGAAAGTGTCGGCGTCGATGGGCATATACATTTTCAACACCGATGTGCTGATCCCGGTGCTGCTCAAGGATGCCGAGGACCCGAGTTCTGCCCATGATTTTGGCAAAGACATCCTGCCCAAAATGGTGGACGAATACCGGGTGTACTCGTTTGACTTCGTGGACGAGAACAAGAAGGAAGCATTGTACTGGCGCGATGTGGGAACGCTCGAGGCCTACTACGAAGCCAACATGGACATCGTATCGGTTTCACCGGTGTTCAACCTCTATGATTCGGAGTGGCCGATCCGAACCCATCAGCGGCAGTATCCGCCGGCAAAATTTGTATTCGCGGAGACGGGACGGACCGGGACAGCGCTCGATTCCATCGTTTCCGCCGGCTGCATTGTCTCCGGCAGTTCGGTGAAAAACAGCGTGCTATCGCCGGACGTGCGGGTGAATTCCTACAGCGAGATCGAAGACTGCATTCTGTTTACCCACGTAAATGTGGGACGACACTGCCGCCTGCGCAAAGCCATCATCGACCGTGATGTACACATTCCCGAAGGAACCACGATTGGCTACGATCCCGAGGCCGACCGCCAGCGCTACTTCGTGACGGAGAGCGGAATCACGGTGGTGACGCGAGACTATTCACTGTTTGAGAATCCCGTAGCCGTCGACTACTTTACTTCCGAGTAAGCCGTACCTCCTGCTCGTTAATTGGACAAATTCTTGACACTGCTCTGACAACCCCCCTGACTTGCCGCACTAGCTTATGGTTAATGATTTCCGACATAGCAATTCTAGAGACCACAACTCTTGGCGCCCCTAAGCGGCAATGGATTCGGTTCGTGCTGATAGTGCTGGGCCTCGGGTTGGCCGGGCTGACGGGATGCAGCAAGGGAATGAACACTGCACCGACGTCGCCCGCAGTGAACTCAACCACCGGCTTTGCTTACGTCGCGAACTCAGGTTCGGGCACGGTGGGGGCTTTCGCCATCAGCAATTCGGGCGGTCTTTCTGCGCTGATGGGCTCTCCCTTTGGGGCTGGGGCTGGGGCGGAGTTCATGGCAGTAGATTCCGTCCACAACATACTCTTTGTCGACAACGCGAATGCCAATACTCTGTCCGCGTTTTCAGTGGATACCGCTAGCGGCGCTCTGAGCCCGCTGCCGGGGTCGCCCTTCGCCACAGGAGCAAAGCCCCAGGGAGTAGCGGCAGATCCGGCAGGGAAATTCGTGTTTGTTGCCAACGGAAGTGACAATAGCATTTCAGTGTTTGCGCTCGATGCGAGCACAAACACACTGGCGCAGGTGGCGGGGTCGCCCTTCGGGGGCGTTGATAGCCCGATCGGAGTAACCGTCAGCGCGTCGGGCGCGTTCCTGTACGTTAACAATTTGAACAGCAGTACAGTTTCCACGTTCCTGGTTGACGGAAACAACGGGGCGCTGACTCCGGTAAGCGCTTCGCCCTTTCCCACGGGGCAGACTCCGATTCCGCTGATTGCAGACCCCAACGGCAAGTTCGTCTATGTCGGCAACCACATGGGGAACTCGATTACGGCATACAGCGTCAATGGGGCAACTGGAGGCCTGAGTCCGGTAGGAGGCACGCCGGTGAGTGGCGGAGGTTGTTCGGTATCGTGCCACACCAATCCCATGCGCCTGGCAATCGACGCGGCCGACAAATTCATTTACGTCACTAACGTCGGAAACAACAGTGTGGCAGCCTTTGGGCTCAAGAATGGCGTTCTGTCGCCGGCTTCATCCCCTGCTAAAACCGGCCAACATCCTTTTGGAGTTGCGCTCGATCCCAGCGGCAAGTTCTTGTTTGTTGCCAATAAAGTGGACAACTCGATTTCGGCCTTTTCGGTGAATGCTACGGGCGGTATGTCGTCGCTTTCCGGCTCACCGTTTCCAGCGGGAGGCTCGGGACCGACCAACGTTGTAGTCGTGAAAGCGCAATGAGTTTGGGACACGCTAGCGGAGTGCGTCGGAAATAGTGAGCGTTAGAATCTTGTGCCTCGATCGTGTGATCCGTGGTGTTGGGCGAGGAGGTCAAAGGCTTTAACCACAGCGGGCACAGAGGATCACGGGGGAAATCGGGGACTCATAAATGTCAATCTGTTGGACGCCCTACCCCAGCCCTGGCGCCAGCTATGGTTTCACTCCCAACGCCTGATACAGAGCTGCATTCTGATAGACCACGCCATCCTTTACCGTGGTCGTGACATGACGAATGTCGCTGATGTGGGTGGCGGGGTCGCCGTCCACCAGAATCATGTCGGCGAGTTTGCCGGGTGCGATGGATCCCAGGTCATGATCACGCTTCATGATGCGGGCGGCGCCGAGGGTGTCAAGTTGCAGAACCTTGGCGGGTGGAATGCCTGCCTGAGCATAGACCTCGAGCTCGCGATCTAGTGTAAATCCCGCCAGGCTGTCGGTCCCGGCCACGATGCGAATACCGGCGTCGTACAGCGTCTTGGTCATCTTTAGCATTTGCTGGAAAGCATCGCGATAGCGCTGGTCCATTCCTTCCGGAACCTCAAGGCCACCATAGAAGAAACCTCTCCGAATCTGTGCGGGCATGCGGTCGGCGACCGCTGCATAGCCGATGGCCACGGACCCCGGCCGATCGGTGAATTCGCCCTCAAAAATGGCCAGGGTGGGATCGAGAACGGTCTGGTGTTGCTGTAAAACGTGGACGAAGTCCTGGACTCTCTGGGATGCGGGATCGACCTCGGCGGCATGGGCGGCGACTTCGGTGAAACGGGCGCGGCCGCGAGTGTCTTTGACTTTGTCGAACATGAAATTCAAGAAGATGAAATTCATGTGCTGGATTTCGTCGGCGCCATCTTCGACGAATTGCTGAGCCGTCATGAAGGCGGGGACGTGTCCGCTGACCCGCATGCCGTGAGCGTGCCCCATTTGCGCGATTTTGGGGACCAGCTCGGGCTTGATGGAACTGTAAATCTTGACTTGAACGTAGCCGAGCTTGGCGTAGCGATCGATGTCGTCTTTGGCTTCTTGCTCGGAGTCGGCAAAAACCTTAGTCGGGCCCTGGAAGGGGCCGCGGCCATCGAGAAATCCGGCTTTCAGCACGCGTGGACCGATCTCGGTTCCGTCGTCGAAGCGCTGCTGCATGGCGCCGAGCATGTCAATGTCATTGGCCATGTCGCGGACGCTGGTGACGCCGGCGGCCATGTGCAGCAGACCGTCGTTGGGTCCAAGGTGGACGTGCATGTCCCAGAGACCCGGCATCAGGGTCTTGCCAGCGGCGTCAATGATTTCTGCGCCAGGAGGGACCCTCATTTCCTTGTCGTCACCGACGGCGGTGATCTTGTTCCCGTTGATCACCACCGTGCGGTTGGGGTGACTGCTGGCGGTCTCGGTATCAAACAGGTTGGCGTGGATGATGGCCAGCGGAACCGACGGTTTGTGGGCGAGAGTCTTCGCAAGGTTGGCGGAGCGCTGGTTGGCGATGTCATCCTGGGCCTTGATCATGGCATCGGCAGCGGGTTCCCAACCCTCGCGAATGAAGCTGAACCAACTGGAGACGACGGCGAAGAAAGTTCCGTCCTGATCCAGCCAGATTGGCGAGGGGGTAAAGTCGAGGCCGCTGATGGCGTACTGCACCACGGTGCGGGGCTCGCCATTGCCTTCGATCTTGAGTTCGCCAAGCTTCTCGATGCTAGCTTCGCCGGCAGGTAAAAGAGGCAGACGGCCCCCTGCGGCCAGCAGGGCGCGGGCCATGAGGCCTGACTCTTCGGGGGCTCCCGAGAGGCTGACGTAGAAGGCCTTGGCGGGAGCCTGCTTCTGGCCCTGTTCGGCGCGGTTCTTCCAGGTGGCGCTGCCGTTCTGCAGAGTGAAGTGTTCGTCAACCGGCACTTTGTCATAGTCATTGCCGGTGTTGTCGATTTGCGTGGGGATGCCGCTCGGGTCCAGCACGACGTGTTCGGTGATTTTGGGGCCGCGGCCGCGGTCGTTGAATTCGAAATAGAACTGGAGACTGCCGTCCGGATTACGGGTGGAAGTCTCAAATCCGGCCTTGTTGCCTGCAATGGTCACGGTGTAGCGGAGTGGGTCTTTGGAGGCGGGTGCGGGAATCGACTGGGCACTGGCCGCCTGAACGACGACGGAAAGAAAAAGGACTAGCTCTTTTGTCATCTTACCCCCAAGTTGTGCTGGGACAACAATGTAACAGGTCTTCCGCCGCTCTCGGTAGTGGCGGACGCTTCCATGCGAACCGCCCGTCAGGCGATGGGCGTAAGTAAACCGAAGACCGTGGTGGCTTCCCCAAAGATCGCTTCACGGCGTGCCGATGGTTAAAGGAATCATTCTTCTCTGTTCGGGAGGCTTGCAATGTTCCTGTCGTCCTTAGGGTCAGCTGCGTTCAGGCGAACGGTCTGGTTGGTGTTGCTAGTAACCTTCACCCTGTTTCGGCCAGGCCTATTTATTGCTGCCCAAACCGCGGAGGGCCAGGGAATGCTTTCCGGACAAACGCGGGACCGCATCACGCATTTTATCGATGACGAGCGCAGAATCGTGCTGCGTGGCAACCGGCATCCGCTAGCGACGCCGGCCAACGATGCGGGCACGGTCGCAGACGATTTCCGCATGGAGGGGATGATCCTAACCCTGAAGCCGGATGCAACCCAGCAAGCGGCGCTGGAGCAGTTGATCGCGGCACAGCACGACCCGGGATCGCCCTATTACCACCGGTGGCTTACGCCGGAGGAATATGGTCAGCGTTTCGGAGCATCAGAGAACGATCTGGAGCAGATCGTGAATTGGCTAGGAACCCATGGCCTGGATTCGGTGGAAATCGGGCCCGGGCGCAACTCAATTATCTTTAGCGGCGAAGCTGCACAGTTGGAGGAGGCGTTTCATACCCGGATCCATAGCTATCGAGTCGGGAGCGAAATGCACCATGCGAATGCCAGCGATCCCGAGATTCCGGATGCGCTGTCGGAGGTTGTGGCCGGTGTAGTTTCGCTGCACGATTTTCGCAGTCAGCCGATGCACACTGAACCGCAGCAGCCAGTCAGTGAGTTCTCCGCCGGCACTACCCATTACATGGCGCCAGCGGATTTCGCCACCATCTACGATGTCGGGCCTCTCTATCAACAAGGAATCGACGGCACCGGACAGAGTATCGCCATTGTGGGCCGCTCCAATATCAACATTGCAGACGTAAGAAAATTTCGCACCACGTTCGGTCTTCCGGTCAACGACCCGCAGATCATCGTAAACGGACCGAATCCGGGAATCCTCAGCGGCGCGGAGGAGTCAGAAGCGGCGCTGGACGTGGAGTGGGCAGGGGCGGTGGCCAAGAAGGCGACCGTCAAGTTTGTGGTGTCGGCCTCCACCAACTCCAGCGACGGTACCTACCTGTCGGCGCAATATATCGTGAACCATAACCTGGCGCCGGTGATGAGCGTGAGCTTCGGATTATGCGAGGCCGCGCTGGGAGCTTCGGGAAACAGCTTCATCAACGGTTTGTGGCGACAGGCAGCGGCGCAGGGCATCAGCGTCTTCGTTTCTTCGGGCGATAGCGGGGCGGCGGGATGTGATTCCTCCTCCGCCACTCGCGCCGTGAAGGGGCGCGGAGTGAACGGTCTCTGCTCCAGTCCTTACAGCGTTTGCGTGGGCGGCACGCAGTTCAGCGACAGTAATTACAGCCTCTATTGGACGCCATCGAATAGCGCGGATCATGGGATCCGCGCTGAGCTACATTCCCGAGGCAGTCTGGAATGCGAGCGTGGACTTCGGGGTTGTGGGCAGGCGGGGGAGGAGCCAGTACGCTTTACGCGAAACCCGACATGGCAGAGTGGCGTCGGCGTGCCAGCGGATGGCAAGCGCGACGTGCCCGATGTTTCGCTGACTGCGGCGGTGCACGACGGCTACTTGATCTTCATGAACGGGAATAATCTGGTGTGCGGGGGCACGTCTGCCGCATCACCATCCTTTGCCAGCCTGATGTCATTGGTGGTGCAGAGCCGAGGCGCGCGGCAGGGGAACGCCAATCCGGTGTTTTATTCGCTAGCAAACAATCAAAGATTCGGCGGTGCCGCGGTCTTTCACGATGTCAAGGCGGGCAACAATTCCGTCCCCGGAGTTACCGGATTCACTGCCGCAGCGGGATATGACCTGGCGACCGGGACTGGGTTCGGTGGACGCGAGCGTCCTGGTCAGCCATTGGGCTGCCGCGGCAGGGGCGGCGGCATTTCACTTGAGCTTGTCATCGAGCGCAGCCTCTGTCACTCGAGGAGGAGCGAGTATCAGAGTGACCGCTCGAACCAGTCTGAGCGGGGGATTCAACGCGCCGGTCACGCTGACGGTTAAGGGACTGCCGCTGGGAGTCTCGGCAACCCTTGCTCCGGCGGCTTTCTGGCGGCGCCGGGCGCAGGCACATCGGCACTGACGTTGACGGCCACCACAAAAGCCGCTGCCGGCCGGTATGCGGTGACAGTCTCGGCGACTGGATCCGGGGTTACGCAGAATGCGGTGGTGACTTTGACGGTGAATTAGGGATCGTAGAAGACACACTTTTAGATCAGAGTTCTTTCGCCCCTCGCGGCTCGATTCTCCTCAGCTTTGGACCTAGGGCTCGCGCCCTGGGCCTTATTCTTGCGCCCCTCGCGGCTCATACACCCGAAACCGTTCCACTTTCCGGGGCCAGGCTGAGTTTTCCTGCCTGTTACAATGCCTTGTTTCCCGGCACTTAAGAACCTCTGGGGCCACGATAACGTATCAGTTGCGGGGTGTTCAGGCCCGGATGGGTGTGCCGTCGAGAGCCGGGAGTTCCCAGGAGTACGGGTTGGAAGATGCTCAAGTCGCCGCCTTGCTGGTCCGTCGCTGCATTGCCGGCGATGCCGTGGCTTGGGAAGAAATCGTGCAGCGCTATCACCGGCGCATTTACAACATCTGCTATCGTTTCGCCGGGTCGGCGGATGACGCCCAGGACCTCACCCAGGAAGTCTTCATCAAAATGTATCGGACGCTCAAATCCTACGATGTGGAGCGTGGGGCATTCATGACCTGGGTCACGACCATCACACGCAACCTGCTGGTGGACCACTTCCGCAAGACCAAGCAGGACCGGATGACGGATTCGCTGGATGGGTCTTCTTCTGAACATGAGGACGCGATGCCATTGAGCGAGCGGATTCCGGATCAGGCTCCCATGCCCGATACGCGGGCGCAGAGCCAGCAAGTGGGGGAAGTGGTGCAGCGGGCGCTTACGAAGCTATCTCCAGATCTGCGGGAAGCTGTGATTCTAAGGGACTTACACGATATGGACTATCGTGACATTGCCACGGTACTAAAGGTACCGGAGGGAACCGTCAAATCCAGAATTAACCGCGGGCGAGCGGAACTTGCGCGCCTGCTCCAACGTACATATAAACAGGTGATGTGATGGCAGCGGAACCCCATAACGGTATGCAGTGCAGCGAGTTCGACGCTCTGCTCAGCGATGCCCTGGATAAGATCCTGACCGGGCCCAAGGCAGAAGCCTTTCTGGGCCATGCAGGCAGCTGTCCGGTGTGCGGGCCGCTGCTGGCAGAGGCGGAGATCGGCAAGCGGTGGCTGGAAAAGCTGGTAGAAGTCGAGCCTCCGGCGATGCTGATGCACAATATTCTGGCCGCCACCGTCGGCATCGACACCGCACGAATGCGCGGGACGGCAGGCGTCCCGGTTCAAGCCTCGTGGTTCGAGCGCGTAACGGAATGGGGCCGCGCAGTGGTGAGCCCGATCCTCGGCGTCGCCCGGCAGCCACGTTTTGCCATGTCATTCGGCATGGCATTTTTCTCGCTGTCGATTTCACTCAGCCTGGCTGGAGTGAAGTTGAGCGACGTCCGCCACGCCGACCTGCGTCCCAGCGCGATCAAGAGGACTTATTACGAGACCAGCGGTCGAGTGGTGAAGTACTACGAGAATATCCGCTTCGTGTATGAAATTGAATCGCGCGTGCGCGAATTCAAACGTGCTACAACCCCTGCGGAACCCGCCCCGCAGAAGAAGGACAATCAAAAGAACGACAATACCAGTGGACAACCGGATGAAAAGCAGCAACGCAACTACAGTCAGGGCGAGCGGCAGGTAATGCTTGCGGCTCTCCCTGATAACCCGCCTGTAGTGACGCTGGCCACACTCAGGAGGATTTCATGAACTGCGCCAACCACCCCGATATTGCCGCAGTGGCTTACTGCCGCACTTGCGGGAAACCATTATGCTCAACCTGCACGCGTGATGTGAAAGGCGTGATCTATTGCGAGAACTGCCTGGCTGACCGCTTGGCGGGAGTGCAGCCGACAATTATGCCGCCGGCGCCGGGAGTGGTTTCGGCCGCGCCGGTGACGCCGAGTTCAGGGCCGAATCCGGCGGTGGCCGGCATTCTGGCCGGGTTCTTTCCCTTCGGCGTGGGCGCGGTGTACTGCGGCCAGTACGCCAAGGGCCTGGCGCATCTACTGATTTTCTTTGGGCTGGTCTATGGGGCGAGCAATTCCGACAGCCTGGATTGGCTGTTCGGACTAGGCATTGCGTTCTTCTATGTGTGGCAGATCATTGACGCAGTGCGGACGGCGCACGCAGTCTCCGCCGGGCAGCCTGCGCCCGATCCGCTAGGTCTAGGTCAGGCATTTGGCGCGGGAGAAAGAGTCGATACCTCCAAGATTCCAGTGGCGTCGGTAGTGCTGATTGGCTTGGGCGTGCTGTTTCTGTTGCAGACCATGGGAGTTTTTGAGTTCAGCGTGGGCCGGATTGCGCCGGTGCTGTGCATTCTGCTGGGAGTCTGGCTTTTCGCCAAGCGCTGGGGCTGGATTCCGTCCAATCGGATTTACACGCACAGGGACCGCATGCGCGGACTGACCGGACCGGTGGTGCTGGTCACGCTCGGGCTGCTTTCGCTGGTCGAGGACATGGGCGGACCCCGCTGGCACCGTACCTGGCCGATATTACTGCTGGCGATTGGCATCACCAAACTGCTGGAGCGGCAGGGGCCGACGCTGCCACCGCCTGCGATGCCTGGGGGAACCGGGTCAACTGGCATGGGCAGTGGAGAAGTTCAGCCGCCGGTAAGTGAGGTGCGCAATGGCTAGCACAGTACAAGCTCCTCCTCCTCAGCCCCCGCAGGCGCCGCTGCCTCGTCACCGGCGTTCCCTATCGGGTCCGATCATTCTGATCACGATCGGTGGCATCTTCCTCCTGGGCACCATGGGCTTGCTCCATTGGGGAAGCCTGGCGCACTGGTTCGCCCATTACTGGCCGGTGATTCTGATTGTGGCCGGCATCATCAAGCTGATCGAATATCAGGCGGCGCAGCGAGAAGGCACACGAGCTTCGGGCATTGGTGCCGGCGGCGTTTTTCTGATCATCCTGGTGGTATTCTTTGGCTTGCTGGCGACGCAGGCATCGCGCTTCAACTGGGGAGAGCTGCGCGACCAGATCGATATCGATGACAATGACTTCACGCTTCTTCGGGCAGAAGTACACCTACGAGGACCGGCTGGCGCAGGCTTTCCCCGCGGGCAGCGCTCTACATGTGACCAATCTGCGGGGCGCGGTGAACGTCAGCGCCGGGGATGACAACCAGATCCATGTTTCGGTGCACAAGCGGGTCAACGCGGAGAGCGCCAGCGAGGCTGACAAGTGGAACGCCGGGACCAAGCCGACCATCGACGTGAGCGGCGGGGTAGTCACGCTGAACGCCAACAATCAAGCGGCTGGCGATCATGGCATTGCGGCTGACCTGGATATCACGATTCCCCGCAAGGCGCCGGTGACAATTTCGACCCGCAATGGCGACGTCAGCGTGGTGGGGCGGGACGGCGACGTGCAGATTTCAGCGCAGCACAATGATGTAACTGCGACGGACATCAACGGCAAAGTCAGCCTGACTTTGGAGCGCAGCTCGGCGCGGGTATCGCAGATTTCCTCCGACGTTTCGGTGGAGGGACGTGCCAACGATGTTTCCCTCGAAGACATTAAGGGCGCGGTCCGCCTAGAGGGCGAGTTCATGGAGAGCGTGAAACTGTCAAGAATCGCGCAGGGAGTGACATTTCCACTCTTCGCGGACCGACCTGCAGTTTTCCCGGCTGAATGGCGACCTGGACCTGGATTCGGGCGATCTGTCAGGCCTCGGACGTGATCGGACCGGTGCGCCTGAGCACCCGCTCCAAGGATGTTCGCCTGACCGGCGTGGCCGGTGACGTGCGCCTGCAGGATGAGAACGGCTCGGTGGAACTGCACATGAGCAAGCTGGGCAGCGTGCAACTGGAAAACCGCAAAGGCGACGTGCAGATCTATGTCCCTGACAAAGCCGGGTTCCAGGTGGACGCGCGGGCGCGCGGCGGAGATGTGGAAACCGACTTCAGCGAGCTGAAAGTGGACAACCGCGAAGACCAGGCGACGGCGACCGGAACCGTGGGTGGCGGCGGTCCCCATCTGGTTGTGACCAACGAGCACGGAACCATCGAGATTCGCAAAGGGTCTTCGGTGGCGGAAACGCCGGCAACGCCGCCCGTGCCGCCTTCACCGAAGACGCCGCGGTCGCGGTCGGCGGCGCCCAGCACTCCCTCGGTGACGGAGAACTAGCGTTCCTTCGGTGGGTTCCTTGGCAGGTAGAATTGTGCACAAGACCTGGAGGACGTGGAACTTGCTTTCATGTTTGAGACCCTTAAGACCATCGGGAAGGTGTTGCTTGGCCTCATAGCTATCGCGGCTTTCTTAGTTCCTGACCCAATCGGAGCCGTGGCTAAAGTTTGGCGTTCTTTCCGTGATGGCTGAGCAACGCTAAATCGGATCAATGCCACCGACCGCCCCTTACGTTCCCGCTCAAGCCCGTGTTATGTTCAATGTTCTTCCTACAATAGAAAAATGATCCGTTCTTATAAAGGTATATCGCCGACGATTCCGGCGTCGTGTTACGTGGACGACTCGGCGCAGATCATTGGCGATGTCGTACTGGGGGAGCACGCCAGCGTGTGGATGAATGCGGTGGTGCGCGGCGATGTGCACTCCATCCGCATCGGCGCACATTCGAATGTGCAAGACTGCAGCGTGCTCCACGGAATGAAGGAGCAATACGGTGTGTTTGTGGGCGAGTACGTCACCGTCGGCCATTCGGTGACGCTGCATGGCTGCGTGATCGAGGACCGCTGCCTGATCGGGATGGGGTGCATCATTTTGAATGGGGCGCGGATCGGCGCGGGTTCGATCATTGCCGCGGGGACGTTGATTCCGGAGAAGACAATCGTGGAGCCGGGTTCGCTGTGGATGGGATCGCCGGGAAAGTTTCGCCGCAAGCTGGAGAGCACAGACGAGGAAAGCATCTTGCGGTACGCGAGGAATTACCTAGGATACAAAGAGGCATATTTGGCGGAGAGGAAGTAACACTCAGCGCTCAGCATTCTGTCAGGGGGAACTCCCTGAGGCATCAGTGCAGATGTTAAGGTCAGAGGGGTCCTTCGACTTCGTAACTGCTCCGCTTCGCGACGCAGTTACTGCGCTCAGGATGACAATCTGAGAAATTGACCATGATTAAAGCTGTGCGAGGAACTCGGGATTTGCTGCCGCCGGAGACGGCGCTGTGGAACTTTGTGGAAGCCGCGGTGCGCGATGTGTTTCGCGCCTACAACTTCCACGAGATTCGCACGCCGATCTTCGAGGAGACGCAGTTATTTTCCCGCGCGGTGGGCGAAGAGACAGATGTGGTTTCGAAAGAAATGTACACGTGGGAGGACCGCACGCGTGCGGAGAGCGAAAAGGGTCAATCGTTGACTCTCCGCCCCGAGAATACCGCCGGCGTCGTTCGTGCTTACATCGAGCACAAGCTGTGGGATCGCGGGTTGAGCAAGCTCTACTACATTGGGCCGCAATTCCGGCGGGAACGTCCGCAGAAGGGGCGGTACCGGCAGTTTTACCAGATCGGCGCGGAAGTGATTGGGCCGGCGACTGCGGGCAGCGAGTCTCCGGCGCGGGATGCCGAGATACTGGAACTGCTGGCGACCCTGCTGGATCGCCTGGGGATTGAGAACTGGACCTTAGAGTTGAATTCCATTGGCTGCGCAAATGATCGAGCCAAGTACAACGAAGCTTTGCGCAAAGCACTGGAGCCGGTCGCGGCTAAGATGTGTGCCGACTGCCAGCGGCGGGCCGTGACCAATCCTTTGCGGGTGTTTGACTGCAAGGTTCCTGAAGATCAGCCCATCATCGATAAGCTGCCGCGCATCAGCGAGTACCTGGATGAACCTTGCAGTAAGCACTTTGAGCAGGTGCAGGAGATTCTGAAAGCCACCGCGGTCCCGTTTACTCTGAACGACCGTTTGGTGCGGGGTCTCGACTATTACACTCGGACGGCGTTCGAGTTTACCCACGGAGCTTTGGGGGCACAGAATGCGATTCTTGGCGGCGGACGCTACGATGGGCTTTCGGAATCGCTGGGTGGGCCGAGTGCTCCGGGCATCGGATTTGCCATTGGCGAAGACCGTTTGGTGCTGGCTTTGAAGGAATCCGCGGAAGCAGTGCAGACCAAGCCGGATGTCTATATCGCGCCGCTGGGCGCGGGTATGGATCGCGAGGCGGCCCGGCTGGCGCGGGAGTTAAGGCGACACGATGTGGTGGCCGAGCTCGGGGATGAATCGTTTCGTTTGAAGAAGTCGTTTGAGATCGCCAGCAAGCTGGGCGCGCGTTTCATTCTGATTGTCGGGGAGAATGAAGTGAAGGCCGGGAGCTTTGCTCTGAAGAATCTGGCGACGAGTGAGCAGGTTTCGGTGGCGCGGGCGGAGTTGGCGCAGAGGATACAGAGCGCCGTCAGGCAAGCGGAATGACCGCAGAGGGCAGGAAGGATCACAAAGGAAAGCTCAAACCACAGGGAGCACAGGGAACACAGGGCCGCGGATTGGGAGCCCTTTCCAGCATTTATAATTTGTAATTCAGCGTTGTTCTCACCTCCTGACAAGAAAGGTTGAAACTTGCTCGATTTTTTAGGCGATCTTCGGCGGACCCATATGTGCGGGGGGTTGCGCACCTCCGATGCCGGCAGTAAGGCTGTGCTTATGGGCTGGGTGAACCGCCGCCGCGATCTGGGCAACTTGATTTTCATCGATATCCGCGACCGTTCGGGGATCTCACAGGTGGTCTTCAACAAGGAGCGAAACCCCGCCATTCATGAGAAGGCCTCGGGGTTGCGCAACGAGTACGTCATTGCCGTGGTGGGCATGGTCAAGCTGCGCGACGCCAACACCGCCAACAAGAACATTCTCACCGGCGAGGTTGAGTTGGTGGCGGAAGAGCTGCGGCTACTCAATGAATCGAAGCAGCCACCATTTCTGCCCGGGGATACGGTCCTGCCCAATGAAGAGGTCCGTCTGAAGTACCGGTATCTCGATCTGCGCCGCGATGCCATGCAGCACAACATCGAATTGCGGCACAAGGTGGCACTGGCGATCCGCAATTATCTTTCGTCGCAGGGATTTCTTCGAGATCGAAACTCCGTTCATGACGCGGTCGACGCCTGAGGGCGCGCGCGACTATCTGGTGCCCAGCCGGGTGCAGCCGGGCTCGTTCTATGCACTGCCGCAGTCGCCGCAGCTGTTCAAGCAGATTCTGATGATTTCGGGATTCGACAAGTATTTCCAGATCGTGCGCTGCTTCCGCGACGAGGACTTGCGCGCCGACCGGCAGCCCGAGTTCACCCAGATCGATTTGGAAATGTCCTACCCGCAGCCGGAACGGGTGTGGGAAGTGGTAGAAGGCTTTTTGACCGCCGCTTTCAGGGCGGCTGGACAGGAGATCAAAACCCCGTTCCCGCGCATGAGCTATGACGACGCCATTCGTCTCTACGGCAGCGACAAGCCGGACATGCGCTTGCCCGAGATGACCGATGTGCGGGAGGCATTCGCATCTGCGGACCTCGAAAAGCTGGGTGTGAATGCCAAACTGCCCTTGCTCGCGATCCGGATTCCGCATGTGGGCAAACTTTCGCGCAAAGAGCGGGACGAAA
The DNA here is from genome assembly GCA_963734415.1 of uncultured Acidobacteriota bacterium. Classification (GTDB taxonomy): domain Bacteria; phylum Acidobacteriota; class Terriglobia; order Terriglobales; family Acidobacteriaceae; genus JABCZH01. The sequence goes on along the minus strand of CAVTHF010000007.1, from coordinate 61,119 downwards.
ATAAGGAACTATTTGGCACCCACGCGGCGGAGTTCAATCTGCTCGACATGGACCGGCTGGAAAAATCCATGCCGGGCGCGGCTGAGCAACTGAAGGGCATGAGTTCGGCGCACCCGGATGATCTGATTGCGCTGGTGGGTGCGAAGGATGCTCCCGCCTTCGAAGACCAGTATTGGGGGCCTGGGAAAAGTCGCGGGCGCCTACCGGCTGCGGCTGGCTGACAAGTATCGCGACAAGCATAAGGCCTTCGAGCGAACCGGAGATCCGCAACAGGACTTCCGGTTTCTATGGGTAACGGACTTTCCCATGTTCGAGTATGACGAGGCAGGGAAGAGCTGGGTGCCGGCGCACCATCCGTTTACTTCGCCGCATGAAAAGGATATGGACAAGCTGGAGTCTGATCCGGCGGCAGTGCGGGCGCTGGCGTACGATGTGGTGCTGAATGGCACGGAGCTGGGATCGGGCTCGATTCGTATTCATCGCCAAGACATTCAGCAGAAGATATTCCACGCGCTCGGTATGACGGAAGCTGAAGCGCGTGCGCGGTTTGGATTCTTCCTGGAAGCGCTGGAATATGGCACGCCTCCGCATGGCGGGATCGCGCTGGGGCTGGACCGCATTGCCATGATTTTGGCCGGAGCTGACAGTTTGCGGGAAGTGATTCCATTCCCCAAGACGGCGCGGGCCGTGGATTTAATGGTGGATGCGCCGACGCCGGTGAGCGACGCCCAGTTGAAAGAGTTGGGGATCGTGGTGAAGAAGGGTTAGTAAGCTCCGATAGGGCACTCCTTGATGGTGTCCTCCCCCGCTTTGCTTTTCTCGCTTCATCTGCCAAACTTACCCGTAGCCATGGGCCGCATTCACGTTCTTTCCGAAGCTGTTGCCAACAAGATCGCTGCCGGCGAGGTGGTGGAGCGGCCAGCTTCGGTGGTCAAGGAACTGCTGGAGAACGCGCTGGACGCCGGTTCCACCCGCATCAAGATTCAAGTGGAAGCCGGGGGCAAGAAGCTGATTCAGATCACGGACAACGGCTGCGGCATGGTCCGCGATGATGCCCTCCTGGCCTTCGAACGCCATGCGACTTCAAAGATCAAGAATGCTGAAGACCTGCTTAGCGTGGCGACTCTGGGTTTTCGCGGGGAGGCCCTGCCTTCGATTGCCTCCGTCAGCCGGTTGCGTCTGGAGACGCGAGCTGCCGATGAAGACTCGGGAACGGTCATCGAAATCAACGGCGGGAAGATTTTCAGGGTCGAGGAAGCTGGGCTGCCGGCGGGAACCTCGATCAGCATCCGCGATCTTTTTTTCAACACGCCAGCGCGCAAGAAATTTCTGAAAGCGGAGTCCACTGAGCTTTCGCATATCGCGTCGCTGGTGACTCACTATGCGCTGGCCCATCCCGACAAACATTTTGAATTGCACTCTGCCACCAATGCTGTGCTGGTGGCGTCCCCGGTGGCCGGTTACGGCGAACGGGTGTATCAGGTGTTCGGGCGGGAAGTACTGGAGCAACTGATTCCCGTGGCGGCGAGCCAGCCTTTGGAACGGATCGGATTGCCACAACCGCCGCCTTGGAGAAGAACCGAAGACGAGGAGAGTCAAGCCCCAGTTGAGCCAGGCGACTTGCGGGCACACGGGTTCGTTTCCAAGCCGGAGATCCAGAAGCTGAACCGAAATTCGATTTATATCTTCGTGAACGGCCGCTTGATCAAGGACCGTCTGATTCAGCACGCGATCACTGAGGCCTATCGCAACATTCTTGCCGCCGACGGTGTATCCAGTGGTGCTGTTGTTTCTGGAAATGCCCAGCGGCGAAGTGGATGTGAACGTTCACCCCTCGAAGACTGAAGTCCGCTTCCGGCAGCAAAGCGTTACCCATGATTTCGTGCGAGATTCGATCCGGGTGGCGCTGATGAAAGCGCGCCCGGTACCACAGTTTGTGACCGAGATTAGCGCGCATCCCACGGCGCAGCAGGGGCTGACTCCGGGGGCGCGTGGGAGCGGCGGCTCGGCGCCGTGGCAGACGGCTTATGCTCCCGCCACCGCGCAAGGTTTCAGCCTGCAAGCGCCAGTTCCTCCACCGGTAAGCGGGCGATTTGCTTTCGGCATGGATGGCATCGCCATCGAGGGAAACGCTGCGCTTTCACTTGCCCGGCCGGAAATTGTTGCCGAAGTCAAGAGCGATGGGTGCACGCCACCGGTCGTGGAAGAACTCGATGCGCCCAGCGATCTTGCGCCGGCGCTGGCGTCGCTGAAACCGCTGGGCCAGATTCGGGAGTCGTTCATTCTGGCGGTGAATCACGAAGGGCTTTGGATCGTCGACCAGCATGTGGCCCACGAACGGGTTTTGTTTGAAAAGATCCTGAAGCAACGGGCGGCACAGAAGGTCGAGAGTCAGCGGTTGCTGATGCCGCTGGTGATGGAGCTCACTCCCGCCCAACAGGCGGTATTTGTCGAGATTTGCGAGGAACTCAACCAGAACGGCTTTGAAGCCGAGCCCTTTGGCACGCGCAGTTTTGCAGTGAAAATGGCTCCCGCGGGAGTGGAGGCCACACAGGTCGAGCACATGCTGCACGAACTGCTCGACCAGTTTGCCCGAGAGGATCAGGCGCTGAACATGGAAAAGGTACGCACTCGAGTGGCGGCTTCGATCGCTTGCCATGCTGCGATCAAAGTGAACATGCCGCTGGAGCAGAACAAAATGGAGTGGCTGCTGGCGGAGTTGTCGAAGACGGAGTGTCCGATGTCGTGTCCACACGGCCGCCCGGTAGTTCTGCGATACTCAATGAAGGACATTCAGAAGGCGTTTAAGAGAATCTGAAAGAAGCTTTTGGCTTTTAGCTCTTGGCCCTTTAGCTTTGTCGCACAGATGTAGGCGGCCATGCCTGTTTAGAAGCCAGGTGTGGAAGCCAAAAGCCAACAGCCAACAGCCAAGAGCCAAAGGCCAATAGCGATTCATGTTTGACCTCGATCAATTACGGCGCGAGAAGTGGCGGCTGGACGGGCGGCCGGTCCGCACGATTGAGGAGGCCCGTGAATTCATTGAGTCGGTTGGATTCTGCCTGATGTATCCGTTGAAGGCGCCGGTGCTGGCGCCGACTTTTATTGGGGCGTGGGTGGGTTCGGAGGAGCGGTTGCCGACCTGGCAGCATGCTTATGCCGATCCGCGGGCGCACGAAGCCACGGACCTGATGGTACGTCTGCTGCGGGAGCGTGCTGCCTACGAAGCCAACCCGTTCGATGAGAATAATGGCTTCCTGGTGGCGGGATCGATCTTTCCTTATTTCTATGCGCTGGTCGGGGAACGCAATCCGAAACAGGCCCCCGTGGCCGGCGCGCGTTCCGAATATTCACAGCTGGCGTGTGATGGATATGAGATCATTCGCCGCCATGGCCCCATCTCCAAGCAGAAATTGCTGGAGGCCCTGGGTGGGGGCACATCCACGGCGGCGCTCGATAAGTCGCTGGCGGAGCTGTGGTCGCGGTTGCGGATCACGCGTGTGGACTACAGCCCGGTGGAGGGTGCATCCTGGGATGTTCTTTACCGCTGGTCGCCGGATGCGGTGCGTGAAGGGATTTCGCTTTCGGTAGCGGAAGCGTTGTCGGCGCTGCTTTCAAAATATCTGGATTGCGTGGTCGCCGCCGATCAGCAGGAAGTGGAAGCTTTTTTTGGTAATTTTGTTCCCCGTTCGCGGGTCAGGGAATCCATAAACGCCTTGCTGGCGGCACGGGAGTTGAGTTTCGTACACGTAGGGAATCGATCAATGATCCAGATCACGCCCGCCAAAGTGCCAGTGGAGCAAGAACATCCCCGGCGAGCTGGACGGGCCTGACTTCGTGACTGTGCGCTGCTGTTCTGGTTTACCATTGCCTGGCCACTACTTATTCTGAAACCAGCCGTCCAAGGTGAATATGCACAAGATATTTCTTACGCTGTGGTTAGGGTTGCTGTGGACTGTGCCCGTGGTTGCGCAAGAGCCTGCGTTTCCGTACACGCCCAGTCTGGACGTGAAAGCTATGGACAAGTCTGCTGATCCCTGTGTGGATTTTTTCCAGTACTCATGCGGGGGCTGGAAGGCGAACAATCCCATTCCTGCAGACCAGATCCGCTGGGACGTTTATTCCAAGCTGTACGAAGACAATTTGAACTACCTGCGGGGCATTCTGGACCAAGCTGCGGTCCCGGCCAACCAGACCGACGCGCTCACGCAGAAGATCGGCGATTTCTACGGCGCTTGTATGGACGAGAGTGCGGTGGAGAAGCGCGGGCTGGCGCCGTTGCAATCAGACCTGGATGCCATTGCCGGCCTGAAGTCCGCGAAGGACATCACGCCTTTGGTTGCGCGCCTTCAGTTCGAGTTTGGACGGACCATCATTTTTGCGCAGGAATCAACCCAGGACCCCGACGACTCCGAGCAGCAGATTGCCGAGGTTGACCAGGGGGGTCTTGGCCTTCCCGACCGCGACTACTACGTCAAGGATGATGACAAGTCGAAGGAGACGCGGGAACGCTACGTGCAGCATGTGCTGAAGGTTTTCGAACTCATGGGTGACGACCCGGCCACGGCGAAGAAAAACGCCGACACGGTGATGAGCATGGAGACGGCGCTGGCCAAGGCATCCATGACCCGGGTGGACCGGCGCGATCCGTACAAACTGAAGCACAAGATGAAGGTTCCGGAGCTGGCCAGACTGGCACCCAATGTCGACTGGACGGGTTATTACGCGCAGTTGCAGTATCCGAGGTTTGAAGTCGTCAACGTGACGGCGCCGGAATTTTTCAAGGAAGTGAGCCGGCAAATCGGCGCTGAGCCGGTGGCCGACTGGCAAATCTATCTGCGCTTTCATGTGGTGAATGCAGCTTCGCCCTATTTGTCGGCGAAATTTGTGGACGAGAATTTTGAGTTTTACCGCAAGTATCTTCGCGGAGCCAAAGAGCAGCAGCCGCGCTGGAAGCGATGTGTGCAGTACACCGATAACGAACTGGGAGAGGCCCTGGGACAGGTCTACGTGCGCAAGACGTTTTCGCCGGAGCTGAAAGCGAGCACGCTCGATATGGTTCGCCGGATTGAGGATGCCATGGGCGATCGCATCCGGGCGCTCGAGTGGATGAGTCCGGAAACCAAGCAGCAGGCGTTGACTAAACTGGCCGGTATCCGCAACAAAATTGGCTATCCCGACAAGTGGCGTGACTACAGTTCGGTCACCATTGCCCGCACGGACTTTGCAGGGAATGTGGAGCGGGCCGAGGGATTTGAACGGCGCCGCGACATCAACAAAGTTGGCCAGCCGGTGGACCACGGGGAGTGGGGCATGAGTCCCCCGACCGTCAATGCCTACTACAATCCGCAGATGAATGACATCAACTTTCCCGCAGGGGTGTTACAGCCACCACTTTATGACGCGAAAATCGACGATGCTCCCAATTATGGCGACACCGGCGGGACTATCGGCCATGAACTCACTCATGGATTCGACGACGAAGGCAGTCAGTTCGACGCCAAAGGCAATCTGAAAAACTGGTGGACCAAAGGCGATCGTGCGAAGTTCGACGCGCGTACGAAGTGTGTACAGGACCAGTACGCGAAATACGTGGTGGTGGATGATGTCCACATCAACAGCCAGTTGACGCTGGGAGAAGATGTGGCCGACCTCGGCGGCGAAATCCTTGCCTACATTGCATGGCAAGGCGCAACCAAGGACAAGGGTTTGCAGCCCATGGAGGGCCTGACTCCGGACCAACGCTTCTTTGTGGGCTTCGCGCAATGGGCGTGCGGCAATGAGCGTCCGGAAGACTTGCGGGTGCGGGCGGTCACCGATCCTCACTCCCCGGCGAAATTCCGGGTCAACGGAGTGGTGGTGAACATGCCGCAATTCTCCCGGGCTTTCTCATGCAAGGCGGGCGCTCCCATGACCAAAGACCCGGTGTGCAGCGTTTGGTGAGTTGAACCCGGCAGGAACGGGCTTACCAAATGGCGCCTAGTATTCCGCGAGTTGCTGCATGGCACGGAACAGATCTTCGGCTTGCGGCAGAATGACATCTTCCAGAATGGGCTGGTAGGCCACAAATGTGTCTTTAGCTGCGACTCTGCGGACCGGCGCGTCTAGTTCATCGAACAGTTCGTCTGCGATGCGGGCCGCGATCTCCGCGCCATAGCCCCAACTTAAAGTGTCTTCGTAAGCGACGATGACCCGATTGGTCTTGCGCACAGACGTCGCAATCGCTTCCCAATCAAAGGGACTTAAACAACGCAGGTCGATCAATTCGACCTTCACGCCATGTTCCCGTTCGAGTCTCTGCGCCGCCTGCAGCGCGCGTGGGACCACTGCACCATAGGTGATCACAGAAAGATCAGTGCCCGGCTGCACGATCTTGGCTTTGCCGAACGGGACCATGTAATCAGGCCCAGGATAAGGGGCGCGGCCGAAGGTTTCGCGGTAGAGCCGTTTGTGTTCGAGGAAGAGGACCGGATCATCGCAGCGAATCGAAGTTCGCAACAGGCCAGCGGCGTCCAATGCGTTCGACGGAAACACGACCCGCAGCCCAGGGATGTGGGTGAAAATGCTCTCGCCACACTGGGAATGATAAATTGCGCCGCCGGTGAGGTATCCGCCAATCGCGACCCGAACTACCGCCGGCGAAGAGAATCCATTATTCGAGCGCCAGCGGATCAAGGGCAGTTCGTTGCGCAACTGCATCATCGCCGGCCAGATGTAGTCGAAGAACTGAATCTCCACCACCGGTTTGAGCCCACGCGTGGCCATGCCGGTGGCACGGCCCACGATGTTGGCCTCGGCCAGCGGGGAATTGAAGACGCGATCAGAGCCGAATTCGCCCTGCAGCCCCGAGGTCAGCTTGAAGACGCCGCCCTTGCCCTTGATGAGTTTTTCCTGCAGATACTGTTCGCGGCTGCAATCGGCGACGTCTTCACCGAACATCACGATGCGCGGATCGCGGCCCATTTCATCGCGCAAGGTGGAGTTGATCAGATCAGCCATCGTCTTGGGGGCTGTCTTTTTCCCATCCGAAGCGCTGCTGATTGCAGGTTCGGTGGCGAACGCGGAGGAAGTTGGGTCCAGATCTGGCGAGTAGATGAATTGCATCACCGTGTCGGGGGTCGGCAATGCCGCGGCCAGAGCCTGGTCCACGGCGATCTGGAGATCGTCCTCGACCTGCTTCTCCAGCCGGTTGATGCCGTTTTCGTCGAGAATGCCTTCGCGGATGAGCAGCATCTGAGTGCGGGACACGGGATCGCGGGCGGCATCACGCTGCCGTTCGGCATCTGGACGATAGGCCCGTTCGTCGTCCGACAAGGAGTGCGAGTAGGGGCGGATTACATGGGCATGAACAAAGGCTGGCCCAGTTCCCGCCCGGCAATAAGACACGGCGCGGGAAAAGGCAGCATAGGTGGCGACGAAATCGGTGCCGTCCACCTCTTCAAAGTGAAAATTGGGGAATCCGGCGACCAGCCGCGAAATGTTTCCTCCCGCCGTTCCCACCTCAACCGGAACGGAAATCGCGTACTCATTGTCCTGAACCACAAACAGAACGGGCAACTTGCGATTCGAGGCTGTGTTCATGCCCTCCCAGAACTCGCCTTCGCTGGTGGTGCCGTCGCCGAGCGAGACGTAGGTGACTTCATCCCCGTGGAAGCTGACGTCCTTGAACTGCCGGTAGTCGCCCGAAGCCTTCTTGGCGGCGTCGGGATGAGACTGGAAATAGCGGCCAGCTTCGGCGCAGCCTACGGCTTGCAAAACCTGGGAGCCCGTCGGTGACGACTGGGTCACGACGTTCAGCTTGGGAAAGCCCCAGTGCGAAGGCATCTGCCGCCCCCCGGAGTTGGGGTCATCGGCCGCGCCAACCGCTTCGAGCAGCATTTCATAGGGAGTTGCCCCAAGTCCCAGACACAGCGCCCGGTCGCGATAATAAGGGTAGAACCAGTCATAGGTGGGTTTGAGGGCAAACGCCGCGGCTACGCCCACGGCCTCGTGCCCGGCTCCGGAAATCTGAAAGAAGATCTTCTGCTGGCGCTTGAGCAATATCTCGCGGTCGTCCAAGCGCCGCGAGGTGTGCATAATGCGGTAAGCTTCGATCAGTTGCTGGTGGGAAAGGCTTTCGTAAGCCTTGTTGCTATCCACCACTCTCGATTCAGTCTTGGTTGCCATGCTTTAGCTTGCCCGCCGCACAAGCTTTCTATTGTAAATCCTCTGCGCGAGTTCCGAATATACTGGAGTAACAGGGGATGGCGGTCTGGTTTTCGCTGCAATCCCGGTGACCCGCACTGCTCAAGGGCTGTCATTGATCCACTTCCACCGCCAATTCGACCCTCATAGCATCAAACTTCTGATCTTTGACCTGGACGGAACCCTGATCGACTCCCGCCTGGACCTGATTCACTCGGTCAATGCCATGTTGCGGCATTGCAACCGGCCTGAACTTCCGGGCGATGTGATCGCCTCCTACGTGGGAGACGGCGCGCCGGTGCTGGTCCGCCGCGCTCTGGGGGATCCCAAGAACGATGCCCACGTCAAAGAGGCCCTGGAATATTTTCTGGCTTACTACCGGGTGCACAAGCTCGACTACACGCACCTTTATGACGGGATAAAAGAAATGCTAAGGGCGGTCGGTCATGTTAACGGCGTCCGCCGGCAGATGGCCGTGCTGTCGAACAAGCCCGTGGTCCCCTCGCGTGCCATCGTGGAGGCCATGGGCCTGGCGGAGTTCTTTGTTCACGTGTATGGCGGAAACAGCTTTCCCACCAAGAAGCCCGACCCACATGGCGTACACAGCATCTTGAGAGAAACCAAGACCCACCCTGAGCAGACGCTGATGGTAGGGGATTCCTCGATCGACGTGATTACGGGCCACAATGCTGGACTCTGGACCTGCGGAGTCACCTATGGCTTCGCGCCACACACCCTGAGCATCGCCACGCCGGACGTGGTGGTGGACAGCCCGCGGGAGTTGGCAGAGGTACTCAAGTAGTCCAGCGAGTTGGCTACTGACCGATACCGTTACCCGACAAGTTCACCACCTGCGGCCCCAGAGCGGTGTTGATGGTCAGGGTCGCAGTACGCTGGCCGGGCTGGGTGGGTGTAAAAGTCACGTCCACGTAGCAGAACGATTGCGGAGGCATCTGACCCACGCAGCTGTTCGAGGAAATTGCGAAATCTTGAGGGTCCTGGCCATCGCGGACGGTGTCGCTAATTGGAAGACTGTGTGATTTGGAGCGATCGCTGAACCCCCGTCCCCGCAGGGAGCGTTGGGGTCATTGCACTGAATGCCGTTCCCGGCAAGAGTCGCGACATTTCCTGATGGAACTGTTATTCCGGTGACCACGACCGCCGTCGCCTGATTATTGACGAATCGAATTTTGTTATCGCCAGTATCGGCGATGAAGAGATTGCCCGAGCCATCCACGTAGAGGGCCTGAGGATTGGAGAACATGGCACCGAGAGCAGGCCCGTCACCGCAGGACTTTTGCAGTTGCTGGCAGGCGAGACCGGACCCGGCAAAAGCATAGATGGTGTCGTTCACGACTACCAGAATGCGGTTGTTGTCCGCGATATACACCTTTCCCGAATTGTTGTCGACCGCCACTGCAAGCGGCCCGGACAAGGCGGTGGTTGTGGCGGGTGCACCCTGTTGCGGGATTTGGCTGAACCCGTAGATTCCGGTTCCGGCAAAGATCGTCAAAGCGTTGGTGGCCGGGTTCAATTTGTAAACGTAGTAGCTGTATTGCGACGCGATATAGATGTTGCCGCTCGCGTCTTGCGCGATGCCGGTTGGATTGGGGATGGTGGCGAGGGTGGCGATGGGGTTTGGCGGCGCTTGACCGGCCACGGTGCCAATCGTGTTGTTCTGTTGCGCTCGTGCAATCGACGCGACAAACAGCAGGCAGCTGAATGCCAGCAGCGTGCAAAGAGGTCGTGATGGCAGCAAGGCCGGCTTGCGCTCAGGGCGTAGATTGGCAGCCAGACTCAGAGTGGAGTAATTCGCGTACATGTCGCCTCCAAGAAGTTCCCAGGAAATGTGCCCAGTGCTGCCCCATGAACCTTATCCAGCCAAGAGCGGGATGACTCCGAAGGACGAAGAACCGAACGCCAAACTTAAGCGTAGACACTAACCCACGCACGGGTGAGAGCGGGGACACCCCGAACTGGCCGGATGATTTTGTTCTTCGGCGGATAGCCTGTCAATAGGCAAATATTTGCGGCTCACGCGCTGCTGGGGTTCCGTTGCGCCCATGGTTTACAACTGCCATTAGCGTATCAGCGCCTGAGTCGGTTACGCGCACCTGCAACCAATGGTTAGGTGCATGTTTCCCCGCCAGCTTGAGTTTCAGGTAGTTGTCGGTGAGACACTCGGTGTGGGATCCGTCGAAGAGATTCAGGGTGATGGATGGGATGGTCTTCCCGACAAACGATTCCATGAACGCCCGCTTCTTCTCTGCTGCCAGATCTCGCAGGACTCTATTACGCGCTCTGGCCACATTTGCCGGAACCTGATTGCGCATTGTGGCCGACGCAGTGCCCGGGCGCGACGAATAGGTGAACACGTGCAGATAAGTCAACGGCAGTTCTTCCACCATGCGGCGGGTCGCTTCGAAGTCCGCGTCAGTTTCGCCGGGGAAGCCGACCATGACGTCGGCACCGATGGCGGCGGTGGGCAAGGCAGCGCGAATCTTCTCGATCTTCTCGCGATAGTGCCACGGCCGGTACTTGCGGTGCATGGCGCGGAGCAAGCGATCACTTCCCGACTGCATGGGGACGTGCGCGTGCTTGGCGACGCGAGGAGAATCGGCCATGAGTTGGATGAGTTCGTCGCTCCAGTCCATGGGTTCAACGGAGCTGATGCGGAGTCTTTCGAGAGCGGTCCGGTCGAGAATGGCGCGGACGAGATCCTCGAAGATCGGAGGTGCAGGTGCCAAATCTCTTCCCCAGCGGCCCAGGTTAATTCCCGAGAGCACCACTTCACGATATCCGGCGGCAACCAGGGTGTTCACTTCGTCCAGAACCCGGGCCAGCGGTAATGACCGGCTTTGCCCTCGCACGGATGGAATCACGCAGAAAGAGCAGCGGTTGTCGCAGCCATCCTGGACTTTGAGGTTGGGGCGGGTGCGCTCGTTGGCGGCATCGAAGACAGGGGCCGCGAGCAGTTCGGTGTGCGCAAAAATATCGGAAACGTGAATCGGCGGTTGGTCGGTGGTTCCTTCGCCTTTCGGCTCAGGGCAGGCTGCAGGTCGTTGGCTACCCGATAAACTGTTCAGCGGCACGAAGGCTTTTGGAAGCACCGTTTCCGCTAGCCGATGCTTGTGGGAATTTCCGATTACCTGGCTCACTCCCGGCAATGCCGCAATTTCTTCGGGCGCGCGTTGGGCGTAGCATCCAGTAACCACGATCTGACAACCAGGATTCTCACGGCGGACACGACGGATGGCGGCGCGGGCATCGCGATCGGCTGAGGCGGTGACGGTGCAAGTGTTGAGGACTACGACTTCCGCGTCAGCGACACGATCGGCGCGCATTAAACCACGTTCACGGAACTGGCGCTCGACCGCAGCCCCGTCGGCCTGGGTCGCGCGGCAACCGAAATTCTCCACGTAAAAGCTGGCCATGGCTTGTTGAAGGCGGGCCCGCCAGGCCCGTGCATCCGAGTCTTCTATAGTAACCCGGCAGCCTGCCGGCAAGTAGACGAGAGGCGACGGGTCCGCCCCGCGCACCTGCGCAGCGCGAATTTATTCGGTTGCAACCGGGAAGGGGGAAGGAGGATCAGCCGAAAACCAATCCTGTGTACCCGCCGACCAAAGACGTCGTTCCATCAGGCAGAAGCGCTAGTTCGCCTCCCCTGGAAACAATCGCGGCACAACACCGGGCGTCCTTGGGTGGGCCGGAAAGGTACGGTAGTATCCTTGCCACACTGCGAACAGGTGGCCGGGGTCTCGATCTTGGAAGATCCGCGTACCTTGGGTGCTGCGTCCATCACCCATACGCGGTTGGTCTTGTTCTTGGTCTTGCAGGTTTTGCATCGTTTGGGTTCGTTTCTGAACTGTTTGTCGCGGTAGAAGATCTGCTCCCCGACGGTGAATACGAATTCAGCACTGCAGTCAACGCACTTCAACACCTTATCCTGGAATTCCATTGAGGATGTTCTCCTTGCGACTGGGTTCCGGTTGATGCCTCGCTTTTGCGCGAGAACATCCACCCGGCGCGCCAGTGCGCGGGGTTGTTGCTTCATCCCCCTCGGTTTTGACTACCCCTGGATTCGGCCCGCCATGCCCCGAACGGGCATGGTTCCTGTTAAGACACCTGGGTTGGTGACCCAGGTGGCATTCCCCCAAAGAATGCCGATTGACAAACAACGAGGGCCGCACTGAGAAGCGACCCTCGTTGGATTATTCCGCCTCTTTACGAGCTTTCTTCCGGCTGCGTTTACGCGCTAGAGCTTCCTTCACGCGCTTCTTCTCGCCGGGTTTCAGATAAAAGGAGTGGCGCTTGACCTCCTTGATGATGTCTTCCTGTTGCACTTTACGCTTAAAGCGTCGGAGTGCGTTTTCGAGGGACTCTCCCTCTTGCAACCTGACTTCTGCCAAAGAAACGACACCCCCAAACCTGTCCAGTGTGGACTTGTCATTTATTGCAAGGTTCGCTGCTTAAGTCAAGGGGCGAGGTTTGGCTGCGGGCGATTGAGCACCGAAAGACGGCATCTGGCCGGGGTTTTGGCTCAAAACGTCATCTTCAATGCGAACTGCACCTGGCGCGGGGGATAGGAATTGAGAGCCTGTCACGGGACTCGTGCGGCACCTGGAAATGACCGGGGAAGTAGTTGATTCCAAGCTTGTTACTGATTTGGACAAAATAGGTTGTGTTGCTGGTCGAGGCCATCTTCGGTGATAGTGACGAGCTTGTTGTCGCGGTTCAGCAGATTGAAGGATTCAACCATCAGGTCGAGCTTCACGCGATCACCGAAATATAGGCGACGGCTGAGGCGCACATCGGTGCTGGCATAGTTTGGGCCGAGGAACGAATTGCGCCGGGCCCCGGGCAGGCGGTCGTTGCTGCTGTTGTCGTCCTGGTTGGCATCACCGACGACGGTGAGGTTGACCGGCCGACCGCTGCCGTAGGTCATCACGCCCGCGAATTTCCAATCGTTGAAGAGGTGGCCGAGCAGCTCCTGACCACGGTGGAACGGCCTAGGCTCGGCGATCCAGGAAAATACCAGCCGCTGGCGCTGGTCGGTAACGCTGTTCCCCCGCTCGGCACTGGTGGCATAGGAGTTCTGAACCAGTGCTGGCCGGCCCGCGACCAGAGCGTCCTGACCATCGTCAATGGCGTGGGCATAAGTGTAGGCCAGGCGGAAATAGATGCCGCTGGTCATCTGGCGGCGAATCGACAGCGTCGCGCCGTGGTATACGCTGGATGCGGCGCTTTCGAAGACGTCGATCGCGCCCAACTGAGGAATGGGACGCGCCAGCGGATTGATGCAAGGCGGAAAAGGACAGGTGAAAGAAGGGGTCAACTGCCAGGTCGAGAAGGAAGCCACGTCATAGTACGTGCCTAGGAAGTTGGTGCCGGTGCTGTCGTACACCGGATACTGCACATTCACCGGTGGAGGCAAGTTCACGTCGCGAGCCCTGATCAAGTCCACGCCGTGAACATACATATAAGAGACGCCGATGGCCAGGCGGTGGGCCACCTCGCGTTCTACGCTGAGACTGGCCTGCTCCACTTTGGGGGTAGTGAAATTCGGCGAAAAGGCTGAGACATCGGCCTGAGCATGCTGCGCAAAAGCCGACGGCAAAACGCAGGACGTCTCCGTGACCGGGCAGTTCACCAGAGGATTCGGGTATTGCGGGAAGATCTGATGATCATAAAAATTGGAGTTGTTGAGAAAGAGGTTCGCCGATGAGAATCCGTTGTCGGTGGCGATGGTCGAGGTGTAGATCTGGGGAATGCGGGTATAGAACCAGCCGTACCCGGCGCGGATCACGAACGGATTCTTGTCTCCAATTGAGTAGGCAAATCCTACGCGGGGCGCAAAGTTGTAAGGCTCAAAGGGAACCTTGCCCGAATCCGGCCACAGGGGATTGGTCACCAGGCCCTTCCTGGTGAAAGTTTGCAGGTCGTAACGCGCTCCCAGGCTCAGCGCCAGGTGGTTGGTTACGCGGATCGTGTCCTGCAAGAAGGCCGCGTACTCGTTGGTATCAGGGTGCGACGCCATGGAGCCGAAATTCTGTATGTAGTATTTGGGGACATCGTGAGCGTAGGCGCGCAGCGGCGTGAGTTGCAGGCCCGCTTCCGTCGGCTCGAAGGTGAACGGGCTCACCTTGATGGGGTCGAAAATATATTCGCCACCTGAAAGCGATGGGAAGAAATTATAGATCCATGTAATCAGGGCATCTCCTCCCAACTTCCACGAGTTGCGATGCCCTTCCAGGCTGATGGTTTCGGTGAGGTGCAGGCGGTGTTCCCGCGTCTCGCGGGGCAAAATTGAAGATCGTCCAAAGCCGTCAACTACACTACTGATCCGCGTCAGGGGCGCGTCGCTGTTGCTGCTGGAAGTTTCCAAGTCGCGCGAGAACTGCGCCCGCAGGTGGCTGACGATCCGCCAGGAGAAGCTGCTGGTCAGCGACAGCGAACCGGTTTCTGTTGCCACTTGTTCCTGGCCGTTATCGCTGATAGCGAATGTGGTGAGTGGGCTGGCGGGATCCAGAAAGACGTTGTTCTGGCCCCAATAGCGCGAAGTGCTGAGGCGGGCGGAGAGTGATTCGTGGGGAGTCAGTTCGAGATCCAGCTTTAGAAAGCCCGCGTTGCCCAGCATCTGCGCCGGAAACTGGCCGCCTAGTTTGGAAAGCTGGTTGGCGGCCGTGAAGACCGTCGTAATATCGCTGGCCTCGTAATCGCCGTCATGGAGAGGCCCCTGGCCAGCTTGTGGGGTCACGCGGGAGGTTCCGTCCAAAAATCGCATGACTACCGGCACGCGGAAAATGTGCTGGTCGAAACCGCCAAAGAAAAAAGCGCGACTGCGGTGGATGGGCCCGCCCAGGGTGAATCCGAATTGCTGTTGCTGACCTTGCGGCTTGAAATCGAGGAAGGGATGAGTGGCGCCGAATGCGCTGTCTCGAAAGAAGAAAAAGCCGCTGCCGTGCATTTGGTTGGAGCCAGATTTGGTCACTACGTTGACGACGGCTCCACCGGCGCGTCCCAACTCCGCGCCGTAGGTATTGGAAGAAACACGAAATTCCTGGACCACTTCGTTGGAGAATTGATACGGCGCGCGGTACCTGCCGCGGGCTTGCGAGAAGAATGCATTGTTATCATCGGCGCCGTCGACCAGATAGCTCGACTGGTAGCCGCGAATGCCTCCAAAGGCCAGATCGCCGTTGGAGCCTGACGTCATCCCCCGAGGGTCCTGGGTAACTCCCGGCGTCAGCAAGGCAAGATCGGTGAAGCGGCGACCATCCAGCGGCAACTCCTCGATCGCGCGCTTATCGATGAGGGAGGAGATGGCGACGGGTTGGGTTTCCACCAGTGGAGGTGCTTCCGACACGGTGACCGTCTCCGCAACACCGGCCACCGTCAGCCGGAACTCGATCTCGGTAGTGCCGTCTACCGCCACGTGCAACCTGGGAGTCACTTGCGGCGACATTCCCATCGCGGTGGCACGGCCGGAATAGTCACCGGGCGGAAGCAGTTGAAAAACAAATTGACCATTCGAGTCGCTGGCGCCAGAGTGGCGGAAGCCGGTGGCATCGTTCACGATCACGACGACAGCGCCTGCAATGCGGCTGCCCATGCTGTCGACGACTGTGCCCCGCAAAGCGCCGGTCGAAGAGTCCTGGGTGAAAGCCCAGCCCGGCAGCAGAACTACACAAACAGCCAGTGCTAATCTTCGCAGGAAGCGCGAGCGATGATGCGCTCGCCAACACAACCCGAGCGGCCATATTGCTCTTGGTAGCGTCTTGAGGACTGAGAAAAGTGACAAAGCATCAGGAGGAAAGAAAGAAGCTGCGGCGCACGCCATAGGACTCTCACCTGCATGGGAATTCTCATTACGGTGAGTCCAGATTTGACGGCAGACTTCCTTTGTATATCAGGTATCTGCGGCGGAGTCTGTAAGCATCGACCTTTCTTTTCTGTTTTTCCCGATGCGGGAATCAAGAACATGTTAGTATTTGGCCGCTAATTACAGTCACAAAACAGGTCGCGTCGGGGGAGGAACATGCACGGGCTTATAAGTACGAAGTGGATTAACCTGGTTTGGGTATCTGTTCTAGGTTTGGGAATCACCCCATTTTGCAGAGCGCAGTCCAGCGCAAATTCACCCGGTAAGACGCGGACATATTATGTTGCTGCCGACGAGGTGGAATGGAACTATGCGCCGGATGGCGTAAACAAGATGATGGGCATGAAATTCGATGGCTATCCCAAGGTTTTCACCGAACAGGGCCCACATCGCATCGGAACGGTTTACCGCAAGGCACTCTACCGCGAATATACCGACGACACCTTCTCTAAGCTGAAGCCACGCGCCCCGGAGTGGGAGCACGCGGGAATTCTGGGCCCAATCCTGCGGGGTGAGGTGGGCGACACCATCCGCGTGACCTTTAAGAACAACAGCACTCACCCCGCCAGCATGCATCCCCACGGCGTCTTCTATAACAAGGACTCTGAGGGGGCGCTCTACGACGACGGCACCACCGGGAACGACAAAGGCGACGATGAAGTGCAGCCCGGGAAGAGTCACATCTATACCTGGCAGGTCTCCGAACGTGCCGGCCCGGCTCCGGGTGATCCCAGCTCATTGGTTTGGTTGTACCACTCCCATGGGAACAGGTCCCTGGAGAGCGGACTGATCGGCGCCATCATCGTCACGGCACGGGGCATGGCCGGTCCGGATGGCAAGCCCAAAGATGTGGATCGGGAGTTCGTCAGTCTTTTTATTGTCTTCGACGAAAACACCAGCTGGTATCTCGATCACAACATTCAGACGTATACCAGCGACCCCAAGGGGGTGAACAAACTGGAATTCGCTCCGGTAGATACCGATGGCAATCTCTCGGCTACCGGTACTGGGTTCTCAGCCGCCAACTTCAAAGGCGTTATCAACGGCTACCTGTATGCCAATGGACCGATGATGACGATGAAGAAGGGCGAACGCGTACGCTGGTACCTCTTGACCATGGGGGAAGGTTTCAACTTTCACACTCCACACTGGCACGGGAACGTCGTGTTTGACCATGGCAAGCGCACCGATGTCCTGCTACTAGGGCCGGCGCAGATGGAGACCGTGGACATGATTCCGGACAATCCAGGCACTTGGCTGTATCACTGCCACGTCGAAGAACACATGGACATGGGGATGGCGGCGATGTACAAAGTCGAGCCCTAGTCTTCTTGCTGAGGACGGGTGGTGACGCCCGTCCTCCATTACTGCTCAAGCTTGCTCTGAACCAACTCTTCCACTCTTCGCAGGACTTCATCCTCTGACATGCTGGTCGAATCCAGCACCAAGGCGTCTGTGGCCGGCTGCAAGGGAGAGACGGCCCGAGTGCGGTCACGCTGGTCCCTCTCCCGTAATTCTGTGGCGGTAGCCTGGGCCGCGCTGCCCCGCAGATTCTGCTGCTGCAGACGGCGCTGCTCCCGCACCACGGGATCAGCATCCAGAAATATCTTTACGTCTGCATGTGGGAAAACTTTGGTTCCGATGTCCCGGCCTTCCATTACCACTCCACCGCCTGCGCCCATTTCCTGCTGACGGGCAACCATCCAGGCCCGGACCTGAGGATGAACTGAGACCCGCGACGCACCTTCCGTCACATCGGCTTCACGCACGCGCAGGGTCACATCGCTGCCACCGAGCAAGACCCGATTGCCGGTGGACGTAGGCTCCAACTGGATACGGGAGTTGTGGGCCAGCTTGACGAGGGCCGCCTCATCGTCAAAGGAGGTATCCGACAAGATGGCTTTCAGTGCCAGTGCCCGGTACATGGCGCCGCTTTCCAGGTTGGCGTAGCCGAGTTTGCGCGCCAGTCGCGACGCAATGGTGCTTTTTCCAGCGCCGGCGGGACCGTCGATGGCAATGATCAGTTTCCGTGGTTTGGAGCTAGTCATCGGCAAGAAACACGATTTTACACGCTGTGGAGGTTACGAGTTGGAGCCGAAAACGGCGTGAATAGAGCTTACGACGTAACCAGCAGCGGGAAGAGTGGAGACAGGTACCTCAGGGTCCAAGGCCCGGACTCATTTGGCTGAAAGCCCTGCTCCACCTGAAAACGCGCTACGGCTCGCTGAATAACGTCCGATAGGTCCAGCCGCCAAGCACGCCGCCTACCAGCGGCGCCACCCAGAAGAGCCAGAGCTGCGCTAGCGCCCAGCCACCGACAAAGATCGCTGGCCCGGTGCTGCGCGCGGGATTCACCGACGTGTTCGTGACCGGAATGCAGACCAAGTGGATAAGCGTCAGACAAAGGCCTATCGCGATTGGGGCAAAACCCTTGGGCGCGCGGTTGTCGGTGGCGCCCATGATGACCAGCAGAAAGAACATGGTCAGCACAACCTCTGCGACGGCGCCCGCCAGCAGGGAGTACCCGCCGGGAGAATGGACTCCGTATCCGTTGGCAGCGAAACCCTGGCTCACATCGAAGCTGGCAGATCCGCTGGCTATTACAAATAGCACCCCCGATGCGGCAATTGCTCCCAGAACCTGGGCCACGACATAAGGCGCAAGTTCAGATGCCGGGAATCGCTTACCGGCAACCAGTCCCAGGCTGATTGCAGGATTCAAATGGCAGCCGGAGATATGCCCGATGGCAAAGGCCATGGTGAGTACGGTCAAACCAAAGGCAAGAGCTACACCCGCGAACCCGATCCCAACACTGGGGAATCCGGCTGCCAGCACGGCTGCGCCGCATCCGCCAAAGACCAACCAAAACGTTCCGAAGAATTCTGCGAAGGCACGCTTCTTAAGACTCATCGTCGACCTCCAAGGAAGATTTCGCTTCGGGAATACGCTGAGCAGGGTAGCACAAACAGGTTTGGTGCGAGAGCGGGTGGGGAGGGAAGGGAAGGGAAGGGGTAAGACTAGTTCAAAGGCGCTGATATCTTCGGGGCCACAGCATCGCTCGACAGTGCAGGTCTCACGAAGAAGCTGTGGTCGTAAAGGTTACGGTACATAACGCCCGCGATCTCAGCGGCCTTGGGTCCGAAGGTGGGGCGACCGCCTTCGAGGAAAATCACTACCACCACGCGACCCACGTCAGTGTTGGCATAGGAGGCAAACCATCCGTAACGCGTTCCCGCGTGCGAGCAGGTTCCGGTCTTGCCCAGAATTTCTTCTTCGCTGAAATTAACTCGCAGGTGGCGCGCGGTGCCGTAACTGACGGCGGCAGCCATGCCGTAGGAAAGGTCAGGTATAAGCGGGGCAATGTCGAGACGGCGTTTCACGCGCGGCTCGAAGTTGGCGACTTCTTCGGCCGAATTGGGATGCTGGAGGTAGTACAAGGTCCCACCGTTTGCGATGGCTGAGACCAGAGCGCCCAGTTGTAGCGGCGTCATGGAAATGCCTTCACCGAACGAGCACATCTTGCCCACCCCGCCCAGCTTGGAAGGAATCTCCTCTTCGGGGTAGGTGCCCAGCTTTTCGTCCGCGATGTTGTAACCCGCCATTTCACCCAGTCCATATTGGTGAGCGTAGTAGCTGACCTTCTCAAATCCCAGCTGGCGGCCCAGGGCTTCAAAATATGCATTGTTGGAATGGGCGATCGCAGTCGTCAGATTCATGCTGGAGCGGCGACCGAGGGAAACTTCGGTGTCCTTGGTGATCAGGCCCTCGCTCAAGGCAGCGAGTGCCACTGAAAGTTTGATGGTGGAACAGGGCTGGGCGCCGCTGGACAGCGCGAGTCGTTGGTTGACCATGGCAAGAATGCGGCCGCTGGTCGGCTCAATGGCGACTACAGTGCCGTTGAGATTGCCCAGCGCATCAATCGCTGCCTGGCGCACCACGGGATCTTCGCCGGCGATGGCATCGCCCTCGGTGACGTCCTGCGCAAATGAACTGGTGGAGAAACGCTCGTAGTAGTGGTGACGGCGCCGCGTCGCGGTGGTACGGAGGCGTGGAGTTTGGGCAGCATGGCTGCGAGCCAACCGCCGCATCCGTTTGCGCGCGTGCTGGGTCTCATTGATCTTCTGGGACTTGGATTTTTTCGGGGCCAGCGCGTGGGTGTTTACGGTGGCGGCGAAACCGGTTTCGCACAACACCAGAACAATGAAAACCACTGCCAGGCTTAGACGCGCAAAAAATTTCCCCAACGTAATCTCCAGAAGTTAGCTCTTTGAAGTGCACGGCAGATGCCAATGGCGGGCCTACCGCTAAGTGCTTGCCTATGCCGATGTTATGAAACTTCGCTTCGGGACGCAACCAAAAAGTAACATCCCTAGAAACCAGCTTCGATAGATATAACCCGTTGTTAATACAAGAGTTGCTCCATTTCCCTGTTGGTCATCCGGCTTTAGTAACCCTTTCCGCGGTTACTGGGGCGATACCCCCTAAAGAGTGAAAAGATTTTCCCTCCTGCGCCAAAGGACGCTCCCGAGTCTCTTGTCGCAGGCAGGCTCTCCCGAGTCGAGGCTGACGGAATTTCTGTGTTATGCAAGACCCATCGTTGGCTACATAGTTTCATTACGCCGCCGCAGGAACGCCGGTACATCCAGATCAGCCTGCTCGAAGTTTGCGATCATGGCATCCCGCATGGCATCGATTCCGGTGACCTCGCGCGGAGTGGTCGCTGCCGGTTGCGGGGTGGCTTCTTCCATGACCATCGGCGGGGGCGGCAGCAGATCCGTTTCCGGTTCGGGTTCAAGAAAATCGTTGCTCACGCGAGTGGAAATGAAGACCGGCTGGGTCTCTTTGCGTCGGCGAGGCACTTCCGAGTCGCGAAATCCGGTCGCGATCACTGTGATCTTGACTGAATCTTTCATCTTTTCATCGAGTACTGCGCCGAAAATGATGTTTGCGTCTTCGTCGGCCGCACTCTGCACAATGCAGCAGGCTTCCTGCACCTCGGCGAGTTTGAGTGAAGTCGATCCAGTGATATTGATGAGAATGCCGCGAGCGCCGTCGATGGCTCCGGCTTCGAGCAAGGGTGAAGCGATGGCTTTTTGGGCAGCTTCCGTCGCACGGCGAGCGCCGCTGGCGGTGGCTGCGCCCATCACGGCATAACCCATTCCGGCCATGATGGCCTTCACGTCGGCGAAGTCGCGGTTGATGATCCCGGGAATAGTAATGATGTCGGAGATGCCCTGCACGCCCTGGCGCAAAATGTCGTCCGCCACGCGGAACGATTCGAAGAATCCGGCGTCCTGAGCGACTGCCAAAAGCTTCTCGTTGGGAATGACGATGGTGGTGTCGACCGATTCCATGAGTTCGGCAATACCACGCTCGGCCTGTTGCATGCGGCGTTTGCCTTCGAAGGCAAATGGCTTGGTGACCACGGCGACGGTGAGTGCGCCCATTTCACTGGCCAGCGAAGCGATGATGGGAGCGGCTCCGGTGCCGGTGCCGCCACCGAGGCCGGTGGTGACGAATACCATGTCGGCGCCTTCGAGGGCTTCGATGATCTTGTCGGAGTCCTCGAGAGCAGCCTTACGGCCGACTTCGGGGTTGGCGCCCGCGCCCAGGCCGTTGGTGAGCTTCACGCCCAACTGGATCTTCATGGGTGCGCGCGACATGCGCAGGGCCTGAAGGTCGGTGTTGGCAACGATGAATTCGATGCCCTCCATGCCAGCATCAATCATCCGATTGACCGCGTTGCCGCCGCCGCCGCCCACGCCGATGACTTTGATCTTGGCGTCGTTGCGGGCTTCTTCGTTGAAGCTGATGCGAATGTTTTCGTCTTTTTTCATAAATGGACATCCTTAAGGTCAGGGTTCAGCTTTCAGCCATCAGCTTTCAGCAGGACCCGTTCGCTGAAAGCTGATAGCTGATAGCTGCGTTATGCTCCCTTTTTTGCGAACAAACCCATCAAGCGCGAACTCCAGCGTGTGTCTTGAACACCGCGCGCAATGCGCGAACGATGAGCGTAAAATGCCATCCCCAGAACCGTGGCGAATTCCGGTTCTGCCAGCGTCGATGGCATCTTCGCCAACGGCGTCGGCCAGGACAGACGCACCGGCCGCCGCAAGACTGATTCGGCTACGTCGAAAATACCCGCCAGGCGTGAACCGCCTCCACTGAGCACCACACCGCCGACACAAGCCTCTAGCGTGCCGCTGTGACGGAGGTTGTCACGCAACATTTCGAACAATTCTCTTGCCCGCGGCTCCAGTATTTCGCCGACCATGCGCTGGGAAATCAGGCGCGACGGGCGATCACCCACCGATGGGACTTCGACTTCGTTAGCCTCGGGAACCAGGGTGACGACTACGTTGCCGTACATCTTTTTGATTTTCTCTGCTTCCACCAGCGGCGTGCACAGGCCCACGGAGAGGTCGCTGGTGAAATGATCGCCGCCAATAGGAATCACCGCAGTGTGGATCACGGCGCCTTCCTGAAAGACAATCAGGCCGGTCGATCCCGCACCGACATCCACCAGGCAGACTCCCAACTCGCGTTCGTCGTTTCTAAGAACGGCCTCAGCACAGGCCAACGGCTCAAATACGGTGTCGTCAACTTCCACACCGGCACGGTTCACGGCGGTGACCACGTTCTGGGTGGCGCTGGCGGCGGCGGTCACCATGTGCACTCGGACTTCGAGGCGCATAGCCATCATGCCAAGGGGATCGTGCACTCCGCCCTGGTCATCGAGAATGAAATCCTGGGGCAGCAGGTGGAGAATCTCGCGGTCCGAGGGCAGGGGAATGGCGCGGGCCTTATCAACCGCGGAGCGAATTTCGTCGCGAGCAATCTCGCGAGCGCGGGTGCCGAAGGTCAGCCCGCCGTGACTGTTCACTCCACGCACATGGCCGCCGGCGACCCCCAGCAGCGCGTGCTCGATCGCGGTTCCGGAGGAATCCTCGGCCTGCTCGACCGCTTTTTGGATGGAAGCCACGGCCTTATCGAGATCGCAAATCACGCCTTTACGCGAGCCGCGCGATTCGGCGACGCCGTGTCCGCGGTAGCGGAGACCGTTGTCGGTGACTTCAGCCACCAGGGCGCAGGTCTTGGCGCTGCCTACATCAATGGCTGTCACGAAATGTTGACGCGGGTTCGCCATTAAGGCTGCCCCTTGGGAATGCCCGCGCTCGGCTTTTGTGGCTTGGCCGCGGTACTCGGCGGCACAGCGGCCGGGCTGGTGGTTTGAGTCACAGGGGCCGGCGTTTGCGTTGCCGCCCGCAGGGGCGGAGCTGCGGTGTTGGCCGGATGCACTTTGGCTTCGGCCTTCTTTGCAGGCGGCTTGCGGTGATGGGCCCTGGCAAGTTTCTTCTTGGTGGCTGGGGCCTTAGCCATGGGCTTGGCGGTGGGTTTGGAAGGCGGCAACAACGCGAGCGCGGGTGTCGCCGGTTTCGGAACCGTGGTCTCATGCACGACTAGAGCCGCCGGCTTCACGCCTGCCGCCGCGGCCGCTTTGGCAACTGAGAGCGATAGCGGTGGCTGCTTCACCGGACCCTGCAAGTCGGGGTTGACTACGATCTGGTGTTCGTACCGCAGATCTACGGAGTCGAGACGGGCGAATTGCTGCCGCCATTCCTGGGCGTGGCTTTTGTAGACCTTGAAGCGGCTGAGGAAATCAGAAGCTCCGAGATGCACCAGGACTTCTCCGCCGGCGTCATTGGCCAGAACTTTCACATCGTCAGAGTCGGAGAGATCGACTTCGCTCAAGTCCTGCGAATAGTGCGCCCCCTCGGAATCGAGTTCCTGGAGCAGTTGGTTGTAAATCTTCATGCGGGGAGCGCGGGTGGATTGCGGCTCGCCTGCGTTCATCCCCAGAATCACGGGGAAAGAAAACTTTTTCTTGCTGCCGGTGGGCAGGTCCATCAGCGTACCGGTGGCGTCCGTCAAGAGAATCTTCGATCCCAGTCGTACGAAGGCAACCGGGGTGCGCTCGTGGATTTCAATCTTGATGCGGTTGGGAACGAAGCGCATCACGCTGGCTGTTTCCACCCAGGGAATCTGCTCGAGCTGTTTCTGCCGCTGGTCGAGTGGGACGAAGAAAATGTTGCGGCCAATGTCTTCGCCCATGACTTCCATTACCTGTGGGCGGGTTACGTTGCCGAGGCCGCTGATTTCGATGTCGTCGCTCGATTCCACACGAAATCGCCAGGAATGTTCGCCGTAGTGGTACACGGCGGTGACGGCCAGTCCGCAGACCAGCACCACCGACGCAGCCAATGCACCCCAAGTCAGGCGCGTGGCGGCCTTTTTGGGCAGAGTGCCGCGGCGGACGGAGACACGTTTTTGACCGCGCAGGAAGGGTGACTCGTCATCCACATCCAAGTCGAGCAGGTGCGCGTCGTCCAATTCCTGGCGCGAAGGCTCGTCGGCCTGTGGATACAACTCTTCCTGCGAGATGGTGGAACCAGACTTTCTCGCCATCAATACAGGTACAGTTGTCGTCGGTGAATCGCTTGAGCGTGTTTACTATAACGGCTTTTGGGGGATTGGGGTAGAGGAAATCTTGGTGCGGGGCGCCCACGTGGACTGGCGGACCCATTTCCACCTGGCGTGAAATTTAGAAGCCCACCACACTGGAGTTGTTGTATACTCTGCGCCCGCAGGGTTCGAGGGGGTCCTGCTAGGAGGGATTCCCATGCTTCCAGGTGATCGTCGGATGCCGGTTCTACTGGCTTGGATCTTCTGCTTCTTCTCTGCTTTGCTTCTTGCTCCCGCTGCCTTCTCTGAGAAAAAAGTCTACACGGTTGCTGGCGGTTATGTCGGCGACGGAAAGCTGGCAACCTCGGCTAGTCTCGCGGAACCAATCGATGCAATATTGGCTCCCAATGGCGACGTAATAATCAGTGACGCAACCAACTGCAGGATTCGCAGAGTGGATACCGCCGGAAGGATTTCAACTGTCGTAGGAACCGGGCTGTGTGGCTTCAGTGGTGATGGCGGAATGGCGACGAAAGCCCAGATCAATTTTCCCTGGGGCCTGGCGCTAGATGCAAAAGGGAATCTCTATTTCAGTGACTCCGGCAACGGCCGAGTGCGAAGGGTCGATCGTGACGGCGCTATAACAACCGTCGCCGGAAATGGCACCTTCCAATATTGCGGAGACGGCGGTCCCGCGACAAACGCCTGCTTGAACGACCCGAGCGCTTTGGTCGTGGCGGGCAACCGAGCGGCCGAAATCTTGATCATTGCGGACACCGTCAACTATCGCATACGACAGGTCGTGTTGAAGACGGGCATTATCACCACAGTGGCCGGCAATGGAACCCAGGGTTACAGCGGAGACGGAGGACCGGCGACCCTTGCCTCCATAAGTTTCGCGCGAGGGCTGGCGGTCAGCCCGGCCTTGCACGCGCTTCTGATTTCCGACACATTCAACAGTGTGATTCGCAAAGTAGATACGAACACGGGCGTCATCACTACATTTTTTGGCAAAACGTTTTGTGGTTTTGACGGTCAGAGCCTTTGTATTCCGGAAGGCATTTTTCTGGACGAACATGACAATCTCTATGTCGCGGATGCTTTTGAAGCGTTGGAACTTCCAAAGGGTTCGCAAAACGTGGTTATTGCAGCCGGCATTTTGCAACAAGGGTTCAATGGCGATGGCATCCCGGCGACTAGCGCCATGTTGAATAATCCGTTCAGGGTCTTCCTGGATCGCAACGGCAATCTGCTCATTGCCGAACTCGGAAACAATCGAATCAGAAAAGGGGCAGGATCACAACTGATCACAACAGTCGCCGGAGGTTACATTGGCGACGGTGGGCCTGGGCCGTCGGCTAGCCTGGATTCTCCGCTC
Organism: uncultured Acidobacteriota bacterium; assembly: GCA_963734415.1. Lineage (GTDB taxonomy): Bacteria > Acidobacteriota > Terriglobia > Terriglobales > Acidobacteriaceae > JABCZH01. The sequence continues at coordinate 35,215 of CAVTHF010000007.1, read as the reverse complement.
CAGGTAGCCTTCGATGCGAATAGTAATCTTTATATTGCCGACTCTTGGAATAACCGCATACGTAAGGTTTCCACGAGCGATAGGATTTCTACTTTTGCAGGAACAGGACTCACCGGCTATTCAGGCGATGGGGGATTGGCAACGGAGGCAACGCTGAACTTGCCCGAAGGCATTGCGACGGACAAAAGCGGGAATTTCTTTATTGCCGACGGGTTCAATAATGTCATTCGGAAGGTTGACGGAAACGGCGTTATCACAACCTATTCTGCCGTGGGTGCCCTTTTCGATCCAGTCACTGTAGCCACGGACAACTCGGGTAACGTTTACACAGCCGACTTGAACTGCCAGATCTGGAAGATTTCGCCCGACGGGTCAATTACCGCCGTGGCCGGTGATGGCGAATGCGGTCCCGGACAAGACGGCGTGCCCGCAACTCAGTCAGCGTTGAATTCTCCAGGCGGGATAGTTTTCGATACAAGCGGTAACCTGCTTATTGCAGACACGAATAACAGCCGCATTCGCGTGGTCGACGCGACTGGGATTATCAACACGGTAGTGGGCACTGGGACTTGCGGATTTTCAGGCGATGGTGGGCCAGCCACGGTAGCCATGATTTGCGATCCAGGCGGTGTGGCAGTGGATTCTAGGGGCTACATTTACATAGCCGACACACAAAATTATCGGGTTCGTGTGGTTGATCCTTTTGGCACAATCCAAACCTTGGCAGGAACCGGAAATCCAGGATACAACGGCAACGGTCTGCCGGCCCTGCAGACAAACTTAGTGCCGAATTCCATCGCCCTCAGTCCTTCGGGTCTGATTTGTGTCGAAGACTTGGGCAGCTACCGGGCCAGGATAATTCGCTGAACTGCGCCTGGCGGCTAAAGGTATCGCTCAAGGGGGCGGTAAATACTCGTCTCCGTTCGCCTTAGGTGTCTAGCAGGGTGCCCAAGCGGGATGGGGCACGCTCCAGAGTAGAAATCAAACGCGATAGCTCGAGCCCGCCGCGACTGGGAGAAAAGGCTCTGTGCAAATCCGGGGTCGCTCCCTTACACTTGCAGCGCACTGGGCGAGGGGGCCGGTTGCAAGGAGGGATTTTCATGCTTCAACATCATAGTCGCAAGATTGTTCTGCTGTTACTGCTTGCTTTCTTTTCTATTGTTCCGTTCGCAAGTTCACAAAAGGTTTATACAGTCGCCGGTGGCTATGTTGGCGATGGGAAACCAGCCACATCGGCGGGCCTCAACTCTCCCAGCTTCGTTGTATATGACCGCAGAGGCGATCTTTTCATCAGCGATGGAGACAACTGCAGAATCCGCAGGGTGGACACGGCTGGCAAGATTTCGACAATAGTCGGAACCGGCATTTGCGGGTTCAGTGGGGATGGTGGGAAAGCGGGCAACGCGAAGATCAATTATCCGGCGGGCTTGGCCATCGATACAAGCGGCAATTTGTTCTTCGCCGATCTGGACAATTCGCGGATTCGAAAGGTAACTTCGGCGGGCATCATCACGACGGTAGCAGGAAATGGAACCGCTGGGTATTGCGGCGACGGCGGAGCTGCAATCTCCGCCTGTCTGAACCTTCCCAACCAGATTGCGGTCGCGGGCACCGGCGGCAGCGAAGTCGTGCTCATAGCTGATCAGGCGAACAACCGCGTCCGCGAAGTGACGCTTAAGAACGGGAAGATCAAAACCGTAGCAGGGAATGGCACGGCAGGCTACAGCGGCGATGGTGGGCCAGCTACTGAGGCTTCCCTGAACGGACCTATGGGCATCGCCCTGAATCTTCAGGCCCAAGCCTTGCTCATCTCGGATACGAAGAACAATCTTATCCGGCAAGTAAATATCGTAAATGGCGTCATTTCGACTTCAATCGGAACCCGACTTTGCTCGGGTGACATGCAAAGCCTGTGCAATCCCGAGGGCCTTTTTGTCGATAAGGCCGGCAACCTGTATGTTGCCGACACCTTCAACTCGCGAGTTGTTGAACTCCCTCGCGGGAATAATACATTTGTGCAAGAAGCTGGCACAGGCGGCGCCGGTTTTAATGGGGACGGGTTGCCCGCGACCAGTACTCTGTCTGCACGATCCCCTCGATGTGACTCTGGATAATTCTGGAAATCTAGTTATCGTTGACACCGGCAGTGCACGTGTCCGCCGGGGAGCGGGTTCGCAGTTAGTGACTACGCTTGCGGGGGGTTACATTGGCGATGGAGGCTTGGGAACAGCTGCAGCTCTGAATGTACCGCTTGGAGTTGCTTTCGACAGGTCGGGAAATCTTCTGATTGCCGACACCTTGAACTACCGGATTCGCAAGGTTACTCAAAGTGACATTATTTCGACGATTGCGGGAACGGGTATCACCGGTTACTCAGGTGACGACGGGCCTGCGACAGCTGCGGAGCTAAACCTGCCGTTTGGAGTTGCAGGTGACACCAGCGGGAATGTGTACATTGCTGACACTATCAATTTGGCAATCCGTAAGGTCGATCTCGGCGGTGCGATCACAACGTTTGCCGGGAACTTCAACCCCTTCATCATTCCCTCTGGCCTAAACGTCGACTCATCGGGCAAAGTTTACGATGCCGACGATACTTGCGTGGTATGGAAATTTACGCCGGACGGCTCCGGTACGATCGTTGCGGGGATCCAAGAGGATTGTGCATTCGGGCTTGATGGTGGTCTTGCCACTAACTCTGCGCTTAGTTTCCCCCAAGCGGTGGCCTTCGACTCCAAAGGCAACTTTTATATTGCCGACCAGTCCAACAATCGGATCCAGGTGGTGAACGCTCAGGGGATTGTAAATACGGTTGCGGGCAATGGAACCTGCGGTTTCTCTGGCGATGGCGGACCGGCCCAGGCTGCAAGTCTTTGCCTTCCAGACGGCATAGCAGTGGACGCGCATGACAATCTTTACATTGCCGACTCGCTGAATTTCCGTATTCGCAAAGTGGATTCTTCCGGGACCATTACAACCGTGGCCGGAACGGGTGCCGCTGGCTACAACGGCGAGGGCCTGTCCCCGTTACAGACAAATATGGAGCCGGAGGCCATCGTTGTAGGGCCAGGCGGAGTAATTGCCTTTTCCGATGCAAGCAGCAGCCGTGTGAGAGTAATTCGCTGAGGGGTGTTACGGGATCCGTAGTTCTTAGTGTCCTCTGCAAGGTCTAATCACGTGCTCGAACCCGCGGAGCATCAGCGGGAACACCAGAACTCTCGATCTAGGCGACGCCGCTGCTCTTCCGCCCCTCCGGGGCTGGATCGATTTACCGACCGTAACCCACGGCTCACGCCGTGGGCTTTATTCTGGCGCCGCTCCGCGGCTAATCATAGCGTCGCTCGGCTGCGCGCTCGCCTTCGGATTCGACCCATCTGGGTTCACGCCGCCTTCTTCCGCTTACTCCCGCCCGCCTTGGCAATCCGCTCCACCTGCGCCAGGTGGTTCAAATCATGACCGGCGTACATGCGGACGATGTGGGCTACCGTCTCCTTGCCGCGCTCGGAATGCATGCCGTGGTTCTCCCAAAGATGCTTGGGCAGGGCCTTGAGCATGCGCAGATTCTCCTCGCGCAGCGCGCGGAAAGTTTCAAGCGAAACTTTGGGATCGCGCCGCGGATAATCGAAAGTCTCGGCCCACACCTCCTGATCGAAGGCCTGGATGGGGGCGCCGTTTTGGCCGATTACCAGCCGCAGCCGCCAGGCATCTACGATTTCGCCGTCCGCCAGATGGGCCAGGATTTCAGCGATGGACCATTTCCCCGGTTCGGGGCGTTGCGACAACTGTTTCTTGCTAAGGGGTTTGATGAGCTTGGCCAGCTTCTTGGGGGTTTCGCTGCTGCACCTGGAGCGGATCTCTGCCTTCGACGAGGCCGAGAATGCGCTGGATGTATTGCTGGGGCGTTTCCTGCATGGAGTCCTCCGGGGTATCAACTCGAATGATCTTTAGACCATGCGGAGGACGATAAGGATTCGGGAAAAACGGCAGCGGCCAGTGTAGTGCGTCGGAAATCGTGATCGTTAAGTGTTGCGCCACGATCCGCGTGGTCTTTCGTGCTCGGCCGGACGGTCAAAGGCTTTAACCACAGAGGGCACAGAGGATCACAGGGCAAACCGGCGATTCATAAATGTCGATCTGTTTGACGCACCGCTAAATGGGGTCCTGGCTGGGCGTCACCGGAGGCGCCGGAATCATAAGCCTTACCTGCGGCCGCGGGCAAACCACCGGGAGTTGCATTTGCTGCAATTGCTCGCGGACCATCATCCGGGCTCTGACGGCTTCCACTCGGGCGCAGACCGCTTCCTGGCGGGCCAAGCCAGTCTGCACCGAGGCCAGGCGAGTCTGGGTCATGACCATCACGGTTTGTGCGCGATCGATCTGGGTCGAGGTTCTTCCCAACATGACATCTGCCATCGCCATCAGACGGTCGGCCTTAGCGGAAACCCGATCGGCTGCGACTCGTGCCTTTTCCACCAGGCAAGTGCCATCGAACTTGCTGACGAAATGATTGCCCATGACCAGGGCCAGCACCCCTACCGCCATCCAGTAAAGCGCTTTTTCGGAAGCCATGTTGTTGCTCCTCATCCGGTTATGGAGGTTAGACGCAAGACCTAAAAAATCGTTATCCCGGATGTTCGACAATGTTATGTACGGGTTGGGGCGGGAAAAGGTTCCCGAGTGGCCTCCGGCAGAATTGCATAGGTCCTTCGTCGCTAAGTCCTTCGCAAGCGAAGGACTTAGGCTTCCTCAGGATGACAAGTGGAGTGAGGGTTCCGAAGCTTTGACAGCGAGCTGGGCAAGGATCATAGGCCCAAGCTGGGAGACGCTGCCCGCGCCAAGGGTCAGGATCATGTCACCTTCGTGGGCGAGAGAAGCGGCGGCCTCGGCCGCCTCCGCGAAAGAGTCGACATAGCGAGCTGGCCGCTCTCCTTCTTCTTCGATGTTCCGGGCCAGGCTCTCGCCGGTGATGCCTTCGATAGGCGTTTCGCTGGCGGCGTAGATATCGAGAATCAGAAGCGAGTCAGCATCGCCAAATGCCGTGGCAAATTCCTTCATCAGGTCGCGGGTGCGGGTGTAGCGGTGGGGCTGGAAAATAACGTGGATCTTGCGAAATCCACACTGGCGTGCGGCGGCCAACGTGGCGCGAATTTCCGTGGGGTGGTGGCCGTAGTCGTCGATCACGCTTACGCCGCCGGTTTTACCGCGTAGCTGAAAACGGCGGTCCACTCCGCGGAAGGTTTCGAGACCGGAGCGAATCTGTTCAACCGGGATATCAAGGCCGATCCCCACCGCGATTGCGGCAGTTGCGTTCAAAACGTTGTGCACGCCGGGAACGTGGAGGCGAAATTCGCCGAGGCTTTGGCCTTTGTATGCGATCTTGAATTGGCTGAGCGGTCCAGCGTCTCCAGAGATGGGGATACTCTTGCCCAGGCTGACATGAAAGTCGGAACCGCGGCGGGTGCCGTAGGTCACCATGCGCCGGCGAATCTGCGGGAACAGACGGCGAAGAACGGGGTCATCGTTGCAGACGACGACCATGCCGTAAAAGGGCACGCGATCCATGAATTCGACGAAGGCACGCTTGACGTCGCCCATGTTGCGGTAGCAATCCATGTGCTCGCGGTCGATGTTGGTGATGACGGAGAGAATTGGGCTTAACTTAAGAAACGAGCGGTCGCTTTCGTCGGCCTCGGCAACCAGGTAGTGGGATTTTCCCAGCCGGGCGTTCGAGCCCATGGCGTCGACGCGCCCGCCGACTACTACAGTGGGATCGAGGCCTCCGGCCGCCAGCACGGCAGCGACCATGGAAGTGGTTGTAGTCTTCCCGTGCATGCCGGCGACCGCGATGCCGTACTTCAGGCGCATCAACTCGGCCAGCATTTCGGCGCGCTGGATGACGGGAATATGCAGCTCACGGGCCTGGGCGATTTCGGGATTCTCAGCCGAAATGGCTGAACTCGCCACCACGACCTCGGCACCGGCGACGTTCTCTGCGCGATGTCCCTCGAAAACCGTAGCGCCCAGGCCTGCAAGTCGCTGGGTCACCGCGGAACTCTTCAGGTCGGAGCCGGAAACCTTGTAGCCGAGGTTCAGCAGGACTTCGGCGATGCCACTCATGCCGATGCCGCCGATGCCAACGAAATGAATGCGCTGGATTTTTGCGAACATTTGTCGCCGCTGATCTCCGCAGATGAACGCAGGTCAATTCGCCAACTCTGATTCTGGGCCAGGATGACGTGGGACGCAAGTGCGAGGGTTGAGCCTAGCTAGAGTGAACGGCCATGCTCTTGGAGGCGCTGAGTTGCTCGAGCGCACGATCGACTACGGTTTGCATTTCCCGCGCGTATTTCACTTCGCGGCCTTTGGCGAGAGTCCTTCGCGCTTCCTCGGGAGCGAACCAGGTGGGGTTGCGCATGGGCTCGTGGGACTCTTCCGTCCGTTCGACTTCCATGAGGAAAGCTTTCACTACGAACTCGCGCACCCCGGGCTGTTTCCAGAAAACGCCTTTGGAGTGAATGTAGAGATGAAAGTGACGTGGTTCGATGTGTCCGCGGACGCCGGCTTCTTCCCAGGCTTCTTGCTCAGCGGACTGGCTGTGGGACATCGACGGCTCCGGCGCGCCCTTGGGAAACGTCCACTTGTTGCCTCCGTTGGTATTCACCAGCAGGAATTCAATGGACGACTCGCGCCGCCGGTAGCAGATAGCTGCCACCTGCAGGGGTAGTGCGAACCGAAGAAATCTGGGTGCGGCCAACTGCCACTCCTCCGCTTACTTAGCCATCTTAAAGGCAGAATATTTCAGGAGTATTAAAATGCAACAAAAAAGGTGCAACAGGGCCGTTACCGAAGTCCTTACTGGGAAACCTGTAGAACCAGCTGAGGAAACCGGTTGGCTGTTCAAAAACAATGGGTTAACAAGAAAACCGAATTGCCCCGGTAGAGTCGACCCACGGTACCTAAGACCGTACGCGATTTCGTACGTCCAACTGGGGTAGCATACTGACCAGGGTTTTGCTGATGTTCACCCAACTCAACCCGGCGATTCCTCAGAGACGGCTGACGATCCTTGGAAGCTCGGTGGCGGCGCATTTGCTGCTGCTGGCATGGGTACTTCACAGCCCGGCCCCGATCTTCGTCTCTCCATCGTCTGTGATGCAAGGCGAGCATGGAACTGGCCTGCAGTATCTTTATTTCCCCGGCAGGCCTGAGGGTTCAGAGCAACCACCTCGGCAGGCGCACTTGACCTGGAACCGTTCGCCGAAGAACGCAAAATCGGTACGCAAACCCATCCCAGTTTCGAAAGTTGAATCAGACGCAGAGATTACCGCTGAGCTTGCACCCAACGAGCGTCCTGCCGGCTCTCCTTATGGATCGCTTTATTACGGGAAGGCAACGGGGCCAGAGGTTAGGCCGGCTTTGCCAATTGTCGCTCGAGATCCAGCGCTCGGGTCGGATCTGTCAAATGGAATCATGGGAGACGTCGTGGTCGAAGTGACCATTGACGAACAAGGAAAGATTGTTGAACTGAAGTTGATTCAGAGCCTGTCTCAACCGGTGGATCAACTGGTGATGGCCGCGGTGGCCAAGTGGCAGTTCCTTCCGGCCACGCGCAACGGTACACCCATTGCTTCCAAGCAGGATGTCTACTACCACTTTCCCCGATAGTTTCTAACCCTTGCGGTAAGCTGCGGCAGGTTTGACGGCCTTGGGGGAATGACTTCCGTTCCCCTTTTCCGCACCCACGCTGACCGCTTCCAACTGCGATTCTCCGGAGACGGCGGCTGCCATACTCACTTGAGGCTGGCGATCATTGCGTGCCTGCCGCCAGTTCACCTTGGGCATCATCATGGAGGAATCGACGCGGTCACGATACTTGAGGGCAATGTTCATCAGCGAGTCGAGTAGCGAGTCGGAGAGCAGATGGGGCTGCAATCCGAGTTCGATCAGCTTGGAGTGTTTCGCGTTGTAATAGTGCTCTTCCGCCTCGACCCGGGGATCGGGGAGGTGGTTGACCTCGACCGCCAGACCCAACTTCTTGCCTTCCGACTGAACCATGTGGGCCAAGTCCAGCACGGAAAACTGTTCAGTGAACTGGTTGAATACGCGGAATTCTCCCTTGGCAGCGGGATTCTGGCAGGCGATTTCTACACAGCGCACGGTGTCACGAATATCAAGAAATCCGCGGGTTTGTCCACCCTTGCCATAAACCGTGAGCGGAGTGCCAATGGCAGCCTGGACGCAGAAACGATTCAGCACTGTGCCGAAGACTTCATCGTAGTCGAAACGATTGATCAAACCCTCGTCCATGGCGACTTCGTCAGTCATGGTTCCGTACACCACCCCCTGATTCAGATCGGTGGCGCGCAGACCCCAGATCTTACAGGTGAACATGATGTTGTGACTGTCATGGACCTTGGAGAGATGGTAGAAGGAGCCGGGCTGTTTGGGGTAGGGCACGGTGTCGGTGCGCCCGTTGTGCTCGATGGTGATGTAGCCCTCTTCGATGTCGATGTTGGGGGTGCCATATTCACCCATGGTCCCCAGTTTGATGAGGTGGCAATCGGGCTGGAACTCGCGCAGGGCGAACAATAAGTTCAGCGTGCCGACTACATTGTTCACCTGGGTGAACACCGCATGTTTGCGGTCGATCATCGAGTAGGGAGCGGCGCGCTGTTCGGCGAAATGTACCACCGCATCCGGTTCGATGGTCTGGATAGTGGAGGAGAGAAAGTCGTAATCCATCACATCGCCGACGAACAGATCGATCTGCCTTCCGGTGAGGTCCTTCCAAATTTTCAAGCGTTCAGAGAGGGGGCGGATCGGCGTCAGGGTTTGCACGCCGAGCTCAAAGTCCCACTGCCGGCGGATGAAGTTGTCAATGATGGCGACCGAGTGACCTCGATTCGACAAATACAAGGCCGTCGCCCAACCGCAATAACCGTCCCCACCCAGTACCGCAATTCTCATTGCTCCTCCTCGGAACTTAACTTCGAACGTAAATACCCGCACTCATCTGACAGTCTAGGTATGCGATGCCTGAGCCGCGGGAAGCTTCGCGTTGCCGCTGTCCGGATGCGGCTTCAACCGGCTGACCTCGAAAAATGCGCTGGAAGCCGCATGCTTCATGGCCAGCGAACTCTCAACTCCGCAGGTGCAACCCGGGCATTCCCGGCGGACCATTGCCGCCGCCTGTCGTGTGTAGGCTTCTGATGCCAGGATGGTCGCAAGGTTTTCCCGCAGAATATTCCCGACAGGTTTTAAAGGGTAGCACCCAGTCAGCACGTCGCCATTCGAGATGACGAACACTTGAAGGAACCCGAGAACACAAGGGGGCTCTTCAAGCGATTCCTGATTGTTGTAATACCGGGTTACGTAATCCACTTCGTAAGCCGGTCGCTTCATGACATCACGCAGGAAGCCCGCGATTTCCGTTACATCGCTTCGCTCCGGCCACATGGAGGCAATATCAGCGCCCTTGAGAAAGTACAGATCCCGACTCAAGATGTTGGACTCGATCTGCGCCCCCACGCTGTTGGCGACCTCTGCGAGTTCTCCAAGTTCCCGGGCAGAAATCCGATTCAGGGTCACAGAAACGGCAACCTTCTTATTGCGGAGCAACTGGATGCCTTCCATGCCGAGATCAAAATACCCTCGGATTCCGCGGATATGGTCGTTGGTTTCCTTCAAACCGTCAATGGAGACGGAGATATTGGTAATCGGAGACTCGTTGATCTCGCGGTGAAGCTTCTTCAGCAGCAGCCCGTTGGTTTGGAGAATGATGCGCTTGATGTGGAAAGTTTCCGCTTTTCGCAGGATGTCAAACAGATCTTTCCGCAGTAGCGGTTCTCCTCCGGTAAAGCGCAGAGAGCGAATGCCGGCAGCGTTGATCTCGTTGACGAGTCTTACGGCACGTTCCGTGTCAATCTGGTCGTGCCAGCGTGATTTCCAATAGTCACAGCTAATGCATTTCGCCTGGCAATTCTCGGTCAACTTGACGTGTGCGGACAAGGGCCTGATGGCTGTAGGCAGCAGTTTGGCCGACACCTGGCTGCCCGCCCAGACTCGCGTCAGATAGTAAGGTGAGGAAAACAAATCCCGTTGTCCTTTCCGAGTTCCTTCATTCTACCCGCAGCTGGTTGATTCCCGCTATACCATGCATGATCCGATGAGGACCGACACACTCATCCTCCGTGGGGCAAGACCGGAGTTGGCACAGGGTGATTCGTTAGCACAACTTTGCCTCCACTCGCAGCCAGAATATGGAGCTGCTCGTGACCGACCAGGCCTTCGAGGCGAGGAATGGCGGAGTCCTTGGCCACAATGTAGGCGGTCTCCGGCCGGAGCCAAAGACCCCGGAATTGCGCATCGTCGATGAAAATGTCCGGTACGCCGGGCGCATAGGCGCCATATTCGAGATTCATGAAGCGGCCATTCAATAGTAAGGCTGAGCGGTTGGTATAAAAGAAGACGGAAGAGAAAGTGTAGTAGTGGTGATCAATGACCAGCGACCCGGGCGGGGCTTTTTCGATTGCCTCGGCCAACGGCCGTGACGACAAGTAGGGATCGAACGCCACCATGGCGACGCGGGCGGCGTGAAAGAAGATGACCATCATCAATGCCGCTGAAAGGGCTGAGCGTCGAACGCTGGCTTTGAATGTTCCCGCCGCGCCCAATAGAAAAGCGAACACTGCCATCGCCAGCGGCACGCGAAGGTAGGCGAATGACGCCAGAGTTAGATCCTCCATGTGCCCGAGCGACAATTTGTAGGCGCCTGGGTGCGGAGCCAGTGCCGCAGAAATATCGCCTGCGGCAGACAGTCCCCGGCTGAGCAACAGGATGATGATTCCTGCCAGGGCCGCGCATCCCGCTATCACCGAGAGAACGCGCGTCCCCCTTCGTATCCAGGCGCCTTCCGCGGCCAGTGCCGAGCCCAGCAGCAGGGCCAACGCGGGATAGCAAGGCATTGAATAATATTCCTGCGTGGTGGAGAAGGTGAAAAATACGAGAATGAATCCGATCCAACAGAGGGCGAGCAGGCGCGTCCGCCCCGCGCGATCAACCGGCTTGAATGAGAGTTTGGCGATCGCAGGAAAATAGACGCTCCAGGGAAACAGCCACAGCAGATGAAACAGCCAGAAGTAGAGCCGTGGCACGGTGTCATAGTCGCGCGGATAGCGCAGGTTCAAGAAACGCAGTAGTTGCTCGTTGATGAAGAAGAACCAGAGAAATCCATGGTATTCCCCGGGGCCGCTGTGCAGTGTGAAGGCGAAGTACGGCGGATTCCGCAGCGTGGCGAGAATGTGCCAGGGCGCCGCGATCGCGAACACGATCAAGGCTCCGCTGAAAGGGTGTAGCCTCTTCCAGGTGTTGGCAGAGAAGAGCTGCCGCGTGGCCAGAAGGTAGATCAATCCGCTCGCGATCGGAAAGACGATCCCGATCAGACTCTTCAGCAACAGGCCAAGGCCGAGGCTGGTGGCCAAAAGGAAGGCCCAGAAACGCGGGTGCGACTCTTCTTCATCGAGTGCGCGCAGAAATGACCACATCGCCAGCCCCACAGTGAACGTAATCATCACGTCGGGAATCAGAATGCGGGTGAAGAGAAAAAGGCCAATGCACGTGGCCATACACAGCCCGGCGTAGAATCCCGCACGTCTGCCAATGCCCCAAACCCCGAACGCGGTGGTCAGCCAGGCCAGGCCCATGACGGAGAGCGCGATCGGAATGCGCGCAGCCCAATCATGTACGCCAAAAATTTTGTAGGAGAGCGCAATCGCCCAGTACACCAGCGGCGCTTTCTCCATGTAGACAACGCCATCGAGCCGGGGCGTGACCCAGTCGCCTGAGGTGAGCATGTTGCGGGCGATCTGCGCCTGCACCGCATCGACGTCGTCCATCAGGGAAGGAGGAGAAACAATGCAACCCAGATAAACCGCCCCGGCCACCAGCAGCACGCCTAGATATAGGTGCCAGTTTTTTCCTGTACCCAATCCTTCACCGCCGCCGGAGTCGTTGCCGTCTGAATTCGCCATTTTTTCATCCACAGGAATAGAACCAGCAATCCCCATAATTGGTAACCGAGATTGGCGCGTTTTGCCAGGTGGCGTTGCACCTGGACGTCGATCGCGGCGGGGTTGAACAATCCCGCGTGCTCGGAGGCGCCTGCGGTCACGGTCTCGACCAGCAGGGAGCGAAGAGGTCCGCGCAGCCACTCATGGGCGGGAATGTCGAAGCCGACTTTCTTTCTGTTTAGGACCGAAGGTGGCAGCTTGCCCTTCATCAATTCTTTGAGAAGAAACTTTTGCCGGGAGCCGCGAATCTTGAGTGCAGGCGGCACGGTCGCGGCGAATTCCACGATACGATGATCGAGAAAAGGCGGTCGCACTTCAAGAGAATGCGCCATGCTCATGCGGTCGGTCTTGGTCAGAATGTCGTCGGGCAGATAGTACTTCTGATCGAACCACAAGTAGGGAGACAGACCATCTCCAGGAAGCAGGTTGCGCAATTCTTCCAGTTTCACATTCAACGCACCTGGTAGTTGGGATCTCAGCAGCTGTTGTTTCGGTCCGTCGGCAAAAGTTCCGTTCCAATGCACGTGCGCCCGATCCGGAGACATCTGGCAGCCCTCCAGGAATCGGCTGAGTTTGTACTCGAATCCGATCTTCTCGTCGGAAACCGGCCACAGACCCAATCCGGCCCCTCCGAGCCGAAACCCCCAGCCGGGCAGCAGTCGTGCTTTCCGGGCCAGCTGATTTGCCCGGTGGGTAAGATACCCAGCGAACAATTCATCTGCACCCTCGCCGCTGAGACTGACGGTTGTTTTGGTTTTGCTCAGCTTCGACAGAAACCAAACCGGAAGGGCGCCTGCATCCGCGCTGGGCTCGTCAGAGTAGTAAGCGAATTCCTCAATCGCGCTCTGAAGATCGCACTCCGGGTTCAAATCGAGTTGCTCGTGGTCGGTTTGATAGAGGCTCGCGACTTCCTTGATGTATGCGGTCTCGTCGAAGCTGCGGCCACGGAAAGAAATGGAGAAGGTCTTCAGCCGGGAACTGGATTCGGTGGCGGCATAGTGCAGGATGGTTGAAGAATCAATGCCTCCACTAAGCCACATGCCGAGCGGAACGTCCGAGACGAGGTGTTCACGAATCGACTGGCGGAGCAGGGCATCGAGTTCTTCGTTGGCTGATTCGAGACTCTGTTCGCGAGGATTGGGAAGCGGAAGCTTCCAGTAGGCATCCGAAAACATTTTCCCGTCGCGCCACTCCAGCCATCGTCCGGGAGGGAGCTTCTCGATTCCCTCGACCAGGGTCCACGGGGAAGGAATGTAGTTGAGAGACAGGAAGCAATCGAGGCCGTCGAGACTCAGGCGGCGCTCGATCTCGGGATGGACGAGAATGGCCTTGAGTTCTGACCCGAAAAGTAAATCTTCTCCGCGGCGCATGAAATAAAGTGGCTTGATGCCCATGCGATCACGGGCCAAGACCAGTCGCCGGGTGGGTTCAGTCCACAAAGCGATCGCGAACATGCCACGAAGGCGAGAGAAACAGCCGGTGTCCCACTGCAGAAAGGCCCGCAACACAGTTTCGGTGTCGCAGTGAGAGTCGAAATGATGCCCTAGTTTTTCCAGTTCAGCCCGCAGTTCGAGGTGGTTGTAAATCTCGCCATTGAAGACAATGGTCGTGCGGGCGTCGGCGGCGGTGATGGGTTGGTCGCCACCGTGCAGGTCGATGATCTTCAACCGGGTCGCACCCAGCGAAACGACTTTTGATTCAAACACCCCCTGCTCATCCGGCCCGCGATGAATCAGCGTGGCCGTGGCGCTACGAATGCGCTCGGGATCGGGAACCCAGTCTTTATGCGTAAAGCCGACAATGCCGCACACGGGCTAGAGCCTTTCTATAGTGAACAAATCAGTTTATCTAATATTGTTGAGGATGGGACGGCGAAAGCAGTAGTTTCAGGATCGGCAGAGAAGCATTGAACCACAAAGGACACGAAGGTGCACAAAGGAAACGCTGAGACCAACCCTTCGGTCTTTGAGGTTCGGTTCGCCTAATCGGCCTGCACGGGCCGGGTTGTGGCTGGAGCCGCAGTTCCCGACAGTGTCTCCCACCCGCGCCGCGTGAGATCCCAGAAGATCAGATAGCCTGCCACTCCGGCGATTGCCAGCAGGGTTATTCCCCAGAACCACTGTTGAAAAACCAGCTTGCCGATGCCGAAGAGGCATCCGTAAACCAAGATGACTCCCATCACCCAGTTGAAGGCATTGCTGGCCAGGTCGCGGACTTCCGGCAACTCGGGCACCAGACGAGCGATATGCTTCCAGCCATACACGCTCGGATAAACCCGGCGGTAAAACGCCACCAGCGTTGATTCGGATTCGGGTTTGGTCACGAAGGTTGCGATCAGCCACACCACGGATGTAATTCCGCCGGTGATCAGTGCTTTTTTGGCGTACACCAGAGCGCCGTTGCCGGTGAACGCGACCCCGTTGAGTGCGACGGTCACAGCCGCGGCCGCAATCATTGCGGAAATCTCGCTCCAGGCATTGATGCGCCACCAGTACCAACGCAGGATGTACACCGCTCCGGTGCCAAAACCGATATTCAACACCAGGTCCCAGCCTTGCTTGATCGAGGTCAATTGCATCGCAGTGTAGCCGCTCGCGAGCACCAGCAGGATGGTGAAGAGCCGGCTGATGAGAACGTAATGCTTTTCGGTCGAGTGGCGCACCAGGAAGCGTTTGTAAAGGTCGTTGACCAAATACGAGCAGCCCCAGTTTAGTTGTGTTCCCACCGTGGACATGAACGCCGCCAGGAACGCCGCCACCATCAGACCGCGCAACGCCGGCGGCAGATAATCCCGCAGCACCATGACGTAGCCTTGCTCGGGATTCTGCGCAAACGCGGCGCTGGGATTCAGCCCGCCATTGGGCGAATATACCGCCATGGCCACGAGTCCTGTAATGATCCACGGCCAGGGGCGCAGAGCGTAATGCGCGATGTTGAACCACAGAGTCGCGCCCAGGGAGTTCTTTTCATCTTTGGCGCTGAACATGCGCTGCGCCACGTAGCCGCCACCACCCGGTTCTGCGCCCGGATACCAGGCCAGCCACCACTGCATGCACAAATAGACAAAGAAAGTCAGCAGCGGCAGTGTCCAGAGCGCGTCTGTCGTCCAGCCGAGATGGAAGTCAGGCAGGAAGGCTACAGGATCCGCTGCGCGCACTCCTGTCTGTCGAATGTTGTTCTCCACTACCTGCAGTTGAACTTGCAGCGCCTGCATGCCGCCGATCTTGGCTACGGCAACCCAAGCCAGGACGACAATCATGGTCATCTTCAGCGCAAACTGAAACAGGTCGGTGACCAGCACCCCCCAAAGTCCGCCAATGAAGGTGTAGATCCCGGTAAATGGGATCAGGACGAAGATGCAGATCAATAGTGACGTGGTGTGGGGATCGCTGAGCGTGTACTGGAAAGTGTGGCCTGCGAGAGACAGTTGCAGAACTCGTCCCTGGGCAATGGCCGGGCCGAGTAGGACGGTGATGATGTTGATCATGGCCTGGGTCACCCATCCCAGGATGAAGCAGTTCATGAACAGCCCGAGATACACGGCTTTGAATCCGCGCAGAAACGCGGCGGGCTTGCCGCTGTAGCGAATCTCCACGAACTGTACGTCGGTCAGAATCTCGGCGCGGCGCCAGTAGCGCGCGAAGAAAAAAACTGTCAACATACCGCCGACGCAGAGACCCCACCAGATCCAGTTGCCGGCGATACCCGACTTGGCCACCAGTCCGCACACCAGTAAGGGAGTGTCGGCGGCGAAGGTGGTGGCGACCATGGAAGTTCCTGCCAGCCACCAGGAGACATCCCGACCGGAGACAAAGAATTCTTCCGTATTTCCGCTGGAACGACGGCGGTAGTACATGCTGATCAGCAGGTTGATCAACAAATAGCCGACGATGACGATCCAATCGGTGGCGGTGAGAGGCATGCGTCCCTCGTTTACCGGAGTTCGGTGGTTGCCACGATATTAGCGGAATTATCGTGGGTCGAGGGTGGCTTGGTGCATACCGGCCTCAGTGGCGACGTTCAGTTTCGTGCAGGATGACGGCGAAGTTCCGTCCACCGAAGGAGAATCCCTGTTCGATGTGACCGATGACAGCTACTTTTGCGCCATTTTCAGGGGTCCCATAGTGGCCAGTGACCACCCACATGGCGCCAGTGCCGTCGTCAACCTGGAACGCCCCGCGCCCGAGTGCGCCGAAGGAATCGGTGACACGTCCGGCAATGCTGACCTCTTTGCCGGCGTAACGGCCGGGATCCTGGTTCAATTTGGCGATGCTGACGCGCGGCGGACATCCGGCGAGAAGAATACTTCCAACCACAACCAGAAGCGCAGTGATAATCCGAGTGCGAGTTGTGAGCACAGGTTTCTCCACGGACAGAACTTTTGCGTATCCAGCATAAACCCGGCATCGAATTCCGAGTTGTGTGGCCGGGATTATCATGTCAGCAGGGCATTTTATGATCGAATACTTTCAGCGTTTGTTTTCCTACGATGACTGGGCGAACCGTGAGGTCCTGAGTCTGCTTGAGGCATTGAAGGTTCCGCCCCTACGCTCGGTGAAGCTGCTGGCGCACATTCTCTCCGCCGAGAAGTTATGGTATGAACGCCTGCAATTGCAAAAGCCAACTTATCCAGTGTGGCCCGATTTTTCGCTGGAACATTGCAAACTGGAGGCTAACGAGCTACCAAAACTGTGGAAGGCCTACCTGCGATCTATAAAGGAGGAAGGTCTGACCCGCTTGCTCAACTATAAGAACACCAAAGGCGAAGGCTTCAGCAGTCCGAGGCAGGACATCCTCATGCACGTAGTCATGCATTCCGCCTACCACCGAGGCCAAATCGCGGCTGATGTGCGCGCTGCCGGGTTCACTCCGCCGTACACGGATTTCATTCATGCGGCACGTCAGGGATTCCTGGAAGAAGGCGAAGAAGACTAGCTAACCTGTCGCTTCGGCGAGAATGTGACGAAGACGACCGCCAGCAGGGTAAGCGGAGATACGGCGAGAAGCGTGTAAACCGGGACCCGTACCACCGCGAGCACTCGCTCCCCGGAAATCAGTAATGAGCTCAACGAAATGATCACCGCTGTCGACCACTGCCAGCCTTGGCTGGCGAAGGCAGCTTTGACCAAAGCCCGCGGCATCACGCCCAAGGATCGGATCGCAGCGCGCTGCGCAAAGAGGACGAGCAGCGGTGGAATGAGAAGAACCTGGTTATAAGCTGACACTGGGACGATGGCCAGCGTCACGACCGCCGCCCAGGCCAGCATCCACCCGAACTCTGTGGATCCAGCAGCTGACCTCCTCCATCTCCAGTTCAACCCGATCAGCGCCGCAACCAGCGCAGCGCCAACTACCCAGGGTAGAATCCAGGGGAAGAAGATGGACAAGATCGAGGGATCCGTCCCATTTCTTCCATAGGCAACTACCGCCGCCACAAACTCACGCAACCAATGCGGTGACAAGGCCTCCGCAGCCAGAACCAAAACCAACATCGTCGCGACAAAACTCCAAGCCATGCGCTTGCGTTCCGCCCAGCACCCTGCTGTCCAGATAAGAAAACACAGAACAAACAAACCGGAGAGCTGCGGCTTGATGGTGGACAGTGCGAGCAGGAATCCACTCAGGATGAGTGAGCCGCGTACGCAAGATGCAGCCGCCAAAGCCAGTAGTAGCGCTGCCAGCGCGGTCAGATTTTGCATATGAAATTCCAGCACGGCCGGGTAGGTGCTGACCGCCAACAGCATTGCCGAGGCTAGGTGCAGCGGCCGGAGGCGCAGGCCCACGGAGTACATCCAGAGCGGCACACTGGCCGCGATGCCGAGGAGAAGTAACCAACGGAAGACTTGAAGGACGGTGGAAAATGACAAAGTCACAGTGGGGGCCAGCAGGAAGACGACGTACAACGGGTAAAAGAAAGATTCCGACCACTTTGGGTCGGAGGGGTTGGTGGGATCGAGTTGCCGTCCATAAAAGCCTTTCTGGATGTCACGGGTTACTTCCGGGCTGTAGGGGTCGCGGTGATGGAGGAGGAGTTCGCGCGCTCCCAACCAGCGTGGATAGAGGTCAGAGTTGTTGCCAATCGGCACGCCCTTGCTCTGCGCCGCGCGTGTATTCGCCGGAACCAGGATGGTCTCTGCCCAATGCCAGACGCCGAAGCAAACCAGCACCGAGGCAGCCAACACCAGCCACGATCGGTTCGGCGATTTGGGGAACCGCGGCACGCCTGAATTCTATCCTTCATTCGGCAAATTCTCCTTTCTGGTATTTTGGAGGAGTCGTTAATTACCTGATTCCATGAAAAGACTTCTTCTTCTGTTTCCATTGCTGGCCCTGCAGGGCCTCTTGTTCGCGGCCGCCGAACCGGGGGTCGAGCCGCTTCCGGAAGCTATATCCAACAACGCAGTTGCCATCCTCAAGACAAAGGGACAGACCGAACTCTTTTCCTTCATGGGGATGGGGCCCAAGAAGGCCTGGGATGCGGTCGCCAATGACGCATACGAGCTGGACGCAAGCACGGGAAAGGCATACAGCATTCATGCGGTTCCCGGAACCGCAGGCCGCGTGGCAGCCATGGCGGTGGGAGTCGGAGACCGGGTGTTCTTGATGGGTGGCTACGTGCTTTTCCAGGGTGGCGGGATGGCGGTCCCGGATGTCGGTATGTATGAGCCGGCCCACGACCGCTGGTTTCGCAGCGATGACATGCCCCTGGCCGTGGGCGATGCAGTGATTGGAGTTTACCGCGATCGTTACATTTACCTTATAGGCGGTCGATCGAACGCGGGCCCGGTGTCTGATGTTCAGGTATTCGACACGGCTAAGCATCGATGGTTGAAGGCGACGTCGATTGGAACGGCGGTGTTTGGTCACGCTGGTGCGTTGATTGGTGACACCATCCTCTATGTAGATGGAGCCATCCGGAATTCCGCGGGAAATTCTCCGCGCTTTGTCGCGTCTGACGAATGCTGGAGTGGCAGGATCGATCATCACGATCCCACCAAGATTGAGTGGTCAAAGTTGGCCGCTCACCCTGGGACGGCGCGGTTCCGCATTGGCGCCGGAGGTTCCGAGAGGGACGAAATGATCTACTTCTCCGGGGGCAGTGACAATCCGCACGACAACGCCGGAATCGGGTACGATGGCAAGCCTTCCGAGCCGTCGCCCATAACTTTTGCCTTCAACCTGCGCACTCGCAAATGGGAGACGATCGCCGAGAATACTCCCAACCCCACGATGGATCACCGGGGATTGTTGGTGACCAAGCAGAGCCTGGTTCTGATCGGTGGAATGGAAAAGGGGCAGACGGTTACCGCCAAAGTGACGGCACTCCCGAAAGAGGCGAAGGGCAAGTAGGCGGGGAACTACCTGGCGCGAGCCAGCACCAGGGTCACATCATCCGGCTGTTTGTTGGCACCGATCCAATCGTCCACCGCAGCGGTCACGATTTCGCTGATGCGCGGCAGTGGCAAGTCGCGGTTTTCACGCAGCAGTTCAATCAGCCTGTGCTCGCCGAATTCGCCGAAGTCGTTCTCCGGCTCGGTGACGCCATCGCTGTAGGCCAGAAAAATCTCGCCCTTCCGCAGTTGCACTGAGCTTTCCTCGTAAGTGATGTGATCGAATAAACCCACCACGGTTCCGCCGCGATCCAGCCGCCGGATGTGTCCGTCTTCGCTCATCACGATGGGCGGCAAGTGCCCTCCATTGGTGTAGGTAAGCTGGCGTTCAGTTCCGTTATAGATGCCGAGGAACAAAGTGGCATATTTTTCCGAGGGCGTGCTCTCGTAGAGCTGGTGGTTTAACAAGGAAAGCAATGCCGAAGGCGAAACATCGAGATTGTGTATCTGGGAAGCCAGCATCCGCGCCGCGCCGGAGGTCGCGCCCACGGCCATGGGTTCGCGCAGCGCTGGAATGTCCTGAAGACTGTAGGCACGAACAGCAGAGTGGATGGTGGCCATCAGCAATGCCGCCGAAATTCCTTTTCCGCTGACATCGCCGACGGCCAGGATCAGCCTTTCGGAGTCCAGGGTCAGAAAGTCGTAGTAGTCGCCGCTCACGGTGCTCGCGGGGCGGCAGAATCCGTGGACCTCGAGCGACGCCAGTTGCAGGATATGGTGCGGAAACAGCTGGGACTGCACTTCCTGAGCGATCACCAGTTCGTTTTCGAGCTTTTGTTTATCCTTTTGCTCCTCGATCAGCTTCTCCAGCGACGCTGTCATCGAGTTGAAGGAGTTAGCCAGCGCGGCAATCTGATCGTTCGACTTGACCGGAATGCGATGACCGAAGTCGCCGCGATTGATGTGTTTGGTTGCGTCGTAGAGTTGGGCCACGGTGCCGGTGACAGTGCGGGTCAACCTGGTGCCGATGATGAGAGCTACCAATTCGATGACTCCGAAGAAAATGGCCACGAACAGCAAACCGAATTCGACCGCTTGCGAAAAATCGCCGAGGGCTGCAAACAGGCGCTCGTAGATCTTGGAGACTCGGGTCTGCACGCCAATCCCAGCCGGGCGAAGTCGGTCGCTGGTATCCCAGTCGACCACAGACACAGTGGTACCGAAGGTGACTTGAGGGTCTATACGCGCCGCCGGAGGAGGAACGGCCCCGGCGGTGTAGGTGGGGCGAAGCGCACCTTTCCCCGTATCCAATACGTAGACGCCTTCCGGTTTGCTGAACGTAACCGCGGCTTTCGAGCCACTGTTGGCTGCAGCGTTCTTGCCTTGCCCGGGCTCGACCTTACGAAGGTTGAGTCCGGCGGTGTAGAGCGAAATCTCGCCCAGGTTGGCAGCCAGGCCTTGCAGCATGTGCTGATCGAAGGGTTCACTCGAAAGCACGGTGATGGATTCTTCGCCGACCGGGACTGTCTGCACTGCGCGCAGATAGAGCCGATCATGGTCACGCACAATGCCGCGGAACGAGGTTCCCAGGTGGGGAGAAACAACCGGGGCAGCAGAGTGATCGCCGGCGGGGGCGCTGTTCACTAGCAACTTCTTGCCCAGCCACACGCAAATCTGGCGGTCGGCCCAAATTCTGTCTTCCTCACGGACATCCTGAAATGCTTCTGCGCCGTTGCGCCCATGCTTCATCTGGGCAGCGACCTGCTGGGCGATGGCAGAGTTGGCGGACTCCACGCCCACCAGTTGCGAATCCAAATCGGTGGTGACGATGAAAGTGGCGAATTGTCCGGCAAACAGGTAGAAGGAGCCGAGGGCGAGCGCCACCAGCAAAACTACCGGAATCACGCCAATGAATACGTAGGTGACAATCAGGCGGTTGCGCAGCCGCCACAGCATCTTGACTTTCATCCAGCGGAACGCCAGGACCAGAAACAGCACAATGGCAACAAAACTGAGAAAGCTGACCCAGCCGCCGAGGCTATCGGCGAGAGACAGTTTGAACCAGCCTCCCAGCTGCTGCAGCACAAATAGCAGCACATCCAGGGTGAGGACATAGCAGGCGACCCGCGCCACCTTGCTGGTGGGTAAGAGGCCCGCGTCGGCGAGCTTCATGCGCAGATAGCGAGGAGACAAAGTCATGTTGCAACCGAATTATAGATGGTACGCCGGCTCAGATTTCCGGGTAGAAATCGAAGAACGCTTCCAGGCTGGTCTTGAGCTGTTTTTCGATCTCGTCCTTGCTGCCTTCAAGCACATGCATGGTCACGTGGGCCTCGCGCCCGTTTTTCAGCTTAAGCGTGGCATCACCCACCTGCTCCACTTCCTCCGCCGGCAGCAATCGCAATCCATAAACCAGAGTTAGATTTGCCATGGCAAGATTCTAATGATTTTGAGGCGGACTTTCTCGGTCTTCGTCACGCACCTTAAGGCTTTCTTTGGTTGGGCCTTTTTCGTTTAGAATGCCCTGTGCCTCGAAAACACCTGGCCATCATCATTAGCCTTGCGCTGTCGCAGCTGGTGGCTGCGCAGGAGCAGCCGCAGCCGCAAGTCAAATTGAATGTGCTCAACGTGTGCGCGCCCTCCGCGGAGGACCAGCAACAAATTGCTTCCGCCTTGCAGCGAATTCCGCTGACTGCCGCATTCACTCAGGACTTTGAGATTGACCGCGGACGCTCACTGCTCGACCAGGGCGCGGACCTCCTGAAATTGGGGCAATTGGCGCAGAATGCGCAGATGTCATCCGACCCTGGAACGTCGGATTGGGTGCGAGTTCGCCGAGAGTTTCCGGCACCAGGGGCAGTTCGCGACCGTGCAGTATTCGTTCAGCAAGGACCCCAAGAATCTGGTCGAAACCCTGGTCTTCCGGGTGCGCGACCCCAAGGATTTGTTGTTGGTGGCAATTGAAGACGGTGTTTCGGCCGTGGCCACTCCAGCAAGCATGTTGGCGACCAACACCCCGGCCACACGGATCAAGCTGGAGCGGTTTGGCAAGTCGTCCATTGTGTTGGCGCGGTGCCAGGGAACCGAGGGAGGGCCGCCGCCCGACCAGAGCGCGTATGAACCGCTGTTTCGAAGCGCCTCGGCGATCGCGGCCAACTATCGTGATCTGTTGGGAGTGCGTCGTACGTGCCTGAAGAGCTGGCGCGGATCGGGGCGCCTTCAAAGAGAAGCCCCGTTCTTAAACCGGTTGCCCCGGAGAAAAAGCCGCAGTAACGCCGGGTTGAACCCAAATCATGGAGTCGGCAATCTAACAATATTCCTATGGAGAACACCCGCGACGTCGTCATCATCGGTTCCGGTTGCGCCGGCCACACTGCCGCGCTTTACACCGCACGCGCCAATTTGAAGCCGCTGCTGCTGGAAGGGCACGAGCCGGGTGGTCAGCTCTCGCTCACTACGCTAGTCGAGAACTTCCCCGGTTTTCCGGACGGCATCCAGGGACCGGAACTGGTCGAGAATATGCGGAAGCAGGCGACGCGCTTCGGTGCCGAATACAAACATGGCCACGTCACCAGCGCAGATCTTAGCCAGCGGCCCTTCAAGCTGCACGTCAGTCACGAGGTTGTCCATGCTCGCACGCTGATTATCGCCAGCGGCGCTTCCGCGCGCTGGCTCGGGTTGCCACATGAACAGCAATTGATCGGTCACGGAGTTTCCTCCTGCGCCACTTGCGACGGGTTCTTTTTTTCCGGCAAGGAGATTGTCGTGGTCGGCGGCGGAGATTCGGCCATGGAGGAAGCGACTTTTCTGACGCGTTTCGCGACCAAGGTGACTGTCATCCATCGCCGCGAGGCGTTTCGGGCTTCGAAGATCATGCTGGAGCGAGCGCAGAGCAATCCGAAAATCCAGTTCCTGACGGATACGATTGTCGAAGACGTTTACGACACCGGAAAAAACGAAGTGACCGGCCTGAAGCTGCGCAATGTCAAGACCCACAAGGTGTGGGATTTTCCCACCAGTGCCCTGTTTCTCGGGATTGGTCACATCCCCAACGCCAAGATCTTCGAAGGCCAGCTCGATGCCGATGCTGACGGCTATCTGAGAACCACCAAGTACGTTTTCACCAAAGTCCACGGCGTCTATGCCTGCGGAGATGTTCAGGACCGGCGCTATCGGCAGGCGATTACCGCGGCCGGGACCGGATGTATGGCGGCGCTCGAAGCTGAGAAATTTCTGGAAGAGCAGGGAAGCTAACGTCAAGCCTGTATACTCCTCGAGGTGATTCATGGCGCAGATTCAAGCCAGCTGTGCGCACGTGACGGAAATCCGCCAGGTAACCCCCAGCGGCAAGGGTTGCAAAGAGTGTCTGGAAATGGGGGACACCTGGGTGCATTTGCGAGAGTGTCTGAGTTGCGGTCACGTGGGTTGCTGCGACTCATCCAAGAACAAGCACGCCACCAAGCACTTCCATAAGACCAAGCACCCTATCATGCAATCGTTTGAGCCGGGAGAATCCTGGAAGTGGTGTTACGTGGATGAAATTTTTCTGTAATCCTCGATAGGAACGCTGCATGAAGCCACAGGAATACAAGGGCAAGGCCATCACCGTGTTGTACGATGCCCAACGCTGTATCCACGCGAAAGAATGTGTGCACGGCGCCCCTGAGGTCTTCAATCCTGATGCCAAGCCGTGGGTGGGACCTGACAACGCTGAGGCGAAGACGATTGCCACGGTGATAAAGCGTTGTCCGACTGGAGCGCTGCACTATCAGGCGGCCGACCCGAGTCTGGCGGAGCGCTCTGAGCCGTCCAACACCTTGACCATCACGGCTCATGGTCCGTCGTACTTGCGCGGCAGTTTCGTGATAGTGACGGAACAAGACGCAGAGTTATTGTCCGACACCCGGGCTGCGCTTTGCCGCTGCGGCGCCTCCAAGAATAAGCCCTTCTGCGACAACAGCCATTTCGCTGTGGCCTTTGACGACCCCGGCACGGCTGCGCCGGGAGTCGACGCGCGCAAGGAGATGGCCACCAGCGGAAAGCTGCGAGTGGTTCGGACGGCGAATGGGCCGCTACACCTGTTGGGACAGATCACCATCCGGAACGCCGCCGATCAGGTGATCTTCGAGGGAACGGAGACGTGGCTGTGCCGCTGTGGCGCATCCGGCAGCAAGCCATTCTGTGACGGTAGCCATGAGCGGATCGGATTCCGAGCAGAATAGCCGGATCCATCTCAAGCGCTGCGGTTTGTGATACAAATCTCTGTGAACCGCATGAACATTCCGGACATTCCAACCTCCGCACACGATTGCCGGGAAGGCTGCCTTTGCTAAGGGCGCTCTTCATCTCCCTTTCAGAAAGCCACGGGTTGCGTGCCGTGGCGGAGCGGTCATCGATTGGACAGAAATTCTCCGGCCGTTTCGTGGCGGGAACCCAAGTTGAGGACGTGGTCCGTGCCACCCGTGCGGTTAACCAGTCCGGTCCCAGCGTTTCCATCGACAACCTGGGGGAAAATGTCACCAATGCAGATGAGGCGCGCGCCAGCGCCGCGCTCTACCATCAACTGCTCGATGAAATCGCCACCCAAAAACTGAACGCTAACATCAGTCTGAAGCTCACCCACATGGGCCTCGACGTGGACGAAAAACTGGCGCGCGATATGGTGGTCAGCCTGGTGGCGAAAGCGGCTGCCATGAAGCCGCCCAACTTCGTGCGTATTGATATGGAGGGGTCACCCCACACCCAGCGCACTCTCGACTTTGTGCACGAATTACACCAGCTGCCGGGAAATCGCGGATGCGTGGGCGCCGTTCTTCAGTCGTACATGCGAAGGTCGGAAAGCGACGCCGAGAAGCTGCTGGGAGACGGCATCCGGATTCGCTTGTGCAAGGGGGCTTACAAGGAACCGCCGGAGATTGCCTATCAGAAGAAATCAGAGGTAGACGACAACTACGTCAAGCTGATGAAGACTCTGATGAAGAGTGGAATCTATCACGGCCTGGCGACTCATGACGAGAAGATCATCATCCAGGCCCGGGCGTTCGCCACTCGCGAGAACATTCCCCACGATGCCTTCGAGTTCCAAATGCTGTATGGCATCCGCCGCGACTTGCAGCAGAGTCTGGTCAAGGACGGCTGGAGAATGCGGGTCTACATCCCCTTTGGGACCGAGTGGTATCCCTACCTGATGCGGCGGCTGGCCGAGCGACCCGCGAATGCGCTGTTCATCGCCAAGAACCTGCTGAGAAGATGATGGCCTTCCGATTCGCAAGCGCCAATGTAGACTACTCTTCCGGCGCTTGCTCGTTGGCCTCGGGAGCGGCCAGCGGGAGTTTGGAAGCGCCGTCGAGCATGTTGCGCTCCTCGGGCGTGAACCGCTTCTTGTAATCCTCAGACTCGATTGCCCGTTGACGGGCATCGGGCGGCATGGCGCGCAATGTCTCCAAAGCGCCTTTTACAGCCTGGCGGCGATCCGGCGGCAACTGCTGCCATTGCCGATAAAGTCCTCTTGCCTGGCCTTTTTGTTCTGGCGTCAGGTGCTCCCAGGTCTCCATCCGGTTCAATGTGCGGCTCTGCTGCTCCGGGGTCATGCTGTTGAAGCGCTGCAGTTGATTGCGCAGTTGCTGCTGCCGCTGGGGCGGCAGACTCCGGAACCCGGGATCGCTCTCCAATGCTTTTCTTTGTTGTTCGGCCGGCAGGTTTCTGTGCTGTTGCAGCCATTGGCCGGAGTGATGACCTGGGTTTGGTGGGCGGCCCTGGTTCTTGGGAAATCGGTGCTCTTGAGCGAAAGCAGCAACAGCCAGTGACAGCACCAGGATGCCTGTTCCCATCCACCTCGTCATGGCTTTCAACCGCACACTTCCCCCTTTGCCCCAGCTCGCTGCCACGCGGATCCTCAGTTAGGGATTCGCGTTCACATCCTGCTGGACCTGCAAGTCATCCAGCACATCGAAATCGGAGTACAACTCGCTGTTCTTGTCCATCGCGCTCAAATCGCCTACGGCTGATCCCAGTTCCGCGACTGGCGCATTCTGGCCGTCATTATGGTTGCCCATACCGGCGTCGTTACGGAACAACGTAAGGCTCATTACCATCAGCACGGCCAATGAGACTGCCAGCGCCGGTTTGCGCAGCCACTGCCACCAGCCACCAGGCTGGGCTTTCTCTTCCCGGACGCGGGCCATCAGCCGAGTGTCGAAATAGGGAGATGGCTCCGGCGCCTGCCACTCATCCAACAGCGCCATGGTTTGGCGGACCTCCGCCAGCTTGCCGGCGCAGGCGGCGCAACTCTTCAGGTGATCATTAAACTCGGGCGTCGCTGTGCCCAGGCCGGCGGCCAAATCCGGCATCAGTTCGCAGATTTCATTGCATTTCATAACCGTACCCTCACAAAAACTCTTTCAGCTGCACTCGCAGCGTTTCATACGCGCGGAAGAGCAGAGACTTGGTGGCTGATTCACTTAACTTCAGAACCTCGGAAATCTGGCGATAATCCATCTGCTGATACTTGTGCATCACCACAGCGGTTCGCTGCCGCTCGGGTAAGTCTTGCACTCGTTGCCGAATGGCTGCCATGCGCTCCCGGCGCAGAAGAGACTCCTCGGCGGTCAGTGTGTTGTCCGGCAAGTCCAGAGTCAGTCCCGTTTCCTGGTCCGGCTCGTCAACGCTGACGGTGTTCTCCGGGCGCTCATGCCGTGAATCGCGGGCGTGGTTTACCGCCAGATTGGTCGCTATGCGATACAACCAAGTGGTGAACTTGGCGCTCGGTTCGTAATTTCCTCGCGAACGATAAACCCGCAGGAAAACCTCCTGCGCCAGATCCTCAGCCGCAGCCGCGTTATGACACATGCGGTACATGTAACTCACCATCGACCGGCGGTATTTCTGCACCAGATATTCGAAGGCCGCGTCGTCGCCAGCCTTCACCCGCAACATGACTTCAGCGTCGCTGGCCGCAGGCATTGAACGAGCTACGAACGACTGCGCCTCGATATCAGGCGTCGCGCCCCTCATGGTCAGCAACCCGCGATCCATGGCCGCGCTGCTCACATTGGAATGAACCCGTCCGCCGGGGGAAAGTTGCGTCTGGCCGGGGCTGGAGCCTGGCTCGTAAGTCCCTTGGGAGGAAGGGTTTGGAGGTGCTTTAGCCGGGATGGGTTTCCGGGGCATGGAGAATTGGGTGAATGCCCGGAACCCTGGGAATCCGACCTGGCCCAAGCCCACCCAACCCGTAGCCTACCACGGAGTTACGCGTGACGGAATGGAGTTAGTCCTGGCGCTTCAGTTAACTTGGATACGATGCAATGCTCATGAACAGCCTGGCCATGGCTATCCGCCTTTGCCTCTTCGAGGGGCACAGGTTTGCCGCAAATCGCACAGTTAATAATCGGCTGAGACATAACCGCGGGGATTCTACTGAAGGTTGTCGCAGGCGTCGGTTCGACACCGTACGTTGAAGATGCCCCGTCCGGCTGGCAGGGAGGCGGGTGGGGCCAGTGCAACCAACTGCTCAGGGGTGACTACTGGAAATTTCGTTAATCGACGACGCGTCGGCACGCGTGTCGAAACCTCGGCACGGCGTACGATCACATCGGGACACCGCGTGGTGTCCCAAAGCAGTGGACACCGCCGAGGAAAAACGATAGAGTACCCAAAAGGTGGACACCCTCCACCAACGCAGCCGCTGAAAAGAAAGGGCGGTCTGACGCCGCAAAACTGCTGGCAAAATCCTTTTGTGGGGCGCTTAACTCAGCGGTAGAGTGCCATCTTCACACGGTGGAAGTCATAGGTTCGAATCCTATAGCGCCCACCATCTTTTCAAATTTGGCCGCAGCATCCTAGCAAGTTTGCCATCATTCGGACTAACCCCGAGGCCCCTCGGGCCTCGGCTTTCTGCGCCTCATCGGCAATACACAAACCCAGGCTTTTGAGGTATCTTGTCGCAACGGATTTATGGGCCCCCACCAAGCTTTGAAGGAGACCCTCTTGAGATCGGCGCTGAGAACCATTCTCCTCTGGCTGCTGGCGGCTGCATCCGCCATGGCAGCGCAACCCGACCGCATCCCCGGCGGCATCGACAGCAGTCAAACCGTGGTTCTGAAGGGCAGCGTGCACGTGCAAGCGCGACCGGATTACGACCAGGGTGCGGCCGACCCCACGCTGCAATTGCCCTACGTGGTCATGGTAGTGAAGCCGTCTTCAACTCAGCAGGCAGAGTTGGAACAGCTCTTGCTGCAGCAGCAGGATCCCGATTCTCCCAACTATCACAAATGGTTGACTCCGGAAAACTACGCTGATCGCTTCGGGCTGAGCCGCAGTGATACTGACAAGCTCAGAGCCTGGCTGCGATCCGAGGGGTTCAGCATCATGCAGGTTGCCCGTGGCCGCGATTGGATCGCCTTCAGCGCCACTGCCGGACAGGTCGAGAATACGTTTCACGCGCAGATCCATCGCTACAACGTGGACGGTGAGTTGCATTTT
The DNA here is from genome assembly GCA_963734415.1 of uncultured Acidobacteriota bacterium. Classification (GTDB taxonomy): domain Bacteria; phylum Acidobacteriota; class Terriglobia; order Terriglobales; family Acidobacteriaceae; genus JABCZH01. Next base: position 6,336 of record CAVTHF010000007.1, on the reverse strand, counting down.
GCCAATGCAACTGAGGTGGCCATTCCGCAGGCACTGGCCGGCATGGTAGTGGGGTTCCGAGGCCTCGACGACTTTCGCTGGAAGCCGATGGGAGTGCGTCAGATTTCGCGTCCGGGTTTGATCTTGCCAGCCTTGAGGTCGTTTTTCACCAACGGTGGCGGAGCTGACGGAAGCAACTTTCTGGCTCCTGACGATTTTGCCACTATCTACGACTTCGCGTTGCTCCGTAGCCAAGGAATCGACGGCACCGGCATGAAACTGGTGGTGGTGGGGCAAGTCGCTTTTGGCGCGACGGAAATGAAGGACATTCAGGACTTCCGTTCCGGTTTCGGTCTGCCAGCGAATAATCCGACAGTGGTGGTTGCCGGCACCCCGGCTCCGGGTCCCAGCCCGGGTGATCTGCTGGAGTCTGACCTGGATTTGGAGTGGACGGGCGCCGTGGCCCCACGGGCGAACATTATTTTCGTTACTGCAAGTCCCAAAGTGGGTGGGGGCGTATTCAATTCCGCTGCATACGCCATCGACAACGACCTCGCCCCAGTCATCAGCATGAGTTATGGCGGATGCGAAATCATGAACGGCAGCTTCATCCCGGTGAACGAGCCCACCATGCAGAAGGCCAACGCGGAGGGGATTACGTTCATTGCGTCCTCAGGAGATTCCGGCCCAGCTGGCTGTGACGCACCGGGGAAGAGCGCCAGCGGAGGCCTTGCCGTAAGCTACCCTGCCAGCAGTCCAGAAGTGACAGGTCTTGGGGGCACTGAATTCAATGGCGACCTGCCTCCTAATACCGGAACTTACTGGAATACCGGCAATGGTCCCAATGGCGGCTCGGCCATCAGTTACGTTCCTGAAACGTCATGGAACGATACCAACATACCTCCCCGCACCACGATTGCGGCCAGCGGCGGTGGCAAGAGCAGTTGCCACAGTTCTCCGTGTTCCACAGGATTTCCCAAGCCATCCTGGCAGGCGGGTACGGGCGTTCCCAATGATGGCGTACGGGATGTGCCCGATGTGTCGTTCAGCGCCTCGCCGGATCACGATGGTTACATCGTTTGCAACGCAGGGAGTTGTGCGGGCGGGGTGTTGAACGGCAATTTTGATGTAGTCGGCGGAACCTCGGCCTCGGCGCCGGTGTTTGCAGGAATCGTTACCCTACTCAATCAACAACTGGGAAACCTGCCGCCGACTGGCCTGGGAAATATCAACCCCACCTTATATAGGCTCGCCCAAACCCCGGCCAACAATGTGTTTCACGACGTCACCACTGGAAACAACATCGTGCCTTGCACCGCGGGCAGCCCCAATTGTCCGAAGACCGCGCCGTTCCAGTACGGCTACCTAGCCACGGCTGGGTATGACCTGGTAACGGGACTGGGGTCAATCGATGTGGGCAATCTGTTCACCAACTGGAACAAGGGGAAAGTCCTTACAACCCCGCTACTCACTGTGACACCGACCACGATTAATGCGGGGTCGAGCGCGAATTTGACACTCACTGCTGTGGTGAATCCGAACACGGGCAGCGGTACGCCTACCGGAATGGTCGCGTTCTTTGTTAACGGGACTACGCCGCTCGGAACAGGGACGCTCAGCAAGGGCACGGCGACTCTTAGCTACAATCCAAAGGCTCTCAAACCGGGGGTAAACAACTTTAGTGCTGGGTATGGTGGGGACCTGAATTTCGTGAACTCTACCTCAACCGCGACCATGGTGACAGTAGAGGACTTCACGGTTGCGTTGCCGTCGAATCCCACAACCGTAACTGTGAGTGCACCTGGGCAAAGTGGAACCACGACTCTCACCATCACGCCCGAATTCGGTTTCAGCCAGGCGGTCACCTTCAGCTGCTCAGGGCTTCCACGGGACGCTACCTGTACAGCGGCCGACGTGACCCCAAACGGCGGGGCGGTCATTGCGACCCTGACCATTGCGACTCAAGGTCCCGCGGCACGGCTATGGCCCGGAGCCGCGAACAACCGTCTTTTTTATGCGTTCCTGATTCCTGGAGTGTTTGGGCTGACAATGCTCCCCGCTCGGCGCAGGACAAGCCGTTTTCACGATGCCCGTCTGCTGGGGCTGATGGCTTGGCCTAGTTTGGGTTTGTCTATGGCTTCCGGCCTGCGGGGGCGGTGCCACAGCCAGCACTCCGCCTGACCCCGGGACTCCGGCAGGCACGACGACGGTTTCGGTGGTTGCCACTACAACTGGGGGCGCTCCCAGCCATTCGGTGAGCCTCACGCTGACCGTAAAATAGATCATGCTCGGAAATGAACTGAATCCAGCCGTGCCAAGCCCGACGGCACTCGTGACCCTGGAGCACTTTCGTGATATTCCCCAAGCCCTTTTGGCGAAGGGAAAACTGGAGTGGGCGGGCATCGAATGCTGGCTCGCCGACGGCAACCTGGTGCGTATGGATTGGCTGCTGTCGAATGCGATTGGCGGCATTCGGTTGCAGGTGCGTGGAGCGGACCTCGAGTCGGCCCGCGCGGTGCTTGAGGAACCGATCCCGCCCGAATTCAGCGAAGAGGAAGTTGGCGAACCATTTGCTCAACCGCGCTGTCCACGGTGTTACTCGCTCGACATCGGTTTTGAAACCCTCGACCGCTTCTGGACCTTTGGCCTGTGGTTGCTGCTGTCTTTTCCGATTCCCATCCGGAAGGGCCATTGGAAGTGCTACACCTGCAACGTCGAATGGGTGGAGGAGTAATCTCTTAGCCCGGGTTGCCGATATCCACAGTGTGGCTACTCCCGCACCCTCTCCCGCTCTGCCCAAGCCCGGAGCCCGGTTCGTGGCCCGCCAACCGATCCTGACCGGAGACGAAAAAGTCTTTGGCTACGAACTGCTGTTTCGGGATGGCGTGGATGACTACTTCCGTAACCCCGATCCTGATGTGGCCTCGCGCAGCACCTTGAGCACGTCGATGTTGATGGGCCTCGATGTTTTGTGCGACGGACGCCGGGCCTTCATTAACGTCACCCGCGACGTGCTGCTCAAGGACTACATCACCTCTGCTGCCTTCGTCGCAAACCGTGGTGGAGATTCTGGAAAGCGTTCCGCCGGACGACGTGGTCATGGCGGCTTGCCAGCGGCTGAAGGAAGCCGGGTATTTGATCGCGCTCGATGACTTCACAACTGACGATCCCCGCCAGCCGCTCACCGACCTGGCGGACATTATCAAGGTTGACTTGAGAACCACGCCGCCGGAGAAAGCAGCGGAGTTGGTAAAACGGCACGGACCCTGGCGTTGCCGCATGCTGGCTGAGAAAGTGGAGACCCGGCAAGAGTTTCTGACCGCTAAGAAAGCCGGCTTCGTCTATTTCCAGGGATATTTCTTCCGCCGCCCGGAAACTTTGAACACTCATGAGATCCCCACCAACCAGGTCAATTACCTGCGCATGTGGCAGGCCGTGGCCCGGCCGGAGCTGGACATACGTGAAGTGGAACAGGTGATCAAAGGTGAAGCATCGCTGTGTTATCGCCTGTTGCGGTACATGAATTCCGCGGCCTTTGGATTCGGCAATGAAATTCACTCCGTCCGGCACGCGCTTTCTTTGTTGGGTGAGCGCGAAGTGCGCCGCTGGATCCGGCTGGTGGCCACGCTCGGCGCCGGGCAGGATAAGACCAGCGACCTCGTACTCTCTGCTCTGGTGCGAGGACGCTTCTGTGAACTGCTCTCTCCTGGGGTCAGAGCCGGAGAGTCAGACTTGTTCCTGATGGGGTTGCTGTCCTTGATGGATGCAATTCTAGAAATCCCGATGACTCGCGTCCTCGAAAACGTTCCAGTCGATCAGGAGAGCAAGGCAGTGCTGCTGGGCGGGGCCAGCCGGTTGCGTCCGTTTTATCAGCTGATGCTGGCGCAGGAGTCCGGCGAGTGGCAAACTGCCGGCGACCTGGCGCGGCAGTTGCACATCGGTGAAAATGAGGTGGCGGAGAAACATTGGGAAGCGATGCAGTGGGCACGACAGGTCAGTGGGGGGTGATGCGGCGGACTTACCGTGTGGCTGCGACTGGCCGAATCTTGGAACCCGACGTCTATTTCGCTGCGCTCTTGGATCGAACCGGTGCAGGCTCAGAAATCTGGAAGACAACACCGCCACCATTGGCTCCGCCCGCCCGAGTCGTGCCAAAAAGACTCTTACTGTGCAAGACGAGATCTGCCATGGGATCGCTCCCGTCTGCGCAGTTGGCCTGCGAGCAGAAGCTGTACAGCACAGTGTTCGCAGACTTCTGAATTTTTACAAGCGCACCGAAACCTTGGGCACCGCCCAACTCACTCGTCCCGTAAAGCGCATTTCCATGAATCAACACGCCGGCTCGAGGCGTGCCGCACTGGGGCTGGCCGAAGCAAGGGATCGTGTGCTCTTTGCCGGCAGGAGTGAGACGGAACGTGCCCCCAGGGAAATTCTCACCTGCGGACAGCGTCCCATATAGGTTGCCAAGGGCATCAATGTTTACCGTGGAAAGCGGATAGATGCCGATCTTCTTCGAGAAGCGAAATAGTACGGTCTGCGTCCACGGGAATTGCTGGGTTGGAGTGAGCTTGTAAACGACGCCCCAACCCTGATTGGCCCTTGTTCCCCCAAAGATGGTTGTCCCATATACGTTACCGGCCTGGTCGGGCGTCACGCCTGCTCGCGGGCTATAACCATTGAATTGATCAGGCCCGAAAGAAAAAAGAATGTCCTCCGTCCACTGGTCTCCCTGGTGGGGCACTAGGCGAAAGACGGTCCCGCCATGGAAGGTGCCTCCTCCAGCGGTCGTTCCATAAAAGGCACCGGAAACGTTCATAAACAGATCGGGGGATGGCTGTATTCCGTCCCCTTCGCCTCCGAAACTCCATAGTGCCGTCTCGGTCCAGTCGCCGCCCTGATCCCCCGGGGGGCTCAAGCGGAAAACCGTGCCCAGTCCGAACGTGCCCCCACCCGCTGTCGTGCCATATAAATTTCCTGCCGCGTCATTGATCAGGCCCCCAGATGGGTTCGCCCCATCGGGACAGTTCATGATGTTATTGAGGCAGAAACTGTAAAGCACCCTCTCAGACCATGTGCCCTTGGAGAAGCTTAGCTTGAACAACGTGCCACTATGGTAAGCGCCGCCGTTCGTGGTAGTGCCATATAAATTCCCAGAATCGTCAAAAGCTAATTTTCCCAGAGGAGTTAAGCCATCCGCGCACTTGGCGGCTGCGCAAAAGCTGTAGAGCACCTTGTACTGAACTTCTTGCCCCATCCCGGCGGCAACGGTCATCAGGATCGCAGCCGTGACACCGATGATAGCTAGGGCAAGATTTCGTTCGAAATAGTGTGTTGTCATCGCAAAACCCTCTCGCATGGTTGGAAAGCCACAATCGACTGCGACAGAGTATACACCCTGTTGACAGCCGCATTAGGGATATAATCGAAGTCAGAGACAGCCTACTGCAAACTAGCGAATCCGCATTGTCACTTGTAAACGCGTCACTTATCTTGGCACTCTGTAGGTCATGATATGGCGAGCTCTATATGCAACATTAGTAACAATCGCAACAATAACATGCAGCCTTCAACCGAATGCGATCGGGCAGACTACCACGCCCGCGAGCTCGCTTAACCTTAGCGGACTAACGACCGGCAAGTTGGCAACGCCGGGTCCTTTGACCGCCCCTAGCAGTGTGGGAGGCTGCGTGGGAACCGGGCATACGTGGAAGTACAAGGTTGTCGCCGCGGACGCAACTGGTGCCACTACGGATGCAAGCACAGAGCTCTCAGTTACTAACGGCTGCACGAGTTTGAGCACGACCCCAGCGACACCAGCGTACATATCCTTCACCGTCCCATCGGTTGCAGGCGCAGTAGGTTGTTTTGTTTACAGGACCGCCGTCCCTTCGGGGAATCAACATGTTGGAAAACTTCCAAACCCGGTACCCTGCAATAATTATGTGTTTTATGACACCGGGGCTACAGACGGGGACACTTCATCGGCACCCACTGTAAATACGACTGGCTCAGTCAGCGCGAGTGGAAATATCAACGCCCTAAGTTTTCAGGCCTCCGGGGGTCCGAGCGCAGGCACCAGTATTTGGCAGAATGGGTCCGACCTACTGGCCAATCATAATACCCTTTGCGACTCAGCAGAAAGTGACCGCGGTCGAGGCTTGGGAGTGCGACATGGATTTTGCCTTCGGAGCTGCGACCACGGATGGCTGTATCAACACACTGACAAGTCCAAACCAGGACTACATGAACGCCGTGAGCAATACGCTGCTCGGAATGCCCTCCTGGACCAGTTTCCACACCGATGCCTTTTTCAATACCGAGCAGCACTAGTACGTTTCAAGCGGTCTCCGGCCCCCA
>CAVTHF010000006.1:0-221649 GCA_963734415.1 uncultured Acidobacteriota bacterium | reverse complement strand
ATTGGATAACGACGTTGGCTCGAGGGCGGAGTAAGTTGGTAGTTGCGAAACGGCCAAGGCTCCACAAAGGAGCCAACGTCATGCTGATTATAGGCTGTGATTTTCATCCTGGGTTTCAGCAGGTCGCGATCTTTGACAAGCGAACGGGCGAGATCGAAGAGAAGCGGTTAAAACACCGTGAGGAAGCCGAGCAGTTCTATCGGTCACTGGCGCACCAGGAAGTACGAGTGGGGATGGAAGCCTGCGGGCACTATCCGTGGTTCGAGCGGTTGCTGGCGGAGTTGGGGCAGGAGTTGTGGCTGGGCGATGCCAGCAAGATCCGTGCCCGTGAGGTGCGCAAGCAGAAGACGGACCGGCGAGACGCGGAGTTGCTCATGCATCTGTTGATCGAGGATCGGTTTCCGAAGATCTGGGTGCCGAGTTTGGAGGAGCGGGACGTGCGGCAGTTGCTGGTGCATCGTCACAAGCAAGTGCAGGCGCGGACGCGAGTGAAGAACCAACTGCAGGCCATGGCGCTGAGCCAGGGAGTGCAGAAGAAACGCAAGCTGTGGACGCAGGTGGGGCGGGCGGAGTTGGAGAAGTTGGAGTTGCTGCCCTACGCGGCGGAGCGGCGGAAACAGTTGCTGCTCAACCTGGACCGGCTGGAAGCAGAGATGGCGGAGTTGAACCGGCGGGTGGAAGAAGAAGTGAAGCGGCGGCCGGCGGCGCAGCGGTTGCAGACGCATCCGGGAGTGGGGCCGGTGACGGCGTTGGCGATGGTGCTGACGCTGGGGCCGGCGGAGCGGTTTCGGTCAGGAAAAAACGTGGGCAGTTATTTCGGACTGATTCCGAGTGAGCATTCCAGCGGGGGGCGGCAGCAGATGGGACGGATCAGCAAGCAGGGCAGTTCGTTTCTGCGCTTCTTGCTGGTGGAAGCGGGACAGTCGGCGGCGCGTTACGATGCGGAGTTGGGACGTTTCTATCGCCGCCTGGCCGTGCGCAAGCATCGGGCACTGGCGAAAGTGGCGGTGGCGCGCAAACTGGCAACGAGGTTGTATCTGATGTTGCGCGAGGACTGGGATTACGCGCAACTGTGCAGGGCAGTCGTGCAGGTGAGCCCGAGTCATTCTGTGGTCGCAAAGCAAGCACCGACCGCTTGAGTGGGCAGCCTGCCTCCCCGAGCAGCGGGGAGTTCGAAGCGGTAATCATGGGAGCAAGCACCGAAGAGATGGGTGGCGGAACTCTGGGCCCGCCGCGGGATTCGAGAACACGAGCCTTGGTCGGCGAAGTCAAAACCTTCTGCGAGAGCGAAATGGCGCTTCACGGCGTTGACGCAGAGGTGTTGCCAAAAATGCCTTGACACGGGCAATTGTCGTTAGAGACAGGATGACAGGTGTTGCGGTGCTTCGCTCGAGACCGGAGTCTTGTTCTCACACGCGGACGGGCGAGGCGCCCGTCCCTACATGTGTTGTGTGGGACGGGCGGGCTTGCTCGCTTGGATTTACTTTCCTTTGTAGGTTTGGGGAGAGCCTATGCCGGTGCAGATGTCCCAACCGGTCTTGCAATTGGAATCGCCGGTGGTGATGTCGTTGAACGCACCTTTATAGGCTTGGCCCTTGGCATATTCACCGTAGGCAAGAGTAAGTGCCTGGTTGCTCGATCTTCCCAGGCGTCCAGCCGCGCTCACAATTCCGGCAAAGGTTGGAGAAGACCAACTGGTGCCGCCGACCTCGCCCCAGCCCTGAAGGTAGATAGCTGCACAGCAGTAGTCGGAGGCGACGTCGGGGTAGCCGCGAAAATTGCCCACGATGTTGGAGATAACGTTCTGGTAGGAGGGGCGAGGCTCGTAGGGGCTGATGGTGCCGCCACCGCCGTCGGTGAAGTACTGTTCGCTGACGAAATTGCCGTTGAAGTCGCGGTTGAAATAGGTTCCGCCAACGGCGACCACGTTGGGAGAAGCGGCGGGGTGGAAGGGGAAGTTCAAACCGAAATCGCCGCTGGCGGCAAAGTAGACCACTCCGGGTGCGGTGAAATACTTGTCGAAATTGACTTCCTGAGGCCACTCGGGAATTCCCCAGCTCATGCTGATCACCCCGCCGCCGTTGTCATGAACCAACTTGCCAGCAACGGCGACGGCTTGCCAAGTCGGGTCAGTGTTGACTTCGAGGGATTCGACCAGGAAGATTTTGGCTTTGGGGGCCATGGCGTGGGCCCACTCGATATCCAACGCTTCTTCGACGATCCAGTCCTGGTAGACGGGAGGTTTGTTGCCATCGGCGTAAACCACGGTGAGATCGGCGTCAGGAAGGCCGAACTGAGCGGAGAAGGCGTGCAGATCTGAGGCTGCAGTGGGGTAGTCACCGGCGTCGACGATGGCGATGGCGCCCACTCCTCCGGTCGGCACGGTGGTGCTGGTGGCAATAGGACATCCTGGAGGACCTGAAACCAGGCCGTAGACGCAAGCCAGCGAGGCCGGGGTTTCGGCGTCGGGCGGAGGCTGGGGTGTGAATTCCCTGGAGCCGACAATAAAGTAGTTGGTGTTGATGCGGCCGGGGCGAGGAATGCTGGATTCCGGGATGATGATTTTGCGCCCGTGGAAGGTTCCGATCTGTTGCTCCTGCGCAGAGCTCGATGAAAGGTAAGCACCCAGTGAAACGAAAATCCCAATGATCACGAATAGTGCGATAGAACGCTTCATTCTGAATTCCCCCTGGACTTGGCTTTGTCGGCGGGACGGCCCGACTGGCGCGGCTATTGTATCTCAGGCTCAGTAGGGTAGAGCTGGGAGTTTTGGGGGACTCGGCAGGGGCGAGAAGTCTGCGCCAGGAGTCATGACTGGCTATGCGGCATCTTTGGCCGGCCGCAGTTTTGCCTGCAATTGCCGGATGCGATCGTGGCGAGCGTCGTATTCGGACCACTCGGCGTCGGTCAAGGCAACGAATGCGGCCAATTCGAGGGTCTCGAGCTGCCGTTGGAGAAGTTGAACGAGTTCGGCGCGGATTTCTTTAAGTTCAGCCACGGGTTTATCCCGGCAGACGACGTGGCACTACTCCGATGGCAGAGCCATTGGACGGGGTTGGCCGGCTGCTCAATGCCGATTCCGTCCCAATTCTTTGTCTAGTAGTTTCAATCAGTTAGGTACTAAGGGGAAATTGCAAAGCAACTCGGAGAGGGCTCCGGGGTTGGTTGAGAAAGGACCAAGAACGGGCAGTAAAAATCTGCGCGATTCGAAATATCATGTTGTAACATTAGTTGTGTCTGGCCACAGGCTCCTGGATTTTCTGAGCCGTGTCGAAAATTTGCCAAAGCGAGGGTGAGATCATGGCGCCTAACGCTTCGCTCTCTGGCCGAATTTTAAAGAAAACTGGGACGCGTTACGCGCTCGCCGTTTTGGTAACGGCGACGGCCGTGCTCTTCCGTCTGGCATTGAATTCCTACCTGGGGGACTACGCGCCCTACATCACATTGTTTCCTGCAGTAGCATTCTGTGCCTGGTACTGTGGAGTCGGCCCGTCCGTTTTAGGCGTGGTTCTTGCGGTCTTTGGGGCACGCTACTGGTTCATCCCGCCGGTACACTCGTTGGGCGCCGTCGACACCGTCCATGCGGTTGGCCTTCTCATTTTCCTATTGCTTTCGAGCGTACTGATTGTGATGGGAGAAGCGCGCCGCCGCCGGGAGGAAGCACTGTGGGCAGCGCAATCGGAATTGGAGGACGCGGTTAAAGACCGCACGGTGGAACTGGACAAGACGAACGTAAGTCTGCGTGAACTCTCGGCGCGATTATTGCAATTGCAGGATGATGAGAGACGGCGAATCGCGCGCGAGTTACACGACAGTGTGGGACAGATGCTGGCAGCGCTGGGAATGAATCTGGCAAGCGTTGGAAGTGACATTGAACGGCTTACTCAGACCGCCAGCCGAGTTACTGACAGTGCGGCTCTGGTGCAGGAACTTGTCCAGGAGGTGCGCACCATCTCCCACCTGCTGCATCCGCCACTGCTGGATGAGGCAGGACTCGCTTCGGCGCTGCGCTGGTATATCGATGGATTTGTCCAACGCAGCAAGATCAAAGTCGATTTGGAATTCTCGGAGGACTTTGGGCGGCTCTCGCGGGATTCAGAAACCGCCATCTTCCGAACCGTGCAGGAATGCCTTACCAACATTCATCGCCATTCGGAAAGCCCGACGGCGAGGATTCGAATTGCAGTGCTCAATCATGATGTTCAGATCGAAGTCGAGGACCGCGGAAAAGGTATCCCGCCCGAAAAACAAACTGAGATGGCCTCGACGGGTACTCCAGGCGTGGGAATCCGGGGTATGCGAGAACGGCTGCGGCAACTGGGTGGCAGCCTGGACATCCATTCCAATGGCAAAGGCACCCGCATCGTAGCGCGGCTACCCGGGGCGGACGCTCCCACGACCACTGCGGCCGCCTGAAGCATCTTGCAGTTCGGAGTTTGCGAAAGCGGAGCGAGATCTCCAGCGGGAGTCGCGGACGCGCTTACTTTCGCTGGTCTTGTTTCAATTCATCGAACCAGTGCAGGACGACATTGATCTGGGTTGCGGAGGAGTTGTCGGTGGCCTCGCGGGCGACCACCAGTCGTCCGTCGAGGGCCAAATCGTAGCCAGCCCACGGCATCTTGTCCTCGAACAAGAGAACCGGCTTGGCGGGGTTGAGGCCGGCGCCCGAAGAAAACTTTACCGACATGACCTTGCTCTTCGCGCGGAATAGCAATTCATTGCCGGAACGCATCCATCGCGGCTCGGTGCCGCCATCAGACGAGATTTGCGCACGGGTGCTGGGATCGTTCATAGCCTGCACGAAAACCTCTCGCTGCCCGGATTCGTTGGAGACGTAGGCCAGCCATTTTCCGTCAGATGAGATGCTGGCTTCGGTCTGATCGAAGGGAGCAACCACCAGGGTCCGCGGCTTGTGATCGCCTTCGATGGCCGCTGCGTACAGGTCCGCTCCCGTGTCTTTGTTCTGGCGGCCGAAAATAATCTCACGTCCGTCCGGCGTCCAGCCGTAAAGATCCTTAAACTCGGGCCCATCGGTCAGCATGGTTTCATTACCTTGGAGGATGCCATGCTTCACGTACACCTGAGTGTGTCCGGATTTCGAGGAAGTATAGGCGAGCATCTTGCCATCCGGTGACCAGTGGGGCTCATAATCATCGCCTCCAAAGCTGACTTTGGTGAGAGCACCGCGCTCCAGGTCATAGACCCAAACGTCGAAAGTACTGCCCTGAAGGATCAGGGCGATGTGTTTACCGTCAGGCGAAACCGCAGGAGAGCCGTAGGGCTTCACTTCGGGAGTGATATTGGCGGCCTTGCCGCCGCGATCCATCCAGACCAGGTTACGCTGGAACGAAGTTACGGCTCCGGGTTGGAATGCCAGCGTGCCGTTGTCGGAAACTGCGAAGCGGGCATCGCCGTTGGAGGCTCCAGTTACGACCCCCTCGACCACCGGCACCGGCGTGCCTTTTAGCTCCATGCGCTTTGGATCGAAGCCTACGACGAACAATGTGCCGTTGCGGGCAAAAGCGAGGTAACCGTTGGGAAGGTAACGACCGCCGGTGCCACCCTCGATCAGCACTTTGTGTTTTCCGGAGCTAAGCGACACGCCCTCGATACGTGCATCGTCAAAGGAGCGCCCGGTCCAAACTGTGAAAATCAGGCCGGTTCCTCCGGGTAGAGCACTGGGCCAGAGATGGGCGCGGTCATCGGGAGTCGATCCAGTTTGGGTTACGCGCCGGGACTGACCTCCGGCGGCGGGGACGGCATAGACTCCGGAAGTGAAAGACTTGAGATAGTAGATGGTGTTGTCGTCCGCCCACACGCCGCCGACTGAGCCAGCGCCCTCGGTCACCACCACGGCGCTCCCGCCCCGCAGAAGTATTTTCTTCAACTTGTAATCGTCGGATGCAAATCCCAGCCACTCCCCGTCGGGCGAAAAGAACGGAGTTTGCGCTCCCTCGGTACCGGCGATGGGTGTGCTCTCAAAGCTGCCCAGGCGGCGCAGGTAGAGCTGGGTTTTGCGGTCGTCGCCGTAGGCGGCATAGACGATGGATGAGCCATCCGGAGAAATGGCGAGTGGCCCGGTTGAGTCGTTGAACAGCGACTTGCCCGGAGGAAGGGTCACCGTCAGATGTACGGGGTTGGTGTTCTGTTCGCCATGCCCAATCCGCCAGCCCAGGACGGCGAAGAGCAGTGCCGCGCCCAGTGCTACGCCGATCCAGATTGCGTTCTGGCGCGTTTTGCGGCTGGCTACTGCGGGGGCGCCTGCTTGCGACCCGGACGCCAGCATCCAAGTCAGTTCGCTGGCCAAATCGCTGGCACTTTGCCAACGGTCGTCGGGATCTTTCGCCAGACACTTCCTGACCACTCGCTCCAAGCTGGTTGGCGCGAGCGGTTGGAGATCGATGATCGACGGCGGGTCGATGGTCAGGATGGCGGCGATCAGGCTGGCGCGGCTCTTGCCGGTGAAGGCAGGCTTGCCGGTGGCCATTTCGTAGATCACTTCTCCCAGAGCAAAGATGTCGGTGCGGGCGTCGGCTTCCTTGCCTTCCAGTTGCTCGGGCGCCATGTATTGGAAGGTGCCGACGATGGCGCCCTCGCCGGTGAGCTTGGCCTGGTCGGCGGTCATCTCGGTGAGGGCGGCGGCCAGGGGAGCGGGGCCGGATTGTTTGGCCAGGCCGAAGTCCATGAGCTTGGCGCCGGACTTGGTCAGCATGATGTTGCCGGGTTTGAGATCGCGGTGAGTGAATCCGCGTTTGTGAGCTTTGGCCAGCGCGTCGGCGATTTGCGAGGCGTAACGAATCGTCTGGTCGGTTGGCAGCGGGCCCTTGAGCAGACGTTGCTCGAGGGATTCACCTTCCACCAGCTCCATAACCAGGAAGTCAACTCCGTCCTGGGTGCCGATGTCGTGGAGGGTACAGATGTGAGGATGAGAGAGTTTAGAGACCGCCTTGGCCTCGCGTTCCAGGCGTTGCCTTAGAGAAGGATCGGAAGACAGGTTGCCAAGCAGAACTTTAATGGCGACGTCACGATCCAAGCGAGTGTCGTGTGCGCGATAGACCTCGCCCATCCCTCCCGCACCCAAAGGCGAGATGATCTCGTAAGGACCGAGCTTCGTGCCGGGCGTTAGGGCCATGTGGGTGTGGGCGTCATTATATATGGAGGAGTTCGATTAGACAGGAGGCGAGAAGAGCCGACAAACCCACCGGCGGCAACAAGAAATGGAAGACTAGACAGTGGAAAACAACCGCCTTGACACCCATAACAACCGAGACTAGACTCTGGCGGTCATCGCGGGGCTATGGTAAGCGAATTGTTGGATAGAGACTTTCTTCCTACCTGGACATAGCGGCGGTGAAGGTGAAGGGCAATCCTCAGAATCCAAGGAGAATCTCCATGAAGCGTTTTGTATATGTGGGAGCTATCGCCTTACTGGCTTCCTTCGTGTTGTTGACAAGTGCCGCTAGTCAAGAGATCCGCGATGGCGGGCCGACGGGCTACATCTATGTTCCGGCGTCGAGCATCGAGCATCCGGAGCTTCGCGGCCTGTACGCCCACACCAACTTTCAGATCTTCATTCCGAACATCCGGCATGATTTTTCAGTCCCGCCTCCGTTCGCGGAGACGCCGGCGTCACTGGCTTGCGTTTATCAATTGACGACACAGGTATCAGGGTGCCCGATCAACGGGACCACGGCCCTGCCCACGGGCGGATTCGGCGCAGTCGCGATTGTGGATGCCTTCGACAATCCGTTCGCGGAACAGGATCTGGCGACTTACTCAACTCAGTTTGGACTACCGGCCTGCACCAAGGCGAACGGTTGCTTCCAGCAGGTGTACGCAGATGGCTCACAACCCTCCAACGATCCCGGGGGATGGAGTCTGGAAGAAGCTCTTGATATCGAGATGGCGCATGCCATGGCTCCGAATGCGAAGATCTTTCTAGTGGAGTCGCAGGACAACTCGGACACGAGCCTGTATCACGCCGAGGACGTAGCTGCGCAACTGGTGCGGCAGGCGGGCGGCGGGACGATCACGAATAGCTGGTCTGGCGGGGAAGATCCCAGCGAACTGGGGAACGACTCGCACTTCAAGGCTTTTGGAATCGTCTATTTTGCATCTACCGGCGATGGTGGGGCGCCCGTGGGATATCCTGCGGCTTCTCCGTTTGTGGTGGCGGCGGGCGGTACTGCCATCAACCGCAGCCGTGGCTTGTTCACCAATGAGACGGGTTGGAATGGAAGCGGTGGAGGGCCCAGCGCTTTTGAGCCGCGTCCCTCGTACCAGAACGTGATTCGGGGTATCGTGGGCACACAGCGTGGAACACCGGACTTCTCCGCCGATGCGGCCCCGAACACCGGGCCAGCCATCTACGACCTGGACGGGAACGAGAACTGGTTCCAAATCGGCGGCACCAGTGTCTCTTCACCCTTGCTGGCCGGCCTGGTGAATGCTGCGGGGTCCCATGCCCACACTACTCAACAGGAATTGGGCGGCGTCTACAGATACGCCAGATACCACTACAGCGCCCGGTGGCGAGACGAGATTACCGGGAACAACGGGTTTTCGTGCACGACTGGTTACGATTTCGTGACCGGCATCGGCAGCCCGCTAACCTATATCGGCAAATAGCAGGACGGTGGTGTACGCGATCTCAAGGCCCTCCATCTCTGGAGGGCCTTGTTTTTTCTGGTTTGAATGGAAGGTGCCTGAGGGCCGGGAGGTTGCCGGCGGCCCGATCCTTCATACTTCGCGTGCCGGTAAAGCTAACAGGAAGGCAAGCGGAAGCATTTATACTGACTTTTCCTGTGCAAACAAAAACCATTCTGGTGACAGGCGGAGCCGGGTTTATCGGCTCCAACTTCGTGCTGCAATGGCTGAAGCGCGAAGAGTCCCAAGTGGTGAATCTCGACAAGCTAACCTATGCAGGGAATCTGGGCAACCTGGAGACGATTGCTGCGGACCCTCGCTATCGGTTTGTGCATGGGGACATCTGCGACCGGAAGTTGGTGAGTGATTTGCTGCGGCAGCACGGTCCGCGTGCCGTTGTTCACTTTGCGGCGGAGAGCCATGTGGACCGTTCGATCCATGGGCCGGACGATTTTGTGCGCACCAATGTAAATGGGACTTTTGCCTTGCTGGAAGAGGTTCGGGCGTATTGGACCGAGCTGAATGAAGAACGGCGGGCAGCATTTCGCTTTCTGCATGTTTCAACCGACGAAGTGTACGGGACGCTGGGGGCGGATGATCCGGCGTTCGCGGAAACGACGGCGTATGCTCCCAATAGTCCCTATGCGGCGTCGAAGGCGGCGTCCGACCACCTGGTGCGAGCGTATCAACACACCTACGGACTTCCCACTCTGACCACAAATTGCTCGAATAATTATGGACCGCATCAGTTTCCGGAGAAGTTGATCCCGCTGGTGATTCTCCATGCCATGCAGGGCAAGCCAATTCCGGTCTATGGCGATGGGCAGAATGTCCGCGACTGGTTGTATGTGGAGGACCACTGCGATGCGATCCGGACGGTGCTGGCGCAGGGGCGAGTGGGGGAGACCTACAATATCGGCGGGCGGAATGAGTTGAGGAACCTGGAAGTAGTGCGAACAATTTGCGGGATTCTGGATGAGTTGCGTAGGGAAGATCCGGTGGTGCCACACAGCAAGCTGATTGTGATGGTGCAGGACCGTCCGGGGCATGACCGGAGATATGCCATGGACGCAGGGAAGATTGAGCGCGATCTGGGCTGGCGGCCGAAGGAAACGTTTGCAACAGGAATTCGCAAGACGGTGGAGTGGTATTTGGGGCATGAGGCGTGGATTGCGCAGGTGACCAGCGGGAGTTACCGGCAGTGGATGGAGAAGCAGTATTCGATGTAGAGCTATTGGCCTTTAGCTCTTGGCTTTTGGCTCGGGTCAAAAGCTTACCGCTAAGGGCGCTAAGAAGGTCGCGCAAAGGACGCTAAGAAAACAAGTATGGCGAAAGATGAATCCAAGCCGTCGTCGGCTTACAAGGGGATCATTCTGGCGGGGGGCGCGGGGACCCGGCTCTATCCGGTGACTCATGCGGTTTGCAAGAGTCTGCTGCCTATTTATGACAAGCCCATGATTTACTACCCGCTCTCGACCTTGATGTTGGCGGGAATCCGGGAGGTTTTGATTATTTCTACGCCGGAGGATTTGCCGCGGTTTCGGCAGTTCATGGGAGATGGGTCGCGGCTGGGAATGTGTTTTCAGTATGCTGCGCAGCCCAAGCCGGAAGGGATCGCGCAGGCTTTTTTGGTGGGAAGGGAATTTATCGGGAAGTCGTGTTGCGCGCTGGTTCTAGGTGACAATATTTTTTATGGGCATGATTTGGTCAAAGGATTGACGCAGGCTTGTGAGAAGACCGAAGGTGCGAGGGTGTTTGCGTATCCGGTGCAGGATCCGGAGAGATATGGCGTAGTGGAGTTTGATGCGAAGGGGCGGGCTGTGAGTTTGGAGGAGAAGCCGAAAGCGCCGAAGTCGCGTTATGCGGTGACTGGGATTTATTTTTATGATCATCAGGTGGTGGAGATTGCGAAAGCGCTGAAGCCTTCGGCACGTGGGGAGTTGGAAATCACCGACGTGAATAAGGAGTATATGAAGCGGGGGCAATTGGAAGTATCGGTGATGGGACGCGGCATGGCGTGGCTCGATACCGGGACACACGAGGCGATGCTGGAGGCTGCGCTGTTTATTCAGACGATTGAGACGCGGCAGGGGTTGATGGTGGCGTGTCCGGAAGAGATTGCCTATCGGCAGGGATATATTTCGGCGGAGCAGTTGGAGACCATGGCTTCGGCGATGAAGAACAGCGGGTATGGAGACTATCTTTTGCAGTTGCTGCGGGAGAGGGTGTTCTAGGGTCACTGGCAAAGTCTTCACCACAGAGGTCACAGAGGGTCACAGTGAGTTGAAAGAGGAAATGGCTGCAAGGGTTTTCACTCCGGCTTTTGGCCTCCGCGTTTGATGTTTACATAAGCGTATATTTATCAATAACATAGCGGTGGTCTTCGCTGGCATGGGGCTTGCCCTATTCCGAGTATGCGTTTGCTGGGGGTATGGATTTTGGGGGTAGTGGTTTGGGGGCCGGTATGTGTGGCGTCGGTGGATACGCCGCGACCGAGCTCTGCCCGGCAGGAGAAGAGGGTGGCGTGGCCGGCCTCATTTCATCATGCTGCAGTGGGAGCGCATCCGAGCTGCGAACGCTTGCGTCCGGCGGAGGCGTTGGCTACGCCGGATCCGTTGCTGGACGCGGCCGAGGTGAAGGGCAACGTTGCGGTGAGTTTCGTGATTGGTACGGACGGGCGAGTGCATTCTCCGGTGGTGCTGGAGAGTGGTGGGTCGGACGAGGATTCGAATGTATTGGAGGCGGTGCGAGCGTGGCGGTATCGTCCGGCGACCTGCAATGCGGTGCCGGCGGAGACTGAGAGCAAAGTGGAGTTTTCCAGCCGCTGAGAGTGGGTTTCGACTAAAATGAGCGCAAGCCATTCCGAGCAGCGGGTTCGAACGTGGGTCAAGAGAAGCCATCCAATCAGCCGAAAAGCGTGCCAAGCAGCGGGCGCAGGCCGGAACCGGCCGCGGTTCCGTCACTACAGGATTTTGTCCAGCGTTTGAGGTCAAGTATGAGCCAGCCGAAATCCGGCGACGAAAACATCTCCGAAGCACTGCAGCGCATGGTGCTGCAAATGGAGACCGACGAAGCGTCGGGAGCGATCGCGGAAACCGAACCAGCGCACCACTGCCGGGCTTGCGGAGGACAGAATCCCCGGGCCAATCGCTTTTGCGCGCTCTGCGGCGTGCCGCTGCAGGAGGCACCACCGGGAGAAGCTCCGGCGGCGACGGCGGTCAATGTGGTGAAGCCTGGAGAAGCCGGACAGCACTACTATCATCATCACTATCACCATCATTATTTTCCGTCTGCAGAGGGACAACCTGCGGCTGCCGGTGGCAGTGTGACCAGTGCAGCGGGAGTTCGCGAGACGGCGCGGGTGCGGACGCCTTCGGCAGGAACGGGATTCAGCCGGGCGGAAGTGGCGGTGCGGAAGCTGGCCCAGGACTGGGCGCAGGCCTGCAATACCAAGCATCTTGAAGACCTGGTGGATTTGTACACCGCCGATGCAACCGTGGTGCGGCCAAATGTGGCACCGATACGCACCGCTGCCGCCATCCGCGAATACTTCTTTGCCGCGCTGGAAGCGGGGCTGGGGGACGTGGAAATGGATCCCCTACGGGTGGAGTTGTTGGGAGAATTTGCCTACGAAGTAGGGCGATGCACCATGCTGGTCCCGGCTGCGACTGGCAAGCGCCGGGAAGAACGCGGCAAGTATGTGATCCTGAGCGCGCGCCAGGCGGGAGAGTGGAAAGTAGTTGTGGATTGCTGGTCGAGCGACCTGAGCTTGGTTAGCGGCGCAGAAACCAAAGCGGCTGGGACTACGGTTCCGAGACCGGCAAAGACCGCGTAAGCAACTGGGCTCGCCGTTAGTCGTTCGTCGCCGGCCCGCTGGTGTTTGTAGTTTCCTGGTTCAATCCTTACAAGTAATGTGACCCCATTTCTCGCGCAACCGATACGCGAGAAATGGGGCCATGCGGAACCAATCAGGGTGTGATCTCGTAAACGATACCGCAACCGAATTGACCGCAGGCGGAACTGGTTCCCCCCTCGAGAGTCGTGCCGTAGAGTTTTCCGGCATGGGGTGTGAGGAAGCTGTTGGGTTGATCTCCATCCGTACATTGGGGTGGGCCGTTTTGGCAAAAATTGTAGAGAACGGTCTCTTTGCTTCCGTTCAGCTTGAAAACGATTCCCGAGTTGTTGGCTCCGGTCGAGGCGGTACCGAAGAGAGTGTTGACTTTGTTATCTACAAATACTCCGGCCAGTGGGATGCAGCCACGGTCCCCAGAGTCGTCGAAGGGAAAAAGAGACTGCTTCCAGCCGCCAGCCACTGGGGCCATGCGGAAGACACCGCCGCATTGAGCGGGGCTATGAGGGCCGCCCACGGAGACGGTGCCATACAGATTGCCGGCATGATCGAAGAAAACTTCCGAGGAAGGTTGCCCGGCCTGATGAGGAGAAAAGCGGTAAAGGGTCGTTTCCGTCCAACTACCTCCGGAGGCTGGCGATAGTTCGTAGACTGTGCCCCATTGGTTATCGAATCCGCCCTGAGAAGTGGTGCCGAAGAGGTTTCCTGAGCTGTCAAAAGTGACGCCAGCTGCGGGGAGGTCACCATCGGAGCAATGTGGTCTGTTCGGACAGAAGCTATAGAGCACCTGCTCAGTCCAGCCTCCCGAACCTGGGCTTAGTTCGAATACCGTACCGAAGGCGGCCGAACCTCCGCCCAATGTAGTGCCATACAAATTTCCCGATGTATCCCAGGCCAGCTTGCCGACGGGGCCGTCGCCGTCTTTGTAGTTGAAGCTATGCAATACGGTCTCGGTCCAACTGCCGCCAGGAGCGGAGGGAGGAGAGAGCTCAAAGACGGTGCCATATTGATTGGCACCGCCGTACTTGGTGGTGCCGTAAAGGTTGCCGCTGGCGTCGAAGATCAAGCCGGCGCGCGGGCTCTGCCCATCCGCGCAATTTGTCAGCGAGCAGAATTGATACAAGATGGTCTCGGTCCAACTGCCACTCGATGACGGAGTTAGTTCAAAGACAATGCCACACTCGGGGCAGTCACGGGCGGGCATGTAACCGGTGGTGCCGTACAGATTTCCGGCGTTGTCAAACACAAGTCCGCCATTGGGCGTCATGCCGTCGTTGGGGCTGGTTCCGAAGCTGAAGAGAACTTTCTCCGTGGACTGCCCGAAAGCGAGTGAGCAAAGCAGTAAGAGAACGGCGAGAGGGAAGGTGCAGAATCGAGACATGGCTTTCAGCCTCCTGATTTTTGCCCCAAGCCCACAAAGTTATACGACCGTTTTCCAGCCTGGCTAGAGACTTTCGTCCTTAATATGCTGTAGAAGTGACAAGAAGTTCGCAGCCGCGGTGCTAGTTCGACCACACATGGATCGGAGACCCGCCGTTCCGTTATTAGGGTACGCCGAGAGTTTGCAGGTCGCGGCGGAGTTGATCTGCGTTCTGCATTTGAATGACATGCATGCCGAGGCGGGCCGCACTCTCGAGGTTCATCGAACGATCATCAATAAAACAGCACTCTTCGGGCGGATGCTGGGTGATGTCCAGCGCCAGGCGGTAAATGCCCTTTTCGGGTTTGCGCATCCCCACGAAACAGGAGCTCACAAACACATCGAAGATATTCTTCAGCCCAAAGGTCTGAATGCGATAACGGTTCAGGTCGGCGGATTCGTTGTTGATGGTTGCCATCAGATATTTTCCGGAGTTGGCGAGGGAGCGGGCGAACTCGAGGGCTGCCGGGTTGGGTTGCGACAGGGGAAGCATGTAGTTCTTGAAGTCGTCAAGGGTGAAGGGGCGGGCGCGGTAGAAAATAGTGCGCTCGAGATATTCCTGCAGGCCGATCTTGCCGCGCTCGAAGGAGGAGACGACCATGTCGTGGCGGTCGTCGAATTCGGCTTGATCGAGGTGAAAATGATCGAGGGCCTGTTTGCGCTGGGCGTGATCCCAGGCGTTCGAGAGCAACACGCCACCGACATCCCAGAAGAGAGCAGTGATTTTGGGCAAGGGGTCCTCCGCAGGTTTTTGAGCTGAGTGCGGGATGATTGTAAAGCTTTTAACCGCAAAGGGCGCAAAGTGTTCGCAAAGATCGGGAAGAGAACACAAGAAAAAGAAAAGCCCGGATCCTGGGATGCAGGATCCGGGCGAGTGAGAAGCAGCCGGCGGAGCTAGTTGGTGCAGACTCCGTTGACCACGGCAGCGCAAGGCGAGAAGCTCTGGCGGTAGCTGAGGTTGTCGATGTCGCGGAACATGGGGGTACCTGGCGGCAGGTTCTGCGGCTGGGTAAAGTCCGCGTCGAAAGTGTAGTTACGTCTCGGCGGTTCGTAGGTCGTACCGCCGCCGTTTTTGTCGGTCCCGGTTGCATAGGTGGCGTAGAACATGCTGACCATGGAACCGTTGTAGTTGAGAGTGTCCCCGCCCCAGTTTTCGAGCAAGCGGAGGAAGTTGTGCAGGCCGCCGTCAGTGCCGAAGTCACCGACCGCCCAGCCCAATCCGACAACCGAGAAGTTGATGTTCTTGCCGGAGGCAATGGCGGTGCGGTAGTAGGTGGTTGTGGCGTTACGAGGACCGTCATCGCTGGGCGAAGCCAGGCTCTGCCAGTCGGACCAGTTGTTGGACAGCACAGTGACCGCATCGGCAATGACGCCGGCGGCCGCGTGGGGTTGGTCGGCGCCGCCGCCCCAGATGGGGTCAACAGGGTTGGAGTTGTAGTCGCCGTAGATGTACACGGGATTTTCCGAGCCCACGGTGAAGCCGCCGCTGTTGGGGAAGGCAAGATCAGGGCGTACCGGGAGATTGCCGAGGGTGCCGTCCACGAGTTTCAGAACGTGGCGGGCGCCGCTGATCCAGTTGCTCTGTGCGACCCAGCAAGTGGGACCGATGCGGCCGGTGGTGAGGTAGGGATTGTCCGCCGCTGCGGCGTTGACCAGACTGTTGACCTGCTTGTTGGCGTTATAAGCGGTGCCGGGCACGATCGACTGAACCGGAACGTAGCCTAGGCCGAGACCGAGGTTGCCGCCACCGAAGGCTTCCAGCTTGGTGTTGTTGTTGACATCTTCGGCGGACTGGGTCTTGCCGGCCTGAACGGCTTGCAATACGCCATCGGGGGTACCATTCGCGCTGCCCAGGTTGACGACGTCTTCAAAGCCGGAGTCACCGGTCTTGGTGTTGGCGGCATCGACCTGAGTTCCGTTGGGGTTGGGCAGCATGCCACGGCGATCCGAGAAGTAAAGGACGTAACCGTTCTGGGTGGCGAAATCCACCAAGCCGCCGCTGGCGCCGGTCTTGCCGGCCAGCCATTGCTGCAGGTTGCCTACATCGAGCTCGACCGCGTTCATGATGCCGAGCGGAGTGCAACTCTGGTTTCCGGCCTTTACGTCGCGGCCCTCACCTTCACGGGCATCGTAGAAATTGATGGGAAACCAGTTGTACTGGCTGGGGCTCTGGTTGCCTGCAGCCTGAGTACTGTCGCCGTACCAAGGGCTATTGACGAGCGCGTCATTAGTGACCTCGGGAGGTTTGCCCGGGAAAGGCGTGTAAGTGGTCTGAGTGCAGGCGCCCGCCGCGTTGTGCTTGGTGCAGGCGGAGGTGTATCCGGGAGGCGCACCGTTGACATCCAGCACGCCGTCACGATTGCGATCGGCGGGTTCCTGGAAAAGCAAAATGGCGTTGGGGTTGATGGGGTTGGCCCCGACCGCGGTCGGAGGCAAGGAACCGCGCGCGAAACCCAGGCCCAGCCATTCCTGCGTCACAGGATGATAGACGCCACCGGCGTCGCGATACTCGACGCGCAAGTAGCCATCCAGTAAGTTCCAGGCGCTGGTGTTTGCGGGCACAGTGGGATAAGGCACGGTGAGCGGGGGAGTATTGTACGGGGTCAATGAATAGTAAGGGTACCCGGCGACGCCATCGCAAACCGGCGGAGGCGCTGGCGAGACTACGGGAGTGGAAGGATTGCACAAATCCAGGTTCGCAGCCAACGGCGCTTTGGTGACTGCATTTCCATTCGGGTCGCGCACCATGTAGGGGGCCTGGTTGGCGCCCGAGGGATCGTACAGGGTGACCACCGGCGGCGGGTAGAGCGGGCCGGTCAGCCAGCTGGACTGGACGGCGACGGCCGCAGTGGTCCAGTTGGATGGGTCGGCAACGCCGCTGGCGGCGGTGGCGAAGTAAGTGTTGTAAAAGCGGCCAGCGCCCAGAGCAGGCAAGCCAGCGGGGACACTCGCGGTTACGCCGTGGCTGTAGTCGACGAGGTTGTCGGGATCTCTGTAGTTGGCGAGACGGATGTTGTTCGCGTCATTGGCGCCGCCGGGAAGTTCCCGGGGATCGTCCACCAACAAGACGCGAATGGAAGCCTCATTGTAGAGGCGAGCCGCGCCCAGCAAGGAAGTAGGCAATTCTCCCGCGGGAGGCCGCCGGATGATTTCAAAAGCTTGAGGACTGGTGGAATTGCCGGCGGTGCCGTTGACGAAAGGAAGGCTGAGCTGTTTGGCGCCGGTGCCCCCGTTCAGACCTCCGTTGCCATCGATGACCCATGAGTTGTAGTTGGCGCTGCCGGCGGAAATTCCCGGCCAAACTGCCGTTTTGTCCACCCGTGGGCCAAGTGTTGGGAGCGGCGCCGACGGTGACGCTGCCTTCAGTCTGGAGCATGGGGCGGCAAGTAGCCGGAGGAGGATTGACACCATCACAACCCTGAGGAGTAGTGAGGATGTCGACGTTGCCACCATGACCGCTGGCCGCGTTGGTGATCCCATTGGGCAATTCCCAACGGATTACGTTGCCCCAAGAGGTGACCTTGTCGTGAAAAGTGACCGTGGTGCCATCGCCTGCGGCCAAGTACAGATCGCCGTTGGTGTGCACACGGCCATTGAAATCCAGGTTGACGCCGGCGAAGAAGGAGAGGTCGCTGTCGGAGTAAATACCGAACTGGAAAACCGGGATCAACGCGACCTGAACTGTGCGTGACATGTTGACTTCGTCACCCAGGGGTCCCTGGGCGGTAGCCTGGAGAGTCACCGGAAGCAATTCTGCCGCCAGACCTTGATAAGGGCCAGACGCGATCTGGCCAAACGAGGTCTGGAGGATGACGTTGCCATTTGCGTCGGTCGTGGTGGACGGAGTCAGAGTGTAAACCGGATACTTGAGGGCAACCGTGTTGGCTGGCTGCAGCGCACTGAGACCGGTGATCTGGCCGACGGTGGGAGATTCGATGTTTTGGAATGTACCCGCAAGATCCGAGGTCATCTTTTCGATGGCGCCTTCGGCGGCATGGAAGGTCGTGTTGTTCTGCACGTCTTGGGTGCCCACCTTGGCCTCGGTGCTGACCATCATGAGCATACCGATCGCGATGCCCGACAACAGCAACAAGAGGAGCAAGGTTGCGATCAGAGTGAATCCCTTCGACCTAAGTTTCGTGCTATCCATGTTGTAACTCTCCATATCGTTCTCCAAAATCATGTTTGTTCGGAACTAAAACTCGGCCCACCCAAGGTTTGTCTTATGGGCCGGTGAAGCTGTAGCGGTTCTGGTAGCTCAGGTTGCGTGCGCTGATGGAAGTCTGCACGTCATAACCCTGAAATCCGTTGGTAGCAAACAGCGAGCTGCGAGAGCCGTCGAGCTGGCTGCGAATGGTCAAATGGGCGATGTTGATCTTGCGGATCAAATTGAGGGAGACGCCGAGGGACTCACCGCCATCGCCGAGTTCATTCAGCAGGGTGCCATCGGCAGCGTAAGTGTCATAAGTGAATTGGGTGTTAATGACGTTTTCAGCGGCAGGAACGGCAGTGCGGCCGTTCACCTGGCGCATAAGGACCGGCGTGCCGGTGGTGACTCCGGTGGGGTCAGGATTCACCTGCAAGTAGTAGGTGATGACGAAGATCCGATTAGCGACGGTGCCGACCGTGCTGGGTCCGCCGGGGAAGCCAGAGATCTGAGTCAGGTCATTGGCAGCGCCCGACTGATTCATTTTCAGGGGATCGGCATTGGCGAAGGTTACGGTGTAAGTGGGCGCCGCACCGGCAACCAGGGTTACTTCACCAATGGCTGGCCCTTTCGCGGTGTTTTGGAAGTAGATGAGATCACCGGGTTGCAACCCCACGGCGGCATCGTTCACGTTCTGGGGAAACACCAGACCGGGCGGCAATATGCAGCTCGTCGGCGGTGGGTTCGCAGGAGCCTGTAAAAGTGACGACGTTGCCGGGTGCCGTGAAAGTGACGGTGTAGCAATTCAGAGCAAAAATTGTGTCGCTATAGGCGACGGTGATCAAATCGCTCTTGGTGAGGCTGCCCGGGGGTTTGATGCCCAGGGCGAACCCGGGAGTGACGCCGTACAGAGTGGGGATACAGGGTGCGGCGAGAGAGGCGCAGGGATATTTGACGCCGCCATTGGGCGGGCAACCCGAAGCCAGGCCGGTCTGGTCACAGCCGTAGATGGGGACGACTCCAGTACCATTTGGCAGGGATATACCCTGGCCGCCGGCGAGGCCGGCACCGGCCAAGCTGATGTCCTTGGTCAACATGGTCTGAACCGCGCGAAGGTCCTGCTGCATTTCGGCGCGCTGAGAGACGACCCAAGTGGCGTCGACACCCTGGCTAAACAATTTCACTGCGGCGCCCACGATGAGCAGGCCCAAAGCCATGGAGACCATCAATTCGATGAAGGTGAAACCAGGCGCGCGAGATTTCGATGGTTGTGCCATAACTCCCCTTTTAACGGTATTGCGATATGTAAGTCGTGAGCACGTAATTCTGGGGGACTTTGAGTTGGGGATTGTTGTACTGAACGGTGATGGTGACGATGTTCAGTGTGGGGATCGGATTGCCATTGGCGTCGTTGGCCGGCACAATCGAGATCTGACGCTGATAGTTGGTCAAAGGCAGCTGAACATCATCAGAGGTGCCGAAGATGCCGTCAGGTCCGGGCATGCTCAAAGTCTGGGGGCCAGCTGCGGTGTCGTCCGCGGTGCCAATGATGCCGTCGGCTCCGGCCTTGTTGATGGGTTTGAAACCGGAAACGAAAATACCGCCGGCGCCGGTATTGGCGATCTGCGCCCAGGTGACGTTGGCGGTTTCGCGCGCGGTCAGCACTCCCTCAAGGGTTTCGTTGGCCAACTGCTTGGAGATGCCGTTCTGTTGCGAAGTTTGGGTGGAGGCCATGGCCAGCCCGAAGACTCCGAGCAGGGCGACGAGGCCGACGGTCATCACCACCATGGAAATCATGACTTCCAGCAGGGTGAATCCTTTTTGCCGCCGAGTGGTCTTCACATTTGCCTCCAGTACTTAGTCCCCGAGTTGTTGTAGAGACGCCACCCGCGCAGACGTCCGGTGGCCCCCCACACAGTGATGGCGTGCGAACTATAGAGATCGTTGTTGCGCGCGATGTAAATTACGCCGTTGTTGAGATTGCCGACGACGTCCTCGACCGTGCCGTCAGGGTAGAAATAGACGATGTTCTTGGCTCCCGCCGCGATGCCTTGATCAAAATCGATGGCGGTACCGCCGGTGCCGAAATTGTCTGGAGTCTTGCCGGCTCCCGGAAGTCCGGCCTGGGCCAGAAACGCTGTGTCGTTGGGGATGGTGAAAGTGTTCACTACTGTGCCGGTGGCGCCTTGAGTGATCGTGATCTGGTCGGGAGGGACGGCGTTGTGGGTGAAGGTCACGAAGTAGACCTGGCGCTGAGCGATAGCAGTGTCGCGTGCCTGCCGCATCGCCATGAGCGTGATGTTGTAGGCGTTGGTAACGCGGGTATATTTCAGCGACGGCTGCAGGGTTACCATAGCCATGACGCTGACGATGAGACCGATGGCAATGACGGCCATCATCTCCAGCAGCGAGAAACCGCGCATTCTGCGTTGCAACATGTGACCTTTCTTTCCCTTGCTCATTTCCAGCTTCGAGGGTTGAGCTGGGCACAGTGCTGACCCAGAGGAGGGCGGAGCCGCCCCGGGCGTGCCCGCAGGCTAACCCAGTGAATTCCATCGTAAGTAGGTCACCGGAGAGCGCCAAGGTACCGGAGGGACAGTAAGTGTATTGGCCTTAAGTAAGGTAATTTGAGGATATAACTCTGGTCACTTTGGCATTACGCAGAAAGCAAATCTATTCAGAAATATGGCCTTTCAGTGGGGGGTAGGGGTGGGGTTGGGGCAATCTAGAGACGGTTCCGCGATGAAGTTGGTCGAGGCCGGTCGTGACCCAAGTAATGCGCAGTCACATGAGTACGGCCCCAACCATGCTGAGCGGTTCGGCCGAGTATGATTCAGAGTCGGAGAAATGCAGAGTCGTGATCAACCGTCTGAAGTCCACCGATGTCTGGGTCATGTTACGGCCGGCGGAGGCATATCCATGGCTGCGGTGTAGTGCCGGTCAGGGGAGTTGGGAGGCCACACAGAGGCCGTTGTTCATCGTTTTTCTCTTGGGATGTCTGGTCTCGCTGGTTACCGCGGGTAGCCTTAACTTACGTCTGTTCGCGGCAGGTGCGGTCAATGCGTTGTTTGTGCCGCTACTGGAAATTGGGGTTCTGGCCGGGGTATGGCGGAGACGCCAGACGATTCCGTTTTCGCGCGCCGTAGACCTGTTCTTCATGGGGCACGGGCCGTGGGTTTTGTGGCTGTTATTGATGTGTGCGATCTGGGTGTTCGCGTCTCCGTTTCTGGCTTTCGTTTTGACGGGACACTTGATGTGGTTTCTGGTGGGCGTGGTGGCGGTCTGGTCGGCCTATGTCGACTTCTGTTTCCTGCGACATGTACTCGGGGAAAGCGCTGCCCAGGCGGGCAGCAGCCTCTTGATACTGCGAGTGACCACTTGGGGTATAGGCTTGGTGATTTTCGGAGGAGGTTCGTTGTGGCCGGAGATAGTGAGGATTCTAGGCCTATGAGATTGGCGGGCTGGATCTCGGGATGCCTGCTGGTAGCGGCATTTGCCGTCGGTTCGTTTGAGGACCGCGTTCCCAAGAGTGTGCCGATCACGATGGGCGGCTATCGGGTTCTGGCCGGCGACTTTCATGTTCACAGCTTCCCGCTGAGCTGGGCGACTTTGTCGCCATGGGACACGGTGATCGAGGCCCAGCGACAGGGCCTGGATGTGATTGCCATGACCGGACACAACAATGTCTGGGTGGCCAAAGTAGGCCGATGGTATTCGCGGCGAGTGGGAGGCCCAACGGTTTTGGTGGGGGAAGAGGTCATTGCCACGAAGTACCACTTGCTGGCATTGGGCATCGAGGAGACGATCGGCTGGAGACAGAACGCAGCCAGCGCGATCGCGGAAGTGCATCGTCAGGGAGGTGTTGCGATTGCGGCGCACCCGATCTCAAAGTATTGGGAGGCGTTCGATGAGGAGGCAATGCGGAGTTTAGATGGAGCGGAGGTGGTGCATCCGCTGA
Organism: uncultured Acidobacteriota bacterium; assembly: GCA_963734415.1. GTDB lineage: Bacteria > Acidobacteriota > Terriglobia > Terriglobales > Acidobacteriaceae > JABCZH01. Next base: position 199,628 of record CAVTHF010000006.1, on the reverse strand, counting down.
TCTACGCGCGCGAAAAGGCACACCGGGAGTTGCCTCAGTTCTATGCGCGGAAGCGGATGACGGCGGTGGGAGACTCCGACTATCACGGGCTTGGGCCCATGGGGTTGTGCCGCACCTATGTGTTTGCCGCGGATGACTCTGAGGGTGCGGTGATCGCAGCGTTGCGAAGCGGGCATACGGTGGTTTACATGCGGGACGGGCATGCTTACGGTGATCCGGAATTGGTGCTGCTGGCAGCGCAGGAACGGGTTGTTCGAGAAAACGAGGGCAGTTAAGCCGGCGCCGCTGGTGAAGATCAGCGGCGGGTGCGGGATCGCCGGGCTTTTCGGGATGTTTGTTTTTGGGCTGAGGCGTCCTGAAAGTCAGAGCAATTCGACAAATATAAAGTCTTGAATCGGAGAGGACGCCGAGAACGCCCGCGGAGAACGCGAAGAAAACCGTCTGCGTCCTCAAGCTCTTCCATGGACCGGGGCTGGCCTAGGGAAGCGCGGCCGAGGCCTGACGGAAATAATCCAGCGATAGACGCAGGCCAGTTTCGAGATCGATCTTAGGTTCCCAGCCCAGCAGGGTTCTGGCTTTCGAGATGTCGGGGCAGCGCTGCTTGGGATCGTCCTGGGGAAGCGGTTCGTAGCGGATGGCGCTACTGGAGCCGGTCACGGCCAACACGCGTTTGGCACATTCGAGAATAGTGAACTCGGTAGGATTGCCAATATTGACGGGCAAATGCTCGTTCGACCGGGACAGGCGGATAAAGCCTTCCACTTCATCGCTGACGTAGCAGAAGCTGCGGGTCTGGCTGCCGTCGCCGAACACGGTCAGGTCCTCGCCGCGCAAGGCCTGCTTCATAAAATTGGGGACGACACGGCCATCGTTGAGCTGCATGCGCGGGCCGTAGGTATTGAAAATGCGTACGATGCGTGTGTCCACCTTGTAATAGCGGTGATAGGCCATAGTGAGGGCCTCGCTGAAGCGCTTGGCTTCGTCGTAGACCGATCGCGGGCCGATGGGGTTCACATTTCCCCAATAAGTTTCTCTCTGAGGGTGCTCGAGCGGGTCGCCGTAACACTCAGAGGTGGAGGAAATCAGGTAGCGCGCACCGTATTTGCGGGCGTTCTCGAGCGCGTGTAACGTGCCGAGCGAGCCGACCTTCAAAGTTTCGACGCCGTATTGCATGTAGTCGACCGGGCTGGCGGGGCAGGCGAAATGGAAGACATAGTCGACCTTGCCGCAGTCGAAAGGCAGGTTGATGTCGAGTTGACGAAACTCGAAACGGGAGTCGTTGCGCAGGTGATCGAAGTTGGAGGCGCGTCCGGTCAGGAGATTGTCAACCACGATGACGGAGTAGCCGTCGGCCAGCAGCGCATCACACAGATGGGACCCGAGAAAACCAGCTCCGCCAGTTACCAGGGCGCGTAATGTGGTCATGCGTTTTTGCGTTTCCTCGGGGCAGGCGCTGGTATTGGCTGGACGAACAAAAGGAAATCACGGCAGGCCACCCAGCAGGACTACTTTATCAGCTTTCCAGGTGTGGCAGGGTTGGGTAGGCTGCAGGCATTGCTTGCCGCTTCCAGTTCTCGCTCCAACACCGCGCCCAAGGCCCCGAGTTCCGCCGCACTCATGAGCTTCTGCATGCCCTCAAAGAGCTGGCGTTCTTCTTTGCGGATGTGTTGAGCCAGGGCAAGGGCGAAGGAGGAGAGCGCGGCGCGGTCAAGGCTTCGCGAGTGGGCGCGTGAGAATAAGTCCCGCAGCAGGGTGTGCTCTTCGAGAAGGTCGTGCACCACGGGCCGCAGTTCTGGGAGTTTTTCTGCCGCGGGGAACAGATGCTTTTCTTCGGCTACGAAGTGGATCGTGATCTCCTGCTGGAAGATCAGCGCGATCTCCGCCTGCCACGACTCTAGATCAATTTCGCCTGTTTGAAGAGCACGATCCAGGCGTACACAGAGCGCCAATGCGTGCTGGTGTTGGCGCGAAAGCGGAATCAGACTTTTATCGCGGAGCATCTGCTGGCATTCTATCGGTTCTTCAGCGCGGGCTGCTGTTGGGTCATGCAGTGCATGGCGCCGAAGCCCCAGATCAGATCACCGGAATAGATTCCGATGACATCGCGGTCTGGAAACAGGTCGGCGAGGATGTCGAGAGCGAAGCGGTCATTGGGATCGTTGAAGACGGGGACGAGCACCAGTCGGTTCGCGATGTAGAAATTCCCATAGCTGGCGGGTAGACGGCGGCCCTCGAAGATAACCGGCCCAGGCATAGGAAGCTCGATAATGGAGAGCGGCTTGCCATTGGAATCTGTGGCCTGGCGCAGGCGGCGGATGTTTTCGCGCAAGGGTTCGTAGTTTGGGTCGTCGGGGTCGGACTCGACGGCGGTGACAACCGTATCCGGGGAGACGAAGCGGGTAATGTCGTCGACGTGGCCGTGGGTATCGTCGCCGGCGATGCCTGAGCCCAGCCAGATCACCTGCTTTATGCCCAGGTAATCGGCAAATAGTTTTTCGTAGTCTTCGCGTTTCATGGCCGGGTTGCGCTGTTGGATTTTGCTGAGCAGACATTCTTCCGTGGTCAACAGTGTGCCTTGGCCGTTGACATCGATGGATCCGCCCTCGAGGACGACTCTTTGCTTTCCGAAGATGGGGCGGATTTCGGGGGCGTTGGCGGATTTGGCCATCAGGCTGCCGATTTTTTCGTCGTGCTTCCAGTTGGGGTATTTGGCCCAGGCGTTGAAGCGCCATTTGATGGCGGCGAGGTTGGTGATGCTGCTGTTCTTTCGCTCCTCCGGAGCTTGATTCTTGTTGCTTCCTAACCCACGGCTTGCGCCGTGGGCTTTAATCTGACGCCGCTCCGCGGCTTTCCCCCCACTATTTTCGCGCGGCAGGCTGGCGTCGTCACACTCTACAAAGGTGCAGCCGGAGTCGCGGGTCCAGACGCGGTCGGTAGGCCAGCGGTGGAAGTGGATGTTGTCGCAGAGCGCGTTGGCGAGGTCCAGAGTCTTCCGGGCACGCTTTTCGGAGGCGGCGTCGTTGACGATTAGATCGACTCGTTCATGGCGGGCGAGGTGGCGAATGATTTCCGCGTAGACCCAGGGGATGGGCTCGAACTTGCCGGGCCAGTCGCCTTTGTAGTGCGGCCAGGCGAGCCAGGTGGCGGCGTGGGGTTCCCATTCGGCGGGCATGCGTAGGTTGTCAGCCATGGTTAGTCGATCAATCGGCTGGTGATGGCAGCGTAGCTGTCGATGCGGCGATCGCGCAGGAACGGCCAATTGCGGCGAATGTCTTCGAGTGCGCGAATGTCAACGTCGCCGAGCAGAATCTCTTCTTTATCATGTGATGCCTCGGCGACTCACCCGGCCGAAGGGGTCACACAAAAACGATCCGCCCCAGAATTCGAGGCCAGCGCCAGGGGCAGATTTGCCGCGGATGTCTCCGGTTTCAAAGCCTACGCGATTCACCACTGCTACATAGACACCGTTGGCGATGGCGTGGGCGCGTTGAATGGTGCGCCAGGCGTCGTGCTGGGCTTCGCCGAATTCTGCTTTTTCGGCGGGATGCCAGCCGATGGCGGTGGGATAAAAAAGCACATGTGCACCCTGCAACGCGGTCAAGCGGGCGCCTTCGGGATACCACTGGTCCCAGCACACGAGCGTTCCAATCTTGCCCACGCCGGTGTCGAAGGCACGAAAGCCGAGATCGCCGGGGGTGAAATAGAATTTTTCGTAATAGAGAGGGTCGTCGGGGATGTGCATCTTGCGATAGAGACCGCGAACGGCGCCGTCCTTGTCGAAAATTACGGCGGTGTTGTGATAGACGCCGGCGGCGCGCTTTTCAAAAAGCGACGCGATCAGCACGATTTGCAGCTGCTTAGCTACCTCTGAGAGTTTGGCGGTGGTTGGCCCGGGAATGGGTTCGGCCAAGTCGAATAGCGCATGGTCTTCGCGCTGGCAGAAGTATTGGGTTTGGAAAAGTTCGGGGAGGCAGACGATCTGTGCTCCCTGTGCCGCTGCCTGGCGGACGCGCTCCATGGCGCGCTGCAGATTCTGGCCGGGATCGGGTGTGGCCGACATCTGAACCAGTCCGACGCGGAATTTGTCCGGAGGCAGTGACATGAGATTTCCAACAGCGAGGAAATAGAATACCAGTTTCGAGTTCCCGGTTCTCAGTTGTGGGTGGTAGGGGGTACCGGCTTCTAGTAGAGTAGTAGTTCGCGGAGATTACAGCATGAAACATGGCAATCACGACGGCAGCGGCGTGGATCGGAAGCTTCATAACCCGGTCGAAGACCGGTTGACTCCGTTGGAGCCGCTCGATTTAACCAAGGTGCGCTCGATTGATGGCCTGGTGCGGGCGATGGCCAAGACCGCTTTCACCGGACGGCAAATGGGCGAAGCCGCGGATGTGTTAGAAGCCATGGCTCGGGATGAAGAGTGCTTTGTGGTCATGACTCTGGCTGGAGCCATGACGGTCGCAAAACAGGGACTGATTATTACTGAGTTGATCGATCGGGGCATCGTGAATGCCATTGTTTCAACCGGGGCCCTGATGGCCCACGGGTTGGTGGAAGCGACCGGCCGCGCGCACTTCCGCTATAACCCTGACGTGCCTGACACGGAACTCTACGAGCAGGGTTACAACCGGGTTTACGACACGCTGGAGCCGGAGACGAATCTGGACGAGGTTGAGGAAGTGATGTCCCAGGTAATGGAGGACTGGGACCACGGCGAGGTGCTTTGCTCCTACAAACTGAACCATGCCATTGGCGCATATCTGGCGAAACATGCCAAAGACCAGCGGGGCATTCTGAAATCCGCTTACGAAAAGGGTGTGCCAGTCTTTGTGCCGGCGTTTACCGATTCCGAGTTGGGCCTGGATGTGGCTCTACACAATCGGATGCGGGAGTCCACCGGCCGCCACAAAGTCAGATTTGATCCGTTCGAGGATCTGGAACACTTTGCGGCGACCCTTTTACGGCAGACACGGCTGGGAATCTTTACCATTGGCGGGGGAGTGCCGCGGAACTGGTCGCAGCAATTTGGACCATTCATTGAGTTGCGACACCGGCGTATGAACGAGAATGTTCCGCTGAAGCGGTACCACTATGGTGTGCGGATCTGTCCGGAGCCGGTGTATTGGGGAGGGTTGTCGGGAAGCCCGTACAGCGAGGCGATTTCGTGGGGCAAGTTCGTGCCGCCGGCCGAAGGTGGGAAGTTTGGCGAAGTATTCGTGGATGCCACGGTGGGTCTGCCAATCATCGTGGCGGCAGTATTGGAGAGGCTAGGGAAGGCGTCGCCCAAGAAGAAGGAGAAGGTGGCCGGGCGGAAGTAGGGGAAGGCGTCAACCACAAAGGAGAGCTGAAAACGCAGAGCGCGCAGAGCAAAAGCCGCGGAGAGCGCCGAGAAACGCTCCACCACAGGGAACACAGAGAGCCACAGAGGTTCTAGTCGAAGATCAATACGGCCGAAGCAATGACCGTAGTCCAGAGGCCCCGCTTGTCTCCCACGGCGGATTGGGTGACATTGGCCGTCCGCACGATCTTGTTGGAGATGCGGTAGATCTCTTTCTTTTCGTCCCAGGAGCGGTCGGGATCGAACTCCACATTCAGGGTGGTCGCCAGCATTTCTGCGGCGAGTTCCTCGGCGTAGTCGCCGGCGGCGTTGTCGGTCTCCCCGAAGGAGTGGTGTTCGCTCAAATAGCCGTAGGTGTTGCGGTCGGCGGGAATGGCTACACCGATACTTGAAGCCAGCAGGCGATGTGGCTCACGAGTGGAATTCTCGGCAACGACCGCGAAAACGACCTCGCCCGGACTCAAGTACTTGAGTCCTTGGGAACGGGCCACCAGTTTGCAGTTTGGCGGGAAGATGGAGGAGACTCGCACCAGATTCTGTGCGGCGATGCCAGCGTCGCGCAGCGCCAGCTCGAAAGAAGTAAGACGTTCCCGATGTTTGCCGACCCCCTTAGTAAAGAATATCCGCTTGGGGACCATGTCTTTGCCCAATGCTTTGCTCCTCCGGCGATGTAGTGAGCGTCAAATTTAACACAGCGTATCCCGCAGGGAATATGAAAATTGGGTTAACGGGAGGATTGCGGGGCTAAAAGCCCAGCTCTACCTGAGCCCAGAGTTGTTCGCCGGCTGTGAAAATGCCGGTTACTTGGCGGCAGCTACCGACTTGACCGCGATGGTATCGCCATCGAGAGTGCCATTGACGGTGGCCTGTTGTGCCCCCAACTTGCCGAGTGCATCCAGGGTAGCCTGGTCGTTGCTGTCCAGAGTGTAGACTTTGTCTCCCACCACCAGAGCGTATTTCGATCCCTTGTTCACGCAGCTGCGCAGGCAAGCCGCTGGGTCACCCTCCATCATGTGCTTAGCCCCGCACATGGCATCGGTGACGGTGCCGGTAAAAGTCTGGGCCTTGGCCGCGAAAACAGCGGTGGTGAAGAGCGTGGCCAGCAGGAGAGTGGTCAATAAGATGATGAAGTTCCTAACGACAGATCGCATGAATCGTTTGACTCCTTGAAGGTGATAGCAACTGAGAGTAAGCCTACCAAACTCCATGCCGCAAGTTTGTAAAAACTAGCCGAGTTCAGCCAGGCAGGGTGGCACCTAGGTTTTGGGGTCGAAGCGCAGGGTCACGTCCACGGTCTTGTCTTTGGTATTGATGGATTCATGGATGGTGATATTCCAGTCGCCCGTTTTCTTGTCCGCCTGCTCAACAAACTGCCGGGGATAATCCGAGTTGTAGGTATCGCCGGTGCGTAGCGTCCAGAGAGCCTGCATCTTCGCGGTGGTGGGGGAGTCGAGTCCGTGAATGTCGAGGTCTCCCATCGTGTAAATGTCGCCCTCGCCGAGGGTAAGGGCGCACTTGACGGAGAGTGCGGTGTCATCCACCTCGCGACGTAACTTAATGGCAGCCACGACGTAACCGCGTGTGCCATATAGATGTTCCACAGCCGCCAAATCGCTTTCGAGTTCCAGCACGTTGATCGGCTCCCCGACCTGCGCGTGAATCAGTTTTAGCAGGACGTCGTTTGGGAAGACCTTGTTTCCGGAAAGTGTGAGCGCCGCCAATTTGTACTGGGATCCGGGTTGAGGGCGGAAGACCACATCCACGACTGTCTCCTGCTCATCACTTTTCACCACCGTGGCCTCGGGTTCGCCGAGTGTTGCCTTCAGGTATCCTCGCTGCAAGTAGAACCGCAGGAAACTCTTTTCAGCTTGCGCACGGATGACGGTGCGGGAGTATTCCTTTCCGCTGAGTTCCTTGGCGGCGGCCTGGAGCGCGGGGAGTAAGTCGGGATCAGCACCCTGAAACTGGACATCACGAATGGTGATGCTGCGGCCGGTCACGCTAAAGTCAAATGCTTCCGTCGGTCCGCCCTCGGTGCTGACCCGGATGTAGTCGGCGCGTCCCTCCACTTTTTCTTCAATCAACATTGCCTGCAGCGCCAGGGAGAGCTGATCGACGAGTTCGCCGCGGATGGGAAGCTCGCCGTGGAAGAGGGGGACGCGCGCATGGAGCTTTTCGGCGAGATCTCGATCTGAAAACCAGACGAAGTTTTCGAAGCGCGCCGGCACAAAGTCGGGCGAGTCAGTTACCTGGAATTCCACTTTGGTGCCTTTGGCGGAGTAGTCGAAGCTGAAGGCAACGTCGCGGAAGGCGCCGGAGTCACCCAGGAACCGTGCAGCGGCTTTGAAGTCGTCTTCGCTTGCGGTCTGGCCGATCTGCAATCCTGTCGCGGCCGCCACCTCTTCTGGTTTGTAGCGCTCACTTCCGGTGACCTTGATGGCGACGAGTTGGTACGCCGAGGCAGAAAGAGCCTTAGTGGCGGGCTTGCCAGTTTGGGCGAGAACGCCGCCGGTACAGAGGAGGAGACAGGCGCAAGCAAGGATAGCGCGCAGGAAGGGAGGCATAGCGGTCACGGTTTTCCCGCGACTGCATCTACAGCCTTGATTTTGACGGCAATATCAATAAACGCTGAGGTCGCGCGGCTAAGGGACTTGTCCTTGCGAAACACCAGCGCCAGGTCGCGCCGGATGGTGGCATCGGAAATAGGGATGGCAGTCAGTACGTTGGCCCGTACGTCCTCCAGCACATTAGACCGGGCCATGAAGCCGACGCCTGCATCGGCTGCCACAAAACGCTTGAGCAGTTCACTGGAGTCGAGCTCCATGATGTAGCGGGGCTTCAGTTTCCGGTCGAAGAACAGATCTTCCAGGGCGTCGCGAGTGTGCCCGCCCTTGGGCACGACCAGCGGAAACTTCGCCGCTTCGGAAATGGTGGCGGATTTCTTCTTGGCCAGCGGGTGCTGGGGAGGGGCGATGATCACCAGTTCGTCACGATGGATCAACACTACCTTAAGGCGGGTGTCGTCCACGGGAAGCGATACCACGCCGAAGTCCACCGAGTTGTCGAGTACAGACTCCAGAATCCGGGCATAGTCGGAACGCGTGATGCTGATGTTCACGTCCGGATATTGTTTCTTAAACTCTGCGAAGACCTCGGGCAGGATGTGCAGGCAGGTCCCTTCATTGGCGCCGACAATGATTTCACCGCGCGGCACACGCTCGGTCTCGGCGATGCCGGACAGCATGGCCTTGCGAGACTCGATCAGCTCCTCGGCGAACTTCTGGAAGAGCTTGCCGGATGCAGTGAGCGATACCTTACCGCCGGAGCGGTCGAGCAGTTTGGCGCCAACTTCTTCCTCCAGGAGGCGAATCTGGGACGAAATTGCCGGCTGGGTGCGGAAACGTTTGTCGGCGGCGCGGGAAAAGCTCAGGTGCCGGGCAACCTCAAGAAACGTTTCCAGTTGATCGAAGTCCATAGGAGCTATCAGCTTTCAGCTCTCAGCTGTCAGCTTTCGGCAAGCTCTCATATTACTCCCGGGCGGTGGGTTGGCGTGGTTTTCCCGCCTGAATTCTCTGCGCAAAGTGAAACCCGTCGCCGGTGGCCGGGCGACGGGTGGAAACCAGTTCTCAGTTCCCGGTTGTCAGTTCTCAGTTATTGCTTCAATTGTTGTTCGATGGCTGATGTCACTTCCGGTGAATCGGGGGTGACTTTGGACTCGAAGCGCTGCACCACTGTTGCCCTTGCGATCCACCAGGAACTTGGTGAAGTTCCACTTGATGTCGCCCGAGATGCCCGCGGGGGTGTCTTTCGTCAGGTACTGATAAAGAGGTGTCTGGTCGTCACCCTTCACCGAAACTTTGCTGTACATGGGAAAGGTCACGCTGTACTTGCGAGTGCAAAAGGTCTTGATTTCTTCGTTGGTGCCGGGTTCCTGGGCGCCGAAGTTATTGGCTGGGAAGCCGACGATCACTAAGCCCTGGGCTTTGTACTTCTCATAGATGGCTTCGAGAGCAGTGTATTGCGGAGTGTATCCGCATTGACTGGCGACGTTGACCATGAGCACGACTTTGCCTTTGAAGTCGGCGAGCGGCATGGGTTTGCCGTCAATGTTGGGGAGGGTGAAGTCGTAGACATTGGAAGCTGCGAAAGTCGTTCCTGCCATGAGAAGCACCAGTCCTATTAGAAGATATCGTGCGGTCATTGTGTCTCCTTAAGAATATTGCCGCTGGTTGATCCGACGAGGGTAGGGTCAGGATACTGGATGGAATTGGGAGGGCGCAAATGGGAGTGCGAGAGCAAACAGAGCTTTTGATCGCAGAGGCCGCAGTGATAGGCGGCGGAGGTCGCAGAGAAAAGGTACAAGGACGCGGGAAGTTCTTTCAAGCTGTCCGGAATCGGACAGTTGCTCCCATGAGTGAACAGAAAAGGATTTTGTAGCGGCGCGGCCAGTCTATGTAACTGTTTTCTTGTGTGCGGGTTGCGTGAGATCATCCAGTGGTAGGGGGCGTGCCCCTGTGAGGTTGCAATGGATATCGCTCGGCCTGATGTTTCTCGCAAAAAACGACGGCGGCAAGTCATTTATATAGGTGTGGGAATTGTGGCGCTTGCCCTGGTCACGATGGGGCTGTCGCGGCTGAAGCCGGCCGCGCCTACCGTGGAACGGTCTACGGTGTGGGTAGACACGGTAAAACGTGGCTCGGTTCTGCGCCAGGTGCGGGGACTGGGAACTCTGGTTCCGATGGAAGGATCGATCCAGTTTCTGCCCGCAGTCACCGAGGGCAGGGTGGACAAGATCCTGCAGCTTCCCGGTGCCCAGGTGAAAGCTGACACCATTCTGCTCGAACTCAGCAATCCGCAGCTTACCCAGGAAGCGCTCGACGCCGAGTGGAAGCTGAAGGCCTCGGAGGCGGATTACAAGAACCTGCAAGTCCAGCTTGCCAGCCAGGTGCTGGCGCAGAAGTCGCTATCGGCGCAGGCGCAGTCGGAGTACAGCCAAGCCAAGATGCAGTCTGACATTGATACTGAACTGGCAAAGCTTGGGGTCATTTCGGAGCTTAGTCATAAGGTTTCCAGCCAGAAGGCAGAGGAACTCTCCACCCGCAATGACATTGAAAAGCAGCGGCTGAGCAACAGCAGCGAAGTGCTGATTGCGCAGCTCCAGGCCAAGCAGGCTGAGGTCGAGGAGTTCCGGGCGCTGGCCGAACTAAAAAAGAGCCAGCTTGACCGGCTGCGGGTTCGGGCCGGCATTGACGGGGTGTTACAAGAGCAGACGCTCAAGATTGGCCAATATGTGACTCCGGGGACGACTCTGGCGAAGGTTGTCCAGCCGCAACGGCTTAAGGCGGAGTTGAAGATCGCAGAAACCCAGGCCAAGGACATCCAACTTGGCCAGCCCGCCTCAGTGGACACACATAATGGTGTTATTCCTGGTCACGTTGTGCGGATTGATCCGTCTGTTGTAAATGGGACGGTGACCGTAGACGTGGCCCTGGACAGTGCGCTTCCGCAGGGTGCGCGGCCTGACCTGAGCGTGGACGGGACCATCGACCTGGAGAAGATGCAGAACGTGCTTTATGTGGGGCGCCCGGCGTTTGGGCAGGAACAGAGCACGGTCGGCATGTTCAGGTTGGAGCCGGATGGAAGCAATGCAGCACGTGCCCAGGTGAAGCTCGGTCGCAGTTCTGTGAACACGGTCGAGATTCTGCAAGGGTTGAAAGAGGGCGACCAGGTCATTCTTTCCGACATGTCGCGCTGGGACAACTTCGACCGCATTCGTTTGGAATAGCAGCCCTGTGCTCCTCTGTGTTCTCTGTGGTTGTGGGGTTACAAAAGCGTAACCACAGAGGTCACAGAGGGGCACAGAGATCAAAAAGACATTGGAAAGGAACTTCGATGGCTGACGCGGGAACCATGATTAGCATGGAGAACATCACCAAGGTCTTCTACACGGATGAAGTTGAGACCCATGCGCTTTCCGGAATTCACATGCAGATCCGCAAGGGCGAGTACGTTTCGATCGCTGGCCCTTCGGGTTCAGGCAAGTCCACGCTGCTGGCTCTGATCGGTTTACTCGATTCGCCGAGTGACGGGACTTATGTGTTGAACAGCCACTCGGTGGCGAATCTCGACATCAGCGAGCGCTCGCGCATTCGCAATCGCGAGATTGGATTCATCTTTCAAAGTTTCAACCTGATCGGCGATCTCAATGTGTATGAGAACGTCGAGTTGCCGCTTACCTATCGCGGCATGCCCTCGGCCGAGCGCAAGGAGCGGGTGCACGTTTCGCTCGAGCGCGTGGGGATGAACCACCGCACCAAGCACTATCCTTCGCAGCTTTCTGGAGGTCAGCAGCAGCGCGTGGCCGTGGCCCGCGCTTTGGCTGGAACGCCGTCGATTCTGCTGGCTGACGAACCGACTGGAAACCTGGACTCGCGCAACGCCGAAGCAGTGATGGATCTGTTGCGCGACCTACACCGCGAAGGCGCAACCATATGCATGGTGACGCACGATCCGCGCTTTGCGCGTCACGCCGACCGTCAGATCCACCTATTCGATGGCAGGGTCGTCGAGGAGAGCGTTGAGGTTGGTTAAATGGAATCGCTGCTGCAGGATGTTCGCTACGGCCTGCGAATGCTGCGGAAAAGCCCCGGGTTCACGGCCGTGGCGGTCATCACTTTGGCATTGGGCATTGGCGCCAACACCGCGATTTTCAGTGTGGCTCATGCCGTCTTCTTCGGGGCGGTGCGGTATCCCGATTTCAACCGGCTGATGTTTGTTTCGCGCGGCTACCCAGGGTTTCCGCAGGGTGGCGGCAATTTTACTTATCCCGCGTATCGCGACATGTTGCAGCAAAACAGCAGCTTCGATACGTTGGCGGCCTTTCAGTCTTTTGGCGCGTTGGCGCTTACCGACACTCCAGAACCCGTCCGGGTCAACATTAATTACATCACTCCGTCGTACTTTCAGCTGCTGGGCGCCGGTACGGCTCTGGGCCGGACTTTTCATCATGAGGAAGACCGCTTCGGCAACGCCGACCCACTCGTCGTTTTGAGCTACGGTTTCTGGCAGCGGCAGTTTGCCGGGGATCCGGCGATCGTGGGGCGAACCATCCACCTCAACCAGCAGGCACTGACCGTCATTGGTGTGACCTCAGATTCATTCCGCGACGCGCCCGGTGAACAGGATAGCGGCGATCCGGTGGACGCCTGGATTCCTCTGGGGCTGGCCTACAACTTTACCGGCTACTCGGGAACCAGCGATCGCATGAGCGCGATTCTCTGGGGAGTTGGGCATCTGAAGCCGGGAGTTAGTCCGCAGCAGGCTCGCGGCGAATTTCTGGAAATCGCCAAGCGACTTGAGCAGCAATATCCGACTACCGACCACGGGTTCAACCTGGTGGCTCGTCCGCTAAAGGACCAACTGGTTGGGGAATTCTACAGTCCGGTGTGGCTGTTGATTGCCGGTTCAGGGTTCATTCTTTTGATCGGATGTGCAAACGTCGCCAATCTACTGCTGGCGCGGCTGGCAGGACGCCGCCGCGAACTGGCAGTGCGACTTGCGTTGGGAGTGACGCGCGGCGGACTTATACGCCAGATGCTGGCGGAGAACGTAGTGATCGTCGGCATGGCTGCGCCAATGGGAATTGCTCTTGCGGTTTGGGGCGTGGCCGGACTGCGGGCCTGGGGAAAGCTGAACCTTCCGCAGTTGCTCCAGTTTCAGGTGAACGGGCTGATGTTGGCGGCTTCGTTGGTTCTGGCCTGTGCGACTTGCATTCTGTTTGGGTTGGTGCCGGCGCTGGTGGGTTCCCGAGCTGATATTCGGGACGCGTTGAGTCAGAGCGGGCGGCAGGGAAGTGGTTTGGGCCGGCGGAGGCCGATGCGGTTTCTGGTGGTGGCCGAAGTCGGTCTGGCGTTAGTTCTGCTGGTGGGCGCGGGGTTGCTGTTCAAGAGCCTGCATCAGTTGACCACAATCGACCTGGGTTTCAACACCAAGAATCTGCTTACTCTGCGCGTCGACTTGAACTCCGACCGCTACACCGCGCCTGATGCTCGCATCGCTTTTGCGAAGCGGATGGTCGAGCAAATGGAAACGGTGCCGGGTGTGAAGTCGGTGACGCTGACTGGGCCCGGTATGCCGGGACGCGCGACCTGGGTGATTGAAGCCATCGCTGAAGGCCGGGATCCGCAGGACGCCAGGAACATTGTGATGTCCAACCGCCACAGTGTGAATCCGGGGGCCTTGGGAAACTTGGGAATTCCGCTGCTGCGGGGCCGCGAGTTCACCTGGCAGGACAGCGCTACGGCCCCACGAGTCGCCATTGTGAGCGAGAGTACGGCCAAAGCCTACTGGCCGGGTGAAGATGCCCTCGGCAAGCATTTCCGTTCGATCTCAGACACAAGCTGGATTACCGTTGTCGGCGTCACCGCTGACGCGCGTCTCTCGCAACGTTTTTTGCTTTCAGATGCGGCCATTGGCATCCCGCCCGCGGGACTAGGGCCGCAGCGCGATGTGTTTCTGCCTTATCCTCAACGCCCGAACCGTGCGCTGGTGCTGGCGGTGCGGTCGGAGTCGGATCCGGCGTCGGTGAGCAAGGGCCTGCGTGCTTCCATGGCTACGCTCGATCCCACTTTGCCGGTCTATGAAATCTCTACGCTGGAGTCTCGATTGGCGGACCAGGACCGCGCAAGCAAGGCCGTGGCGGCATTAACCGGGCTCTATGCTCTGCTCGCGCTTTTTTTGGCTGCGCTCGGATTGTTCAGCGTTTTGGCCCATACCGTCAGCCAGCGTACGCAAGAAATCGGAATTCGGATGGCGTTGGGAGCGCTGCCAGCCAACGTTCTGCGCATGGTGCTTAGGGAGGGGTTGTGGTTGACCTTCGCGGGGATTCTCGCCGGGACGATCGGGGCACTTCTGGTCACGCGAATCATGACCACTCTTCTGTTTGGAGTGAGCGCCGCCGATCCGGCGGTCTACCTGGGTCTTTCTGCTTTGTTGCTGTCGGTCGCGGGCGCGGCCTGCTATCTGCCGGCTTTGCGTGCTACCAGAGTCGATCCCATGGTTGCGCTGAGGTACGAGTGAACTTATGGAAACCTTGAGACAGGACGTGCGTTACGGTCTTCGCATGATGGCGAAGAATCCGGGGTTCACCATCGTGGCCATCATCACGTTGGCGATGGGCATAGGCGCCAACACCGCCATCTTTACTCTGTTTGATCAGGTGCTACTGCGGCGTCTGCCCGTGCGTGATCCGCAAGAGCTGGTGCAATTCCGTTCCTCAGGGGCGGACACCGGCCGGCTGAACTCGCGCGGCAACAATCAGGGTGATTATTTTTCCTATCCCATGTACCAGGATTTGCGTAATCAGAACACTGTGTTCAGTGGAGTGTTGGCCACGTTTTTCACCCAGGTCGGCCTGGAATGGCATAACCAGCCCGAACTGGTGAACACGGAACTCGTCAGCGGCAACTACTTTGAGACTCTGGGGCTGCGGCCGGCGCTGGGCCGTTTGTTCGTGCAGTCGGACGACGTGGTGCAGAACGCGAATCCGCTTGTGGTGCTGAGCTTCACATCCTGGCAACGGCGTTTTGGCTCCGACCCCGGCATTCTGAATCAGACGCTGCTCCTCAACGGCCATCCGTTCACTGTGATTGGGGTGGTGCAACCTGGATTTCACAGCGTGGTGGTCGGGGATGCGCCGGATTTTTTTGCGCCCATGATGATGAAACCCGAGATCACGCCGGGCTGGAACGATCTGGATGACCACCGATCGAAATGGCTTACGATTTTTGCCCGGCTGAAACCGGGAATCGCCTCGGCCCAGGCCGAAGCCGGCCTCGACGTTTTGTGGCGGGCATTGCGGACGGAAGAATTCAAAACCATCAAGACGCACTCGCCGATTTTCAAGGAACGGTTCATCGACAAGAGTCACCTGTCGCTGCTGAATGGAGCGATCGGGTACTCGCCTCTGCGAGAGAATGCTCGCACTCCGCTTTTGATCCTCATGGGCATGGTGGGTCTGGTGATGTTGATTGCCTGCGCCAACGTTGCCAGTCTGCTGCTGGTGCGGGCCGCGGGGCGAGTGCGGGAAATGTCGATCCGCTATGCGCTGGGGGCGCGCCGTGGACGCATCGTTCGCCAGTTGATGATTGAAGGGGGCATGCTGGGAGTGGCTGGCGGAACCCTGGCGGTTATTTTGGCGCCACAAGTCTCTGCTTTGTTGTTGCGCAGGATGCTGGCTGACAACAGCGGCCAGACCCCGTTTTCCTCTCAGCCCGACCTGCGTATCTTTATTTTCAACTTTGGTCTGGCGATTGTGGTGAGCCTGCTTTTCAGCCTTGCCCCTGCGATCCAGTTCTGGCGGCCTGATCTGACGCCGGCGCTCAAACAACAGACTACGACGGTTGCGGGTGGCGGTTTGGGTTTCCGTCGCGCTTCGGTGGGAGTGCAAATCGGATTGAGCCTCTTGCTGCTGGTGGGATCGGGATTGTTCATTCGTACGCTTTACAACCTGAAAACTTTGAACGTTGGTTTCTCCACTGACCATCTTCTGACTTTCGGAATTGACGCCAAGCTGGCCGGCTACGACCCCAAAGATATTCCCGCCCTCTTTCGCCGGGTGGAGGACACACTGGCTGCTTTGCCGGGCGTGCACTCGGTGGCGGCCACCAATGATCCGGAACTGGCGGGGAACTCGGAAGGAAGAACGATCAACGTTGCGGGCTATGCGGCCAAGGACGATGAAGATATGAACGTGGAATGGTCGGTAGTAACCGCGGATTATTTCTCGACGTTGGAAAAACCGATGGTCGCGGGACGGAGTTTCAGCCAACAGGATGGACCGGACGCAGCTCCGGTCACGGTGGTGAATGAGAGTCTGGCGCGGCGTTACTTTGGCAGCGCGCAGCAGGCGCTTGGCCACTCTCTCAGTGCCAAGGACGGCAAGCCCGACATGCAGATTGTGGGCGTGGTGGCGGATGCGCGACATGAAGGCGTCCGAATCGAAATAAGACGGACGGTGTTCATTCCCTACCTTCAAGCGAAGGAAGCGGGGAATATCCCACTGGAATTTTATGTTCGGACGTGGCAAGCGCCGGAGACTGCTGAAGCCACAGTGAGCTCGGCCATGCGCAATCTGGATTCGAAGTTGGCGCTTGACACCATGCGCACCATGGACGAGCAGATCAATGACAACCTCAGCACGGAGCGGATGATCGCACTGCTGGCGGCAAGTTTCGGGGTGCTGGCGACTTTGCTGGCGGCGGTCGGCCTCTACGGTGTGCTGGCCTACGCCACCGTGCAGCGCACACGCGAGATTGGAATTCGTCTTGCGTTGGGGGCGAGCCGCGGCAACGTTGCCCGCATGGTGCTCACGGAGGTGGCGCGGCTGGCGGCAATAAGCGTCGCTGTGGCTTTGCCGGCGGCGTTGGCGCTGGGCCGCCTGATCGGCAGTCAACTTTTCGGAGTCTCGAGCCACGATCCCTTGACCCTGGTGGCGGTAACGCTACTGGTCGGGCTGATGGCACTGTTTGCGGCCTGGATTCCCACGCGGCGGGCCACGCGGGTCGATCCCATGGTGGCGCTGAGATACGAGTGAATGTTATGGAAACTCTTGTGCAAGACGTGCGCTATGGATTGCGGATGCTGGCGAAGAGTCCTGGCTTTGCCGCTGTCGCGATCTTGACGATTGCCGTCGGCATCGGGTCCAGTACGACAATTTTTAGCTGGATTCGTGCGGTGCTGCTCAATCCGCTGCCGGGCGCCAGCCAGCCGGAGCGTGTGGTTGCGCTGGAGATGCTGACTCCGTCCGGGGAATGGACGCCAACGTCTTATCTGGACTTTCGCGATTTTCGCGACAATACAAAACTGTTTGAATCCATGACTGTGACTCAGCCGATGGATCTTGCAGTCGGTGACGAACGGCAAGTCCAGCGGGTTTGGGGAGAAGCGGTTTCCGGCAACTACTTCGAAGTGCTGCGGGTAAAGCCGGAACTCGGCCGCTTCTTTTCTAAAGCAGAGCAGGGCGACGAACAGAATGCCCACGCCGTGGCTGTGATCAGTCACTCGATGTGGAAGAACCGCTATCACTCCGATCCGTTGGTGGTGGGCACAACGGTTCGCGTGAATCGCTATCCCTACACCATCATCGGAGTTGCACCCGCGGACTTTCACGGATCTATGCCAGGGCTGTCGCTCGAGATGTGGGCTCCGGCGACGATGTACGGCCAGCTTACCTCGACCGGCGACTGGATGCTGCGCGACCGCAAGACTCGAATGTTCCGCGTGCTGGCGCGGCTGGCGCCCGGAGTTGGGATCGAGCAGGCGCGGGCTGAGGTTCAGGCCCTCGCGCTGCGCATGTCGCAACTCGATGCCGATACCAACCAGGGCATGAGCGCTACGCTTCTGCCTTTGTGGAAATCACACTATGGCATTCAAGACTCATTGCTGGCGCCGCTCAGCATTTTGATGGGGGCCTGCGGCGTGGTGCTGTTGATCGTGTGCGCGAACGTCGCCAATTTGCTGCTGGCCCGCGCGGTCAGCCGGCAGAAGGAAATCAGTGTTCGTTTGGCGCTGGGGGCGCCGCGCATGCGGGTGGCGCGACAGCTTCTTACCGAGAGTCTGCTGATCGCCGTGGGCGGGGCGTTGGGCGGCCTGGTGATCGCGCAGTGGCTGGGTGGATCTTTGCAATGGCTGGTGCCCGCGTCGGCTATTCCGACCATGCTGCGGCCGCCGATTGATCTCGGGGTGCTTCTCTTCACCGTAGCTTTGGCTCTTATTGTGGCTGTGCTTGCCGGGGTTGTTCCAGCGATGCACTCGGCACGCGGCGACGTCAACGAAATGCTTAAGGAAGGCGGACGGACGGGGACCTCGAACCTGCGCTCGCAGCGCTTGCGCGGGCTTCTGGTTACCTCGGAAGTCGCGTTGGCAGTGGTGGCGATCATCGGCGCCGGGTTATTCGTGAAGAGTTTTCAGATGGCGCGATCGATCCAGCCGGGATTCTCTCCGCATTCGGTTGCCATGGCCCAAATGAATCTTTCGGCTGCGGGCTATGACGCGGGACAGGCCGACTCGTTTTGCCGGCGTCTGCGCGAGGTAATGGAGCGCCAGCCGGGAGTAACCGCAGTCAGTTACGGCGACTATGTGCCGCTCAGCATTGGGGCGGGTTCGTGGGAAGACTTGCAGATTCAGGGCTATGTTCCCGGGCCAAACGAGAACATGAAGATCTATCGCAACCTGGTGGCGCCGGGCTACTTCGATTTGCTGAAAATTCCGCTGCTGGAGGGCAGGGACTTCAATTCCCAGGACGACAGGGCGAATCTGCCGGTGATGATTGTGACCCGGGAATTCGTCCGGCATTTTTTACCGAACCAGGAACCGATCGGCAAGAAGGTTTACGGCTGGGGCAAATGGTTCACCGTGGTCGGCGTGGTTGAGGACAGCAAGATCCTGCGGCTCACGGAAAGTACGGCGCCGTATTTCTACGTTCCCATCCGGCAGATTTACCGGCCAGAGATGGGGCTCAAGTTTTTTGTCCGCACTTCGGGGCCGGTGAATGACGCGGTTGCCGGGCTAAGACGTGAAGCCAACGGCATTGATCCGGTGGTCCCAGTGTTCAGCGCGATGGCGCTGGAGGAATACATTGCGGCTTCACTGTTTGCGCAGAGGATTGCTGCCAGCCTGTTGGGCACGCTGGGTTTTGTTGCCTTGCTGCTGGCAGCGATCGGCCTATACGGCGTGATGGCCTATTCGGTGGCGCAACGTACCGGCGAGATCGGCATTCGGGTGGCGCTGGGTGCACAACCGATCCACGTGATGCGGATGATCATTCGCGAATGTCTGGTGCTGGCGCTTCCGGGCCTGGTGGTGGGATCGCTCCTGGCGGTGGCGCTGGCGCGTGTGGTTTCGGCTTCGTTGGTGGAGGTGAGTCCGCGCGATCCGGCGATCTATGCTGCCGCGGCTTTGTTCACGATATTAATCACGCTGTGCGCGGCGGCTAATCCCGCGAGACGGGCGGCCAAGGTCGATCCCATGGTGGCGCTGAGGTACGAGTGAGCCTATGAACACCTTCATGCACGATGTTCGTTATGCGCTTCGCATGCTGGCGAAGACTCCGGGATTTACCGCGGTTGCGGTGATCACGCTGGCGCTGGGAATCGGCGCCAACACGGCGATCTTCAGCGTGGTGAATGCGGTGTTGATTCGCCCTTTGCCTTATCCCAATGCAAATCGGTTGGTGATGATTTGGGAGAAACGCTTGCCGGAC
Organism: uncultured Acidobacteriota bacterium; assembly: GCA_963734415.1. Classification (GTDB taxonomy): domain Bacteria; phylum Acidobacteriota; class Terriglobia; order Terriglobales; family Acidobacteriaceae; genus JABCZH01. The sequence goes on along the minus strand of CAVTHF010000006.1, from coordinate 180,030 downwards.
GGCGAGCAGGAGAATGTAACTTCTCCGGCGACGTTTCTGAATTGGAGGGAGCGCAGCACGGTCTTTGAACAGACGGCCGCGTGCTTTAACGGAACAACCATCCTGACCGGGGGCGCAGCCCCTGAGCGGCTGGCCGTGCAGAGCGTAAGTCCCAACCTATTTTCCATGTTGGGTGCGAACGCGGCGCTGGGCCGCACTCTGCTGACCTCTGAGGACAGCGTGGATGGCGCCAATGATGTGGTGGTGCTCAGCTTTGAGCTGTGGCAGCGCCGCTTCGGGTCCGAGCCGGGGATTGTGGGCAACAAGATTGTGCTCAATGGCAAGCCGCAAACCGTGGTGGGCGTGATGCCACGCGGGTTTCAGTTTTTTGTAAAGCACCAATCGTTTGGACAGGAACAACCCGAAGTGTGGGCGCCCCTGACCTTCGAGGAGAAGGCCCGCAGCTTTCATGGGCGTTACCTGCAAGCCGTCGGTTTGCTGCGGCCGGGAGTGACTCTGGCGCAGGCGCAGTCGGCGATGACCGGCCTGGCGCTGAGTTTGGAAGCCCAGGATCCGGAGTCAATGAAGAATTGGACAGTGAACCTTGTGCCTCTGCGCACTCAGCTCGTGGGGGCGATCGAGCCGGCACTGCGGGTATTGTTGGCGGCCGTCGGACTAGTGCTGCTGATTGCGTGCGCCAATGTGGCTACGCTGCTGCTCGCTCGTTCCAAATCACGCAGCCACGAGATTGCCATCCGGGTGGCGCTCGGCGCGAAGCCTTGGCATGTGGTTCGGCAAGTACTGACTGAAAGTTTTCTGCTGGCCGGGTTGGGCGGGGCTGCGGGATTGTTGCTAGCGCGTTGGAGTGCCAGTGCGCTGTTGGCGCTTGCGCCTAAAGGCCTGATTCCGCTTGACGGCGCGCAAGTCGATTTGCGCGTGCTCGGCTTTACCGCGGGCGTTGCGGCGTTGACCGGGCTTCTTTTCGGAGTTGTGCCCGCGGTTCAGGCGGCGCACGCGCGGCCGAATGAAGAGCTTAAGGAAGGCGGCCGCAGCGGCTCGGAGAGCGTTCACAGTGGGCGCACGCGAAACAGTTTTGTGGTGGCGGAGATCGCGCTGGCGCTGGTTTTGCTTGCTGGTTCGGGGCTGCTGGTACGCAGTTTTGGACGATTGATGGCGGTGGATCCCGGTTTTCAACCCAAGGGCATCTTGACGGCGCGAGTGGAACTGCCACGTTCCAAGTATATGGACGACGCAAAAATTTCGGAGTTCTACGCGCAGCTCCTGGATCGCATCCGGCAATTACCGGGAGTGCGCTCCGCTAGTGCTGATTCGTACCTGCCGTTTGCAGGGATTATTGCCGGCACAGGGGTGGAAGTGGAAGGCCGGCCGCCAATCCCAGAGGCCGAGCAACCTGAAGTCGATGTTGCCGTTGTGGAACCGCACTTTTTCGAGACGCTGGGAATTCCGCTGCTGAGTGGAAGAACGTTCACCGACCGCGAGGGCCGGGAAGTCACCCACACGGTTGTGATTAGCCAGTCGATGGCGAGGAAGCTTTGGGCCAACGAAGACCCTGTCGGAAAGCGGGTCACGATCCATATGAAAGAGAAGGATGTGCCCAGCCAGGTGATTGGGGTGGTGGGCGACGTCAAACATACCGGACTCGATGCCGAGGTGAACGCCACGGCGTACTGGCCGCACCCCGAGCTGGCGTACACCTTCATGACGCTGGTCATTCGAACTGATGGCGATCCGTTGGCGCTGGCGCCTGCCGTCCGGCAAGCGGTTTGGGACCTGGACAAAGACCAACCGGTGGCTGACCTCAGGACGTTGGAGGACCGGTTGTGGGTTTCGTTGGCCAGGGCGCGGTTCAGCACGGTGGTGCTCGGAGTCTTTGCTGCGATGGCGCTGCTGTTAGCCATCACGGGAATCTACGGGGTGGTTTCCTATAGCGTCGCAGAGCGCACACGGGAAATCGGCATTCGCGTCGCACTGGGAGCGCAGCAGGGTGACGTGTTGCGCATGGTTTTGCGCCAGGGAGTCATTCTGGCCGGATTCGGCATTGCTATCGGAATGATAGGGGCGCTGGCAGCTACACGATTGCTGGCCAGCATGTTGTTCGGCACCAGTGCCAGCGATCCGGCAACCTTTGCCAGCGTGGTTGGTCTTCTATTGGCGGTCGCGTTGTCGGCGTGCTATGTGCCGGCGCGAAATGCCATGAAGGTCGATCCCATGGTGGCGCTGAGGTACGAGTGATGGGGAACTTACTCCAGGACCTTCGCTACGGGCTGCGGATGCTGCGCAAGTCGCCTGGATTTGCCGCGGTCGCGGTGCTGACGCTGGCTCTCGGCATTGGAGCGAATGTCGCCATCTTCAGTTATGTGGACGAATTGTGGCTTCGTCCCTTGCCTGTGGCCCATGCCGACCGCGTGGTGCGGGTCTTCACCAGTAATCCGAGCAGCGGGGGCGAAATCGAACATGGCCTCAGTTCGTATCCGGATTTTGAAGATCTGCGCAAGAATGCGAAAACGCTTTCTGGTGTTGCCTCGTTCGAGGGGCGCGGAGCGATGCTCGATGATGGCTTGCAAAACAAGCTGGTGACCGCGGCTGCCATCTCAGATAACTTTTTCGACGTGCTGCAGCCCCGCCCGGCGGCGGGCCGCCTGTTCACGGAGAGCGAACTGCGGAACAACAACACCCTGGTGGCGGTCCTTAGTTATCCATTCTGGCGGCGGCAATACAACAGTGATCCATCGGTGATCGGAAAAACCATAGTGGTGGACCGCCAGCATGTAACAGTTCTCGGCGTTCTGCCACGGAGCTTTCGCGGTACCCAGCCCAGCATGGTCCATGACCTGTGGATCCCGATGTCGACTTTCGTGCCGCTGCGCGGCGAGGGAAAGAGGCTGGTTTCACGAGATTTTCGTGACTATGAGCTGTTTGGCCGCCTGCAGGATCAATCAACCTTGCAACAGGCCCAGGCTGAGCTCGCAGCAATTGCCAGTCAGTTGGCGAGCGCGTACCCGGCAACCAACACGGGCAGGAAGATGACGCTGACGCCTGAGGGTCAGACCCGGGGTGAAGAAGTTGCGACCACCGGCATGGTGCTGCTGGCAGTCGCGGCACTGGTTTTGCTGATCGCGTGTTCCAATGTCGCCAGCCTGCTGATCGCGCGGACCGAATATCGCCGGCAGGAGATCGCCACTCGCATTGCACTGGGTGCAAGTTCGGTCAGAGTCATTCGTCAGATGCTGACCGAAACTCTCATCCTGGCTGCCGCCGGAGCCGTTGCTGCGCTCTTGCTGGGCAATGCGCTACTGCAACTGCTTCCGGCGTTGATGCCTCAAATGAGCTTTTCCGTCGGTGTGGATGCCTATCTGAGCTGGCGGGGACTGGTCGCAGCGTTTCTCTTGGCGATGGCCTCTATGTTCTTGTTTGGCCTGATTCCGGCGCTGCTGGCTTCGAGAATGATGCCGGGCAGCCAGTTGAAGCAACGCGGAGGCCAGACCGACAAGGTACGGCCAGCGACGCGGAGCGCGCTGGTGATCGCACAGGTAGCGCTGTCGCTGGTGCTGGTGGTCGGCGCAGGGCTCTTAGTGCGTTCGTTGTTGAATGGCTTGGCACTCGACCCCGGCTTCAACGCCCATCAGAAAATGCTGGTGCTGGATTTGTCGCCGCAAACGGGGAAACCCGAGCAGGACATGGCCTTTGTGAAAGAAGCCCGGCGCCGCATCGAGGAACTTCCAGGCGTGGCCTCGACTACGGTCGGGATGCGCGTTCCGTTTGGGATGAGCGGCAGCGGAGCGACCCACAAGGTTTTCGTGCAGGGCAGCCTGGCCAGCATTGACCGTGATGGCGCCACCATCAATTTTGATCCCGTCGCCGACCGTTTCTTCGAGGTCCTGGGTACGCGCATTCTGCGTGGCCGCGGCATTGAACTGCACGACTTGGAAAACAGCGCGAAAGTAGCAGTGGTCAACCAGCAAATGGCGACACGTTTCTGGCCCAATGACAATCCCATCGGTAAACGCATGCGGCTGGAGAAGATCGACGGAGACGAATACGAAGTCATCGGGGTTGCGGAGAACGGGAAGTACAACGATTTCCAGGAAGATGCGATGCCGTATTTCTTCCTGCCGATGAAGCTCGACGATTATCCCGAAGTGGCAATGGCCATCCAGACTACCGTTGATCCCGGCACCCTGGCGACGCCGGTGCGGCAAGTCCTGCGTGACCTGAACCACAACGTTGCGATTCTGGACATTGTGACGCTGCGGGAACACGTAAGCCAGGCGCTTTATGACGAACGGGTGATGGCGGGCCTGATCGCGACGCTGGGTTTGTTGGGTTTGCTGTTAGCAGCGGTGGGAATCTATGGACTGCTGTCGTTCATGGTGGGACGGCGTACCCGGGAGATCGGGATTCGACTGGCGTTGGGAGCGCAGCGCGGCGGGATTTTCCGTTTGGTCATCGGCCATGCCCTGATGCTTACCGTGGTTGGTGTTGCCATCGGCGCGGCTGGTTCGATCGCGGCTGCCCGAATGTTGCGCAGCCTGCTGGTTGGAGTTGCGCCGACCGATGTTCTGGCATTCGTGATTGGTGTCGCGGTGCTGTTGGCGGTTGCGTTTGCCGCCGCCTTGATTCCTGCAGTGATTGCCACCCGAGTCGATCCCATGGTGGCACTGAGGTATGAATGATGGAAAACCTGTTGCAGGACCTTCGCCACGGTGCACGCATGCTGCGGAAGAGTCCGCTGTTTACCGTGGTTGCGACTTTAACGCTGGCGCTTGGAATCGGCGCCAACGCGGCGATCTTCAGTGTGGTCAATGCGGTGCTGCTGCGGCCTTTGCCGTATCGCGATTCCGATCGGCTCACCGTGATTCTGCACGCCGGGCGCAATCCAGTAGCGCCTGCGAACTTCTTCGAGTGGCAGAAGCAAAACCGTAGCTTTGAAAGCATGGGCGCGGCGGAGTACTGGACTCCGAATGTCACCGGCGCTGGGGATGCCGAGAAGGTCTGGGCGTTGCGGATTACCTCTGAGGTTCTTCCGCTGCTGGGAGTGCAGCCGATTTTAGGGCGGGAGTTCTCCGGGCGAGAACAAGAGCGCGGCAATGAACATGAAGTGGTCATCGGCTATCAGTTCTGGCAGAGCTATTTTGCCGGCGATGCTCAGGTCATTGGACGGCCCATCACCTTAAATGGCGAAACATACACCGTCATCGGAGTGATGCCTCGGGGCTTCAAGTTTGCACCTTTCTGGGCTACGAAGGCCCAACTCTGGGCTCCGTTGGTTCTGAGCGACAGAGCTGATAACTGGCATGGAAGAAGCCTTCGCATCTTCGCCCGCCTCAAGCCGGGTGTCAGCTTGCAACAGGCACAGGCGGAAATGGCGACGATCACTGCTCGTCTGGAGCAGGCTTATCCGGGGACGAATGAGGATGTGAAAGTCATCTCCCTTAAAGAGAAGGTGGTCGGCAATGTCCGGCCGGCTTTGCTGGTGCTATTGACAGCGGTTGGATTTGTGCTGCTGATTGCCTGCGCCAATGTTGCCCACATGCTGCTGGCACGCTCTGCGGCCCGGCACAAAGAGATTGCCATTCGGGCCGCACTTGGGGCTGGACGCGGCCGCGTGATTCAGCAGTTTTTGACGGAGAGCCTGTGGCTTGCCTTGTTGGGTGGAGGAGCGGGCTTGCTGCTGGCATTCTGGGGTATCCGCGCGCTGGTGGCGTTGAGTCCGGCGGAGCTTCCACGGGTTGAGACCGTCGGCCTGGATTGGCACGTGCTGTTGTTCGTGCTGGGGGTGACGCTTCTGGCGGGACTGGTGTTTGGACTGGTGCCAGCCCTTCGAGCGGCCGCGCCCAACCTCAGTGACACTCTGAAACAAGGAGAACGTGGATCGAGTGAAGGCATCCGCCGGAATCGTTTGCGAAGCCTGCTGGTCGCATCCGAGTTTACATTTGCGCTGGTCTTATTGGTGGGAGCGGGATTGATGATTCGCAGCTTTGTGGCATTGCAGAACATCGATCCGGGATTCAATCCTCACAACTTGTTGTCGGTGGTGGTGTCGGTGACGGGTACGAAAGAAGCGGCACCCGGCGAGCGGCCGCTCTTCTACCAGCAACTGCTGGAACGAATCCGGCAAGTGCCAGAGGTCCAGTCGGCCAGTGCCATTAATCATCTTCCGTTGGGAGGCGATATCTGGGGTTTTTCGTTCCACATCGAAGGTCAACCGGTGCCACCTCCGAGTGAAACGCCGACCGCAGCCTATCGGGTAGTGCTGCCGGGTTACGCCAAGACCATGAATCTACCCGTGCTCCGAGGCCGCGACATCAACGACCACGATACCCTGAACGCTCCGGGCGTGGTTGTCGTCAACGAGTTCTTCGCCCGCCGTTATTGGCCCAAGGAAGATGCCATCGGCAAACGCATCACTCTCGACGACGTCAAGAACAACCCCCAATGGCTGACAGTTGTAGGAGTGGTTAAAAACAGCTTGCGAAGCGAGTGGACGGAACCGGCGGCAGAGGAAATATTTCTGCCCTACCTGCAGAACCGGGACTATCTCGAAGTTCCGGCGCCCCAATTCACCTACCTGACCCTGGTAGTTCGGGGTGGCAATCCCAAGGCCATGGCAACGATCATCCGTGGCATGGTCGAGTCGGTCGACAAGAACGTCGTACTCTCCGAAGTTCAAACCATGGATCAGGTGGTCGCAGAGGCCACGGCAGAGCCACGCTTCTACCTTCTGCTGCTGGCAGCTTTCGCGGCGGTTGCGCTCACCCTGGCGGCGGTTGGCATCTACGGCGTCATGAGCTATTCGGTTTCGCGCCGCACGCAGGAAATTGGCATCCGCATGGCGCTGGGCGCGCAAACTTCACAGGTCATCAGCATGATTGTTGGGCAGGGAGCACTTCTCGCGAGTGGCGGAGTGGTCGCTGGTTTGGTTGGGGCACTCGCGGTCACGCGGCTGATGTCAGGTCTGCTGTACGGCGTTCGGCCCAACGATCCAGTTACTTTCATCGCGGTGGCGGCGGTGCTCAGCGCGGTTGCGCTGATTGCCAGCTACATTCCGGCACGCCGCGCCACTAAAGTCGATCCGATGGTGGCGCTGAGACACGAGTAGGAGGAACGAAATGACGGGAACCCTTCAGGATCTTACGTTACGCGGCGCGCGGTTTACGCAAGAGCCCGGCTTTCATGATTGTCGCCGTTCTAACGTTGGCTCTGGGCATCGGCGCCAACATTGCGGTGTTTGCGGTGATGAATGCCATCCTGCTGAACCCCAGCGGTATTCCGCATCCCGATAGCGTGATCGCGCTCCGAGCGAAGTACTCATTGGCGGACCTCTCGAATATCAATATCTCGGCCCCGGACTTTGGCGATGCTGTAACCGGCAAAGATGTTCTTACTTCAGCTGCCATCATGCAGGCAGCAAACTTTAACTACAGTGGCAACGGCACAACCCCAGAGCGATTGATTGGCGCGAATGTTTCGTGGCAGTGGTTTGATGTTTTCTGGGCCAGCCCTTACATGGGACGTGTATTCCGTCCTGAGGAAGACCAGCCCAACGCGAATCACGAAGCCGTGCTGTCCTATCACACCTGGAAACAGCGATTCGGAGGCGACCCGGCCATCGTAGGAAAGAGCTTGCTCTTGAATCAGGAGTCCTATCAGGTGGTCGGCGTGATGCGTCCGGACTTCGATTGGCCCAATGGGACTGAACTATGGACGCCGATCGCGTTGCCATCCAGCCGCTATTTCGATCGCAACGACCGCTACAACGAAAACCTGTTCGGGGTTGCGCGCTTGCGGCCCGGCGTTACGGTCGCTCAAGCCAATGCTTTTCTGAGTCTTCGTACTGCGCAGGAAATCGCGGCGGAAGGTCCGACAAGTTTCGGCCAAAGCGCCGGCTGGGGTATGTTCGCCATGTCACTGGTCGAGTTTGTGGCCGGCAACCTGCGCAAGCCGCTCGCCATTCTGCTGGCGGCCGTCGCGACCGTGTTGCTTATCGCTTGCGCAAACATTGCGGGCCTGTTGCTGGCGCGGGCCACCGGCAGACAACACGAAGTTTCCATCCAGATCGCGCTTGGCGCCGGCAACGGGAGGTTGGTACAGCAGGCGCTACTGGAAAGTCTGGTGCTTGCAGTGGTCGGGGTCTTGCTCGGCCTGCTGCTTGCTCACTTCGTAATTCCGCTGCTGCTGTTGCTGGCTCCTGCGAATCTGGCCAGCAATCTTACCGTCCACATCAGTGGTCCGGTACTGCTGTTCGTGTCCGTGATTGGTGTTTTCTGCGTACTTGTGTGCGGAACCGTACCCGCGTGGCACATGACTCATAGCCGTTGGTTTCAGGTACTCCAAGAAGGCGGGCGCTCGGGCACATCGGGCAGGGTGCGGCAACGGGTGCGCTCAGCACTTGTAATCGGCGAGATCGGTCTGGCGATGCTGCTGTTGGTGGGGGCAGGATTATTGCTCCGCAGCCTGGCACAGGTAGAACAGTTGGACACAGGATTCGAACCTCACGGCCTGATGACTGCCGTGTTCTCGCTTCCCCCTGCTTACAAAACGGATGAGCAACAGGCAGCATTCATGACGGCAGCTGAACGGGAGTTAAGAAGTATCCCGGGGGTGAAAGATGCCGCCCTCGCGAGCGCGCTGCCATTTTCAGCCAACGGAGGCCTGTCGTCTTTCAGTATTAAGGGGCGGACGGTTGCGCCGAATGATCCTGGGCCGCATGGGAGTATTCGTCTGATTTCTCCCGACTACTTCTCAACTCTTCGAATTCCGCTGCTGCGCGGCCGATTTTTTACACCGGAAGACCGGGCAAAAACTGAACTGGTGGCCGTGATCGATGCCACACTTGCCCGCCAGTATTGGCCAAACGAGGATCCTCTCGGCCAGCACATCAATTTTGGGGGCAATTCTCCGTGGATGACGATTGTCGGAATCGTGGCCCATGCCAAGAGCAACTCACTGGAGGCGGATGTAAAGGAAGGGTTCTATTTTCTTCCCCTGGCGCAATCTCCGAACCCGGGCGGTGAAATTGTTGTCCGCACGGACAGCGCCAATCCCGAAACAGTGGGTGGCGCTATGCAGGCGGCCATCCGCCGTGTAGATCCGAACCAACCTCTTTACGCGCTGCAGACTATGGAAGAGCGGGTGAACAGTTCGTTGGTAGGCCGCCGCTTCCTGGTCGTCCTGCTTTCAATCTTTGCCGGCCTTGCTTTGTTGCTGGCGGCGCTCGGTCTGTACGGAGTGATCAGTTACTCGGTGCGATTGCGAACCCGCGAACTTGGAATTCGTGTGGCCCTGGGAGCCGAACGAAGCGACGTCTTGCGGCTGATTCTCGGTCAAGGTGTGCGACTGGCGGGCTTCGGCCTGGTATTGGGGCTGCTTGCCACGTTCGTGGCCGGACGTGCGCTATCGAGCCTGCTGTACAACGTGAGCCTGTTCAATCCGCTCACCTTGCTGCTGACTTCTTTGCTACTGCTGGCCACAGTCCTGGTGGCCAGTTACTTGCCGGCACACTGGGCAACGAAAGTGGAACCCATGGTGGCGCTGCGTGATGAATAAGAGGTTGAACTGAACATGGAGAAGCTGATCCAGGATGTTCGTTACGGTCTCCGCATGCTGTGGAAGGCGCCCGGTTTTACGGTGGTCGCCATCCTCACGCTGGCCCTGGGTATCGGGGCGAATACGGCGATGTTCAGCGTAATCAATTCCGTGCTGTTGCACTCGCTTCCGTTTCGCGATCCCAGCCGCATCATGGTGGTGTGGAAGACCATGTCGAATGGCCAGCCGAATGCTTTCTCTACGCCGGCATTTCTGGAAATGCAGCAACAAGGAGACATTCTGGCGCACATGGGTGCCTTTTCCGGAATCAGCTATAACCTGGCAGGGAAGGACGTTCCGGAGCGGATCGCCGGCGGAAAAGTGAACTACGATCTTTTTCCGGTGCTGGGAGTGCAGCCGGTTCTGGGACGGGGATTTGCGGCGCAGGAAGATCACCCTGGCGCCGGCGGGTTCGTGATTCTCAGTCATGCGCTCTGGCAAACCAGATTTGAATCGAGCAACAGCATCCTGGGGAAAGCGGTCACGCTGGATGGTGTTCCTTACACCGTGGTCGGTGTGATGCCGCGCGGTTTTCATGTGCTCTCGGACAAGGAGCTATTTTGGGTTCCATTGCAAATGGAGACTACTAATGCGCAGGCCTCGGCGCGTAATGTCCACTGGCTGTTCGCGTTTGCCCGGCTGGCGCCGGGAAGTACTCAGAAGCAGGCGGAAACTGTAATGGGCGCGATCGCAGCGCGGTTGAAGGCGCAAGATCCTAAAGGCGAGGGCGGTTTCGGCGTCACCTTGATGCCGGTCAGCGAGTTTTTGAACGGCAACGTGAAGCCGGTGTTGTTGCTGCTGATGGGAGCGGTGGCGTTTGTTCTGCTGATTGCTTGCTCTAACGTGGCCAATCTTTTGTTGGCACGGGGCACGATGCGGCGGCGGGAGATGTCAATCCGTACCGCGCTGGGCGCTGCACGCGCCCGGATGATCCTGCAATTGCTGACTGAGAGCTTGTTGCTTTCCGTGCTGGGCGGCGCATTGGGACTAGGTCTGGCGTGGGCGGCGGTCAAGGTTCTGGTGGCAATACATCCCTCCAGCATCCCGGCCGTGGATACGGTTGCCATCGACGCGACCGTGCTTGCCTACACCGCCTTGCTGTGCGGAGTGGTGGGAATTCTGTTCGGAGTGTTTCCCTGCGCTTGAGGCTTCGCGAATCAACGTCAGTGAGGCGCTCAAGGAAGGATCCCGCGGCAGCAGCGGTGGTTTTGGCAAACACCGGGTGGCACTGGTGATTACCGAAACTGCGCTGGCTTCGATCCTTTTGATTGGAGCTGGGCTGTCGCTCAAGAGTCTGTGGCGCACGGAGAGTGTCGAACCGGGTTTCAATCCCACTGGTGAATTGTCCTTCCGCATTGCTTCCCCGACGCAATACAAGGGAGAGCGTATTCCGGTTTTCTACCAGCAGGTACTGGAGCGGGTGCGAGCCCTGCCGGGGGTGCAATCGGCAGTGCTGGCGAGAAACCTGCCCATGAGTGGGTCGGATCCTTCGATGGCGATTTCGATCGAAGGCACGCCTCCGCCGCCCGATCAGATTCCGATTGTGACTCGCTTCCGTGCCATTGGGCCGGAGTATTTCAGCGGCTTGCAGATTCAGTTGAAGAGCGGCCGTGAGTTCAACGATCACGACACTGCCGCAGCTCCGCGGGTCGCAGTGGTCAGCGAGAGCCTGGCCAAGCTCTATTGGCCGAAGGAAGACGCGCTCGGAAAGCGGATCAAGCCTGAGGTCACCGGTGGCGAGTGGTACACGGTAGTCGGAGTCGCTGCCGACGTCCGTCATTGGGCGGCGGACGTTACTGATGTCGAGCCGACTGCCTATTATCCCTACGCCCAGGTGCCGGAAGCCTTTCTGCCGATGCTCGAAGGAACCATGAGCATCGCAGTTCGCAGCGCTAACGGCGCCGGTCTCCTGACCTCGATTCGCTCGGCTGTGGCTGAAGTGGACGCGACGGTGCCCGTGTTCGATGTGAAAACGATGGAAGAAATGGTCTCCGATGCGGGCTCGCTGCGGCGCTTCGACATGTGGTTAATCGGCAGCTTTGCGGCCCTGGCGCTGACTCTGGCGGCGGTCGGTATCTACGGCGTCATGGCGTATTCCGTTTCGCAACGCACGCGGGAAATCGGAATTCGCGTCGCACTTGGGGCGCAGCGGAGAAACGTCTTGCGGCTGATCATGAGTCAGGGAGCCAAGCTGGCCGTCGCCGGCGTGGTGGTAGGAGTCGCTGGAGCGCTCGGGCTGACGCGCCTGATGGAGAGCTTGCTGTTCGGCGTGAGCGCGCGCGATTTGGGGACGTTCTCCCTGGTGCCGGTAATCGTGCTGGCGTTGATTCTGGTTGGCTGCTACATCCCCGCGTATCGAGCCACCAAGCTTGATCCGCTGGAGGCGTTGCGGGAAGAGTGATGCAACGCGAGATCAAAAGCCCTAACGCAGAGTACGCAGAGGAAGTCGCAGAGGACGCAAAGAAATTCGTTGTACGAGGGCGGGAGAAAACATGATTCAGTTGCGCAATATTGAACGAACTTACAAAACCGGGGCGGGCGTCACTTATGTGCTGCGCCGGATCAACCTCGACATCCGTGAGGGCGAGTTCATCACCGTGATGGGGCCTTCCGGTTCGGGAAAGTCCACGCTGATGAGCATCCTCGGCATGTTGGATGATTCCTGGGCGGGCGAATACACGTTTCTGGAGCATGAGGTCCATAAACTCGATCGCAAGAAGCGGTCTGAACTGAACCGCAAGTACATCGGGTTCGTGTTCCAGAGCTATCACTTGCTCGACAATTTGACGGTTTACGAGAACCTCGATGTTCCGCTCTCCTACCGGAACATTTCCCGCGGGCAGCGAGCCAGCATGGTAGCGGAGATCCTGGACCGGTTCCAAATAGTAGGCAAGAAGGACCTTTATCCCAGCCAGCTTTCGGGCGGACAACAGCAACTGGTGGGTGTGGCTCGCGCCGTGGTGGGGAATCCGAAGCTGATTCTCGCCGACGAGCCCACCGGCAACCTGCACTCCAGCCAGTCGAAGGAAATCATGGATTTGTTCAAGAGACTGAACGATGCCGGAACCACCATCATTCAGGTTACACATTCGGAAGTGAACGCGGCCTACGGAGACCGGACGATTCAATTGTTCGATGGATGGATCACCACTGATCCGGCCAATCCGCAGGCGAAGATTCCGGCGGTGGCGACGCCGTAACGAGCAGGCTATGGAGACACTCACTCAAGACGTTCGCTACGCACTGCGCATGCTGCGCAAGAGTCCTGGCTTTACGGCGGTGGTTGTGACGACCCTCGCGCTGGGCATTGGCGCCAACACCGCTTTGTTTTCTGTGGTGGACGCGGTGCTGTTGCGGCCCTTGGCTTATCAGCAACCCGGGGAATTGGTGTCGGTGAAAGCCGGCATGCCGGGTATCAACCTGACGGATGCTGGTGTGTCGCAGCCCGAGCTTGATGATTTTCAGAAACGCTCAGGGGTGTTCACCCAAATCTCCGCGGTGTGGCCGATCAGCGCCAACATTACCGGACGGGAGAAACCGCAGCGCGTGGAAGCCAACGCGGTGAGTACGAATTTCTTCACTTTGCTGGGGGCGAAACCCGCGCTGGGCCGGGTTTTCAACGACGCTGACTCGCGGGAAGGATTTTCTGAGGGGGCGGTCATCAGCGACAGTTTGTGGCACACGATGTTCGGAGCCGATCCGAAGGTTTTGGGGCAGGCGATCCGGCTGGACACGGACCTGTACACCATCATTGGAGTGATGCCGCCGGACTTTCGCCATCCCGGGCGCACCATCCGTCAGGACGTCGAGATATGGGTTGCGGCGGGTTACGCGGCGGACCCATTTCCACATCCGCCGGTGCGCACGCAGCGTTTTATCCCGGGGGCCATCGCGCGGCTGCAGCCGGGTATGACGCTGGCGCAAGCGCAGTCCAGGCTCGACGCGTTTACGGCGCAGTTGCGCGAGCAATATCCGACGGATTATCCGGCCGCGGCGCGTTGGGGGTTGCGCCTTGTCCCTTTGCAACAAGAGTTGGTGGGCAATGTAAGCCTGATGCTGTTTCTGTTGCTGGCCGCCGTTGGGGCAGTGCTGATGATTGCTTGTGTCAACATTGCCAGCCTGCTGCTGGCACGGTCGTCGGTGCGTCACCGCGAAATCGCCATCCGGCAGGCCTTGGGGGCGGGGACCTGGAGACTTGTCCGTCAAACCTTGACGGAGAGTGTGGTGCTGTCACTTTGTGGCGGGCTGCTTGCAGTGCCACTGACCTTCTGGCTGAAAAGTCTATTGCTTACACTTGTGCCCTCGACCCTTCCCCGGCTGGCGGAAGTCGCCGTAAACGGGCGCACTCTTTTCTTTGTAATTGCAGTCTCTCTCATTACCGGATTGTTGTTCGGGCTGGTGCCGGCGTTACAGATGTCGGACCGGCGGTTGATGGAGAAACTGGGGCAGGGGGCGCGAGGAGTGGGGATTGCATCGCGTCAACACCGCTTTCTTGGCGCTCTGGTGGTCTCTGAGTTCGCGCTTTCTCTGGTGCTGATGGTGGGCGCGGGCCTGCTGCTGCGCAGCTTCTGGAAAGTGCTGGAGGTGGAGCCCGGATTCAACTCTGACAACCTGATCACCGCGCAATTTTGGATGCCCGTACCGAACGATCCCAAAAACAACCCTTATCCCACGCAGGAAAAGTTCAATGTATTCCTCAGCGAGGTGCTGGACCACGTTGGTGCTTTGCCGGGGGTGACGGAAGTGGCCATCGGTGGGGGCGTGACCCCGGTCGCCACGCAGCGCAATCCGGTCGGTTTTTCCATCGCGGGACGGATCGCGGCCCCCGGAGAAGCCCCGACTGCAGAGTTCGGCGTGGCGACCCCAGGCCTGTTTCATGTCCTCCAGACTCCGCTCATCCGCGGCCGCTTCTTCACCCAATCCGACGATGACAAAGGGGAAACCGTCGTGCTGATTGATCAAACAGCGGCGGAACGTTATTGGCCACACGATGACCCGATCGGGAAACAGGTTCAGTTTTTCGGCGCGAAGCAGCCCCTGCGGAGAATTGTCGGGATTGTAGGGCGAATCCGCAGCGACGGCCTGGATATCCCTTACGCGCCCCACTTGTTTTTTCCCGCGCGCCAGAGCGGTTTGAATTCCATCACTGTCTATATTCGGGCTGCAGCGAGTCCGGAAGCTCTGGAAGGACCGATTCGTCGCGCGATTCAGTCGGTTGACCCTGATCTGCCGGTGTTTGGCGTGCGTTCGGTGCGCAGCATCATCTCAGACTCCCTCGCCTCCCGCCGGTTTGCGTTGCAGATTCTGGGTTTCTTTGCGGCGACGGCCATGTTGCTGGCGGCGATTGGTATCTACGGCGTGATGGCCTACTTCGTGAGCCAACGTGTGCGGGAAATCGGAGTGCGTATGGCGCTTGGAGCACAGCGTGGCGACGTGCTGAGGCTGGTGGTGTCCCAGGGAATGTTTCTGGCTCTGGTCGGAGTATTGGTTGGCTTGACGGTCGCGATCGGGTTGACGCGGTTAATGTCAGGGTTGTTGTTTGGCATCAGCGCCAGCGATCCGCTCACGCTGGCTGTTTTCGCCGTGCTACTGGCGTTGGTGGCTTTCCTGGCGAATTACATTCCCGCCAATCGGGCCGCGCGGATCGATCCCATGGTGGCGTTGCGATACGAGTGAGGCAAATGGAAACCTTCTTACAAGACGTTCGCTACGGCATCCGCATGTTGCGCAAGAGCCCCGGCTTTACGGCGGTGGCTGTGATCACGCTGGCATTGGGTATTGGCGCCAACACGGCAATCTTCAGCCTGGTCAATTCTGTCTTGCTGATGAAGTTGCCATTCCGCAATCCCGACAAGCTGGTGATTGTCCGCGACCCGGTCCGGGCCGGAGATGACGGCTATGGCGTTTCTGTTCCGGACTTCGAGGACTATCGCGCCCAGCAGCATACTTTCCAGGATCTGTCGTTGTGGATTGACCAAAGCGTGAACCTGACGGGAACTGAGCGCCCCGACCGGGTCATCGGTTCGTTTGCTTCGGCAAATATCTTTCATCTGCTCGAGGTGCAACCGTTCAAGGGCCGGCTGTTTGCTGCCGGTGAGGACCGGCCGGAAGCCAATCGTGTGGTGGTGGTGAGCTATGGCACATGGCAGAACCGGTTTGGCAGCGATCCTAACTTCATCGGGCGGCAACTGACGCTCAACGGCCAAATCTATACGGTGATCGGCATACTGCCGGCCGGTTTTCACTTCACTCTGGCGGACAGCGATGTCTGGATGACGATTGCGCACTATCCCGATTACATTGCGCAAGATCGTGGCGCCAAGTATCAGTTGATGATGGGACGGATCAAGGACGGGTTCAATCGCAGGCAGGCAGTGGCCGATCTGGAGGTCACTGCTCACAGCTTGGCGGCGAGCTACCCGCTGCAGGATGTGGGCACTCACATCGTGCTAACCGGGTTCCAGGAATCAGTCACGCAATCCGCCCGCCCGGCGCTGCTGGTTCTTCTGGGCGCAGTGGGCCTGATCCTCCTGATTGCATGCGCTAACGTTGCCAACCTGCTGCTGAGCCGTGGTGCGAACCGCAGCCGGGAACTGGCGATGCGCGTGGCGTTGGGGGCCAGCCGTTCGCGAATCGTGCGTCAGTTGCTCACAGAAACTTGTCTGGTTGCGCTGCTGGGTGGGGCGGGAAGTCTGGTGATTGCAGTCTGGGCTCTGGGCGCGCTGCTGAAACTTAATCCGCGGTCACTGCCAGTGGAAGTCAACGCCAGCCTCAACTGGCAGATTTTGCTATTCGCAGGGCTGGTCTCGTTGCTTACCGGGATTTTGTGCGGCTGCATCCCGGCGATGAGGCTTTCGTCGTCGGGGCTCGCACAACTGGCCGTCGGCGGACGGTCGGCCACTGATTCGCGGCGTCATTGGTTGCGTGGCGCGATTGTTGCCGGGCAAGTGGCCATGTCCATTGTCGTGCTGGTCGGCGCCGGACTGTTGGTGAGAAGTTTCCGCGAATTGTTGCGGTCAGATCCCGGGTTCAAACCAACGAACCTGCTCACCATGGAATACCGGCTGCCCACGACTAAGTACAAGAACGCGGAATCGTGGTGGAATTTTCACCAGCAGGTGGTGGAGCAGGTGAGTCACGTGCCCGGTGTGGTTCAGGCAGCGCTAGTCGAGGGGCTGCCCTTCAGCGGGAACGGCGGCGAGGTCAACTTCACCCTTCCGGGAATGACGGTCTCGCCGGGGCAGGAACCGAAGGCAACAGGGAATTTGGCTACCCCAGGATACTTCGCAGCTATGGGGATTTCGATCCTGCGCGGCCACAACTTTACAGAGAACGACAATGCGCAGTCAGCCCCGGTCGTACTGGTCAGCCAAAGCATGGCGGAGAAGTATTGGGCGAACCAGGACCCGATCGGCAAGGAAGTTGTGTTTCCGCACTTGACCATCGCATCAGGCGCGGAGGCGCGACCATGGCGAGCCATGGTCGTTGGCGTGGTGGCAGACGTAAAACAGTACGCCGCGCGCGATGAGCAGCAGCCATACATTTACTTCCCCTATGCGCAGATACCGGGAATTTTCGCCACGTTGGTAGTAAGAACCGCGGTCGAGCCGATGAGCTTGAGCAATGCGGTTCGCGCGGCGGTTTGGAAGGTCGATAGCGATCAGCCGGTATGGAAGATCCGCACTATGCAATGGCTGCTGGACCGGGACGTGGCGCCGGATCGCTTTGTCATGGTGCTGATGTCTTGTTTTGGCCTGCTCGCGCTGGGGCTGAGCGTACTGGGTACTTATGGTGTGATTGCGTACTCGGTAGTGCAGAGGACACGCGAGATTGGCGTCCGCATGGCCCTGGGAGCGACCCCGATGAACGTCCTGAGACTTGTCCTTCGAGAGGCCTGCAGACTCTTGCTGATCGGTTTGGTGATCGGACTGGTGGGCGCACTGGCCGCGACACGTCTGCTGGGCCAGTTGTTATATGGCGTGCGGCCGAATGATCCCCTGACGTTCTCTCTGGTGATGGGCGCGATGGTGGGTGCGGCGCTGATCGCCAGCTATATCCCTGCGCGGCGGGCCACCCGGGTCGATCCCATGGTGGCACTGCGATACGAGTGAGGTGAAAGCGTGGAAACTCTCTTACAAGACCTTCGCTACGGCGTGCGCATGTTGCGCAAGAGCCCCGGGTTCACTTTGATCGCTGTGGCTGCACTGGCACTGGGTATCGCCAGCACCACCGCCATTTTCAGCGTGGTGGATACGGTTCTGCTGCATCCGCTGCCTTACCCGGACGCTAACCGCATTCTCAGCGTTAGTGAATCGCAACGCAGCACCGGCGAAGGCGGAGGCGCTCCGTCGCCCGCCAATTACCTTGATTGGCAGTCGCAGAACCATGTGTTCACGTACATGGCGGCGTCACGGAGTTGGCCGGTGAATCTCACCGGCAGCGACCGTCCGGAGCGGGTGCGCGCCACCATGACTTCGCCTGACTTTTTCCCATTGTTCGGCGTGCGCCCGGTTCTGGGGCGCACCCTGCTGCCCGACGACAATCATGCCGGCACCGATCACGTGGTGGTCATGGGAAGTGGCCTGTGGAAGCGCCGTTTCGGCTCTGATCGCAACCTGGTCGGGCGCAATATCACACTCAATGGCGAACCCTATACCGTGGTCGGCGTCATGCCGGCGAGCTTCAATCCCGACGATTTTGGGGAGCTGTGGCTGCCTTCGCGCTGGGGCGTGCCGGCGCATCCCTTGCGGCCGGATGAAGACCCGCGTCCAGTTCGCGACAGCCACTACATTGATGTTTGGGCACGACTGAAGCCGGGAGTCAGCCTGCAACAGGCGCGTGAAGAAATGGCTGCGATCGCGGCCCGCCTGGAGAAGCAGTATCCCGATTCCAACAACGATGTCGGAGTCGGCTTGATCGGCATGCAGGACAATATGGTCAGTGACATCCGGCCGACGCTTTTGGTTTTGCTGGTGGCAGTGGCTCTTGTGCTGTTGATCGGATGCGCCAACGTTGCCAACCTTCTCTTGGCGCGTGCGACGACCCGTTCCAGAGAGGTTTCGATCCGCGCTGCACTCGGAGCCAGCCGCCCGCGGCTGGTGCGCCAGTTGCTGACCGAGAGTATCGTGCTTGCGCTGATGGGCGGTGTAGCTGGAGTGTTGCTGGCAGCCTGGGCGGTGCCGACTCTGTTGGCGACAAGCCCTCCCGACATCCGTGACTTCACCAGCATTGGCGTAAACCGCGACGTGCTCGGCTTCAGCATTCTGGTCTCCGTACTCAGTGGGATTCTGTTCGGCCTAGCCCCGGCGTTGCACGCTTCGCGGGGAAACCTAAATGAATATTTGAAAGAAGGAGAACGCGGCAGCACCGGAAGTCAGGGAAAGACTCGATCTGTGCTGGTAGTGGCTGAAGTCGGACTTTCGCTGATCCTTCTGGTGGGCTCGGGGCTCTTGGTGAAAAGCTTCGTGCGCCTGATGCAGGTGGATCCCGGCTTTGATGCCAGCCGTCTGCTGGTCTTCAACGTCGGGCTCCCACCAACAACTGCGGCCCCACAGCAGGATGATTTCTATCGTCAGGTGGTAGAGCGGTTGCAGGCGTTGCCTGGAGTGCAGTCGGCGGGAGCGGTGAGTCGCTTGCCATTAGCTGGCGGCAATAGCAATCGTAGTTTCCAGCTTCCTGGCAGCAACAAAGGCTACGAAGCGGATATTCGCGTCAGCAGCCCCGGTTATTTCCAGACCATGGGTATTCCTTTGCTCCAAGGCCGTGGCTTGACCGAGCAGGACACCCACAGCTCGATGCAAGTGGCGGTCATTAACGAAGCTCTGGCACGCAATTTGTTCCCGGGTGAGGATCCGGTCGGCAAACACATCATCAACTTTGGCCCGCTGAATGATCAGATCCAGATTGTCGGTGTGGTCGGCAATGTGCGCCATGTGGGTCTGGAGACGGCTCCACGTCCAGAGATTTATCTCCCCTTCGGGCAGGCGCATTGGCCGTCCGTTGTCATGGTGGTGCGCAGCAAGACTTCCGACCCGCTGGCTCTCGCCCTCGCCGCTCAGAATGCAGTTGCGAGCGTGAACCGGGATATCCCGCTGGCGAACCTGCGCACTATGCAGGATGTCATTGCTGAATCCGTCCTGCGGCGCCGTTTTGCCATGTTGTTGCTGTCGGTCTTCTCGGGCCTCGCCATGCTGTTGGCCGCGATCGGACTGTACGGGGTGATGTCATACACGGTTTCTCAGCGCACCCACGAGATCGGAATTCGCATGGCCCTGGGGGCGCAGAAGGAAGATGTGTTGAAGCTCATCGTGGGGCAGGGAATGAGGCTGGTTGCGCTGGGGGTTGTCCTGGGGATTATTGCTTCCGTTGCCCTTACCCGGCTGATGGCAACTCTGTTGTTCGGCGTCAGCGCCCGCGACCCAATCACTATTGGCGCGGTGGCAGCGCTGCTGGCTGCGGTGGCGCTGCTAGCGAATTATGTTCCGGCGCGCCGTGCGGCTCAGGTCGATCCCATGGTGGCGCTGCGTTACGAGTGAAAGGGAAACATGGAAACCTTGAAACAAGACGTTCGTTACGGCTGGCGCATGTTGCGGAAGAGCCCAGGGTTTACCGTGGTCGTCATTTTGATGCTGGCGCTCGGCATTGGGGTCAACACCGCTGTGTTCACAATTCTCAACGCAACCTTGCTGCGTACTCTCCCTTTTGAAAAACCGGACGAACTGGTACAGGTCTGGCAGACGCGGACCTCGGGCAGCTTCCAACAGATGGAAGCTTCCTATCCGAACTATCTCGACATGCGCGATCACAGCCAGGTGTTCTCGCGGCTGGGCGGATATTCGCGGACCACTGCCACCCTCTCGGGCCAGGACGGGGCCGAGCAGATCGCGATAGCGGTGGCCAGTTCAGGATTCTTTGAAGCTCTGGGCGTACAGCCGATTCTCGGCAGAACTTTCTCCCCCGCCGAAGACGGAGCCCAGGAACAGACTGGCATCATTCTCTCTTACGGCGGCTGGCAGCGGCGTTTTGGCGGAGATCCGCATATCGTTGGCAAGACTCTAACCCTGGACGGATCGTTGTGCACCATCGTTGGGGTGTTGCCTGAAACCTTCCAGTTTGGTCCCACCCGTTCGGCCGACATCTGGCGTTCGCTCCATCTCTCAGGACAGATGCTGGAGAGAAGAAACTTGCATTGGTTCTATCCGGTTGGCCGTCTGAGGCCGGGAACAAGCTTGCGGCAAGCACAAGCCGGAATGGCAACTCTGGCGCGGCAATTGGAGTTGCAATATCCGGACTCGAATCACGACGTCGGGATTCGGCTGCTGAGTTTGCGCGACCAGTTGGTGGGTTCAGTCCGCCCGGTGTTGCTCATGCTTATGGCTGCGGTCGGCTTCGTCCTGCTGATCACCTGCGCAAACGTAGCCGGTTTGCTGCTGGCGCGCTCGGTCCCTCGACAAAGAGAAATTGCGATTCGGGTGGCTCTGGGGGCAGCCCGCGGACGGATTGTTCGTCAGCTTCTCACCGAAGGGATTGTGCTGGCATTGATTGGTGGCGCGGCGGGCGTGCTGGTGGCATCGTGGGCGGTGCCAGCCATTCTTTCGACCATCCCCAAGGACCAGGTTGCATCCCTTCCTGCCTTGCTGGGGCTCGGAGTCGACCGCACGGTTCTGTTGTTCTCGTTGGGGCTGTCGGTTATCACCGGAATCTTGTTTGGCATGGCTCCAGCTCTGCAGATTTTCAATCCGCATGTGAGCGGGACCCTGCAGGAGAGCGGGCGCAGTTCGGTCGCATCGCCGCACTCGCGTCTGCGCAACGTGTTGGTGGTCGGCGAAATCTCAATGGCCATTGTTCTGCTGGT
This sequence comes from uncultured Acidobacteriota bacterium, assembly GCA_963734415.1. Lineage (GTDB taxonomy): Bacteria > Acidobacteriota > Terriglobia > Terriglobales > Acidobacteriaceae > JABCZH01. The sequence goes on along the minus strand of CAVTHF010000006.1, from coordinate 158,591 downwards.
GGGCGCGGGCCTTATGCTGAACAGCTTGCGCCACGTATTGGCCGTCGATCCCGGATTCAAGGCGGACCATCTGCTGACGCTTTCGCTGGCCCTGCCGGACAAGAGCTATCCCGACGACGCGCGCTCTCAAGCATTTGTGCGGCAGCTCTTGCAGAACACCGGCCGGCTGCCCGGAGTCAAGGAGGCGGCAGCGGTGTCGATCGTGCCGCTATCGGGCGGCGGCAACACTTCGCGCTTTGATTTGGAAGGCCATCCCAAGGCCAGCGGCGGGGAGGAATACGAAGCCAACAGCCGCACCATCAGCGCGAATTACTTCCGGGTGATGGGGATCCCTCTGCGTGCCGGGAGATTCTTCACCGAACAAGACAATGCCAAATCACCGCACGTGGTGATGGTGAACCAGACGCTGGTCGATATGGCCTTTCCCAAGCAGAATCCCATTGGCAAGCGCATCAACTTCACTTACAGCAACAAGCCGAATTTCTGGGAAATTGTGGGAGTGGTGGGCAACGAGAACGTCAGCGCTCTCGATGCCAATCGCACGCCGGTGGTGTATGACAACTTCGAACAGGATGCCAGCGGTTATTTTTCCATGGTGGTGCGCACCCAGCAGGAACCTACTACCCTAGCCGACGGCGTTCGCCGGCTGGTGCGAGAAATGGATGCGGCGGTGCCGGTGTATGGCATCGCCAGCATGGAGCAGGTGATCGCCGATAGTCCGACCATGTTCCTGCGGGCGTATCCCGCATATTTGGTGGGCGCTTTGGCGGGAATCGCACTGTTGCTGGCGGCCCTCGGCATCTACGGGCTGCTGGCGTATTCGGTAGCGCAGCGTACGCGCGAGCTTGGGCTCCGCATGGCGCTGGGGGCGCAGCCCTGGCAGTTGCTGCAGATGATCATCCGCAACGGACTGCAGCTCGCCTTGATTGGAACGGGTTTGGGGGTGTTGGGAGCGTTGGCGGCGGCGCGACTGATTTCCAGCCTGCTGTTTGGGGTGACGCCGACAGATTTCCCCACCTTCCTCGAAGTGTGTGGACTGCTTTTGCTGGCGGTGTTGCCGGCCACTTACATTCCGGCCCGGCGGGCTACCAAGATCGATCCCATGGTGGCGTTGCGTTACGAATGAGTGAAAAAATGGAAACTCTGTTACAAGACATCCGCTACGGATGGCGGATGATCTGGAAGAGCCCGGGGTTCACCGCCATCATCATTGCGATGCTGGCACTCGGAATTGGCGCGAACACCGCGGTGTTCACCATCTTCAGCGCCTCTCTGCTGCGCGCGCTCCCTTTCGAAAAGCCCGGCGAACTGGTACAGGTCTGGGAGACCCGCACTTCCGGCAGCTTCCAACAGATGGAAGCTTCGTATCCTGACTACCTGGACATGCGCGATCGCAACCAAGTGTTCTCACGGATGGGGGGATATTCCGGAAGCGTTGCCACGTTGTCAGGTAAAGAAGGCGCAGAGCAGGTCGTTGTCGGAGTGGCGAGTTCCGGGTTCTTCGAGACACTCGGAGTGCGGCCGATCCTGGGAAGAACCTTTCAGCCCGCCGAGGACGACGCCACCAAGGCGGCATGGGTGATTTTGACCTACGGCGGATGGCAGCACCGGCTTGGAGGCGATCCGCAGGTTATCGGCAAGACCCTGGTACTCGACGGCGTCCTATGCCCGGTGATTGGCGTGCTTCCGCAAAGCTTTCAGTTTGGTCCAGTCGGGTCGGCGGAGATATGGCGCTCTCTGCAGATGCGGCCGGACTTCCTACGCAGAAACCTGCACTGGTTTTTCCCTTTAGGTCGCCTCAAACCGGGGGTCAGCCTGCAGCAGGCGCAAGCGGGCATGCAAACCCTGGCTGGGCAGTTGGCGACACAGTATCCGGATTCGAACCAAAACGTCGGTACCCGCCTGATCTCGCTACAGGAACAGCTCGTCGGTTCGATGCGCCCGGTGTTGCTGGTGGTAATGGCGACCGTCGGTTTTGTGTTGCTGATCACCTGTGCCAATGTTGCCGGGTTGCTCCTGGCCCGATCCGTTCCGCGACAACGAGAAGTGGCAATTCGGGCGGCCCTGGGAGCCAGCCGGTGGCGAGTTGTCCAGCAATTGCTCACTGAAAGCATGCTGCTAGCCATGATCGGAGGAATAGCCGGCGTTCTGGTCGCCTACTGGGCCGTTCCCGCGATCGTGACCGCGATTCCAAAGCAGGAACTGGAATCCATGCCCGCCTGGCAGGGACTCACTGTGGACAGAGGTGCCCTGCTGTTCTCCTTCGCCGTGTCAGTATTCACAGGTATTTTGTTCGGCATGGTTCCCGCTCTGCGAATCTTCAAGTTTGACGCGCGGGAAGCGCTGCAGGACGCTGGACGCAGTTCGGTGGGCTTGCCCCACGCCCGCTTGCGGAATGCACTCGTGATCGGCGAGATTGCAATCGCGATCGTGCTGCTCGTGGGTGCGGGCCTGATGTTGAATAGCCTGCGCAGCGTGCTGCAGGTTGATCCTGGGTTCAGGACCGACCATCTGCTGACGATGTCTGTTCAGCTGCCCAGCCAGAATTATCCCGACGATGCCCATATGCAGGCATTCCTGCGACTTGTTCTGCAAAAGGAAAATGCCCTGCCGGGAGTGAAAGAAGCTGCGGCGGTCACCGCCGTGCCGCTCTCCGGTAACAACAGCACGTCGCGTTTCGACCTTGAAGGCCACCCCAAGGCCAGTGGCGGTGAAGAATTCGAAGCCAATTCCATCACCGTGAGTCCTAATTACTTCCGGGTGATGGGAATCCCCCTGCGATTCGGGCGCTCCTTTACCGCACAAGATGACGCGAAATCTGTCCACGTGGTGGTAGTGAACCAGGCGTTCGTGGACCAGGTCTTTCCCCACCAGAATCCGGTTGGGAGGCGCATCAACTTTACCTACACCAGCGCCCCGAACCTATGGGAGATCGTCGGTGTGGTCGGCAACGAAAATATCGGCCAGTTGGATGCGAAGCCGACTCCGGTTATCTATGACAACTTCGAGCAGAACATCTACGGCTTCCTGAGTCTGGTAGTGCGCACCGAGCAGGAGCCGATCTCAGTCGCCGGCAGGGTGCGAGACGCGGTGCGCCAGATCGATCCAGGTGTGCCGGTTTCTAACATTGCCAGCATGCAGCAGATTATCTGGGACAGTCCGACCATGCTCTTGCGTGCCTATCCGGCTTATCTGATCGGCGTCTTTGCCGGCATCGCGCTTCTTCTTGCCGCCCTGGGAATCTACGGCCTTCTGGCCTACTCAGTTGCACAGCGAACCCGCGAATTAGGATTGCGAACAGCTCTGGGGGCGCAGCCATCTCATTTGGTCCGGCTGGTGGTTCGCAACGCGTTGCGGCTCACAGGAATGGGAGCGATTCTTGGAATTATCGCTGCTTTCGCCGGGGCGCACCTGATCTCCAGTCTGTTGTTTGGAGTTGCGCCAACCGATGTCACAACGTTGCTGGAAGTGTGCGCTCTACTTCTGCTGTCAGTGGTGCCGGCCACTTATCTTCCGGCGCGGCGTGCGACCAAGGTGGATCCCATGGTCGCGTTGCGCTGCGAATGATGTGGATTGTACCTAGGAGACGCAATGATCAAGGGAGATATGAATCGCATATATCGTAGTATAACCAACAAGATACGGGGAAATCATGGTGTATTGCTTGCGGGGTTGCTTTTCCTCGGTGCCGCCTGCGCGTCGGCCCAGAAACTCGCTGACTACTCGATGCCGGCATCTCATTTTCCATACTTTGTGAGCCCATACCTCGCCCATCAGGTGCCGCCGCCGAGTTTTGGGAACACTCCGCGAATCGAGAGCATGCTCAAAGACGGTAGGCTTCGACTATCCCTGAGTGACACGGTCGCACTCGCGCTCGAGAACAATCTGGACTTAGCCATTGCCCGTTTCAATCTCTCCATTGCTGACACCGACATTATGCGTGCCAAGTCGGGCGAGAGTGTGCGCGGTGTGGCCACCGGGTTGGTACAAGGGACTCCTGGCGGCGGCGTGGGAGGCTTCGGCAGCGGAGCACCAGGTGCAGGAGCGGGCGGCACCTCGGGCGGCGCAGGCGGTGCGGGCGGCGGTGCTTCGGGCCTGGTGCAGTCCACTTTGGGCATCGGTACCAACATCGACAGCTTCGATCCAATCGTTTCCGGTGGCATGGAAATCGAACACGCTACGTTCCCGCAGTCGAGTCCAGTTCTGTCCGGGGTAACATCTTTGCAGCAAAACTCCGGGATCGCCAATTTCAATTTTTCCCAGGGTTTTGCATCAGGCACGCTGCTGTCGGTTGGCTTTAATAACGATCGCATCACCAACAACAGCTTGTTCAGTATTCTGTCTCCAGAGTTGGACAGCAGCTTCCGCTTTTCTCTCCGCCAGCATCTAATGGCGGGTTTTGGCTTTGGTCCCAACATGCGCTTCATTCGCATTGCCCGCAATAACCGGGAGATATCCGATGTAGCGTTCCGCGGGCAAGTCATTTCCACGGTTTCGCAGATTCAGAACATCTATTGGGACCTAGTCAACGCCTACGAAGACGTGAAAGTGAAAGAGCGCTCCCTGGAATTGGCGGAGAAAACTCTTTCCGACGACCGCGAACAGGTAAGAATCGGCGCTATCGCTCCCATGGAAGTCATGCGAGCGGAGAGCGAGGAGTCCGCGCGCAGTCAGGACCTGCTGCTTTCCCAGAACGAGCTGCAACTGCAGGCGCTGCTGATCAAGAACGCGATTACTCGCGACCTGAGCGACACGGCTCTAGCCTCGGCAGAAGTGGTTCCTACAGATACGATGAGCATTCCGGAAGAAGAGCCAGTGACACCCATTCAGGACCTGATTGGGGACGCGCAGGGGCATCGTCCGGAGTTGGCCGAGGCGCGCATTGACCTTACCAATCGCGAGATCACCCGCAAAGCCGCAGCCAATGCAATGAAGCCGCAGGTTGACCTGGTTGCGTTCTATGGGGCGTTTGGCCTGGCTGGAGTACAAAATGGAGCATACGCGGGCACACCGCTGTGCAGCAATCCGCCCTGTCCGGTGTTGCCTACTTCGGGATACTCTAATGCGTTCAGTGACTTGTTCAAGAACAACTCTCCCGACTATGCGGTGGGTATCAACATCAACATTCCGTTGCGCAATCGGGGCGCCCAGGCCGACCAGATCCGTTCGCAGCTGGAATACCGGCAGGCGCAGTTGCACTTGCAACAATTGCAGAACCAGATCGGCATCGAAGTGCGTAACGCACAATTTGCCCTGGTGCAGAACCGCTCCCGGGTTACCGCGGCCCGCAAGGCCCGCGACCTTGCCCAGCAGACCTTTGACGTGGAGCAGAAGAAGAAGGCCTTGGGTGCTTCCACCAGTAACCTGGTGCTGCAGGCGGATCGTGACTTGGCGCAGGCAGAATCGAACTTTGTCGCCGCCATGTCCACCTACGAAAAATCGCGCGTAGAACTGGATCGGGCCACCGGTCTGACCCTGGCCCACACCGGCATCGAAATTGAAGATGCGGTGCGGGGAACCGTACAGCAAGTGCCGCACTTCGAGGGTGTCGCGCCCCGTAGCATCGCCACCGGGCAAGATTCCAAAACGGAGCAAAATTGAGTCCCGTGCAAAGTCCGACTGCCGAAAAGGATAGAATTCATCCACGTTCGAGTGTCATGCCTGCATCCAGCCATTCCGGCTCGCGTCTCCTGATCGCCGACGATCAGCGTGATGTGCTGGAAGCGCTGCGCCTTCTGCTCAAGCCAGAGGGTTTCGCGGTTGAGACAGCCACTTCGCCATCGGGTGTGCTGGATGCGCTGGGTCTGCGTGAATTCGACGCGGTGCTCATTGATCTGAACTATACCCGCGACACGACCTCAGGCCAGGAAGGCCTCGACCTGCTTTCACGCATTCAAGCCGTAGACAGTACGCTGCCGGTGATCGTGATGACCGCCTGGAGCAGCGTGGACCTGGCAGTCGAGGCCATGCGCCGCGGCGCCCGCGACTTCGTGCAAAAGCCCTGGGAGAACGCCCGCCTGCTCTCCGTTCTTCGCACGCAACTGGAACTGGGGGGCGCGTTGCGTCGCAGTCAGCGCCTGGAAGCGGAAAACCGTCTGCTGCGGGCTGAGGGGCTACCCAAGTTCATCGCCAACGCTGAGTCCATGCAGCCGGTGCTGCGCTTGATCAGCAGCATTGGCCCCTCGGACGCCAACGTGCTCGTCACCGGCGAGCATGGCAGCGGCAAGGAAGTTGTCGCCCGAACGCTCCATGCGCTGTCTAACCGTGCATCCCGGCCTCTGGTTGCTGTGAACACTGGCGGTTTGCCCGAGGGAATCTTCGAGAGCGAACTATTCGGCCACGTGAAGGGCGCTTTCACCGACGCAAAGACTGACCGCATCGGCCGTTTCGAACTGGCGCACGGGGGAACGTTGTTTCTCGACGAGATTGCCAACATCCCGATTTCGCAGCAAGCCAAGCTGCTGCGCGTTCTGGAGAGTGGCGAGATGGAGCGGGTCGGATCTTCGCAAACCCGTCGCGTGGACGTCAGAATCATCTCCGCCACCAATGCCGATCTGAACCAGGAAGTCGCCGCCGGTCGCTTCCGGCAGGATCTTCTATTTCGCCTGAACACGGTCGAGATTCAGCTTCCGGCGCTACGCGATCGCCGCCAGGACATTCCTCCGCTCGCCACCTACTTTCTGAGCCGCTATGCAGAGCGCTATCGCAAGCCGGTCAAGACGTTTGACCCTCCAGCCATGCAGGCCATGCTGGAGTATTCCTGGCCGGGCAACGTGCGCGAGTTGGATCATGCGGTCGAGCGAGCCGTCCTGCTTTCAAGCGGAGAGGCTGTGCGCAGCAGCGACCTCAGCCTGAAGGCTCCTCAGGCGGGAACGCAGCGTCTGGAGGAATTGAGCCTCGAAGAAGTCGAATCCCTCTTGATTCGCAAAGCAGTCGACCGTTATGGTGGCAATATCAGCCAGGCGGCTGAAGCGCTAGGACTGAGCCGTAGCGCGCTCTATCGGCGTCTGCAGAAATATGGAATCGGGAGCAGCTAACGAGGTCCGTCCAGCACCTACAGTTACGCCTTCGCCCCAAGCTCGTACACGCCCCCGGCCCAAGCCCAAGCGTCACCTTAGTCACGAGAACCGCATTCTGCTGCTGGCGCTGGGATCGGGTGCGGCTGGAGTTCTGCTTACTCTGGTGTTGCTCTGGACCGGCGAACACGACCCCAACACCCGCTGGAGCCTGACTGCCATCGTAGTGCTCTTGTGGGTGGGCTTTGCCTTCGGGCTGCGGGCAGCAGTGATCCGGCCCCTGCAAACTCTCTCCAACATGCAGTCCGCGTTACGCGAGGGTGACTTTTCCTTCCGGGTGCGTGGCGCGAAGTCAGGTGATGCGTTGGGCGAACTGATGCTCGAGATCAATACGCTCTCCGAGTTGCTACGCGAGCAACGACTGGGCGCGATGGAAGCCAGCGCGCTCCTGACCACGGTGATGACCGAGATTGACGTCGCTGTCTTTGCCTTTGACGGCGACCAGAGAGTTCGACTAGTCAACCGCGCGGGCGAGCGCCTGATGGCTCAGAACGCCGAACGCTTGCTGGGCAAGAGCGCCGAAGAACTTGGCTTGCTGGAATGTTTGCAGGGTGAATCGGCCCGCACCCTGGAAAAAGTTTTCCCCGGACAGTCGGGCCGTTGGGGTGTCCGGCGGTCGGTGTTCCGGCAGGGTGGTAAGCCGCACTATCTTGTGGTACTCGCAGACTTGAGCCGTGCTCTGCGCGAAGAAGAGCGCCAGGCCTGGCAGCGGCTGGTGCGTGTGCTCGGGCACGAACTGAATAACTCGCTTGCGCCCATTTGCTCAATCGCAGGCAGCCTGGAAGACATTATGAAGCGCGAGGTTCGCGCTGCCGATTGGCAGGACGACCTGCGCCGCGGACTGCGGGTGATTGCCGATCGCTCCGATGCCCTTAGCCGTTTCATGCGGGACTACTCGCGCCTGACTCGCCTCCCGAAGCCGGAGCTCCGTCCCACCGATCTGCAGATGCTGGTAAAGACGGCGGCGGGTTTGGAGACTCGCATCGCAGTCGAGATCGAACCCGGGCCATCGATCACCATGAACCTCGATCCCGACCAGCTTCAGCAGGCGCTGATCAATCTGATCCGCAATGCCGTGGATGCGTCGCTCGAGGCGGGAGGCAAAGTGCGAGTCGGCTGGACCAAGAATGCGAATTGGGTCCATCTCATCGTGCGTGACGAAGGCCCTGGCATTGCCAACCCGGGAAATTTATTTGTACCGTTCTTCACCACCAAGCCCGGAGGTTCGGGTATTGGCCTGGTTCTGAGCCGGCAGATCGCCGAGGCACACGGCGGGACTCTTTCCTTGCGAAACCGGGACAAAGAAAAAGGCTGCGAAGCTGTGATTCAGTTACCGCTTTCCAACTGATCTCCCATCGAGCATGGGTTTTTCTCTGCGATCTTCGCTGTGGTTCTTAGCGTTCTCCGCGTTTCAAGGTTCTGATGAAGGGTCGGCAGTTGTAAGAGCCTGAATCGCAAAGGTCGCGGAGGACAGCTGCCGAGCACGCAGAGACGAACTCCCGACCCGGAATCAACCTGGGGCACATACGTTACAATGTGTCGCCCTTTAAGACTCAAGTTTTCCATCACAAAACCGGAGGCAACGTGAAACAACTGCTGCTGTGGTTGATTGTAGGATTGGCGCTCGTCGGCCCACTGCGCGCGCAAGACGGAGATCCCGTTATGCAAGATTCGGACCGGTTCTTCCTTCCGCGCGACACGTTCTGGGGATATGCTCAGTTCGACCTTGCTCCTCCGCACAACGAAATCGATCCCAACCTGTGTGCGGGCAACGCCGGCACCTTCGGAGGAGTCAATGCGCCGTGCAGCTTATTCGCTCGCTATATGCTTTCCGGATTGCTCGAGGTGCGTCCGTTTGGCAAGGGCCAGTTGCGCCGGTTCATGGTTTGGGGAGAGCCGTCGTTTCTGTTCGGCAAGACCATCCCGCAGACACTTTATACCTGGTCTCCCGACGCCATTGGGATCGAACATTCCTGGGGCGCGGCTGTCTACATCGCCAAAGGGTTCGATATCCGATTCACACAGCACTTTCTGTTTGACCGGTTGGGCGCGCGCAACACCAACCTCGGCCCTGCCGATTTGGGCAACAACGGGCCCTGGGGAAGATACAACGCGGTGGGAGTGAGGAAGACGTTCGGGACGCGGAGATGGTGAAATGAGCTGAAGAGCTTGCGGAGAACATCAATGCGCCGGGGTCTTGAAGGGCATGGCCCCCGCCTTTTGCTCTCTCAACAACGATGTACGGCGCGGCCCGAATCCGCGCCCTCTCGATGCTCCACGGCTAGGCCGCCGCTGGCGCCACCGGACGCCTGCGCTGAAACAGCCAGATGATTAGCGTCACGAACCCTCCGAACAGCACCAGCGGTGCTAGCAGAATCAGCAGGGTCCAACCGGCGCCTCCCAGAGAGGTGACGTCGCCTCCGATTTTGGACTGTGGATCGCGCCGTACCACCCCGCCCACAGCGGTCACGTCTCCGCCAATCTCGGATTCGGTTTGCAGCCTGATACCGCCGGCGACTGCCGTCACACTTCCAGCCACGCGCGCTCCCTGTTCCAAAATCACGCTGCCGCCTACGGCGACTGCGTCACCGGCAGCTTGTCCGCGGACATAAATGGAACAGCCTACGCAGACCAGGTCCCCGGCTTTATCCTGCGGTTGGACGTAAATGTCGTGGGCGATGTGCACCTGGTCGGAGGACTGCGCAAATGCACCAGATACGGACAAGAAGGTGGCGGCGGCCATTAGCACCGCATATTGGCAGAATCGAGGCATAGCTATCCCCTGGCACCTATCGTGCTCACTTAATAGTACGCCGCCTGGGCCGTGCCAGTTCCGCTTTAAATGCGTGAAATTCTCATGGTTTCCAGGGGAAACCTGGGAGGCAGGCTTTCACCGCATACGCCCTATCTCGTATGCTTGGTTTTCAAACAATAATTTCGCACATCCCCGAACGCCGTTACCCCAATGTGCCCGATCGACATCCAGCGCTCCAGCGTGTGGTGCCCGGTGCGGTGGAGAATATACGAGATCCCGACCGAGGTGAGCGTTCCGGCTGCCTCTATGGTGGCAAATGCCGCCGAGTTGTCCACGACATCTTCCGGAAGCAGAATCTCCTGCCGCCCGCGGGCCTGGAAATTGCGGGTGGAAGCGTAGTCCATGCCCCGCACCACGGCCACACCTGAAAAAAGCAGGATGTTCGTGCGATCCCAGAAGCGGTGCACCGGCACTGCGGCGGGTCGAGGTGAATCGGGAACGACTTGCCGGGTTTCCGACCCTGCCGCTGGCGGGGAGTGGCGTTTGCGACGCGGCCAGGGATCCGAAAATCACCAAACTTGCCAGAAGAGGCAGCGGACCGCGCCATGGTCTCGGAGACATCTTTGCATTCTAAAGGTGATTGCCACACCTCGAGAATTACCGAAAGAATGCGTGCCAACCATGTCCATCCGTTTCCCCAGCTTCCCGCATACCCTTTATAATTGTTGTTTCCCTTAAGTCTTGCGGAGGACGTGAATGGCAGTGTCATACAACGGTCTTGCTGTGCCCACCGGTGGCGCGACCATCGCTTACGCCAACGGACGCTATTCGGTCCCGGACAATCCGATCATTCCTTTTATCGAAGGCGACGGCACCGGCCGCGACATCTGGAAGGCGTCCGTGCGGGTGTTCGACGCCGCGGTGCAGAAGGCCTACAACGGCGAGCGACGCGTTGCCTGGTACGAAGTGTTTGCGGGAGAAAAGGCCTACTCCAAGTTCAAGAACTGGCTGCCCGACGACACGGTTGAACGCCATTCGCGAATTCCGCGTTGCGATCAAAGGTCCGCTGACTACGCCCGTGGGCGGCGGCATCCGCTCGCTGAATGTTGCCTTGCGCCAGATTCTCGATCTCTATGCCTGCGTTCGCCCGGTGAGGTATTACAAAGGAACGCCCTCGCCGGTGAAGAATCCGGAGCGCATGGATATTGTTATCTACCGCGAAAATACCGAAGATGTCTACGCTGGAATCGAATGGGAAGAGGGAACACCAGATTGCGCCCGGCTGATCGAGTTCATTAACAAAGACATGTTAAAGGGTAGCAAGAAACAAATCCGGCTCGACTCCGGTGTGGGCATCAAACCCATGTCGGTGAGCGGCACCAAGCGGTTGGTGCGAATGGCCATTCAGTTTGCGCTCGACAGCGGCCGTAAGACCGTCACCCTGGTGCACAAGGGGAACATTCAGAAGTTTACCGAAGGGGCTTTCCGCAAGTGGGGGTACGAGCTGGCAACGGCCGAGTTTCGCGACCGAGTGATCACCGAGCGTGAAAGCTGGATTGTCGGCAACAAAGACAACAACCCCAACCTCAGCGTCGAAGAGAATGCCGCTCTCATCGAACCCGGGCTGGAATTTGCAGCCGACACCTTCCGCCAGTCGGTGTATCAGGAAGTGCGCGAGGTTCTCGCGGCTATCTATGGCACTCACGGCAAGGGCGCATGGAAAAAGAAGCTCGTGATTAACGACCGTATTGCCGATTCCGTCTTCCAGCAGGTCATCACCCGGGCGGACGAATACGCCGTGCTGGCTACGCCCAACTTAAACGGCGATTATATTTCCGACGCCTGCGCCGCGCAGGTGGGTGGATTGGGTATCGCTCCCGGCGCCAACATCGGCGACGGCTACGCCATCTTTGAGGCCACCCACGGCACCGCCCCCAAGTATGCCGACAAAGACGTCATCAATCCCGGCTCCGTGATTTTGTCTGGTGTAATGATGTTTCGCTTGCTGGGTTGGAACGAAGCCGCTGATTTGATTGAACAAGGCATGGAGCGCAGCATCGAGCAAAAGAAAGTCACCTATGATTTCGAGCGGCTGATGCCGGGCGCCACCAAAGTCAGCACCAGCGAGTTCGCCGGCCACATCATCGAGAACATGGGCGCGGCGGTGCTGAGCGCAACGCGATGAATTCTAACCACAGAGGACACGGACAACACAGAGTCTAAAGACATGTTGGCCCCTGTGGTTCTCTGTGCCCTCTGTGGTTAGGCTCTTATGATTTTGGAAAGGACTCATCATGCGCAATAAAGTAACGATCGTAGGTTCAGGCAACGTCGGCGCCACCGCCGCTCACTGGATCGCTTCCAAGGAACTGGCCGACGTGGTTCTCATCGACATCGTCGAGGGCGTTCCTCAGGGCAAGGGCCTCGATCTGCTGGAGGCCATGCCCATCGAGAAACGCGATTCCCACGTCATCGGCACCAACGATTACGCCGACACTGCCAACTCTGACATCGTGGTCATCACCGCCGGTATCCCCCGCAAGCCCGGCATGAGCCGCGACGACCTGCTCAACACCAACCACAAGATCATGAAAGATGTGGTGAGCAAGGTCATTCAACACTCGCCCAAGTGCATCCTCATCATCGTATCGAACCCGCTCGATGCCATGGCTCAGGCCGCGTACAAGATGAGCGGCTTGCCTCGCGAGCGCGTGATCGGCATGGCCGGCGTGCTCGATTCAGCCCGCTTCCGCGCTTTCATCGCCGAGGAACTGAAAGTTAGCGTCGAGAACGTGACCGCCTTCGTGCTTGGCGGGCACGGCGACACCATGGTGCCGCTGCCGCGCTATTCCACCGTTGCCGGCATTCCCATCACTGAGCTGATGGACAAGGCCACGGTTGACCGCTTGGTGCAGCGCACCCGCGATGGCGGCGCCGAGATTGTGAAGTATCTCAAGACCGGCAGCGCCTACTATGCGCCCTCTTCGGCGGTTGCCGAGATGGTTGAGGCCATTCTGAAAGACAAAAAGAAAATCCTGCCCTGCGCAGCTTATCTGGAAGGCGAGTATGGGATTAAGGGCCTCTACGTGGGCGTGCCAGTGAAGTTGGGATCGAAGGGAATCGAGAAGATCATCGAAATCAAGCTCACGCCGGAGGAGCAGGCCGCGCTAAACAAAAGTGCCGATGCGGTGAAAGAGTTGGTTGCGGTCATTGGAGTCTAGACAGTCAATCGGGAGGGGCACGAGTTCCACTCGTGCCCAGTCTGACCCGGTAACCCCTACACCCTCTCCACCACCACCGACTTCAACACTGCATCTTTTACCGGCTTATCCTGCTTGCCCCGCGGGACGTTCACGATCTTCTCCACCACGTCGTTCCCTTCGATCACTTCGCCGAAAATTGTGTGTTTGCCGGTTAGCCATGTGGTCGGCGCGACGGTAATGAAAAACTGCGAACCGTTAGTGTTCGGTCCAGCGTTGGCCATGGCCAGCTTGCCCGGCTGATCGAACTTATGGGGTGATCCCTTGGTCTCATCCTCAAATTGATAGCCCGGGCCGCCCATGCCGGTGCCGGCCGGGTCGCCGCCTTGGATCATGAAATTGGGGATGACGCGGTGAAAAATGGTGCCGTCATACAAACGGTCTTTGCTCTTCTTGCGGCTGACGGGATGAGTCCACTCCCGCTTGCCTTCGGCCAGGTCGACGAAGTTCGCGACGGTCTTAGGAGCTTCTTTCTCGAACAGGCGGCAAACGATAGTTCCCTCAGAAGTATTGAAAGTTGCATAAGTGCCAGGTTGGCGTGTCATAAAGTCCTTTCAATGGAAAATCAAAATCGCTAACCACAAAAGACACGAGGGAACACTAAGGTTTCACTCACCATGGTTTTCCTTTGTGCGCCTTTGTGCTCTTTGTGGTTCAAGAACGCACTTTCTACTTCTTGATCGTGATATGAACGATCTTCACCGCCCGGTACGGCTTGTCATTCGAATCCCGGCCCATGCGGGCGATCTCTTTCACCAGGGTCACACTGGCGTCGTCGCATTGACCGAAGATGGTGTAGCCGCCGTTCAAGCTGGGGTAGGCGATTTCGGTAATGAAGAATTGCGAGCCGTTAGTGTCCGGACCGGAATTCGCATAGGCCAGGCGTCCCGGACGGTCAAACTTCAGGTCGGGAGAAGTCTCGTTCTTGAATGTATAGCCGGGGTCGCCGGTGCCGTTGCCAACAGGGTCTCCGCCCTGAATCATGAAGTTGGGGATTACGCGATGGAAGATGGTGCCCTCGTAAAGCGGTACGCCATGTTTCTTCTGATGGCTCACCGGATTGGTCCAGTCTTTAGTGCCATCGGAGAGCCCGATGAAGTTGGCGACCCCGATCGGGGCCTTGTCGGGGAACAGCGTGCAGGTGAGTTTGCCTGCGGTAGTTTCAATGACAGCAGTCGGTTCTGCAGGTGCGGCGAATGCCGCCGACCCTAAAGCGAGCAGAATAACAACTAAGGCGAGCACTGGCTTGCGCATGACTCAGCTCCTTGAGGTTTGATAGCAGAATTATGAATTGTACGACATTGGGCCGGGAAATTCCCTGGGTAAAGCCTTAACCGCAAAGAGCGCAAAAGAAATCCGCAAAGGGCGCAAAGGGCGCAAAGATAAAGATCAAAGACGTTACCTGCTGGCTGGTTGCTCTTGCATCTCTCGGCTTACTCTCTCCACCTCGGCGAACACTCGCAGCAGATTTCCCCCGAGAATCTTGTGGATGTCCTCGGCGCCATATCCCCGGTCCAGCAACCCTTGTGTGATCTTTGGCAAATCGGCAGCCGAATCCATACCTTCCGGCGTTGCGCCGCTGACGCCATCGAAGTCCGAGCCCAATCCCACATGATCCACGCCAGCCACTTTTGCGATGTGATCAATCTGGTCGAGCAGCACTTTGAATGGCGGTCGCGGTATCTTTGCCATCCATTGCCGCTGGATCATTTCCTCATCCATGTAGGAGGGCGTCTTGCCCTCGGCTTTCAGTTTGTCCAGATACTCTTTGACAGAAGCATCGCGCTCCTTCTCCTGAGTCTTGTTGGCGTCCCAGTAGCTCTGGTCATCGAAGCCGGAATAGAAATTCACATCCACCACGCCGCCGTTCTTGGCCACGGCCCGCAGCATGTCGTCAGTCATATTGCGCGGCGCATTGCACAACGCGCGCGCCGACGAATGCGATGCAATCACGGGAGCCTTGGTCACGGCGATGGCATCCCAGAACGTCTTGTCGGCGACGTGCGAAATATCCACCATCATCCCGAGGCGGTTCATCTCTGCGACAACTTGTTTCCCAAAATCGGTGAGCCCGTTGTGATGCTGGATCTTGGGATCCTCGATATCTCCGGAAGAATCTGCCCATTCGTTGGTGTTTGACCACGAGAGCGTCATGTAACGCACGCCCAGGCGATAAAAATCGCGAAGCAAGCCGATGTTGTTCTCAATAGAGTGGCCGCCTTCGATGCCCATTAGCGCCGCCAGCTTCTTCTGTTTGCGGGCGCGTTCGATGTCGGCGACGGAAAACGCCATCATCATCCGATCAGGATGCCGCGCCGCCTGCTCATACACCGTGTCGATCAGTTCGAGCGTGTGTTTGGCGTAATGGCCCTGATTGGTCTCGGGATCCACCCAAATAGAGAAGAACTCCGCTCCCAGATTCCCGGCGCGAGCCTTTTCCAGGCTGATGTGCCCAATGTCTTTGGGATCATTGTTGCCGATGTCGAAGTTGTCGTCCAGAAAACGCTGCGGCGTGTCGGCGTGGGTGTCGACCACGATTGCCGATTCGTGGATCGCATGCGCCTTGGGGCTGATCGCGGACGAGGTCTGGGCAAGAGTGAATGAGGCGAGCAGGATGGTGGCTGCACTCAGGGCTGCGAAGAAACTTCGGTGTGAATTCATCAGGGAAGGATTCTATACGTTAGGCAGGGAAACGGGAATCAGCTGTCAAGACCGGAAACTATTGCTCGTTGCTATTGGTGGCTAGAGCCTCGGGTTGTGGGCCATCGGAGAGTTGGTTGCCGGCTTGTCCGCTGGCGAGCGTCTTTGCCTCGCGCCAGTCTGCGTAGCTTCCCGAGACGGCCACGTGGAATACCCACTGCCGCCGCTCTTCTTCAGGTTCGATCAGGCCCTGCTCTTTGAGTGGCAGCATGTAGGACTGCATCCAGGCAATTTGTTCACGGCTCATACCCCGGCGTTGAATGTCGACGGTGATCCCGGCCAGGTGAGACGACGCGGTCTCGCCCTTCTCCGGTGCGGCGTTGCGGTTGTGTCGGCGCAGCTTCTTCTGTACCTGCACCGTGCGCACTGCCGAGTTCACCTGGATCTGGTTGTGAAACTCGTTGTAGTACGCTGCGCTGAGGTCCTGCAGAAAATCGCGCGTCCAGGGACGGCAATAGCGGCGGTCAGGATCAAGCCGCGGATCAAAGCGCAACGTTTCCCCCGGGACGATCGGTACCAATTCTTTGCTGGCAATCAATTGATCGAGCTCCGCCTGATTCTGAATACGAGGCAACTCAAGGCGGTCGATTTCGGCGTTCTGCCGTAACAGCGAGTCGCGGGAAGGGCGAAATACAGGATTCCAGCGCGCGCGGCGCAAATGCCCCTTGCGTTTGCTGGTTCGCCGAGGGGATTGCGCCGGAATGTATTGATGCAATCCGAAGGCCTGGCTGCAGAGGGATAGCATCAGCAATCCAGCCAGAACGACTTTTTGTGCTCTCGTTCCCACGAAGTGGCTTAACTCCTCAAACTTGGCTATTTGGCCGGGTAGGCGGTCATTCTAGCGTACCCGCCACCCGACTGCCCGGAAATTGTGCAGTCCGGTTACCAAAGAGTTGCCTGAGCGCAGGTTACTGCCGGTTACTCTGCAGCTCCGGTTCAGGCACTCGTTGTCTATATGCAGCAGATGGACTGCCGTTTCTAACTCCTTGCTGTCCCCGCCAAGTGGCTGGATTGCAAAGGTTGGAGTGTCTCATAACTGGACAGGGAAACGCCAGTGGCACAAAAATTGGCGCTTTCACTTGCGGAAAAGGTCACCGACGGCTTGTTTCATGACTGCTCCACCGACCTCAGAAATCGAGCGGGTGAGTGGGAGGTCCTTGGGGCAGGCCTCCACGCAGTTCTGCGCATAGCCGCATTCCTGGATGCCCCCATCGCCCATCAGAGCCGTTAGACGCTCACGCTGCAGCGCTGCGCCGGTAGGGTGAGTGTTGAACAGGCGAACCTGCGCGATGGTTGCTGCACCCACAAAGCCGGTGTCATCGTTGAATTGCGGGCAAACCTCCATGCAACAGCAGCAGGAGATGCAACGCGACAGAGGATATGCGATTTCCTGTTGCTCGGCGGTCATGCGGGGGCCGGCGCCCAGGTCATAGCTGCCGTCGATCGGCACCCACGCCTTCACTGCTTTGAGATTCTCGAACAGCACCTGGCGATCGACGGCCAGATCGCGCACTACGGGAAACTTTGAAAATGGCTCGAGTCGGATGGGCTGCTCTAGTTGGTCAATCAGCGCCGAACAGGCCATGCGGGCGCGACCGTTGATGAGCATGGCGCAGGAGCCGCAAACCTCTTCGAGACAATTCGAGTCGTAGGTGATCGGCGTGGTCGCCTTGCCGTCGCGGGTGATCGGATTGGCGGCAATGTCCATGAGGCAGGAGATTACGTTCATCCCTGGCTTGTGCGGCAGTTCGAACTCCTCCCATCGCGATTTTTCGCTGGGAGTGTTCTGCCGCTTGATCTTGATGACAACGCTCTTGGCCATTAGGTTTTAGCTTCTCGCTGCTGGCTTCTAGCTCTGAAGCCTACGCATCTCTGTGCCCTCTGTGGTTAAAGCTTTTCAGTATTTCCTCGGCCGCGGCGGAATCAGTGAAATATCCACCGCTTCGAACTCGAACTTGGGCTCGTCCGCATCCGGCGCGAAATACGCTTTCGTGGTCTTCAACCAGTTCTTGTCGTCGCGATCGGGGAAGTCCGGCTTGTAATGTGCCCCGCGCGATTCATCCCGCATGGCCGCTCCCTGCGCGATCACACGCGAAAGCTGCAGCATGTTGTAAAGCTGCCGCGCAAACACCACGCTGGTGTTGGCCCACTGCGAGCGATCACTAAGATTGATTTGCCGGAAGCGTTCCAGATACTCGCACAACTTGGCATCGGTCTCTTTAAGGTTCTTGTTGTAGCGGATCACGGTGCAGTCCTTGGTCATGAGCTCGCCCAATTCGCGCCACAGGCGGAACGGATTCTCTTTGCCCTCGGACTTCATCAGCATGGCGTTGTTTTCTTCCTGCTGCTTGCGCTCGGTGTCGAAGTGTCCGTTGCCAGAGGCAGCCTTCTGGCTGCGCGCATATTCCACGGCCGCCGGGCCGGCTACGAACCCTCCGAAGATGCACGATACCAGCGAATTCGCTCCCAGGCGATTGGCTCCGTGGTACTGGTATTCACATTCTCCAGCGGAGTAAATGCCGGCAATGTTCGTGGCCTGGTTGAAGTCCACCCATAGCCCGCCCATGGTGTAGTGCATTCCAGGGAAGATTTTCATGGGCGTGTCGCGGGGATCGTCTCCCACGAACTTCTCGTAAATTTCCAGAATCCCTTCCAGCTTGCGGTCGAGAATCTTGCGGTCGATGTGGGTCAAGTCGAGATAGACCATCGGCTTGCCGTCGATCCCCAGATGGTGTTCATACACGACCTTGAAAATGGCGCGGGTGGCGACGTCGCGCGGTACCAGGTTTCCGTATTTTGGATACCACTCTTCAAGGAAATACCAGCGCTCGCTGTTTGGAATGGACTTGGGATCGCGTTTGTCGCCCGGTGTTTTGGGCACCCAGACTCTCCCGCCTTCGCCGCGCGCCGACTCTGACATCAGCCGCAGTTTGTCTTCGCCTGGAATTGAAGTGGGATGAACCTGAATGAACTCGCCGTTGGCGTAGTAGCACCCCTGCTGATACAAGGCCGATTGGGCAGAACCAGTGCACACCACCGAATTCGTGGATTTACCGAAGATCGCGCCTATGCCGCCGGTGCAAATGATGATGGCATCGGAAGGGAATGTGCGCACTTCCATCGAACGCAAGTCCATGGCGCAGATACCGCGGCAAATTCGGTTGTCGTCGAGCACCGCCGACAAAAACTCCCAATGCTCGTACTTCTTGACTTTGCCCTCGGACTCGTATCGCCGCACCTGCTCGTCGAGCGCATAGAGAAGCTGCTGGCCGGTAGTGGCACCGGCGAAGGCCGTGCGGTTATATAAAGTTCCGCCGAAGCGGCGGAAGTCGAGCAGGCCTTCGGGAGTGCGGTTGAAGGGCACGCCCATGCGATCAAGGAGATCGATGATCCCAGGCGCGGCCTCGCACATTGCCTTGACCGGTGGTTGGTTGGCGAGAAAATCGCCGCCATAAATGGTGTCGTCAAAGTGCTTCCAGCAGGAGTCGCCCTCGCCCTTGAGGTTCTTGGCGGCGTTGATGCCGCCCTGGGCACAGACGGAATGCGAGCGCTTGACCGGAACAATGGAGAACAGGTCAACCTGTCCGCCCATTTCCGCAATCTTGATCACCGCGGCCAGGCCCGCCAGCCCGCCGCCGATCACCGTGATTTTAGGACCTGCCATCTTAGCTTTGAATTCCGTTCCACCCAGAGGCCCGGGTCAATGCGCAGTTGTCGACAACGTGACCTGAGTCGTCCCGGCTGGCTCAATCGGGGTGCTCAAGAACGAATACATGGTCGCTGCACCCACTCCCACAAACAACAATCCTATTGCGAGACAAACGTAACCCATACGGCGCCGCGCCTTATCACCGGTCGTGATGCCCCATTTGGCCGCGAACAGCCACAGGCCATAAGCAAAATGCCAAGAGGCGCACACAATGCCGACGGCGTAGAATGCCACCGCCCACGGACTTTGAAATTCCATCTGCACCTTGCCAAACGCCGCGTCCGGGTGGCTCAGCAGGTGAATGCCGGTGAAGCGCAAATGCCAGGTGTGCCAGACCATGTAGAAGAATGCGATGGCGCCGGTCCAGCGCTGCGCGTTGTACATCCAGTTACCAGCCCAAGGGTAGTCCGCAACATTGCTGTCGCCCTGATACCAGATATAAAAGCCATAAAGGGCGTGATAAAGAATCGGCAGCCAGATCCCGAACAGCTCCAGCCCGACAACAAATGGGAAGCTGCTCAGCAGTTCGACTTGCTTGGCATACGCGGCGGGACCGCGGGTAGCGAAGGCGTTAGAGACAAAATGCTCGATGAGGAAGGCACCCACTGGAACAATCCCGCTGAGCGAATGCAGACGCCGTAACAGGAAGGAATACCCCTGACCTGCCCGTAAAGGTGCAACGCCTCCCCGAACCTGGAGTGGAGACGCGGGTCTGGCAGTCGATGCCACGTACGCTCCTATGAGTGCGATGAGATAAGGATAACTTTTTATTATCTTGTCCGGAGAGAACAGAAGTCAAGGAAGCCGGGGTTGTCTCGTCCGGGCAAACATCCATTTCATTAGAATAGAGCGCAATCCCTATCGAAGTGATTCGATGATACAAAAGCTGTTCGGCTGGCTTTGAAAGCTGCGGTTCGAATCGCCCTACCCTTGCGCCGCCCACTCCAGGAACTGCCTGAAGGCTGCCCCACGATGACTGTACTCGGCCTTTTCTTTTGCGCTCAATTCGGCGAATGTCTTGCCGATTGGCGGAAAAAAGAAAAGCGGATCGTAGCCGAAGCCATTCGATCCGCGTGGTGCTTCCAGAATTATCCCGTCAGCCACGCCGCGAAAGACTTGCAAGGTCTGGCCATCCTGCGCCGCCGCGATCACGCATATGAACCTGGCGGTGCGTTTTTCCGGAGGAATACGCTTCAATTCGCGCAGCAATCGCGCGTTGTTGGCTTCGTCGTCGGAGTTGACGTCAGCCAAATGAGGCGCCTCCGCGGCATAGCGCGCCGAGTGGACTCCCGGAGCACCACCGAGAGCATCAACCTCAAGCCCGGAGTCATCGGCCAACACCACTTCTCCAACCACGTACCGGCTATAGGCCTCGGCTTTCTTGCGAGCGTTGTCCTCGAAGGTCAGTCCGTCCTCGACCACCGGGGGCAGGGAAGTAAAGCCAGGAATGGGCACAACTTCGACGTCCAGTACTGCCGCTGCCCCAGCGAAATCCAGCAGTTTCCCCGGATTAGAAGTAGCAATCAGGACCCTCTTCACGTCTGTTTTTCCTTGAGGTCGCTGTGGACAAATTCTCCGGGATTTTACAGGAAATTAACCTGCCTGAAACCTCGCTGTCGCTGGCGATCACTAGACTCTTAGCATTCGAGGTGGAATAAACCCGGCGCTATGGGGTCTGCACGAGAGACGGCGTGCCGGCCCCTTACCGCTTATGACCTCTCACAACCCAGCTCTTCTTTAGTCAGGCTGGGGCACCCACAATGTAAGGAAAGTGCCGCGATCCTAGGCGGGAGCCACTTCTTCGGGATTGCGTTGCTGGCGGAGCGCCTGCAGGAAGTCTTCCTGGCTCATGGACTCGTGTCCGCGCAGCAGCTCGAGCAAGGGGTCGTCCAGTTGCTCGGCGTCTGAACCTGCGGCCTCATGCCCGTCAGCGGTTGTCAGGTCTCGTGGCGTAATCAGCAGCTCGGGAAGGGTACCCGGGCGACTGGTGAGAAACTCGATGAACTTTGTGACCTGCATGCGGTCATCGGAAGTGCGCGCGGCGAACTCGATGCCCATGCCAAATGCGGGATGCATGACCCGCACCGTGCCTTCGGCCTGCACTTCCATGCCCTCCGCGCGTAGCGTGAGGGTGATGCCAGAGCGCTCTGGGAACGGCGACTCAGTTTCCACGTAGCACCCGCCCACACTCAGGTCGGTCAACTTGCATTGTGTTACCGGTTCCGGATCGGGGGGCGGAGGCTCCGGAGCATTCGCCGCAACCCAATTCCGCAGGATGGTACGCAGGGCCTCAGCAAGATCTACAAAATGCACGCCTGCTTGCCCGTTAGGATTTGCCCAAGCAATTTCGCCGCGAGCCTCAATCTCGGTGCCATCGGGAAGACTAAACTTCAGCTGGATAGCCGCCGCCGGGCGCACCGGTTGAGCTGCCAGCAGGTCCAGCCCGTCTTCGCTCAGATCCAGCAGAATGCCCTCGGTCTCGGGATCATCTTCAACCTTGAGCAGCACCGGAACCTGTACTGGAACTCGGAAGGAAGAACGGCGCTCACGTTTCAGCATCACGGTGGCGGCCCGCAGGCCGGCTTCCGCCTGCTCAGTGGAAAAGGGTTTGTAGAGTACGAAATTTGCGCCTTTGCCGAACACGTTGCGGAGTTTTGATTTGTCGCTCAGCAGGGCCACAGTGACCACGTGGTTCTGGGGCGCCGATTGCAGCACCTTCTGCAGCACCAGTTCGGCGCTGTGGGGGTCATCGAAATCAACGATGACCGCGTCGAAGTGTTGCTCGGTGAGCTGGCAGATTCCGTCCGAGTAACCGCAACGCACCGCCTCCACCCCCAGACCGGACAACACTCCGGTTAGGGTAGTGGCGGATTCATCGTCTTTGGAAACCAGAAGTGCTTCGAACATCATAGGGCTGCTCGTGACTGCGCCGGCGGAATGCCATTCCTAGGGCCAGCGCGGCGAACTGCGAGGCTTGCCGGCAGCGCTTCCCGCGCCTGCGGCGGCAGCTTTCGCTTGAGGCTGCTCATCCATTTCGGAGAGCACCGCGCTATCGTCATCCTCGTTCTCGGCGAGCAAAGGGGCCACTTCCCGCAGCTTCTCCGCCGCCTGCTGCAACATCTCGATTTGCTTGGTCAACTGGGCGTACTTGGCCTGCTTACGCCGCAGTACTTCATGAATGTCCTTCATACGACCCCCTCTGGCGAATTTACGGTCGCTACCAGTAAGAATCAATTGCATTCACCCGTCGGGCAATTACGACAGTAACCCTTTTTTTGAGGGTTCTTGCCTGCCGTGGAAACGGAGCAGGGTATGGGTCATGGGCGGGTGCTTGTCCCGTATTCGTTCGAACAGAGGATCGGACTGACTTTCGCTGTTGTATGCGGTTTATCGGAGGTCTTGCCGCCAGTGCTGATCCACAATTTGCCGAGCTTTGCCCCCTTCCCGCCTTGTATCTCAGGCTTTATCAGGTGCTTATGGGTACGACTCGGATGGCCGGGTAGTGCCATCAGGTGGCACGAACGTGGGATTTACACTTCGCCGGGAAAGTCCTACCTTGTCCGTGAGCAGTTCTGGGGGAGGGCTGTTCGGGCGTCCCGTAACTCGAAAGAGTTCGGGGCGCTTCTTAATTTGGGGGTATCAACATGTTTCTCGCCACATCCTTTACATCCACCCGCAACCGTGTATTATTTCTGCTCACAGCCGGTCGCTGGCTCTGAGCAACTAGGGCAACGACCGTCAATAAGGCGTGCGGTTGTCTTATTGCCACATCCGCGGAGGCGATTCCACTGCTTGAGGGGGCAGCGGTTCGGTCGGGCTGCAAATCCGAAGTTAGGGAGAGTTGTATGCGGCCTCTGGCGGCTCGTTTTCTGCGATCTGTGTGCCTGCCTGTTTTTTTCTTGATTCTCGGCGTTACCACCTGGGCGCAGCAGCTGTCGGTGCCGCCGCGCATCGTCGAGCGCATCGACGAAACCAAGCGGACCGTTCTGCTGGGCAATACTCATCGTTTGGCGCTCCCGCAATTCGATCATGGTGCGGCCCCACCCGACTTGCCCATGAAGCGCATGCTGCTGGTGCTCAAGCGCAGTCCTGACCAGGAACGCGGGTTGCTGAGTTTGCTCGACGACCAGCAGGACAAAGCCTCGCCGAACTATCACCAATGGCTCACGCCGGAGAAGTTTGGCAAACAATTTGGTCCGGCCGATCGAGATATCCAGACGGTGACCACGTGGCTGCGGTCGCATGGATTCGAGATTGGCAGAGTTGCCAAAGGGAAGAACATGATCGAGTTCTCGGGCGTCGCGCGTCAGGTGCAGGAGGCGTTTCATACCGCGATTCACAAGTACGTAGTGAATGGCGAGGAGCATTGGGCCAATGCGAACGATCCGGAGATTCCGACTGCTTTGACGCCGGTGGTGGCGGGCGTGCACACCCTGCACAATTTCTTGAAGAAGCCGATGATGCACGTCGCGGAGCAGAAGATTCAGGGGCAGCTGGTGATGGGGAAAGACGGAAAACCCCACGTCACATTCCCGGGATCGCCGCCGCTACATGCCCTGGGACCGGCGGATTTCGCGACTATCTACAACATCAATCCGCTGTATCAAATGTCCCCACCCATCAATGGCTTTAACCAGAAGATCGCGGTTGTGGCGCGCACCGATTTCAACGGTGGCGATGTTTTCGATTTCCTCAACGTTTTCGGGATACCAGTATTCGTGTTGGAACCGCCAACTTTGAATGGTCAGGATCCTGGAGACCTGGGCGGTGGGGAGGACGTGGAGTTTATTCTTGATGTAACGTGGTCACAAGCGGTTGCGCGAGTCGCGACGATATACCCCGTGGTCTCTGCCTCGACGAATAGTACCGACGGGGTCGACCTCTCCGAGCTGTACATTGTCGATAACAATTTCGCAAGCATCATGACCGAGAGCTTCGGTTCCTGCGAGGCTGACCACACCAGCGCCGAAGCCTTGGGTTTTGCGACCCTGGCTGAACAAGCCGCCGCGCAGGGCATCACTTACCTGGTAGCCAGCGGAGACTCGGGAGCGGAGGGCTGTTCAAACCCGAACCTAGTCACGGTCGCGAGTGGTGATCCGTCCGTGAACGTATTGTCAGCAACCCCCTTTAATGTTGCAGTCGGTGGCACCATGTTCAATGAGAACGGGCAAGACAGCAAGTACTGGAACGCCACGAATGATCCGAACACGTTTTCTTCTGCCCTTTCTTACATTCCAGAAAACGTCTGGAATGAGAGCTGTCTTGCGTCTCAGTGCGGGGAGAGCGCGGGCATTTGGGCCGGCGGAGGGGGCGCCAGTACCTTCTTCGCGAAGCCAAGTTGGCAATCCGGCGTGGCAGGCATTCCCAATGATGGTAAGAGGGATGTGCCCGATGTCTCATTGACCGCGGCTGGCCACGACCCCTACTTGCTTTGTGTTGAGAATTCTTGCGTCCCTGATTCTCAGGGCTTTATTTCCTTTGCCGCGGTGTCTGGAACATCCGCCTCCACTCCCGCTTTCGCGGGAATCATGGCGCTGGTGGAGCAGAAAATGGGTGGCCCACAGGGTCAGGCTGGGTACGTGCTCTACAAGCTGGCAGCCTCTGAGAAGCTTTCGACTTGCAACGCTTCCAATACTACTGGCCTGCCCGCTAGCACCTGCGTCTTCAACGATGTCACCGTAGGCAACAATGCGGTTCCGGGAGAGCCAAACTACGGCAAGCCGACGGCGCAGTACCAGAGCGGTGTGGGCTACGACTTGGCTACCGGCCTTGGATCAGTAAACGTGACCAATCTCGTGGAGAAATGGAACACCGTGAGCTTCACGCCGACCATCACTACCCTGAGCCTCGGTTCGGCAGCCATCACCCATGGGCAGCCGGTGAACGTTAGCATCACGGTTGCTCCTAAGAGCGGCACCGGGACTCCGACCGGAGATGTCTCCTTGCTGAACAGCAACAACCAGGGACTGGGGTTTTTCAGCCTAAGCGGTGGCTCAGTGGCTTCGACCATCAATTCTCTTCCCGGGGGGACATATACCGTGACCGGGCGATACGCCGGCGACGGGACGTTCGCGCCCAGCACCTCGGTGCCGACTCCGATAATCACCGTCTCCCCCGAGAACAGCACCGTCACGCTGACCGCCCAGACTCTGGACCAGAACTTCAACTTCATCCCATTCACCAGTGGTCCGTACGGTAGTTTCGTCTATCTTCGCGCCGACGTAGCAGGTCAATCCGGCAACGGAACTCCGACCGGATTCGTTGGGTTTAACGATACGGCCGGCCCTGATTCGATTCAGGGGAACCCGTACACGCTCAACAGCCAGGGTAACGCGGCCACTCCAAATTTCCTGAACAGCCCAAACGGTGGGACACCCACGGGCTTATTCACGCTTGCCCCGGGGGCGCACTCCATTACGGCTGCCTATCTTGGGGACCAGAGTTTTAACCAAAACGTCTCGTCAGCGGTTAGCCTTTCCATTACACAAGCCCCGACCAGTACCGTCGCCGCCGGTACGGGAGCATTTCAAGGAGCCAGCCTGCTGGCGACGGTTAAAACCGGCAGCGGCGGCAATCCGCCTTCTGGCACGGTGCAATTCTTCATCAATGGCTCCGCGGTTGGAACTCCCGCGACCGTGATCCAAGGTTTTGCATTGACCACTCTGACCGGCACCTTGCAGGGCGCACAAGCCACTGCCGGCTACGGTGACACCGCCCTCGCCAATGGCACTCCCTATACCGTCAAGGCAACGTATAGCGGCGATTCCAACTACCTGTCTTCGACTTCCCCATCGGTTCCTTTCACACTGCAAACCGATTTTTTGTTCGAAGCGGGGCAAAATGACACGGGTCAAAGTGAGATTGATATTCCTTCTCCTGGATCGTCGGGAATCCTGGTTTTGAGCATCAGCGCCCTGGACGGCTACAAAGGCGCCGTCAACTTCAGTTCAACCTCCTGCTCAGGCTTGCCGGTCGGCGCCAGTTGCAGCTTCAACCCAAGCTCGATTACCGGGAGTGGTGAGACGACGATGACGGTTAGCACTACTGCGGCAAAAGCCAGCATGCTTTACCCCAACTCAATCCACGGCCCGGGCCTGTGGGCCATGTTCAGTGCGGTTGGTTTTGCAGGGCTAGTCTGGTTTGGTGTACCCACTAAGCGGAGAGGGTCGTTCAATCTGCTGGCCCTCTTGTTTTGTGCACTGGTGATCACGGCCCTCGGCTGCGGGGGCGGCGGCAGTAGTCCCGCTGCCAACATGCCTCCACCTCCGCCACCTCCACCAACGCCAGCCGGAGTTTACACGGTGGTCGTGACCGCCACCAGCGGATCGCTGACCCACAAGCTTAGCTTTACCCTGAATGTGCTGTAGGATGTGGCGAAGTTGCGAGTGTTGGCCGGGCGGTTCAACGTTCCGGTAAGATAGACGTTTCCCCAGTCACGTGCGCGGCGTCCAGCCACCGACACGCGAACTATGCCTGCGGCGATCTTCGAATCTTCCACGGAGCTCCGGTTTGAAACGCAAAGAACTGTTGATTCTTCTACTCCTCACTTTAGGAGCGCTGCTGGTTCACGGTTACCACCCCTGGGCTGAGGATTCTGAAATCTACGTGGCTGGGATCGTGAAGGTTCTCCACCCAGGATTCTTCCCCTTCAACGCAGAGTTTTTCGAATTTCACGCCAGTTCCACTCTCTTCCCGAACCTGGTGGCATCTTTGGTTCGGCTGAGTCATCTGCCGCTGAGTGTTGTCCTGTTCATTTTGCATATTGCTTCCATCTATCTATTTTTGCTTGCCTGCTGGCAACTTATGGTTAGATGCTTTCCGGATCCCAGGGCACGCTGGGCCGGAGTCGCCCTGATCGCCGCCCTCCTAACCTTACCGGTTGCTGGGACGGCCCTGTACATCCTCGACCAGTACCTCAACCCTCGAAATCTTTCAGCCGTGGTTGCAATATTTGCCATTGTGAAAGTGATGGACAAGAAATACATCCAGGCGGGACTGCTGCTTGTGCTTACCGCGGCGATTCATCCCCTGATGGCGGTCTTCGTTTTTTCCTACTGCGTCCTGGTGGTTGCTTTCGACCACCTGGATGCAGGGTTCGCCGCTCTCGCCTGTCTGCTGCCCTTCGGTCTTTCACTCGATCCCGCGTCTGCGGCCTATCATCAGGCTGCCCTGACTCATTCCTTTCACTACATCACCCGCTGGGCCTGGTATGAATGGCTGGGAGTATTAGCGCCTATTCTTATCTTGTGGTGGTTCAGCCGGCTGGCGCGCTCAAAACACTTGCAGAAGTTGGACCTGCTGTGCCGCGCTTTGATCATCTACGAACTAATCTTCCTTCCCCCGGCCCTGGTGCTCTCCAGTTTTGCACGCTTTGAGGCTCTGGCAAGATTGCAGCCCATGCGATGCCTATTTTTGCTCTATATCCTGATGTTTTTGTTCATCGGTGGGATGCTCGGAGAATTCGTTTTGAAGAAACACGTGTGGCGTTGGCTGGCACTCTTTGTTCCTTTGTGTGCGGGTATGTTCCTGGCCCAGCGCGCACTTTTTCCGGACAGCCAGCACATCGAGTGGCCTGGGGCGGCGCCCACCAATCCGTGGGCGCAGGCTTTTGTCTGGATCCGCGAACACACTCCAGCCGATGCTTTTTTTGGGCTCGATCCGGAACTCTTGTTCCTTCCAGGGGAAGATGAGCAGGGTTTTCGCGCAATTGCCCAGCGCAGCCGACTCGCTGATCGCACCAGCGATGCTGGCGCCGTCACAATGTTTCCTGCCCTGGCGGATGATTGGTTGCGGCAGGTCCAGGCGCAGACCGGCTGGAAGGACTTCCAGCCTGCGGACTTTCGCCGCCTTCAGACAGATTTCGGAATAACCTGGGTGGTCCTGCAGTCACCGGGGGTTGCAGGCTTAGATTGTCCCTATCGCAATTCGACTGTCCTGGTTTGCCGGCTGTGACCGCTGCCGGATGGCGCCCCCACCAGAACCAGCAACTTATCCAGCCAAAATGTGTTTTACTTGGTAGAATACCCGGCATACAAAAACCAAACGGGTGCGAAGGTCATCTTAATCGGGATGGTTCCGGGGAGATGGCATGCTGTTTTGTAGCTGTCTTAATTGGAACGGTAGCTGATAAACTTGGAAAGATTGCCAACTTTTCGGGAGGACGGATGGAAAACTTCGGGGCTCCGCTCGATCGACCAGGCAATCCCAAAAGGATCCGTGCTCATGTCCTGTGTGCAAACAGTAGAGGAAATAGCCCCTTTGTTCGACTACTGTAGATGGAATTCACAACTAGCTGATCTGTCCAGGCAGTATGCAGAAAACAGTCCCTTGCCGCACGTCTTTCTTGGGGACTTCCTCGATGCCGAAGTCGCGGGCGCGATTGCGCAGGAGTTTCCCCGTACCCACACCGACGCTTGGATCAGGTACAAACATCACAACGAAAACAAACTAGGCATGGCCAAACGGGAACTCTTCCCACCCCGATTGGCTGGTGTGACGGATGAACTGAACTCTCCTCGCTTTGTGGCTTGGCTTTCCCAACTGACCGGCATCCCGAACCTTATTGCCGATCCTGGAATGGAAGGCGGCGGATTGCATCAATCGGGCCGCGGAGGCTTCCTCAATCTCCACACCGATTTTTCTCACCATCACTACCACAAGAACTGGCGCCGGCGGCTCAACCTTATCCTTTACTTGAATGACGGCTGGCAGGCTGCGTGGGGCGGTGCGATTGAGTTCTGGGATTCCGGCATGAAGCAGTGTTTCTCGAAGTACCCGCCGCGGCTCAATCACGCGATGATTTTCAACACTGACGAACACTGCTTCCACGGTTTTCCCGAGCCACTGACTTGCCCTGAGGGGGAGTCGCGCAAGAGCCTCGCGCTGTATTACTACACCGTTGAGCAAGACTCAAAGGCAGCGCCGCGATCCACCAACTATCGCGCCCGGCCAACCGACAGCATGGCTGAGTCGGCTATGATCTGGCTCGATAAACAGGCGGTCGATCTCTATTCCCGCGCCAAGGTCCGCTTTGGGTTCTCCGACGAATGGGCGAGCAAGATCCTCGGGGTTATTTCGCGCAAGAGGTAGCCGTCACAGGTCGCGGGTTGATACTAGTCTGCGTGGCTTGCGGCGGGTGAAGCCGGTCCTGGCACTCCGGCCTTGCGGCTGGAACGCAGCCTCAGTTTGTCCATGTACAGATAGACCACCGGGGTGGTAAACAATGTCAGCGCCTGGCTGACGATCAATCCCCCGACAATCGTTATACCTAGCGGCCGCCTTAACTCCGACCCGATCCCTGTTCCCAGCGCGAGTGGCAACCCTCCGAGCAGCGCCGCCGCGGTCGTCATCATGATGGGACGAAAACGCAACAGGCAGGCCTCGTGAATCGCATCCAGCGGCGATTTGCCTTCATTCCTCTCCGCCAACAGCGCGAAATCGATCATCATGATGGCGTTCTTCTTCACCAGGCCAATCAGCAGAATAATGCCGATCAGTCCGATAACATTGAGTTCGTTGTGCGTCAGCTTCAGCGCCAGCAGCGCGCCCACTCCGGCCGAAGGCAGGGTGGAAAGAATGGTGATGGGATGAATGTAGCTCTCGTACAGAATGCCGAGAACGATGTAAACCGTGAGCAGCGCGGTCAGGATCAAGAACGGGTTCGCTCGACAGCGAATCTTTGAAATGCGGCCGCCGTTCCTTGAAAGCTGGCGTGAATGGTCGCCGGGAAACTGATTGATTTCTGCGCATTCTCAATCGCAGTTGTTGCCTGTCCCAGGGAAACATTCGGCGCCAGGTTAAAAGAGATGGTCACCGCCGGCCATTGTCCCTGATGACTGACGGCTAAAGAAGTGTTCGAGGGGCCATAGTGTGTGAAGGCGGAAAGCGGAACCGTGGCACCGGTCGAAGAATGAACGTAGGTTTGCTGCAGGGTGTCCGGACTCTGCTGAAACTGCGGCGCAACCTCCATGACCACGTGGTACTGGTTCAGCGGCTCGTAGATCGTGGAAACTTGCCGCTGGCCAAACGCGTCATAGAGCACGGTATCGATGTCCGCCACCGATACTCCAAGTCGTGCTGCGGTGTCGCGATCGATGATCAGGTTTGCTTCCAGGCCTTTGTCCTGCTGATCCGTGTTGACCTGCATGATGAGGGGTATTGCACGCATCTTCTGCAACAATTGGGGCGCCCAGGTATTCAGTTCAGTCAAGTCCTCGCCTTGCAGAGTGTACTGATATTGCGCCTGGCTCAGACGGCCACCGATGGAGAGGTCCTGCTGGGCCTGCATGTAGAGCGTTGCCCCGGGCACTTCGGCAAACTTGTGGCTCAGTTCGTTGATCACCTGGTCGGCAGTTAACTTGCGTTTTCCGAGCGTCTTCAGAGTGATAAACATGCGCCCCTGGTTCATGGCCGTGGTCCCGCCGCAGAAACCAATCATGTTCTCCACGTTCGGATCCTGCATTGCAATCTGCACATAGCGCCGCATCTTTTGGCTCATGGCGTCGAATGAAATGTCTTGTGCGGCCTGGATCGATCCCGAGATTCGTCCGGTGTCCTGCTGCGGGAAAAAGCCTTTGGGTACATCCTGATACAGGTAAACGCTCAAGCAAGCGGTTCCGATGGTGATCAATAAAACCGCGAATTGATGACGTAACACCCAGCCCAGGGTGATCCCGTAAATTTTCAGAATTCCGTCAAACACCTTCTGGCTGGCCTGATAAGCCCGCCCGTGTTTCTCTTCGTGCACCGTCTTGAGCAGCTGTGCGCACATCGCCGGTGTGGTGGAGAGCGAAACCAGCAGTGACACTCCGATCGCCGCGCTCAAGGTAACTGCGAATTCCCGGAAAAGCCGTCCGACGATCCCCCCCATCATCAAGATTGGAATGAACACGGCGACCAGCGAAGTGCTCATCGAGAGCACGGTGAAGCCGATTTCGCGGGCCCCGCGAAACGCCGCCTGCACCGGCTTCATCCCCTGTTCCAGGTAGCGGGTAATGTTTTCCAGCACCACGATAGCGTCGTCCACCACGAAGCCGGTGGATATAGCCAAGGCCATCAGGGACAAGTTGTTCAGGCTATAGTGCAGGAGGTACATCACCCCGAAGGTCCCAATCAGCGAAAGCGGCACCGCAATGCTGGGGATGATGGTCGCGCGCACCGTGCGGAGAAACACGAAGACTACAGAGATGACTAGAACGACCGAGATGGCAAGCGTGATCTCAATGTCCCGCAGGGAAGCCCGCACGGTGGTGGTGCGGTCAGAGACCATGTCCAGCTTGATGGCAGGAGAAATGGCCGCCTGCAGCTGGGGAAGCAAGCTGAGGACGTTGTCCACCGTTTGAATTATGTTGGCGCCGGGCTGGCGAAAAATAATCAGCAGAACTGCCGGTTTGCCGTTAGAGAGCCCGTAGATGTGAGCATCTTCCACCGAATCGCGGACATCGGCCACATCTTCCAGGCGCACCGCCGCTCCGTTGGCCTTGTTATACGCCACCACCAGCGGCCGGTACTGGTCGGCATGCATCATCTGGTCGTTGTCGGTGATGGTCCAGGTATGCACGTCATTGGCGACCTCGCCTTTGGGCCGATTGGCATTCGCTGCTCCCAGCGCCGTTCGAACCGCGTCCAGACCGATGCCGAACTTGTTGAGCAGGTTCGGATCCAGCTCGGCTCGGACGGCTGGATTGGCACCCCCCGCCACATACACCTGACCTACACCGCCCACCTGCGCCAGTTTTTGCGAAAGGATGGAATTGGCCTGATCGTAGATGTCCGGCAGGGTAACGCTGTCGGAGGTCATGGACAGCGATCAGAATCGGCGCATCCGCCGGATTCACTTTGCGGTACCAGGGGTTGCCGGGAAGATACGAGGGCAACTGGCTGCGGGCGGCATTGATAGCGGCTTGTACGTCGCGTGCCGCAGCATCAATGTTGCGGTTGAGATCGAACTGCAGGACGATGCCGGTCGCTCCCAACTGGCTGACCGAAGTCATCTGGTTGATGCCAGCAATGCGTCCGAATTGCCGCTCGAGCGGAGTCGCTACCGCCGACGCCATGGTCTCCGGACTGGCCCCAGGCAAACTCGCAGACACTTGGATCACTGGGAACTCAACCTGGGGAAGGGGCGCCACCGGAAGAAACGTGAAGGCCAATGCCCCTGACATCAACAGAGCGAGCGTCAGCAGCGACGTTCCAATGGGCCGTTTAATGAAGGGAGCAGAGACATTCATGGGCTAGTCTCCCGTCGCCGGTTCCTCGATGGGATTGCCGATCCCCAAGCGTTCGAATTTTCGGGCCAGCCGGTCAAACCACAAATAAACCACGGGGGTTGTGTAGAGAGTAAGCGCCTGGCTCACCAACAGACCGCCCACAATGGTGATTCCCAGGGGATGACGCAGTTCCGATCCCGTGCCTCTGCCAAGCGCCAGAGGCAGTCCGCCCAGGAGAGCCGCCATGGTCGTCATCATGATCGGCCGGAAGCGCAGCAGACAGGCTTGGAATATGGCCTCCTCCGGCGGTTTATGTTCCACGCGCTCTGCCTCCAGCGCGAAGTCAATCATCATGATCGCGTTCTTCTTCACGATGCCGATCAGCAGGATGATTCCAATGATCGCCACCACTCCCAGATCGTAGCCCGTCAGCAGCAGAGCCAGAATCGCTCCCACACCCGCCGAAGGCAGAGTGGAGAGAATCGTGATCGGGTGAATGTAGCTTTCATACAACACTCCCAGCACGATGTACACGGTCACAATCGCGGCAACGATCAGCCACGGTTCGGTGGACAGCGAATTGCGAAATGCCGCTGCCGTGCCCTGAAACGCGGTGTGTACGCTGGCTGGCATCCCGATTTCCTGTTCGGCTTTCTCGATGGCCTTGGTGGCATCCCCCAGCGATTTCCCCGGCGCCAGATTGAACGACAGCGTCACCACCGGAAATTGACCTTGATGGTTGACTGCCAGTGAAGCGTTTGAGGTATTGAGCTGCGTAAACGTCGAGAGTGGCACCTGCGTCCCCGTGCCAGACTTCACGTACAGATCCTTGAACGATCCTGGATTTTGCTGAAATTGGGGAGCCACTTCCAGGATCACGTGGTATTGATTCAATTGGGTGAAGATGGTCGAAACCTGACGCTGTCCAAACGCGTCATAGAGTGTGTTATCGACTTGTGCCGGCAGAATGCCCAAGCGCGAGGCGGTATCGCGGTCAATGGTCAAGTCCGCCTGCAAGCCGCCAGTTTGTTGGTCGCTGGCCACATCCTGCAACTCGGGCAGAGTGCGCAATTTGTCCACCAATTGGCCTGACAGCCTGGTCAACTCTCGCGGATCGGCATCCTCCATGGTGTACTGGAATTGAGTGCGGCTTACGCGGTCTTCCACCGTCAGGTCCTGCACCGGTTGCATGAACAGCGTGATGCCCTCGACTTCCGCCAGCTTCGGCTGCAGCCTCCGGATAATGTCGGGCGCTCTCGCGCTGCGCTGTTCGCGTGGCTTCAGGTTGATCTGAATGCGCCCGCTATTGGGCGTCAGGTTCGTCCCATCCACTCCAATGAACGAAGACAGACTGGCAACATCCGGATCCTGAAGGATCACCCGCGCCAGTGCTTGTTGATGATCTGCCAACGACTGGAATGAAACGTCTTGCGGCGCATCCGAAATCCCCAAAATCACTCCGGTATCTTGTACCGGGAAAAATCCTTTCGGCACGATTACGTACAGGAACAAGGTAAGAACCAGGGTCCCGAACGTGACCAGCAGCGTGGCGGTTTGATGCCCCAACACAAACTTCAACGTCCGGCCGTAGAATTCGATGACTTTGTTGTAGAAGTTCTCGGTGGATTTGTAGAACCGAGTCTGCTTGTTAGCGTCCTTCGGCTTGAGTAGCTTGGCGCACATCATCGGCGTCAGGCTCAGCGAGACCGCCGCCGACACCAGAATGGTCACTGCCAGAGTTACGGCAAATTCCCGGAACAGGCGACCGACGATATCGCCCATGAACAGCAGTGGTATCAGGACAGCAATCAGCGAAACCGTCAGCGAAACGATCGTGAACCCAATCTGCCCCGCCCCCTTCAGTGCCGCATCCAGCGGAGAATCCCCCTCCTCGAGAAAGCGGTCAATGTTCTCGATCATGACGATGGCGTCGTCCACCACGAAACCGGTGGAGATGGTGAGTGCCATCAGCGTCAGATTGTTCAGGCTATAGCCCAGCAGATACATGACGCCGAAAGTGCCGACGATGGAGAGGGGTACGGTGACCGCAGGAATCGAAGTCGCCCAGAGATTCCGCAGGAAGAGGAAGATGACCAGCACTACCAGACAGACGGTGAGCATCAACTCGAATTGCACGTCTTTCACCGAAGCCCGGATGGTCTCAGTTCGGTCGGTGAGAATAGTCACATTCACCGCCGCTGGCAGCCCAGCTTGCAGCTGCGGAAGCAGCTTCTTAATGCGGTCCACAACGCTGATGATGTTCGCGCCCGGCTGGCGCTGAATGTTCATGATGACCGCAGGGTCCAGATTCATCCACGCTGCCTGCATCACGTTCTCGATGCCGTCGGTGATGGTGGCTACATCGGCGAGTCGTACCGGAGACCCATTCCTGTAGGCGATAACGATCGGCCGATACTGATCGCCCGACAGCAATTGGTCGTTCGCTCCAATGGTGAAAGACTGTCGCGGCCCATTCAGGGTTCCCTTGGCTTGATCCACATTGGCCGCCGCCAACGCCGTCCGCACATCTTCCAGGCTCAGCCCGTAAGAAGCCAACGCAGTGGGATTGGCCTGAATCCGCACGGCTGGCTTCTGCCCGCCGCTGAGCGACACCAGGCCCACGCCCGTGACCTGGGAAATCTTTTGGGCCATCGCGGTGTCCGCCAGGTCCTCGACCTTTGAAAGCGGCAAGACTCTTCGAGGTCAGTGCCAGCGTGAGAATTGGCGAATCCGCGGGATTCACCTTGCTGTAGATCGGGGGATTGGGCAGATCCGAGGGAAGGTAGGTCGTGGCCGCGTTGATGGCCGCCTGAACCTGTTGCTCTTCCACGTCAATACTCTGATCGAGCCCAAACTGCAGTGTGATGACCGAACTGCCAAACGAACTGGTCGAAGTCATCTGGCTCAGGCCGGGCACCTGACCGAATTGACGTTCCAGGGGCGCGGTCACCGACGAGGCCATAACGTCGGGATTGGCTCCCGGATAAAACGTCATGACCTGGATGGTCGGATAATCGACCTCCGGCAGGGCTGAAACTGGAAGTTGCCGGTACGCCACCCATCCCACCAGCATGATAGCCACCATGAGCAATGCCGTAGCCACCGGCCGGAGAATGAAAATCCGCGACGGATTCATGGGGTCGAAGTTCCTGAGCCTGGCTTCCCGGAGGGAGTGTTGCTGGGGGTTTGCTGTGAACTGCCGGGTTGCCGCTGTTGCCGCACTTCAATCTTGCTGCCGGCTTGCAGCTTGTCCTGGCCGTCCGTAATTACCACTTCTGACGGCGAGAGTCCGCTTGCGACATTTGCCAGATTGTCTTGCGTGAACGCTACTGTGATGGGGCGAATGTCGGCGGTGTTATCCGCTTTGGCCACGAATACATACGTTCCCTGCGGTCCGCGCTGGATCGCCGCCGCGGGAATCACCGTGCTGTCTTTCCTGACCTCAAGCAGCAAACGGACGTTTACAAACTGGTTCGGCCACAGTTCACTGTCCTTATTATCAAATACCGCTTTCAGCCGGCCGGTTCCAGTCGTCTGGTCAATCTGGTTGTCAATGGTTTCGAGCTTGCCAGTGCCCAGCTTGGTCGCGTTGTCCCGGCTGTAGGCGTCTACCTCGAGCGACCCTTTG
Source organism: uncultured Acidobacteriota bacterium (assembly GCA_963734415.1). Taxonomy (GTDB): domain Bacteria; phylum Acidobacteriota; class Terriglobia; order Terriglobales; family Acidobacteriaceae; genus JABCZH01. Next base: position 122,255 of record CAVTHF010000006.1, on the reverse strand, counting down.
CTCATATGCTGCGACACCGCGGGTAGATTGTCCTCGGGTAGAGTAAACAGCACTGCGATGGGCTGAAGCTGAGTGATCACCAACAGGGAATTGGTGTCACTGGCATGAACCATGTTTCCCGGATCTACCTGCCGAAGTCCGACCCGTCCGTCGATCGGAGAAACAATGTGGCAATACACGAGATTCAATTTGGCATTGTCAATCGCCGCTTGATCGTTGCGGACTGTGCCTTCCAACTGGCCGACCGTGGAACCCTGAGTGTCCACTTGCTGCTGCGACATGCCGCCAGATTCCTGCAGCAGGCTCTTGTAACGTTCGTAATTCAGCTTGGCGTCCTGCAGAGCCGCCTGGTCTCTGGATAATGTGGCCTGGGCCTGGTCCAGCACTACCTGGTAGGGGCGGGTATCAATCACCGCCAGCAGGTCACCTTTTCTTACGAACTGACCTTCCTTGAAATTCACCTGTACCAGTTCGCCGTCCACTCGGGACTTGATGTTTACCGTGTAAAACGCTGAAACCGATCCCAGCCCGGTGAGGTAGTAGGGCATGTCTCGGCGCTCAGCCGTAGCTACGGACACGGGCACCGCCTGTGTGATGTTTGCGCGCGCGGAAGTCGGTTTCGGGTCTCCGCTGCATCCCAGCCAACCCAGGCACAGAAGGAAAATCAATCCAGCAGCCGTCTTCCAACCGCCGAAGTCTGCTGCAGTCCTGCCCGCTGCCTGTGCAACCGCTGCCTGCCCCATGTCTGGGCCTCGTTTATGAAGAAAGTATGATGGACTCACTCTTTATCCTATGAAATGCCGCCGCTAAGTCTTAGACGTTACCCGGATGCCTTCCGCTGCTTGATTTTGCGTCGTCTGGGGGTTCGCCTGCTAAACCTAGAACTCCCGCAGAATCAATATTATTCCTCCGTACCCCATAGCCCAAAACCTTTACAAACTTTTACCTTAGTGTGCCGGTCGGGTATAGTGTCTCGCGGTTCGATCTTGTTGCATGGCGCAGTCACAATCCAAAGCGGCGATTACGATTCGCGATCTTAAGGGCTTCCACGACCTGAAACAGGTCGAGGCCGTGGAGAGGGAGGTGTGGGAGCTCTCTGACCTGGATACCACCCCCCTGACCCTCGCGATTGCCACTCAGCAGGCTGGCAGTCTCTGGCTGGGTGCGTTTGACGGGAGCAAGTTGGTCGGCTTTGCATTCGGCTTCCTGGGGGTCGAGGACGGGCGTCTGAATTTTCACTCTCACATGCTGGCGGTCCGCGCCCCGTACCGCAATTCCGATCTTGGCCACAAGCTGAAGCTGGCGCAGCGGGAGCGGGTTCTGGCCATGCGGATCAACGGCACTCGTATTACCGAGCTAACCTGGACTTTCGATCCCCTGCAGAGCAAGAATGCCCATCTCAATTTCGCCAAGCTGGGCGTCATTTCCCAGGACTACAAGATCGACTTCTACGGACCGGAAACTTCCAGTCCCCTGCACCGCAACAGTACCGACCGCCTCTGGGTGAAATGGCCGGTGACCAGCCGTCGGGTGCAAACCCGTCTGCAGGGAAAAGACCATCGTGGCGAAATGCTGGACGCACTTCGCACCCTGCAACCTCTCGTCCAGTTCAACGCCCACGGTAAGCCGCACAGGAACGATTTGTCGGCGGCCCTGCTGCGCCAGAGAATCGCCATCGAGATCCCGAGCGATATTGGATCGATCGAGCAGAACGACTCCACTCTAGCGCGGCAATGGCGCTTGGAAACCCGATGGGGGTTTACCCAGGCATTACAATCCGGGTTCTTTGTCGCCGAGTTCTGCCGCACCGTCCGCGGACAGCAAGGACCGGGAGTTTATTTGCTGGAGAAAGGCACTCCGACAGAATACGTTCCGGAGCTTGCCTACGAGACATCAGAGTCTCGCTAATTCAGAGTTTGTGCACTTGATCCCAAGAGGTGACTGATGGCTTGCAATCCAGAGATCCTGAAGCATGTTCCCCTGTTTGCGCTGCTCGACGAAGACGAGACCGCAGTCTTGTCCGGCCAGGTGGAACTCAAAACTTTCTCCCCGCGCCAGCGTATTTACAAGATGGGCGATCCCGGCGGGCGTGCGTATGTGATGGTCTCCGGCAAAGTCCGCTTGACCACGGTCGACGAAGACCAACAGGAGGTTATCGTCGATGAGCCGGGGAGTGGCGAATTTTTCGGCTTTGCCTCCATGTTGGAGCAGTCTCCCCACCAGACCAATGCCATGGCGATCGAAGAAACGACTTGTGTGGAAGTGGATCGCCAGGACATCGCGGTGCTGTTGCAGCGCAAGCCGCATGCCGGCATGGACATGCTGGCCGTGCTGGGCCGCCAGTTTCATGCCGCACAACAACTGGTGCGATTGCGCGCAGCCCGCAATCCCAACCAGATGATCGAGCAGGAGGCCACTTTCGGGGAACGTATCGCCGACCACGTTGCCGGTTTTGGCGGATCATGGACCTTCATCATCATCTTCCTGGCGGCTCTGATCGTTTACAGCATCATCAGCTCTTCGCTGGGTCGAGCTTCCTGGGATCCTTATCCCTTTATCTTGCTCAACCTTTTCCTCTCCATGCTCGCCGCCATCCAGGCCCCGGTCATCATGATGAGCCAGAACCGCCAGGACACCAAGGACCGCCTGCGCAGCGAACTCGACTTCGACGTCAATCGCCGCGCTGCAGCTGACATTCAGGGACTGGCCCGCAAACTGAACGCCCTCGGCGACAAGATCGGCGATCTCGATGACTTGCTGCGCAGTGGGCCCGGCCGGGGAGTGGTCCAGACTTAAAAGCCTCGATCCAGAGTGCGGGTCCGAAGGACTCGTCCTTATATCAAATAGACTAACCGGGGCGATTACTCGCGAGACACTGAAGTCATAATGTTCACCAAGTCGACTACCAACTCGTCGGGTTCATTGAAATTGGAAGCTGACGGTTCGCGCTGGGTGGTCCTGGTTTTGCTGGCAATCGCTGTGGTCTTGTCGCTTACCACCTGGTTTTCTGCCACCGCGATCACCACCGAACTGAAACGCGAATGGCAGCTTTCGCCATGGGCCCTCTCCTGGCTGACCATTGGCGTGCAGGTCGGATTCGTCTGCGGCGCGCTGGCTGCCAGCCTGGTCAACCTTCCTGACATTGTCCGTCTCAATCGCCTGATGGCTCTGGCTGCCCTGCTGGCGGCGGTCGCGAATGCGTCTCTTCTGAGAGTGCACGGCCCCACGGGAGCAATTGTTGTTCGAGTCATAACCGGATTTGCCCTGGCCGGTGTCTATCCCCCCGCGCTCAAGCTGGTATCCACCTGGTTCAATCGTGATCGAGGTCTCGCCCTCGGAGTGTTAATCGGTGCGCTGACCATCGGGTCGTCCATGCCGCATCTCTTCCGCAGCCTGTCGGGCGCGGTTGACTGGCGATTCGTAGTCAAGACGTCCACCCTAGCCACTTTAGTTGGAGCCGCATTCTTCTGGTTCTTCGCTCACGAGGGACCCTATCCCTTCGGACGCGCTCTCTTCAATCCGCGCCAAGCCGGCGCGGTGTTCCGCAACCGCGGCCTCCTACTCTCCAATCTCGGCTATTTCGGACACATGTGGGAACTCTACGCCATGTGGGCATGGCTGCTGGTGTACGTAAACGAAGCGCTCACAGCGCAGCACTTGTGGCTGGCTGGGCGAGCGTCCTTTCTCACCTTCGTAGCGATTGCGACGGGAGCACTCGGCTGCTTTCTGGGAGGAATTCTCTCCGACCGCATCGGACGCACCGCGACCACGGCTGGAATGATGATCGTATCCGGAGCCTGCGCCCTTTCCATCGGCCTCGCCTTTAACGGGCCGGCATGGCTGTTCATCGCGATCCTGGTGATCTGGGGCGTCTCCGTCATCGGTGACTCCGCCCAGTTTTCCGCAATGGTTACTGAACTCGCCGACCAGCGCTTTGTGGGAACCGCGCTGTCCGTTCAGCTAGGCCTGGGATTTGCGCTCACCGTAGTGGCGATTTCGCTGATGCCTCGAATGGCCGATTTCCTCGGATCCTGGCGATGGGCGTTTCTGATGTTGGTTCCCGGGCCCGCGATTGGCGCTAGTGCCATGCTGCTGTTGCGGAGAAGCCCGGCCAGTGCGCGGCTGGCCAAGGGAATGCGCTAAGGATCCCTCCGCCTGCCGGCTTCCGCCCCTACCCGAACTCCCCACTTCCCATTAGAATCTCCCTGACATACTACACACGGAGACCTTCATGGCCGCGGACCCCACCACCAGCATCGATTCCGTCCTGCAGGAGCAGCGCAAATTCGAGTGCCCCGAGCACTTCCGCAAACATGCCCACATCAAATCCGCGGAAGAATACGAACAGCTTTACCGCGAATCCGTCGAGCAGCCGGAGAAATTCTGGGGTCGCATTGCTGGCGAATTGCATTGGTTCAAGAAATGGGACAAAGTGCTCGAATGGAATCATCCCTGGGCCAAATGGTTCGTCGGTGGCCAGCTAAATCTCTCCTACAACTGCCTCGATCGCCACGTAAAGTCACACCGTAAGAATAAAGCCGCAATCATCTGGGAGAGCGAGCCCGGAGAAGTCCGCACCCTCACCTACCAACAGCTACATCGAGAGGTTCAAAAGTTCGCTAATGTGCTGAAGTCGCTGGGCATCAAGAAGGGCGACCGTGTCGCTATTTACATGGGTATGACGCCAGAGTTGCCTATCGCCATGCTGGCTTGTGCTCGTATCGGCGCAACCCACACCGTGGTCTTTGGCGGATTTTCCTCGAACGCACTGGTGGACCGCATCCATGATTCCCAGGCGGTTGCGGTTCTTACTCAAGACGGCGCCCATCGCCGTGGCGCCGAGGTCAAACTTTTTCCCGCTGTGGAAGAAGCGCTCAAGTCGTGTCCATCGGTGAAAGCACGTGGTCGTCTACCAGCGCACCGGTTCGCCCATCCATCATGCAACCCGGCCGTGACCACTGGTGGCACGAATTGATGGCTTCCGTCTCGGACGAGTGTCCCGCCGAGCCGCTCGACTCCGAACATCCGCTCTTCATCCTTTACACCTCTGGCACTACAGGCAAACCCAAGGGCCTGGTGCACACCACCGGTGGATATTCCGTCGGCACCTATGCCACCTCCAAGTGGGTTTTCGATCTCAAAGAGGAAGACACCTACTGGTGTACTGCCGATATCGGATGGGTTACCGGACACAGCTACATCGTCTACGGCATCTTGCAGAATGGCGCGACCAGCCTGATGTACGAAGGCGCACCCAATCATCCCGAGCCCGACCGCTTCTGGAGCATCATCGATCGCCATCAGGTCAACATTCTCTACACCGCGCCTACCGCCATCCGGACTTTCGTCAAGTGGGGAGAGCAGTGGCCGCGCAAGCACAGGCTGGATAGCTTGAGGTTGCTCGGTACGGTGGGTGAACCTATTAATCCCGAGGCTTGGATGTGGTACCGCGAGGTTATCGGCCACGAGAATTGCCCCATCGTGGACACCTGGTGGCAGACTGAAACCGGAAACATCATGATCGGTCCCGTCCCCGGCGCCGTGGCCACTAAGCCCGGCTCCGCGACGCGTCCGCTTCCCGGAGTGGTGCCTGAAGTCGTGACCATGGATGGCAAGGCCGTTCCTGATGGGTCCGGAGGGTTTCTGGTTCTAAAGCAGCCCTGGCCAGCGATGGCGCGCACTATCTACGGTGACCCCGATCGCTACGTGCAGCAGTACTGGTCGCAGATTCCTCCGTATTACTTCACCGGCGATGGCGCCCGCAGAGACAAAGACGGTTATTTCTGGATCATGGGCAGGGTGGATGACGTCATCAATGTCTCCGGGCACCGCCTAAGCACGATGGAGGTGGAATCAGCTTTGGTCGCCCACGAGGCCGTGGCCGAGGCTGCCGTCGTCGGCAGGCCGGACGATCTCAAAGGGCAGGCGATCTCTGCCTTTGTCACACTCCAACAGGGACGTCAACCCACCCCGGAGCTGAAAGAGGAACTGCGGCGCTGGGTGACAAAAGAGATCGGCGCGCTCGCCCGCCCCGATGACATCCGCTTCAGTGACATGCTGCCCAAGACGCGGAGTGGAAAGATCATGCGCCGCCTATTGCGTGAACTGGCGACCAATGGGGAAGTGAAGGGCGACACCACCACACTTGAAGACTTCAGCGTGATCTCGAAACTCAAAGAGCAGGACGAGGTCTAATCACGCCGCCGCTACCGTAGACCAACCCTCCCCGCCGAACCTACTCACCTCCGACCCCTGCTCGCGCTCAAAAGCACACATGCTGGCCATGCTGGCTGAGATCTCTTCCCTGGCCAGAGCTTCACCGATTAGCGCTTTAGAACCGCCTGGGGTCTGTTCCAGCAGGGTCCGCGCCAGCACACGAACGTTCTCGTCCGGCGATGAGAGCGCGCGTATCAATTCAAGCCCTGCATCTTCCTTGCCGAACTGCGACCACACCATCCCGCACAACACCAAGTAGTCTCCGTACATGGCCAGCCTCCCGCGACCGGAATCGAATTGTTGCTATTTGTTGTACGTAACTAAGACGCAGCAGGATGACACAGCGTTGTCAATTTCTTGTTAAAAAAGGCACAGGAGATGAATGAGGGGAGACCGTTACTCTCCGGCTCCCAGCATCACGATCGGCATGGTAGGGACCGTCGATCCAGTCTCGGGCTCAATGGTGATGGCGAAGGTTTTGGCCTCTACCCCCACGGGAAGGGGTGGGTTGAGGACTGTGGCGCTGCCGTGTGCGTCGGGCTTGAAGACACCAGCGGGAATGGGCGTGCCGCTAGTCGGGATCAGCCACAATTCATATGCTTTCTGAGGCGGAACCGCAGGCATGTTACTGGCGATGAAAATGAGGCTGGAGCGATCGCGGACGTAGAACGCCTTGCCCTGAGGTTGGGGTGGACTCTTCGCCGCGACCAGGGTCACGCGCAGGCCATCGCTGGCGGTGAGGGTGGAGACGATCTCATGGGCCCGGCGCAGTTCGACTTGCTGTGCGGTGGCATCGGATTGCATTCCAGCAACTTGTTGCCGCAACGCGTAATTCTGCCTTCCCAGGAGCACGACCACCAAAGCCAGCGCGGCCGCCACCAAGGTTGGCGCCAGTATCCACCACGAGCGTTTCGCCGCCACCCGCCGCGGTTCACGTGCCACTGCCGCCATCAACCTGTTCTCGCGACCTCGCCGGTGGCTTCGGCCCAGCGGTTGAGAGTGACAGCAACGCCAGATCGCCACGCAGGGATTCCAACTCCCTACGGCACGCAGCACACTCCTGCAAATGCTTCTCCAGCACCTGCCGCTCATCGCCTTCGAGCGAGCCCAGCGCGTGGAGCGCCAGGTTGTCTGCGAATTGTTCGTGCACACTCATGTTTCAAAGGCCTTGCGCAAGGTCAACAATCCGGTGCGTATGCGGGTCTTGACCGTCCCCAGCGGCTCGCCCGTCTTCGCGGAAATTTCGGAATGCGAAAGTCCCTCGAAGTACGCCATTTCCAGCGCGCTCCTTTGTGCTGCTGGCATTCCGCCCAACACCGTGCGCACCTTGATCATCGCCATCCCCCGGTCTGCTTCCCCCGCCATATCCGGCTCGAGGGACAGCACTACATCCTCCACATCAGTTTCCGGACGGCGCTTGCGCAACACATCAATCGACCGGTTGCGGGCGATTACCGCCAGCCATGGCGCCAGGTTCCCCCTGCTCGAATCGAACACATCCGGGTTTCGCCACAGTTGCAGGAACACTTCCTGAAGTACATCCTCTGCCGCTCCCGTGTCGCCAAGAACCCGCAGAGAGACTGAGTACACTAACGCGGAATACCGGTCGTAGAGCTCCGCCATCGCGCTCTCCTTGCCGGAGCGTATCGCCGCCACCAAGGCCGCGTCGCTCAGGCCTGCTCTCGCTTGGGCAGGGGACAAGCTGCTCTTCTCCTTTGAAGTACGGATGGTAAGCCCATGCTGGATTGCGGGGTTATTGTAACCTGATCGCTGAAAATTAAGGTTTCGCAACCGGTTTCAAGGCTGCGCGGGCTGGGCTCCCGGGGCCGCTTTCTGACACTTATGCGCGTTAAACTGCTCCTGGATGGCAGACTGCGCATTCCCTCTGCCAGGGTCGCCCGAGAATTGGGCATTGCAGTATTCGCAGATTCCGAGCACTGGAACGTTTCTAACCCGCTTCACGATCCGAAGATTGCGCTTAGGCATGGGACAAGTTTCCCATAGACATCCAAACATAGCCAGCCCGCCGAGATCCAGTTAACGGCCAACCGAAGCCTGACGGTTATCCCTGTTTACGGCGCCGCCTTGGTCGCTATTTCCCGTTCTTCCGGCGTCATCTGCGCCCACAGCACTTCCAGATCGCGTTGCAGCCGCACATTTGCCGGATCCTGGTGCGATGCCTTGGCAAACCATCGATACGCCACGGGAAGATCGCGGGTCACGCAGTGGCCGGTGGCATACATCGTGCCGAGCACGCTTTGCGCTTTCAGGCTGGAGTGAGCCGCCGCCGCTAACAGGCTCTTGCCGGCGCGTCCACAATCCGCCTGCACGCCATGACCATAGAGATAATCCTCGCCCTGGGTCTCAAGCGCGTCCGCCGACGCATCCGTCGCTGCAACCTTGCGCTCGACCTTAGGTTTGGTCGGCTGCGGTTCTAGTGGTTGTGCAGTCGGCTGAATGGTTGCCGGGCTCGCCGCCAAGTCTGATGACTTCTCCTCTTTCGGCTCCTCCTTGGTCTCGGGCGCCCTAGCCACGGCATCGGTCACGGCTGGGGCCGGCTGCGATACACCTGGACCCTGTGAAACGCCCGCTGAGGGTGGAGGCGCGCTCGAAGCATTGCCTTCGGCAGCCGGGGCTGGTGTCGCCGGTGCGGGGTTGGAGGGTGTGGTCGATGGGGCGGTCTCGGATCCTGCCGTGGTCGTTGCGGTCAGAGTGGTATCCGCCGGAGCGTTCTTCGAGGCGCGCGCAACCACTTCGCGGATTTCTGTCCGCCAATGCCAGCCGGCACCTCCGACCGCTGCTGCCAATACGAAGACGGCAGCCCATCGACGCCAGCTCCCGCTTTCGGGTTCGTCTTCCAGAAGGTAGGTAATTCGCTCCCGCTCTGTAGGCTCGCTGCCGAGTCCCAAGAGAGAAGGCCCGCTGATGGACCTTTGGGGCATTGGAGCGGGTTGCAGCTCCGGGGCCGCGGACCTTGACTCCAAGACCGGAACCGGTTCCACAACCGGCGCTGGGGGTGCTGCACGCCGCGGAGACGGAAGCTTGGCTCCGCACATCCCGCAGAAACTGTGCTGGGCCAAATTTTCGTAGTTGCAGTCTTCGCAACGGACAAACATGGATTCCGCCATAAGATATACCGTCCGAACTGCCAGAGTCCGACTTCAGGTCAGGGGTTGGCGCGAAACCACTGAGGAACTTCTGTTGCCATGTTACATGATTCGCCTTAGGAATCGACTTCTCTTGCCATCCTCTGCGACATCATCCTTGGATTGCTGGGTGCGGGCTTGATGTTGCCTATGCTTTTCCAAACAAACGGGTATCTGGCAAGCCCGTTTCTGGACCGCTTCGCTACCGGCTCCTTGTGATCCCGTCCGGCCAGGGAAGGTGGACGATGCAAGGCCGCTGAGTCCCGATCTCGTCAGCCTAGATGTACGGCCTCTTCGCCAAGCTGCTGATTGATCAGGCGCGCCGTCAGGGGTTTTAGCCTTTCGCCGGTTTTCTGCAGCACAAAATCCTGATCTTGGTCTGACCAATCAAGCTTGAAGCTGGTCGCCAGAGCCGAAATCCAAATCTGGCGCACCGGGGCGTTGGGAGAAATGACGAAACGAGTGCCATCTTCGAAGGAAACTTGCAATGCGCCCGCCTGGTCTTCGACTTCGACGTCCGCAGACTCTTCGGCGGTGATCAAGCTCTGCTTCAATGAACCCAGGGCCGCATCAGCATGATTGCGAAAGGCGATTTCATCGAGCATGGAAAGATTATAAACGGGCTATCAGCTCTCGGCTGTCAAAGACACTGATAGCCGAGAACTGAAGGCTGAAAGCTATTTCAACAGATACTCCTTCACGAACATTACGGTTGCGTCGAACTGAAAATCCTCGTTGCTCTTCTTGTTGAAGCCGTGGCCTTCGTCTTTGGCCATCAACCACCACACCGGTGTACCGTTCTGGCGGACCACGCTTACCATCTGCTCCGACTCAGTCACGGGCACGCGAGGGTCGTTCTTGCCCGCGATCACGAACAATGGTTTGGTGATGTTCTTGGCTTTGTTTGCCGGTGCGATACGCTCCAGAAACTCGCGCATCTTGGGATCGCGCTCGTCACCGTACTCGACACGCCGCAAATCCTGCCGATATCCGGAAGTGTGTTCGAGAAAGGTGACCAGATTCGACGGGCCGACCACATCCACCGAACAGCAGATGCGGCCGTTGTAGTTAGTTGCGACGGCCAGCGTCATGAATCCGCCATAGCTGCCGCCGGTGATCATGACGCGGCTGGAGTCCAGGTCGGGCTGCGTCTGGATCCAGTCAAGAAGGGTGTTGATGTCCTGATACGAGCCTTCGCGGAGAAAGCCGTTGTCGAGCTTCTGGAACGACTTCCCGTAGCCAGTCGAACCCCGTACGTTCGGATAGATGGTCGCGATCCCCAGTTCGCTGATGAAATAGTTGTCACGATCGTTGTACTCCGGGCGAGACTGGCCCTCGGGGCCGCCGTGAATGGCGATGATCACGGGACGCTTCCCCGAGAACTTTGCCGGCGGTTTGAACAGGAAGCCGGAGATGGAACGAGCGTCCCACGATTTCCAGTGAATCAATTGCGGCTGCGCAAAATTGGCGGCGTTAAGGCCCCCGGTCTCGCTGAAAGTCCAGCGTTCGAGTTTGCCCGAAGTTGTGTCCAGCGAGTACGCGTCGTACGGCTGGCTGGCACTGCTTAGATTGAAACCCAATTCATGGCTATTCTCGTGCCACTTCAGCCCCCAGATCACACAAAGTGGCAGCTTTGGTACTGGGATCTCTTTGCGGGTCCCGGTATCGAGAACGTGCAAGGCACTGGCGCCGTCTTCATTCGACTCGAAGGCAAGCCAGCGGCCGTCGCGGCTCAGGTCGAACTCATCCACGTCCCAGTTGAGATTGGGGCTCAGAATGACGGGCTTCCGGTCCGCCAAATCCATAAAAACCAGCCTCTGAAACTCGGAGTCGCGGTCGCTGGTCAGGTAAATGCCCTTGCCGTCTTTGGCGAAACGGGCGTTGCCGTAGGCCACCGTCTCTGCGCCAGCCGCCGGAGTCAGCAAGTCCTTGTTGCCGGAGGCAATGTCCACCAGCCAGACGTAACTTTCTGCGGCCGATACGGAGTTGATTGCCAGTAGCTTCTTGCCGTCGGAAGACCAGTCCGACACCGCCCAGCCGCCACCTTCAAGCTGGGCCACCATACGTGCGCTGCTGGCATCGGCGGCACTGACCACCCATATGTCAACGTCGTTACCGTTGCGGCGAGTAGAACTGAACGCAATACGGTCGCCCTGATACGACCAGCGCGGGCCGGTATTGCGTGACTTGCCGTCAGTGAGCAGCGTGATGTCGCCGCTGCCGAAGTCATAGCGATAGAGCTGGAAAAACTCGCCTCCGCCCACATCTTTCAGAAAAGTGAAGGAATCGCCTTTTACTGGCTGGTAGTCGATTCCGTTGAAGACATTGTCGGGGAAGAAAGTGAGCTGGGTGCGTGCGCCTCCGGGAAACTTAACCTGATGCGCCTGGAACGTATCTCCAAATCGGGTCGCAATTAGCATCTCGCGGCGGACCGGGTGCCAACCCGAAAAGGCGGCAAACCGGGACTCGCTGTAGCGCTGCGCCGTTTCTGCGACCGAGGCTGGAATCTTGGGGATCCCTTCTGTGACCAGGTTCTCGTTGGGAACAACCTCATCGCTCTGGGAAAATGTGGCGACGCTCAGCAGTAGGACTGCGGCGAAACGCATAATGACCTTCATGGGTGGCTCCTCTGCATACGGAAAGATTTGGGAGACTAGTGTTAGAGATTGTTCAGAGCTGGCAAGGTTAGGCTGTGCGGCGCACAGAAGTCAACTGCAGGTGGGGACGCCAGCTTTTGCCGATGTCCTCCGCGACAGTTACAGTATCTGTTCACCATATTTCCTGACGATATTTCGCAACCATGGACCCACAACCGGAACGTCAGATCACGACCATTTCGTTCTCGGCCTATCTCCGTCTGGTGCGGCGCAACCGCAATTTCCGTCACCTCTGGTCGGCGCAGATCGTCAGCGAACTCGGCGACTGGTTCTACACCCTCGCCATTTACAGCCTGCTGTTGCAGTTGACGGGCAAGGCCAGTTCGGTCGCCCTGGCCCTGGTGCTGCAGGTGCTGCCGCAGACCTTCATTGGGCCGGTTGCAGGTGTGGTCAATGATCGCATCCGTCGCAAGCGCGTGATGATCGCGGCCGACCTGGCGCGCATGGTCATTGTTTTTCTGATGCTCTTCGTCCGCTCCCGCTCCCTAGTCTGGCTGGTGTATCCCTTGCTGTTTGTCGAAACCCTAATGGCCGCGTTTTTCGAGCCGGCGCGAAGTTCGGTCATACCCAACATCACTGCCCGGGAAGATGTCATCCTGGCCAACACTCTTTCGTCCGCCACTTGGTCGGTGAATCTACTAGTCGGAGCTTCGATAGGCGGAGTAGTGGCGGCGCTCTTGGGACGTGATGCCGTTTTCATTCTGAATGCGTTGTCCTTCCTGGCATCGGCTGCCCTGATTCGCGGGATGCGGTTCGAAGAGCCCCATGCCGAGTCAGCTGCGCCGCTGGGCGCTGGTGATCTGTGGGACCACTCTCCGATTCTCGAAGGCGTACGCTATGTGCGCGGCAAGCGCCGTCTGCTGGCCACGATGTTCGCCAAGGCGGGCGAGTTGATGATCGGCCCCAGTTGGGTGCTTTTCACCGTGATGGGTCAGCGTTACTTCCCGGTGCGCTGGCACGGTATCGACCCACAACGCGGAGGCATGCTGGGTATGAGCCTTTTGCTCGGGGCTCGGGGCTTGGGGGCGTTGGTCGGCCCACTGGCTTCGGCGCGCTGGGCGGGGCATTCGCAGGAACGATTGCGCCTCGGAATTCTGATCGGATACGTGATCACAGGTCTGGGCTACGCCGCTCTGGGAGCCTCTAACACCGTCTGGGTGGCGTGCTTGTGGGTGTTGTTGGCACATTGCGGCGGTTCGACGATCTGGGTGTTCTCGACCACACTTCTGCAACTCAATACCGAAGACCGGTTTCGCGGACGCGTTTTTGCCGCCGATCTGGGTCTGTGTATGTTGACCATCGCCGTCGGCGCCTATCTATGTGGATTGTTCCTTGACTGGGGATATTCGCCAAAGACGGTCGCAACCGCTACCGGCATCATGATGGTGATTCCAGCGGTGTTGTGGGCGTGGGTTCAGCGACCATGGGGTAATGCGGCTAACCCGGATACAACGAATCAACCTTGGCCGCCATGATGAAATCGCTTTCGGTCAGACCGTCGATCTTGTGGGTCCAAATAGTGATCTCAGCCTTGCCCCACTTCAGCAAAATGTCCGGATGATGGCCTTGTTCCTCGGCGACGGCACCCACGCGGTTCACGAAATCCAGGGCGTGTTTGAAGTCAGGGAAGCTGAAGGCGCGTGTGATGTGGTGCTCATTGACCACATTCCAGTTGGGAAGCTGGTGGCTGAGGGCATGGAGTTGCTCGCCCTTCAGTGGCGGCACACCTCCGCGGCAGGGTACACAGTTCTTGCTGGCAAGCTCAGACATGGCGGGCGCTCCTGCTTCAGGTTAGTCGAATGAAGTATGTTTTGAAAGGGATGGCTTGAAATGGAAGACGTCTACTCGTGCCCCGCCGCGCACGCCTTGGCCTGTGGAGCCCGCTCGCCTGACGTTATTCCGGAAGCATCGAACCAGGTTTTGATCCTCCACACGGCCACGCCACTCAGGGCGACTAAGCTCCAGGGCAAAAGCGGTGAAACCAGCATCCAACGTGCTCCGACGCGAATCAACAGAAGCCAGGCCATCGTCAGCGTCAGCCCTGCGCCAGCCGCCACCGCCCGGCGTGAGACATCGGCTTGGTGATCCGGTGAGACTACTGCTTGAACCGCCAGAGCGAACGGTACTCCCGCCACCAGATCCACAAAGTAGTGCTCACCGGTCCCGAGCGTTGATACCGCAGTCATCCCGGCGTAAACGGCCAAAAATAACCGAAGGCTGCGCGACATTCCTTTGGTATTCCAATAGAGGAGCATCGCCCAGGCCATGTGCAACGACGGAATTGCGTTGCGGGGAATGTCGGAATTTACGGGAACTAATTCCAGAAATAGCCGAGGCAGCGATTTGTAGGGCAGCGATCGCCAGGGAAAGCTGTCAGCAAAGACGTATACCGGTCCAGTCGCGGGAACAATGTTGTAAAGCGCCCAACCACCCAGCCCTGCCAATAGGAACAGAGTGATGATGTCCCACGACGGCCGTTCTGTTCCTTTCGGCAGTCGTAGTGCGTACACCAGCGCCATCACGAAGGGCAGAGAAATGTAGGTCAGCAGGCAGGCGACTCGCAGGAGTGATGACGCTGCCATCGCCCGGCCCATCAGAAAACTGGGTTGAAAGCCGAGCGATCCGTCAAACACGTACAAGTACAAGTCGAAGGTTTTCGCATATAGCACATTGGCCAGGCTCAAGGCTCGCTGTGCCGATAGCACAAAGAGCACCATGGCTGCTCCCGGCGCTAACACCGCGTAAGTCTTTCGCCGCTCCGCGCCAGTTGACCACAGCCACCGCAGTCCTAGCATCAGGAAAGCTCCGAGGCCGAATAGTGACATCACCCCCGCGCCGGTGTTGATCCAGTTGTGATCGTGAGGGAAGCGGACAATCAGTCCGAAACCTAGAGAGATGGCGAGCCACGCGATCAGTTCCTCGACCGCAGGCCAGTTGCGCAGATAGAAAACCAAACCCCCGGCAATAGCCAGCGGCAGGTACGGGACCGTGAGATCAAGCACCCAAGCTGCGAGCACGAACAGCGCAATCAGTAATATGCTGCATGCGATCGAAAGCAGCTTGCGCTCAGCACTCGACGTCTTCCAGGTTTCCCACGCCATAAGGAGGATGTTGTGATTATGCCTTAGGGAAGGGAAGAAGAGATGTGGCAGGCGCGACGGCGGTGTGCCGTTAGTAACGGGGAGCGAGCCTCGTCCCCGTTAGCGGCGCCGAATTCGATCGCGCAGGACGGCAACCAAGCCTCTCCGGCGGATATCCGACACCGAGAGTCCGACCGTGGGGCATTGGGTCGCCGTGATCAGGCTTTGTTCGAGGTCCCGCAGTCGGCTCGATCGAGAGCCTCGACTAGCCAACGCCTGCCTAGAACGGTATGTCCTCATCGCTGATGGGAGATGATGTCGCTGACACCGGTTCTGCGTCCGGCGTGCGCTGATCGAAATTGTTCCCGCCGGCGGCTGCGCCGCGCGCGGAATCCCCAGCGCCTTCACCGCGTCCGCCCAGCAGAACCAAATCGCTCGCGACCACTTCGGTCATGTATTTCTTCTGATTGGTTTGCTTGTCATCCCAGGAGCGGGTTTGCAGGCGGCCCTCGATGTACACCTTGCCGCCCTTCTTCAGATATTCACCGGCGATCTCGGCCAGGCGCTGCCATAACACCACGTTGTGCCATTCGGTGCGGTCCTGCCATTCGCCGTTCTTGTCTTTGTAGCGCTCGTTGGTGGCCAGCGCCAGTTTCGCCACCGGCGTGCCTTGTGGCGTGTATTTCACCTCGGGGTCTTTCCCAAGATTCCCAATCAGAATGACTTTGTTGACGCTTTTGCCTGCCATGATGGCGCTCCTTCCGCTCGTTCTTGGTGGTTGAAAGCGCCACTATAGCAGAAGTAGGCCGGTGGAGGGCTGTGATGAATGAACATGCCTTTGGCTTTTAGCTATTAGCTCTTAGCCAAAAGCCAAGAGCTAAATGCCAAGAGCCAAATGCTATAATCACCGCCATGGCTGCCGATACCAGGGCGGTCGGGATGGTTCCCGACGAGCTCAAATTCGAACCCCGGTCGAAGGGGATTGACACTCCTCGCAAGAAGAAACCAAAGGAGTTGGCGGTCATCACCGAGTGCTGCACCGGCTGCGCCGGCTCGCCCGCCTGCGTGGAATATTGCCCCATCGAAGACTGCATGTTCTGGGTGCCGGACGAGGACCATCCGCCATTCGGCCGCATCCAGGTGGATCCCATCCTCTGCATCGGCTGCAAGAAGTGCGTCAGCAAAGGCCCTGACGGCTGCTTCCTCGACGGCTGCCCCTGGGACGCCATCGTCATGGTCGAGACCACCGACGTCGAAAAAGAAGTCGGCGTCATGCCGATCTAGCGGTTGGCTTTCAGCCCTTTATCTTTCCGTACGCTGATCGGAGCAGCCAGACTAGAGCCGGATGGAACCAAGTGCTCGACTCGGTGTCTTTCTTAGCTAATGCGGCAGCCGAGGAGTGCATTTTTTCCAATGGCGGGACCGTGCCTAAACTCGTGGCAAGCGGATGGATGCGAGTGGAGCCTCGGATATCTATGGCGCTGGACGAGCTGGATTACGCGCCTCGATGTCTTCGTGCTCGTGCTCACCCTCGCGTATGTCGTCGGTGTTGTTATCCGCTGTTTCTACCGCTATCACTCAGCCCGGCATCCATCCCGCGCGGTCGTACGCGATACCAGCAGCGCAAAGCCGGAATTTCAGCATAGCCGGAGTACCCTCATCGCCGATCTGAAACTCGACGGTGTCAAGGAACCCTCAAACCGATCCGTGCACTCCGAGAATCGCGCCATTCTCGGACTTGCGAAAGGCCGTACCACCACATGCTCGCTTGGAATTCTTTTAGGTTCAGGGGCTCGTCGGACCCATGCAGAACTTCGGTCACGACGGCGCTCAATGATGACTACATCGAACCGTAGCTGAGAGGAGCGGGACGCTCAATCACATTACCGTGTTGGCCTGCCGCCGTGGCTATTCCAGCGGTCCCGCGGCGAACCGAACTTTTTCAGTTGCTCGTAATCCAACTACTGGTGCATCATCCAGAACAGCTGCACAGCCAGCGCGGGCCTGGCGACTTCGGAATCTTCCAACATGGCGCTCGAAACACCAGATGAAAATATTTCGGTCCCGGACGTCCGGAGACCCCGATACCGTACTTGCTCGCCTCCACCGGCAGCAAACGCCGATCGAATTCCCGAATGGCGAGAGTCCCAGGCCCGGCGATTCCCGCTGACGAGTCTTCCAGCGGCACCATTCCCCGAAACTCGCCACCAGTGTTGCCGCAGTGATAGCATCCGCGTCGCCAAGCTTGGCAATAACCCTCGCAGCCTTCACGCCCTCCAGGGTGTGTTCTCAGCCGCTGCCCCGCGGGGTAGTTGTCACATTCGCGTTCGATGCCTTCGTCATCGCCGCAACGATGGTTCAGGCGTCCAGCAGTCCAGCAGATCGCGTCCGCCTGATCGCCCAGAAGCCGGCGCGAACTGGAGACCAACTGTTGCCGTCCGCGCTCGCCCACAACCCCTTCTTGCAGTTCGAATAGTCGTTCAAGCCACCGCTGCAGTTGATGGATAAGTCGCGTGCCGCCTCACCATGTAGACTCGAAGAAAACTCCGCCCGAACAAGTGGACGGTACGGTCCGAAAGGAGCTGAAAGATCGTCCACAACCTATGGCATACGTCGAAGCGGAAGACAGCGTGCAATGGGCAGACGTAGCAAAGATAATCGATACTATCGAAGGTCTCACCGGTAACGTTGTCCTGCTCACAACGATCCCCCCGAATCCTAGCCACATTCGTAGGTCTGGAAGTCGATGAGAAGGCGAAAAATCGCAATTACACCAACTGATCCTGAATGCCCCTCGCTACTTCTCTCTCCCCCGTATCGCCTTCTCTGTCGCCACGGCCTGCTGGCGCACATGATCCGGAATATCGGGCAACTCCCGTTCATAGGGCAGCACCGCTGCAATATCCTCAGCCTGTCCGACCACGTACAGTCCCCGCAACGCTTCCCAGACTTGCTCGGTGCCGGGATCGATAGTCGCAACCTCCGCTCCGGCGTCGACGGTTTGTCCTACTTGTATCCGCATCTCGCGCAACCGTCCGGTGATCGGTGATCGCACTTCCACCGTCTGCCCGTTGCTCTGGATCTTGGCCACCAAGCCACCCTGATGAATGACCGTACCGGTCGAGCTGGCATCAATCACTTTTCCCGACTGTGACGCCGTGATCTTCGCCGGTTGCAGCAGTTCTACAATTTGCGGCCGCCCGCTGGCATCCCCAAAGCGCACCAGTGACAGGGCTGCATTTCCCCGCACGGTCAGCGACGAGTCGCCGAGCATCTTGAGCAAAGCCTCGTGAAATCCAGCGCCCGAAGTGTCCTGTCCCATCACCCAGGCGTCGGTGTTGCGAACTTCTTCCACCGGATGGTTGGCCAAGCGCACTGCATCGGGATACCATTGCTTGACACCCATATCGCCACGGCTCATGCGCTCGCCCATCTGCACCAGCGCATGCTGAATGTGGCGGGGATGCTTTTCGTCCTGCAGATACTCGACAATCTGCTTGTCGGATAGCTGCCGTCCGAACCAGGTGTTCCACCAGAACAAGAACGGCATGAGGACGATCAGCCATCCGGTCGCAAAAAACAGCAGCCGGTTGCGTGTGGACATGCGTGGACGAGCCCTGACGGCAGGAGCTTCATCGCTGGACGAAGGGTGAACTTCCGGCTTGGGATGCGCTGACATGGAACCCTTGAAAATATAGCAGAAGACCCCGGGCAAGCCGCCCACGGTGACGATTCGGTCCAGCCGCAGTCTAAGCAGCATCAATAGTCGATTCGTTCGGGAGGCTAGCGTGAAGCATCACATGTTCTGCCTGCAGGCCGTCGTTCTCGCACCCATCGTTCTCGCGCTGGCGTTGTTTGCACCAGCTCAAGACTCGGGAACCCTGCCCCTGCAGCGCGAAGTCAAGGAGAACACGATCCGCTCGCTCGAGTTGCCACGGGCAGAACTGCATTTCGCTTCAGATTACCAATATGTAGGAGGACAACGCTTTACACTCTATGGAGTTGCCGAAGCGGAACAGTATCTCTTTGTGAGAAAGGGAAGTAAGAACACCGTGGAGCGGTTCTACTGGGTGCAATTCGAACACTACCTGCCGAGCAATTCTCATACCTACAACTACCAAGAGCCGCGGAGCGCCGACATCGGCAGCATGCAGTTCATGTATGACACCGAAGCCTACAACGACTATGCCGGCGTGAACCACGATCCCGCTTCCGACGGGGGCAAGGCCCGTTCCTTGCTTGCCCAGCATGGCCTGGCGTTTCCGCAGCGGGCAGTCCGTGTTCGCATGTTTCATCTCCCGGGCAGCGACCGTCGCAGCGAGTTGATGATCATTTATGGAGAGGCACTGCCGGAAGGTACCCAAGTCCCAACTTCCGACGACGGCGCGCCGCTGGATCGCGTGTTACCCGGAGCCGGGCGACAGCTCGTGAAACACGTCCGTGCCGGTCTGACGATCCGGAAACTGCCGTAGTCTTGCCTTATTCCACCACATCCGCATCCAGTACACGATCCTGTTCGAGGTAGTGCGAAACCGCGTACTGCGCGAGAAGGGGCGTCTGTAGCCGGATTTCGGCGCCGATCCATTCACCTTTGCCATGGGGAGCGTTCGCCGGATGCTTGCAAGGGCCGCTTGATCCGAACTTCGGTCCGAACTGGGCGCTCTGGATCTGGTCGAACTGCTGAATGCCACGCCAGGCTGTGTCGCCAACGGTGCCGGAGACATCGATTTTTAATCTCACGACTGCCATAGAAGAAAAAATCTACCACAGAGACACAGAGTCACAGAGGAAAGCAACTTCTTGGTTTCTCTGTGTCTCTGTGCCTCTGTGGTAAAAGGGTTTCACACAAACAGCTTGTACAGCATGAAATAAATCACTACTCCGGTCACCGACACATACAGCCACAACGGATAGGTCCAGCGAGCAATTGCCCGGTGCCGGTCGAATCGCTCCCGTAGAGCCCGATTGAGAGTGATGATCACCATGGGCACAATCGTGATCGCCAGAAGCGTGTGGGAAATCAGAATGCCGAAGTATAACGGCCGCGACCAGCCCTGTCCCTGAAAGTGCACCGAGCCCACATGGGCGTGATAGTACAAGTAGCTGCTCAGAAACAAAGTAGATGAGACCAGCGCCGTAATCATGACTGCCCGATGTGCTGCCATGAGGCCGCGTCTGATGCAGCCGCGCCCGATCACCAACAAGACCGCGCTGGTTCCATTCAGCACCGCATTGATCCTGGGAAAGATGGCGAATTGGGCAGCCACCTGCATCATGCAGCAGGCCTGGTGGTGCGGCGGTTCACCATAAGGAAAGACAATCCGAACATGACAAGTGCAAACAGGCCCAGCGCCGCCATGGAGACGGACAGGGAAGTCAGTGTGGGACTTGCCGGATAGAGCAGCCCGCGCAACGCCTCGACGCCATAGGTCAGAGGATTTGCCCGCATCACCAACGCCAGCCATCCCGATGCTCCCGACACCGGAAACATGGCGCCCGACAGCAGCCACAACGGGATCAGAAACAAATTGATGATGGCGTGAAACGCCTGGGTCGAATCCATCCGCCAGGCGATGGCAAACCCCAATGCGGTCAGCGCAAATGAAGTTAGAAACACCACAAGTGTCACCAGCAGGAAGTCGCTGATCCCCATCCGAACACCCACGAGGGGCGCAAAAGCCAGGAAGATCAATCCCTGGATCGCGGATAGCGTTGTTCCTCCCAACACCTTGCCCAGCACAATCGCCGAACGCGGCACTGGCGCCACCATGACGGACAATAGAAAGCCCTCTTTGCGATCCTCAATAAGAGACATCATGGCAAAGATCGAGGTGAACAGCACGATCATGATCAGCGCGCCAGGATAAAAGTAGTCGAGGTAGTGCTCCTGTCCGGCAGCATTGCCCGAGCGGAACGAGCTTCCGAAGCCGGATCCGATTACCACCCAAAAAAGCAACGGTGAAACGATGACTCCTACCACCCGGCTGCGTTGGCGGTAAAAGCGGACGATTTCCCGCCACCACAGCGTGAATGCAGGCAGGACAACGCCCGCGGAGATCGGAGGCAAGGTTGCGGCGCGTGTCGCCATCTTATTTGCGCTCCTGAGTCAGGGCAGTCTTGCCCAACTTCTTGCGAAGCTCGAGGTAAGCATTCAAAAAAAGAATGCCGGATAGAGTTAGCAGGATCAGGCACAGGAACAGACCATCCACGGTGGTCACTGTTCCGTTCATTACCGTCCACGCGATTCCCAACAGCGGAATGATCCCCAACATGATCGAAAGCATCAGCATCATCGAACTTTGTCTCCCGTGCTTCTCTGCGCACTCCTTGCGAACTCTGCTTCCTCAGCGTTTCGAAGCTTTCACATCCCCTGCTTCTTCACTTTCCTCACTCCAGAACCGGTGCCCGGTGCGGTGAATGAACACGTCCTCGAGCGTAGGCTTGCTGACCGAGACCGCGTCGATCTCGCCCGGAAACGCCTCTACTACCTCAGTGATGAAGCGATGGCCCTGCTCGCGCTCCAGTCGGACCTTGCCTTGCATCACTTGCGCATCGAGATGAAATCGCTGTTGCACACGTTGCGCCAGGGACACTGGGTCACGGGCATCGAGCAGGATCACGTCACCGCCAATTTCTTGCTTCAATTCGTTGGGCGTGCCCAGAGCTACGACCTTGCCTTCGTTCAGGATCGCCAGGCGATCGCAGCGCTCCGCCTCTTCCATCAGGTGAGTCGTGACCAATACTGTGACCTTTTCTTCGTCTCGCAGGATGGCCAAGTATTGCCAGAGATCGCGCCGGGCACCAGGATCGAGTCCGGTGGTCGGCTCATCGAGCAGCAGGACACTGGGGTGATGCAGCAGGCCCTTGGCAAGTTCGAGACGGCGCTGCATGCCGCCGGAGAAGGTCTCGGCCTTTTCATGGGCGCGGTCCGCCAAACCCACCCGGCCAAGCATCTCGTGGATGCGTGCCTTGAGCGTGGCCCCGCGCAAACCATACAGGTGCCCCTGATGCCACAGGTTTTCCGCGGCCGTCAGCTTCACATCAATACTCTGCGCCTGAAAAACCACACCGATGTGACGGCGAACGGCATTCGGATCTCTAGCGACATCAACGTCCAGAATGGTCGCCCGGCCACCAAGCGGAATCATCAATGTGGAGAGAATTCGAAAGAGGGTAGTCTTGCCGCTGCCGTTTGGGCCCAGAAGGCCGAACAGTTCGGCTGGTTGCACGTCAAAAGAGATGCCATCCAGGGCGGTACGTTCACCGTAGCGGTGAACCAGGTTTTGAATGGAAATAACCGCAGGGCCAGTCGCGGCGCGGATGGGGTCGCTGGGAAGGGTGGAGGTCTTAGAAGCCACAGAACATTCTACCGTACTGCCTTTTCTCAGCAGCGCCTATGCCGCCACCGGACTGCGCTCGCCTTCCGGCACAGGTTCGGCGAACGACACCGGAACATGCCGCCACACTTGAATCGCCAACACCACAGCGGTCGCCAGCGTCAGTGCACCCACGGCAACGTGGGCCACCGTCGACATTACCATGGGCAACTCGGGCTGCACGGCATCGCGGCCCCACGCCACTCGAGTCAAAAACACCACGAATCCCAGGCAGAGTTGCGTGATCAGCAATCCCAGCAACGCAATCGCGGGTCGCCGTACGGCTTCAATCCTCGCGTACACGGCCAGCGCTCGTACCGCTGTCCAGGTGAGCACCAGCGCTACTACCGGCGCATTTACCACGTGCGGCCACCAACTTATTCCGTGATGACGAAACATCGCTCCCAGAATGAGCTGCACGTAGAGCACAAAAATCGACAGCAGGCTCAGAGTGACTAGACTGGGCCGCCGCGAATCCAGTTCTACTTCCGGAACCTCCTCAACCCAGCGGCGTCCGGTGAATACGGCGATGGCTACTGCGATACAAAAGAAGGTCTGCGCCAGCGCCGCGTGTGCCGAAGAGATCGCCGGTGGCAGATAGAACAGCACCGTCAACCCGCCCAATACCCCCTGTGCAATCACGGTGGCCAGCGCGCCAACTGCGAGGGCCCTCATCCATTGGCGCTTTTCGATACGCCACGTCCAGACCGCGAGGATGATCGTCAATAGCCCCACAAACTCAGCGATCATGCGATGGGTGTGCTCAAAACGCACACCCCCTACCATGTGTGGAATCTTGTACAGCGACCCGAAAGAGGTCGGCCAGTCCGGTACAGAAAGTCCGGCGTCGTTGCTGGTAACCAGGGCCCCGGCGATGAGAAGACAGAAAGTCGCGCCCGCCGTGAACACCGCAAAGCGGTGGTGGGCGCGATTGTACGGCATGGCCAGGCCGTTCAGAGGTGACTCCTTGGCTTGAAGCTGAACCCGGTGGCGTGGGGGGACGGGCGACCGGCCCGTCCCTCGCCACGGAATCGACTATTGTTGTTTGAAGGCTTGATCTACCGTCTTACTGTCCTTCGCGGCCAGTGTGACCTTCTGGGTCTGTTCACCGAGCTTTTCCTGCACAAACGCCAGGGTGTAATCCCCCGGCGGCAGGCCCTTGATTTCGTACTTCCCGTCGGGGCCGGTCACCGCGAAGAACGGGCTCTTCACCACGTTGATATACATCCGCATCCACGGGTGCTGATTGCATTTCACCGGCAGCATGATCTCCTCGCGCGCGAAGTTCTTCTCAATGGGCGCGGCATTCGGCGGCTGCGATTCGTTCCACTCGCGGTTGGATTGCGGTGTGGGGTGAATGTTGTGAGTAGTCTGGTCGTCATTTTTGATGTCAATGTTCTGGCCGGTCATCACGCCCAGCACGTGAGGATGATACTTGCAGCCTTGTTGATCGATGGTGACCGCGGTGGTGGGAACATCAAACGTGCGAGTTCCAAGACCATCCTTTACGTACACGAAGACATTGGCCAAATTGCCGCCATCGGCGACGATGGTTTCGGCCATGTTCGCGCCCTTACATGCCGCATCCTGGCTCATGTCGATCTTGGCTGCTTTGGGGGCAGCGCCATCCAGTTTCACCGTGCCGCTGACGCTGGCCACGGTGGCAGGGTCGATCGGGGTGGCCGCAGGAGCGGCAGGCTGAGCGGCTTCCGGCGCAGCCGCTGGTTGGGCTTCCTCTTTCTTGCTGCAGCCGGCCAGAATTCCGAAACCCAGGCACAGCAGGCTCATTAAAGCGATCCATGTTTTCTTATTCATGATGTCGTCCTTTCGTGGAGTATCGAACATAACCTATTTGTGTGGAGACGGGCGTCCTCGCCCGTTTAAGTCGAGCGCAAGCTCGACAGTCTCGACTGTAGCGGCTTACGGAACCCTTCATTCTATCGCGAACCGCCGCTGGCTGCCGTAGTCGTTTGTTTTCGAATAGCAGGCGTCAGGTTTGAGGCCTGTGGCCGCCCCATCGATGCCGCGACTCTGCGCTGCTCCTCCGGCGTGAGTTGGAAGATGTAATCAACCAGCAGCTTGGAGTGGTCTTTGTCGTAGCCTTGGAACGATGGCGGCGTCGGACCGGCAAATACCCACTGCCCCTTTTCCTTCCGGAACAGTCCCGAGGGCATCGATGTTCCCGGGCTGATGGCCTGGGGATCGAGCACCCAGCGCTCCGCCCAGTCCGGCTTCAAACGTTCTTTAGCCAGCAGGAAGTTCGGAGCCGTGGCAATCTTGTCATGCTGCGGATCACCTGTAGCGTGGCATTTCAAGCAAGGCGCCGCGGTGCTCGAGAACAGACTGCGCGCCATTTCCGTTTCTTTCGCAGTAAGCGTCGGCACTTCTTCCGGAACGTACGGCATTGCCTGCTGAGAAAGCGCCTGGAAAAATCGCACCAGTTTGCGCTGCTCATTGGCGGAAAACGAGAAGGTCGGCATCCGCACTTTCAGGTACGGGCGCACTCCGTTCCGGTTCGTATCCGTCTCGCTCAACGAGGGGTTCGACAGGAAGCGCCGCAACCACTCCGGATCGACACGGGCGCCCTCGGTCAAAAGCTTCGGCGGCAATTGCTCCGGATTTTCCCGATACTGCGGAAGCCCCATGAGAATCGTCTTCTGGCCAGGGATGAATTGATGACAGCCCATGCAGTTGTACTTCTTGACTACCCACCAACCGTCCTGGATGTCGCGACGCGCGTCACCCGGCTTGTATTGGTAGTTGGAGGGCAGGGAATTCTCTTCACTTCCCAGCAGGAACGTTGTCAGGGCCAGAATCTGTTCTTGATTCAAGTGCAGGTTCGGCATGCGCAAAGCTTCCGTCTCTGACTTGGTCTTGCCCTTGTCGTAAACATTCGGCTCCGCTAGCTTGTGCTCGAAGAATCCTTTGTGGTCATACCACGGACCCTTGGCCGGTCCGTCCGGCAGGCGCTGCAGATCTTCCTTGTCGGTGATCGGTTCTACGGTGCCGCGCTGTGCAGCTTCGGTGAAGAGCGCGAAATCCAATCGTTCAATTGGTTTGCTGCCTTCGAAGGTCAGTTCGGTTCCGATGCGGCCTTCATCTTCAAATCCTGAAATCTCGTGACAACCGGCGCACCCGTAGTGACGAACCCATTTCTTGCCTTCGTCTTTCAGTTTGGGGTCGTCCATGTAGGAGGCGTCGGCATAAGCGGTAGGCTCTTGCCGCTTCTGCGTCATCAGGAAGCTGGCAATATCCTGCGTGTCTTCGACGGTCAGACGCAAACTCGGCATCACCGTCATGTTCTGTACTTGAAGTTCGTGACCATCATTGGGACACCGGCTGTGCTCCAGGTCCCATTGATAGGGGAGACCTTTCTTGGCGTAATCCTCGGGTCCGATGTCCTTCTTCTCGAGGGGACAGTAGGGTCGCGTGCGTTGCCGGGCGTTGTGAATCCAGCGCACCAGGTAGTCGTAGTTGGCTTTCTCGCCTTCGCGGCTCAGGTTCGCGGCAAACGTTCCACCCATCATCTGCTCGCCTTCGCCGATGGAGTGGCACGCCAGGCACCCGCGCGTTTCAAACAGTTCCTTCCCGTGTTCCGCATTGCCGGGTTTCTGCTTGGGCAGCGCGTCGGTGAACCCGGACTGCCAGATGAACGCTGATATCGCCTGAATCTGGTGCTCGGTCAGACGAAAGTTCGGCATCTTGGTTGTCGGACGGAAATCGGTCGGCTTCTTCAGCCAGACCGGAATCCAATTCTTGTTCAACTTAAGCCGGACATCTTTCAAGTTGGGCCCGACTTTCTTCGTATCCTGCAGCAGGCTGTGCGACTGAAAATCCAACTGCTGGATACGGCCGTCCATCCTGCTGTTAGCGACCTTGAGCGCCACGGCTTTGTCGTTCAGGCGGTTGGCTTCCTCATTGCTCGCGGCGGAGTCGGCCTGTTTCATCAGGTCTGCTGCCTGCTTAATGTTGTCTTTCTTCGACTGCTCCAGTTGCTTGATCTGCTGGGCAACAGTGTTCAAATCCTCAGGTTCTTTGTCGTAGCCTTCATACCGGTGGCAGCCCATGCAGCCCTTCTGCCGGAACAGGTCCTTGCCTTCGCTAATGGTCCAGCCCACGTCTCCGCTCACCAGCACCATGTCCGCGGAATGGCAGGTCTGGCAGCCCGCCTCTGCATTCTCTTTGGGATACATCGGCCACAGCCAGTGTTCGTAGTTACCGTGCGCTTTCTCCTCGCTGGTGGTGGCGCGTCCATTGCCCTGATGGCAGGGGGAGCAGCCAAACTTGTCAGGATCGTGCGTCTTCAATAGTTCGGGCTCGGGATGGCTGACGAAAGCTCCCGCATACTCATCGGGTTTCTTCGCGCCTTTCGCGGACATTGACGCAGCCGTGAGCTTCAGCGGTTCCCGGATCCCCATGTGGCAGGACTCGCAGCGGTCCACGATGTTGGCCTCCGCCACGTTGATCTGCACGATCTTCGGGTCCCACTCCTTGGTCTTCTTTATCAGACCCTCGAGCTGAGCAGGCGTGAGATCGACCATGTGCTCGTTGATGTAAGCAGACATTGCGGTGCTCGCCGCAGTCACCGGCTTCAGCACTTCACCCAGCTCCGCATTCAGCTTGGTGCGCTCGTCTTTCAAAGCGTTGTACTTCTCTTCCAGTTGGGCGTAGTTGTACTTCTCTCGGTGGCCGTCGGGAAACTCAACCGCCGCCACCTTCTGCTTGTAGTCGTCAATGTCTTTCCGCTTGCTGGCCTTGCCGGAGGCGCTGGTGTCCGTCTCCATCTGGTAGTTGAGGGCATTGACGTAAGCGCGCCGGTCGGTAAACACATTCTGCACCGCGAGGATCTGGGCACTGAGATTGGTGATTTGTTTCTGCAGTTCTTCCTTGCGCGGCTTGGCTGCAGCGTTCGCCCGCTCATAGACCTGATCCAACTGCTGATATTCAGGGGTGGTCTGAACTGCCTTCACTTCGTTCTCGGACCTCGGCCGGGTCTTGTCGAGGAACGCGGTGTAACGCTGCTTCCATTCATTCTGGAATGCCTTCCACGGACGCTGGCCGAAGGCCTCGTCCCATAGCGCCCAGAACAGCGTCGCCATAAGGATCACCATGGCTAGCACATAATGCAGCGCGTACGACTTGGTGACTACCGGATCTTGCTCCGGAATCGGTTGTTCAGGCAATGCGCTCTCCCAGACAGTCGTTGGTCGCGAGTCGTTGGCCGTTCGTCGTTCGCTCTTGCCAACGACCGACGACCAAGGACCCACGACGATTTCACACGTTAAACCACGGCGTAATCCATACGTACTTGATATTGAATCCCAGCCTCAGCAGCATCTTCAGCGGCAGGGCCACCATAGTCAGTAGAAAGAACTGCATTAGGGAATATTGCAGCAGGCTCATGCGCTTGTAATCTTTCGGGTTGTAGCGCCGGAAGAAGGCATGCACCGCAAACCCACCCAGTAAGTAATACGCACCCACCACCACAGCGCCGAAAATCGCCTTGCCCGCGTTGGATGCGATTCCGAAAAGGTCAGGCAAGTCGCGGTTCACCTCATAAATCAAGCGATTGTGGTCCCAGGTCTGTCCCGGCCAGAACCACTGCCAGCCTGGTCCGCGGATGAACGTCCCGATGATGATCATCGCCACCCAAAGAACGATGAAGCCGA
Source organism: uncultured Acidobacteriota bacterium (assembly GCA_963734415.1). Lineage (GTDB taxonomy): Bacteria > Acidobacteriota > Terriglobia > Terriglobales > Acidobacteriaceae > JABCZH01. Next base: position 94,111 of record CAVTHF010000006.1, on the reverse strand, counting down.
ACAGGAACGTGCCAATGGCAAACTTGCGCTGCTTCCAGGTGTAATAACCGCTACCCAGCGGGTTGGTATCGATATACGGAATGATCATCAGGCCGATGATGATCAGCGTCGGCATCACCACGCCCGCAATCCAGGGATCGAAATAGACCAGCATTTCCTGCAAGCCCAGGAAGTACCACGGCGCTTTCGCCGGATTCATGGTCAGGTTGGGATTCGCCGGCTCTTCGAGCGGTGCATATAGCGTGATGGACCAGACCATCAAGATGATGGTTACGATGATCGCGGCGAGAAACTCAATGCGCAGCAGAAACGGCCAGACGTGGACCTCTTTCTGCCACCCCGGACGGAACGGCCAACTTTTGCGATGATGAGTCTTGGCCAGCGAGGGATTGGTTTCCAGTTCGCCGATGAGATCGTCATTGGCCTTGGCCTGCTTCCACGCCAGGTAGATATAGAAGATCAGCAGTGGAATCATGCCGACAATGGGCACATTGTCCGGCGCGGAGCAGATCTCCCAAAGTTGTTTCCAGTCCATAATGTCTCTCCACTGCGCTACAACTAGACCTGCCGCCGCGGCTTGTCGCCTTCCGCCGTCAGCATCACTTGCGCTGGTCCCGAGATGCCGCCATCTTTCCGCACTCGCCAGAAGTGAACAATCATGAGAATCGAAGCCACGATCGGAATCCCGATGCAGTGCCAGATATAAGACCGCAAAAGCGCATTCGCATCCACGATCGAACCACCAAGCAGCCCGAAGCGCACATCGTTATACGGCGTCATGCCGAGTTGTTTGCCGAACGGCCCTTCATGCCCCAGGCCGGGCGTAGCACGGGCCATATTCGTGCCCACCGTGACCGCCCAGAATCCCAGTTGATCGTCAGGCAACAGGTAGCCGGTGAAAGAAAGCAGCAGCGTGAACACCAGCAGCAGCACTCCGATGTTCCAGTTGAACTCCCGCGGCTTCTTGTAGGAGCCCGTGAGGAACACCCTGAACATGTGCAGCCAGACCGCGATCACCATCAAGTGTGCGGCCCAGCGATGCATGTTGCGCAAGAGCTTGCCGAAGGGCACATCGTGTTCCAGATACAAAACGTCACGGAATGCCTGAACCTTGGTGGGATGGTAATAGAACATCAACAGCACACCGGTAAACGTCAGTACGATGAACAGATAGAACGTGATCCCGCCCATGCCCCAGGTGTAGCTGTAACGCACCGCATCGCGATTGATCTTCGCGGGATGCAGATGCAGGAAGACATTCGACAGCACGCCCAGCGCCCGGTTGCGCGGGGTGTCATCGTGCTTGTGACGGAAGATCGAAGTAAAGACCTGGGTCTTGGTCGGATCCTTCAGGCCTTCGACCTGTTCCTTCACCTTGGCCGGCATGTCAGTCTTCAGCGACTGAACATCCTCTTGGACGCCGGCCTTGACCCGCTGCAGGAGGCCGACCCGGTTGCCGTTCTTTCCGTTGCTATTCTCTTCCGCCATCGGTTTTCCTTGGGTGTAACTCTGTGATCCTCTGTGGTTAAGCTTTTCCTAAGCCCGCAAAAACGCTCCGTCATCATTAAACTGGGTGGGCTGTCCCTTGGGCCATTGATACAGCCTCGAGACATCCACCAGAATCTGACCATCGGGAGCGGTCTCGATGTGCGCCCGGTCCATCGGCCGCGGCGCAGGTCCTTCGAAATTGACGCCTTCGCTGTCATAACCGCTGCCGTGACAAGGGCACTTGAACTTGTTCTCGCTCGGCTTCCAGTCGGGGGTGCAGCCCAAGTGAGTACAGCGCGCGTAAATCACAAAAATACGGTCCGGCGTGCGGTCCACCCAGATGCGGTATTTCTGCTGAAACTTTGTGTCCACGCCGAGTCCGTACTCCTCGGGATAGCCGATTTTGAAGCTGGTGGCAGGCTCGAACAGAGTACGCGGCAGAAAGAATCGGAAGAAAGCCAGCAGCCATGCCGTCAGAAATGCCGCAACTGTAGCCCATACCAGGCGTCGGCGGGCGCGATTGATCTCGTTGTCTTCAGGGCCGATGGCTGCTAGGCCCCCTGCGGCCGCGGCTTTCGAAGTTCCGACCGCCGGCGTCCCCACATAACTTGTGGATGCCCCACTGCGGGCCACTGAAGCTGCTGCGGACGACGCCATGGCCGCGAGCTGCGGGTCGGGGAGTTGCTGCCGCTGCGGCCACAGGGGCGGCCACCGCCGGAGCCGCTTCCGCCGGCTCGCCCAATAGTGCCGTGATTTCCGTATCGTTGAGTGCCGGCAGGCTTTTGCGCGCTCGCCGCGCCTGTTCCGCTGCGATGGTCGACTTGCTCCACTTCTTTCCTTGCGCGACCCAGCCTGCAACTTCTGCGCTGAGGTTGCCCGAAGCCGCTACAGGTGCCGCAGCCACAGGTGCGGCTGGGGCTGGCGCTGCCGGCGCTGCCGCGGCCGGAGACGGGGCTGCGGGCGCTGCGCCACCAACTTCCCACGCCATGGGCTGACCCGCTTTCAGCGCCTCGATATCGGCGTCCGAAAGCACCGGCAGGCCTTTGCGCTGCCGATAGGCCTGTTCCATCCCAATCACTGAATTGTTAAGCGCCTTCCGCGGCAACGGCGGAAGGTGCCCTAGAATGCCTTTGGCGGACTCGTCTGCCATCCGTCTTTACCTTTCACTGCGGCAAGAGATTGCCGAAACTAAATTTAGATTGCCCCACACTTACGCCGTGCCCAGACCAGCCTCAATCAGCGGCAACCAATTGGCCGCTTTCCCGCCGTTTCAAATTTACACCAATCGCAGTTCCCACTAAATCTGCGAGCGCCGAAATGAAGGTCTCGGAATTGTTCAGCCCTGGCATCATTTCGAATTGCGTGATTCCGAGAGCCGCAGCTTCGTGACGGGCTTCATGATCAATTTCGCCCAGCGTCTCCACATGGTCGGAAACAAACGAAATCGGAACAATGCAAACCTCGCGGACATTCTCTGCGGCCAAAGCCCGCAGAGTTTTGTGCAACGACGGCTGCAACCATTTACTGGCACCCACTTTGCTCTGATAGCAAAGCCGATGCCTATTGACCCATTCACCACGCTGCATCAAGAGTTCCACGGTTTCTTCAATCTGTTGCTGATATGGATCACCCTTCTCGATGATCGCCAGCGGGACGCTGTGGGCACTGAACACCAGTTCGGCCCGGCCAGGATCAGGAAAACGGGCCAATGTCTCTTCAATCTTTTCGGCGAGCGCGTCCAAGTACAGGGAATGGCGATAGAACGGCTCAACACGGTAAACCGGGAGCCGGTCCGGGAACTGCCGACGCCACTCGTTCAAGCTGCTGCCGGTCGTAGTGCTGGAATACTGCGGATAGAGCGGCAGCAGCACGACCTCATCACATTGCGCCGCCCGCACCTGTTCGATCGCCTCGGCGGTAAACGGATGCCAGTAGCGCATCGCCACAAAGCAGCGCGCGTCCATGCCTGATTGATTCAGCCGCAGCTGCAAAGCCAGTGCCTGCTGTTCGGTAAACCGCCGAATGGGCGAACCACCCCCTATGGCTGCATAGTGGTGCTGGACTTTGCGAGCGCGGGTGCTGGAAATCAGTTTGGCGAGGGGTTTGCGGCCGATGCGGGCGAAAGGGAAGTCAATAATATCGGGGTCGCAAAACAGATTAAAAAGAAATGGCTCGATGGCCTCCAGCGAGTCGGGCCCGCCCAGCTGGAAGAGAACCACACCTGTCCGCCGTGTTGAGTGCGTCATCCCCCGGGATTCCTTCAGTGCAAAGAGAACAGAGGATGTTACTCAATCATGGAAGACTTCGTCAACGCGGAACTTAGCTTGCCGGTTGCGCCACTCCTGTTTCCATTGCCGTTATGATCGAGTCCGCAAACTCCGACGTGCCCGCCTTGCCACCCACGTCACGGGTGAGTTTCTCGCGGTCGCGATAGACCTTCTCCAGCGCGTTGCGGATCTTCAGCGCCGCATCGAATTCGCCCAGATGCCGCAGCATCAATAAAGAACAGCGAATGAGCGCGGTGGGGTTGGCGATATTCTTCCCGGCAATGTCCGGCGCCGAGCCATGTACCGCTTCAAAAATCGAGCAATGATCGCCAATGTTCGCGCTGGGTACCAGACCCAGCCCGCCGATGAAGGCCGCGCACAAGTCGGAAATAATGTCGCCGTAAAGGTTTTCCATCACCAGCACGTCGTACTGATAGGGATTCATCACCAGCTGCATGCAGGTGTTGTCCACGATGTGCTCGGCATAGGTCACTTCTGGAAAGTCTTTCGCAATCTTCCTGCAGCAACTCAGGAACAAGCCATCCGACAGCTTCATGATGTTGGCTTTGTGAATGGCGTGAATTTTCTTGCGCTGGTTCTTGCGGGCATACTCAAACGCGAATTTCGCAATCCGCGTGGAGGCTTTTTCGGTAATGATCTTCAGACTCTCCACCACTCCCGGCACCACTTCGTGCTCCAGGCCGGAGTACAGACTCTCCGTGTTCTCACGCACGATGATCAGATCCACATCCGGATAGCGGGTGGGAATGTGCGGCAGGTTGCGGATGGGGCGGAAGTTGGCATATAGCTCAAACTGTTTGCGCAGGGTGACGTTGATGCTGGCAAAGCCGCCACCGACGGGCGTGGTCACCGGTCCTTTCAGGCCAACCCGCGTCCGCTCAATCGACTCGCTCAGTTCCTTGGGGATGTACTGGTGAAATTTCTCGAACGCCTCGGCGCCGGCGGCGAAGGTCTCCCACTCGAACTTGACGCCGGTGGCCTCCAGTATGCGCACAGTTGCCCGCGTCACTTCGGGACCGATGCCATCGCCGGGAATGAGGGTGATCTTGTGGGTCATGGAGCTATCCATTTATCGGCAGCATGGCGGCACGACTCCATTGCGGCCAACTGGGCGTCAATTCTTGGTTGCGGGCTTGCCGCGAACTTCTGCCAGATCCTTGGTCTTGAGCAGGTCTTTCAGTTCGGTCATGAACTCCTGCACATCCTTGAAATCCAGATACACCGAAGCAAAGCGCACATAGGCCACTTTGTCATAGCGCCGCAGGCGACTCATGATCAGTTCGCCCAGTTCGCTGGTCTTGCGCTCGCGTTCCGCTGATTCGATCACAAAACTCTCGGCTTCGTTCACGATCTGTTCCAGCTTGCTGATGGGCACTGGCCGCTTCTCGCACGCCCGTAGCAAACCATTCAGGACTTTCTGGCGGTCGAATTTCTCCCGCCGCCCGTCTTTTTTGACCACCATGTAGGGGATTTCGTCGATGCGTTCGTAGGTGGTGAAGCGCTTCTCGCACTTCAGGCATTCGCGGCGGCGGCGGATGGAATCCGCTTCCTTACTCTCGCGTGAATCCACTACTTTGTCGTTCGCAAATCCGCAGAAAGGACACTTCATGGGGCTAGTCGCTGAATCAGTGATTGTAACAGGGCGCTTTTCAGCGCGCTGGATGCAGAGCAGCGGGCCTAAGCGGACCCGGTCGGAATGACTACTTCCGCCTCCGCCTTCTCGCTCTCCTCGGCCACCTTCCGCAGCGACAACCGCTCGTGGTGGGCCAGAGCCAGTCCCACTGGTACGATAGCCACAAAGCTCACCAGCCATAGCAGGATGCCGCAACTAACTGCCAACTCCCGCGGAATATCGAACACCTTGTCCAGTACTTCAATCGTCGCCAGTTGCGCTCCGCCTCCCACTCCCGGCAGTTGCAGCATCGAGCCCGCCATGCTGGACCCCATCAGCAGCAATACCTTGGTGACACTCATGGCCTGCATGGGCGCACCGTAAGCATGGGTCACTTCCTTATAGGCCACTGCGATCATCCACCACATCAGCAGCGACGCTGCCGAGACCTGGAACAGCGCCCAAGGCCCGTGAATGGTATGCAGCCCTTCGGCGAATTCGCGCACGCGCTGGGCGATGCGGTGGCCCAGCCCCTTGGCCAGGTGGGAAAACCGTTTCTCCACCCAATTGGCGATGCTGGGTCCTCGATAACTGACCGCCAACGTGACAAAAAATAAACCCAGCACCAGTGCCGTCAGAGAATATCCCGACACATGCAGCCAGTGATAATAGACCGGACGTGTGGCTGCAAAAAAACGCAACTTGGTAGGAAGAAATATCCCCGAGACGATCAGCACCGTAAACGCCGCCAGATCGAAAATCCGTTCCACCGCCCACACTCCCAATTGCGAGGAGAAAGTAAGGTTCGTCCTGCGGGCGATCAAGTAAGGTCGAATCAGTTCGCCTGGGCGCCCCAGCAGCGCCAAGCCGGTAAAGCCGACCACGGTGGGTGAAATCAGCGCCAGCGTCGAGACGTCCTTTCGGACCGGTCGCAGGAAAACCTTCCAACGGTAGGCGCGGAGAGCGTACGCCAGATAAGTCAAGATGACCCCGTGCATGACGTGTCGCCAGTTCACGTCGCGCGTGTGCTCGGCAAACTTTCCCCAGTCGAAGGTGCGCCACTCGCGGAACTGCACATACACCAGTGCGGCCAATACGGCCAGCACCAATCCGTAGATCATTACGCGCTGTTTGTTCATGGATGGGACGAAAACTGGTACGGCACTACCCCGGGCACCTGTTGAAGGTAACTGAACAATAAGGAAGGGTCAACGCAACCAAGGGCGCCAACTACTGCAACGCTCCCGTTGCTGCCAGCGCCGACTGCGTTTTAGGCGCACTGGTTTTCTTTACTTGCGCGGTTTTCCGCTCTGCGATTTTCTTGCGATTGAAGTCGCGAACCACCTTGGCCACATAGGCCTGGGTTTCGTAGTACGGCGGCACACCGTGGTACTGTTCCACGCGCTGCGGGCCGGCGTTGTAGGCCGCCAGCGCCTTGATTAAATCAAAGTTGTAACGCACCAGCAGTTCCCGCAGATAGCGGGTGCCACCTTCGACGTTGGCGGCTGGATCGAACGAGTCAGTCACACCCAAATGGGCCGCCGTTTGCGGCTCCAGTTGCATCAGGCCGACTGCGCCCTTTCGAGAGACGGCCTTGGGATTAAACCCGCTTTCCGCGCGGATCACACTGTTTACTAAATCGGGATCCAGGTGATAGCGGTGACTGGCCGAGCCGACCACGTCTGGCAGTTGCAAGGCAGTCGTCACTGGCGCAGGCGACAGATCTGGTTCGAAGTGCTCGATCTCCTGAGTCTGAACATCCACATATCCGCTGCCGTCGCGGTCCAGATAGAGCCGGGTGACGGGACCGATCACCTCTCGCCGCTCGTGCCGGATGGAAAATCCGTTCCGCAGAATGGCAAGATCCGCCGCGAGGGCGGAGATGGACATGGCCACGAAGGCCAGTCCCAATGCGAATTTTGCGATGGTGCGCATACTAAACTTGGACCCGGGTTCGGCCCAGAACCTGTTCGATCGCCGCCGCCACGCCGTTCTCGGCATTCGATAGGGTTACGTTCCAGCCCTTCCCGCGCAATTCCTCTGATGCATTTCCCATGATAAAGGGGGATCCTGCGTAAGCAAGCATTTCGATGTCGTTATAGTTGTCACCAATGGCCATGACCTGTTCGCGGGGAATACCTCGGAAATTGGCCCATCGCTCCAATGCGTGCCCCTTGGTGCATCCCCGATTGAGTACATCCACGATAGACAGATCGCGCACCGGGTACTCGGTCCGCAAGACGCTGATTTGCGGTTCCACTCCGCTGGCCGACAACCCCTCTAAGACCTGATGCATACGCGCGATGGGCCCGCAGAACATGGCTTGCACTGGGTCCATGGTCAGGGAGTCCTCGATCGGAATCACAAAATCGATGTAAGCCAGGTTTTTCTCCAGCCAGCGTTGAATGCTCTCGTTCAGTTCCCGCATGTGCTCCAGCACGATAGCGCCCTTGCCCTCAATGTCGAAGGTCAGCACGGTGTTGCCGCGAAATTCGGCCATTTCTACACACAGCTTGCGGCAAGCTTCCGCTGGCAGCAGATCACGATGGAAAGTTTCGCCGGCTAATGACCGCGTTATCGCTCCATTCGAGCTGATAATCCAAAGATCGAATCCCAACTGCTGGGCGATCGGCAGAGCAAACATGTGCCGTCGCCCTGTGACTAGAACGATCTCTACCCCCTCGCCTTGCACTCGGCGCAAAGCCGCCATATCAGCCTCTGAAATCTGAAACTGGGGATTGAGCAGGGTGCCGTCTATATCGGCGGCCAGCAGGCGGATGGAAGGGGGCACCACAGTTGATTCTAACATTGGCTTCGGGCCCCGGACTCCCGGCGTTCGCTATCAGAGTCTGACGCCTTGCCATGCTATAGTCCGATCAAACCATGGGATCGTTGATCTTTCTATTTTTCCCCTGGGGACTCATTCTCCAGGCAGTGGCGATTGTGCATTTCATTCGTCGGCGGCCCGACGGCTACTGGCTGTGGATCATCATTTTCTTCGGAGGGCTGGGGGCACTGATCTACATCGCCGCTGAAGTCATTCCCGACGCTGGCCTGCTGCAACAGTCGTTCAAGGCTTTTCCTCGCCGTAAGCGTATTCACGAGCTCGAAGCCGCCATCCTCGATAATCCTTCCCCTGGAAATTACGAAGAGTTAGGAGACTTGTATCTCGAAGAAGTGAACTACGCCCGCGCCCGCCAGTGTTATGACAAAGCCATTTCCGCCCGCACCGATTCTCCCGACCCGTTCTACCGCCGCGGAATTGCCGAAATAGGGTTGGGCGACTTCGCCGCCGCAGTGCCCGATCTGGAGCAAGTCGTTTCCAAAGATCCCACCTACGACTTTCATCGCGCCCCGGCACTGTTGGCCCACGCCTACGCCAACACCGCCCAGCCCGAAAAAGCCGAAGCGCTGTTCCGTGAGGTCACGAGGATTTCTACGGCATCAGAGACTTACTACAATTACGCCAGCTTTCTGGCCTCGCAGCAGCGCAATGGCGAAGCCCGTGAGTGGGCGCAGCGAATTCTGAGTAAAAAGCCCACCATGCCGGCCTACCAGCGCCGCCGTGAGCGGCCCTGGTTCCGCCGAGCCACAGCGATGTTGCTGCGGTTGAAGGGGTAGACTCCTCTGCTTACTTGTCCAGCGACTCTGCAAAGTGCAATACGATCCGCAACGGCTCCGTTTGCCCGCTATTGGCGGATTTCAACACCAGCAACCGGCCGTCGTTGGCAAAGCCCAAGGGTTCGGCATCGATGGTCGTGATCACACTCGTGCCACCGAGTTCCATGGTTTCAGGATTGCGGATTTCCACCGCCATCAATTTGTTGCCATTGGCGAAATACAACCGCTTGCCGTCGTGGGCCCATGCGTGCCAAAAGGCACCCTCAGAAGAGATCTGCATTTTGGAGTGCGCGCCCGGAAAGTCGGTTACGTACAGCTCAGCACGCCCGGACTCGTCCGATACGTATGCCATCCACTTGCCAGTCGGCGAAACAACTCCGTTCCTCTCATCGTAGCTCTGAGTCAACAGAGGTATGGGTTTGCCCCCGTCCGCCGGCTGGGCGTAGATGTCAAAGAGAGTCTTAGGATCCTGAACGCTGGTGATCAGGTACTTGCCATCCGGAGTCCAGGAGTGGACGTAGGCCAGGTCTTCAATTCCCGAAGTGATTGCCTGCTCCGCGCCGGTGGCCAAGGTCTTAATCCTCATGCTGCCTTTCGTACCAATGCTGGCGGTTATGGCAAGCTTGGTCCCGTTCGGTGAGAATGCCGAATAAATGAACCCAGGAGTATTGAAGGTTTGCCGCGTCATCATCTTACGATCGATATCGAAGACCCAGAGGTCGCTGTCCGGTGCATTGGCTTCACGCTTTGCGAAGGCGATTTTCTTGGCGTCTGCGGATACGTTGATGGGGTCGCTGGCTCCGCTAATGGTGTCCCCGAATTCCTCGATTTCCTTCCCTGGTAGCTTCACCCAGGCGAACCGTGACTCGGTGGACCGGGCCTTCCGGTACACCAGCGTGCCCGTGGCCGAGGCCGAAAAATTGCCCAGATCTTTCGGGTTCCAGTATTCCACGTCCTCGGTCACCGGCACCGCGTTGCCGCTGACCCTGATCGACCCGGGATTGAAATGCTGTGCCATGAGATTCCGGTCGTGCAGGTAAAGCAAATAACCCTGTGAGTACGCCGCATTGGAGGCCTGCGGAACCACCAACTTCTGCTCGCCTCCGTCCAAAGACCCGGCATAAAGGTCTCCCACCGCTGCTGCCACCAGACGCTGGGTAAATAGAAAGTGTTTGCCGTCGGGGAGGAACATCGGGTTGCGATGAGTGAAGCCTTTCGCCCCCAGTTTGGTCACCACCCCGGTACCCCTCCACCTTCAGCAACTTCGGAGAGGGGTTCTTCGATGTTTGGTGTAAATAGGATCACTCCCTGCTGGCTCCATGCGCCTCCGCGGCCCGCCGGTGCGTCGCAGATGATCTGGACTGGGCCTCCCGCAGCCTCCACGGTGCGCAACTTGCCAGCGGAGAAGAACCCGATCATGCTGCTGTCCGGCGACCAGAAAGGAAACGCTGTACCTTGGGTCCCTGGCACCGCCGCCCACTTGCCAGTGATCAGATCACGAACCTGGAGTTCGCTGCCGTTTGGGATCGCGGCGGGGATGGCCAGTTTCTTGCCGTCGGGCGAGATGACCGCACCGCCGAATTGATTAACTGACATATCCACTCCATTGGGCAACGCAATCTCAGCGCGTATGGATTGCTGCCCCTCGGAGAGACGGCGCGAATAGAGCAATGCAGTGACAAGGCCTGTCAGCGCCAGCACCCATCCAGTTACGGCGAACGCCGTCCCCAGACGCCTGCGCTCGCGGCGCGCCCCGGCCACTACTGCCGGTACCCCGGCCTTGCTACCCATCTCGGAAATCGCTCCCAGTTGCAGCTTCAAATCATGCGCGGACTGCCAGCGTTCTTCCGGGTCTTTCGCTAGGCAGGTACGAATTAAAGTCTCCAGTGCGGGAGGTGTCATGGGCTGGACGGCACTGATCGACTCGGGTTCCTTCTCCAGAATGGCCGCCAGAACTCCTACTTGCGATTTGCCCTCAAACGGCCGTTTGCCCGCAGTCATTTCATAGAGCGAGCAACCGAAACTAAAGATGTCCGACCGGGCGTCAGCCTCGGCGCCTTGCAGCACTTCGGGAGCCATGTATTGAAAGGTCCCAACAATCAAGCCTTTTTGCGTGAGCGGTGTTAGTGGAGAAGTCATCTGCGCCAGGTTCATGGTGGGCGTGGATGGCGTCAGCACACCCACACTTGTTCCCGCAGACATCGCTCCCGCCGCTTTCCCCTTGGCCAAGCCAAAGTCCATGAGCTTGGCCCCAGACTTGGTCAGCATGATGTTTCCCGGTTTCAGATCGCGATGAATGATTCCGTGGCGGTGCGCGCGCTCCAGAGCATCCGCAGTCTGGATCGCGATCGTCAGAACCTGGTCAACCGGCAGAGGGCCTTTTAGCAGCCTGGCGGCGAGCGTCTCGCCCTCGAGGTACTCCATCACCAGGTAATCAATGCCATCCTGATGGCCGACGTCGAAGAGGGTGCAAATATGGGCGTGCTGCAAGGACGAGATGGCGCGTGCCTCGCGCTCGAAACGAGCTTTCAAATCAGGATCAGCCTGCAGTTGCGGAGGAAGAACTTTGATGGCGACGTCGCGGCCCAGGCGGGAATCGTGTGCGCGATAGACTTCACCCATGCCGCCCGCGCCTAAAGGCGATTGAATCTCATAGGGCCCAAGTTTGGTGCCTGCGGTTAGCGCCATTCAGCGCGCATTATACCGGACGGTATGACTTGGACGCTTTCTCCAAGATCTCTGCTCTGCTCACTTATTCTGGAATGAAAGCTCGCTGGAACGGGTTTCAAAGGTAGGAGCAGGATCAGATTTGCGGGGTTGCGTGCATCACTTTGACCGAGGTTCGTCGGTCCACGAACGTTTCAGCCTGCGATGGCCCAGGTGTGATCACGCTACGTGCGGAAAGTTGCTCCGCCAGGCGGCTCTGCTTTCCGGCGCCGGTGCTCCTGAACTCTGACGCAGGCTCCTTGCATGTAGGCAACAGCCCCACCGCCTGGTTTCTACCCGCCTTCTTGGCTTGATAGAGTGCGGAATCCGCCAGCCGCAACACCTCCCCATAGGGGACCGTCTCTGCCGCGTGCTCAAACCATGGGAATACCGCCCAGCCGATCGAGCAGGTGCAGGGAATGCTCAGACCGCCGTCGAGTTCAAAGGGTTCCCGGCCCACAAAATTCAATACCCGGCTTGCCAGGGTAACCGCATCCCCGCGGTCGGTATAGCGCGAGGCCACCAGAAATTCATCCCCACCCCAGCGGATGAGGACATCCGAGTGCCGAATAGCAGAACTGATCCGGCGTGCCAACTCCACCAACACTTTGTCTCCTGTATCGTGGCCGTGTCGGTCGTTGATCTGTTTGAAGGAATCGGTATCAATGAGGTAGAAGACCAGATCACGATTGCGTTTGCCGGGGGAAGAGCCCGCCGTGGAATACGAACGCACCACCTGGCGCACATCGGCATCGATGGTGTTGTTCAGGAAACGCCGGTTTCGTGCCCCGGTGAGCACATCGGTCAGCGAATCTTCACGCAATTCCCGGTTGGCCCGCGCCAGTTCCTTATCCAGGCGGTGCTGCTTGATCCAGGTCAGGGCACCCAGGATCATCATGGTGATCAGGGTCAGGAACAGGCGGAAATTCCGCACCGGGGTGGGCGCCGGACTGAAGTACAAGGCCCAGCCAGCCATCGCCGGCAAAGACACCAGCGTCACCGCCGCCAGGCCTGACATCCAGAGATCACGCTTCCCCTGGTCCGCCTTCGCAGGTTCAGCGCGCAGAGTCTGTGCCCGTGCCACTAATCCGACTCGCGCGAAGCAAGCCATGGCTACCATCAACGGCGGGTCGTACAGGCTCCCGGTGTAGTACTTCCCGAAGTCAATCGCCAGGCTAGAGGCGACCGAAGCCAACAAATATGCGAATCCTGCTACGAACAACGCGCTATAAACTACTCTCCAGCCTCCAGTGCTGCGCAGCCAGATCGCCCCTGCGCAAATCACAAAGACAAGATGCTCCAAGAAAAACACAATATCGAAGCTGTAGCCGTAGACCGTCGCGTCAGGCCAGACAAACTGCCACGGGATCACTACGAAGAGATAGAGGTACAGCCACCAGGTCACCAACAAGGCAAAATCCAGGGCCCCCAATTGGGCGGTTTGTCCGTCGCGTTCTATGTGTGGCCGCACCGCCAGTGCACCCATGAAAGGCACTAAGTGCAGGATAAGAATCACATCGCCGATAAACGGATTGGGGACTTCTTGGCGCAGCACCACTTCAAAATAGGTCCATAGCCCCTGCGCCACCAACCAGAGTGCGCAGCCCAGAGACAGCAACCGCCAGAAGAGCCGGGTGCGAGGATCCGGTCCCCGGCTATTAGCGAGGACGCAGCCTAGGACCACGATCAGCAGTAGACATTGAATGATATTGCCGATGGCGGTAAGCAGGTAACCGCGCGGGATGATGAAGGGCAGGACCGCATCAAGAACGACCAGGCCGCAAGTCAGCCACCAACACTTCTCCCGCGGCATGAGACCATGGTCCACAAGTGTGATTCTAGGTCCACCGGCAGAAACGCCGATGTTACCGAGGTCATCCTTCCTCGTCCCGATTGTGAATGTACTCGGGTTCCGGGAACAGCTAGGCGGAGTGGACCTTTGAAAGCGAAGCGGTTCCAAACTGACGCTCGGGCGGATGGGGCAATTTGCTGATTTCAGGATTCATCTCGCGGCTCAAGTGTGTGGTCCAGATCAAGCCCGCAACCACACTCACAATTCCGACCACCACCCAGACTTCCATCAACAACTTGAGCCAGTGCATGAATCCCCCAGGGTCTTAGAAGTGCCGTCCGGCGCCGATTATAAGGCAAATCCTTCGCCCTGGGAACGGTGCAAAGTTTTTCCCATAAATTGCAACCCCAGGAACCTCCCACCCTATCCTTTTCGGGGAGTAGAGCGTCTATGCTGAAGAGCAGTTCGCGAGTCGGAAAATTCGGAATTGAGATCTGGCAGCTTTTTTCAACTCAACCGGAACGTGTGTGTGGGCAGCGGGCTCGCGTTGCTTGCCAGAGGGGTGGGTTGCGGAACTAGACTCCATACCCTCACGTATCATGGAGTTAGAAACAGAGTTGAAGCCATGCGGGTGCTCTTCGAAATCTTCGCGCAGACCCTACGCACCTTATGGGCCCACAAGCTGCGCTCCTTTCTCACCATGTTCGGGATCGCATGGGGAGTAGGCTCGTTGCTTTTGCTGGTGGGATTGGGCGAGGGCTTCCGCTCCGGCAATCGCAAGCAATTTGACCAGATCGGTGAAAATGTATTGTTCATCTTTGGCGGTCGGGCCCCCGCCATGAATGGAAGCTTCACCAGCCTGCGGCAGTATTACCTCACCTACAAGGACTACCAGGACGTCCGCGACGAGTGTCCCGACGTGGGCCTGGTCGTCCCCATCATTGCTCGCGACGACATTCGCGCGGTGAGCGACTTCTACCAGAGCAGTGGAAGGCTCATGGGGGTGCCGGCGGAATTCAGCAAGGTCCGCTACATGCCCATCAACGAAGGACGGTGGATCAACGATCTCGACGACAGCCAGAAACGTCTGGTGGTGGTGCTGGGCGACGAAGCCCGCAAAAATCTTTTTCCCGGACGCCCTGCTGTTGGCAGCACCATTCTGCTCGGCGGCTTCCGATTTCAGGTCATAGGTACCGCCAAACGCATCGGCCATGGCGACAACAACACCATGAACCTGCGGATCTTCGTGCCTTTCCAGACCATGCAGGCCAATTTCCGGCCGCTGAACGTGGGCGAAATCGACAATGCCATTTCTTTCCTGAACTATCAGCCCAGGACCCGGTCGTTGCACGAAGTGGCCAAACTCGAAGTCCACAAGGTCGTCGCCCGCAATCACGGGTTTGACTACCGCAACATCGATTCCTTTGATGAATGGGACACGGTCCGCACCTCTGATCAAGTGGGCGGAATCTTCGACGCGATGAACATGTTTCTCGGCAGTGTCGGGCTGGTCACCCTGGCATTGGGCGCCATCGGCATTATCAACATCATGCTGGTCGCGGTGGCGGATCGAACTCGCGAAATCGGGCTCCGCAAAGCCCTGGGCGCCACCAACCGCAGCATCATGTTTCAGTTCTTCGTGGAAGGCGCTTTCCTCACTCTGCTGAGCGGTGGCATTGGGATGGGAGGTGCGGCAGCCCTGATGGCGGCACTCTCCACCTTGCCCTCGCCTCCCGGCTGGGATACGCCTAAGATCGTGCCATTGACCGCTGCTCTGGCGATCGGGTCGCTGGCCCTTGCTGGAGTGGTGGCCGGCCTCTATCCCGCGCGCAAAGCCGCGCTGCTGCAACCGGTCGAAGCCCTGAGGAGGGAATAGGTGAAGCGCGATCTGCTCCAACAAGCCTACGGGGCCATGCGCCACGACCTCAGAAAGACCGTGCTCACCATGCTGGGCATGGCCTGGGGAATCGCGACCGTCGTGCTGTTGCTGGCCTACGGTGAAGGATTCGGCCGCGCCATCGAGAATATCTTCCACAGCTTCGGCGCTACCGCGGTCGGCATTTTCCCCGACCGCACTTCTGAACAGGCTGGAGGCAACAAGGCGGGCGTACAAATCCGTTTTACCAACGATGACATTGAGCTGCTGCGCAATGTGGTGCCGCTGGTGCGCCAGATTTCCCGAGAGTCCGACAAACAGGGCAAGGTGCAGTACGGCTCTCGCACATTCGGCCTCCCCGTCATGGGTATCGACCCCACGATCTTCGACATTTGGAACCTGCACGTGGAGGACGGACGTTTCCTGAACGATCAGGACAATCTGAGCCACGGCCTCTACGCAGTCCTCGGTTCCGAGGCCAAGGACAAACTATTTTCCGGCTTGCCAGCGGTTGGAGAGTCTATTCGGGTGGACGGTGTCAGCTTCCAAGTTGTCGGCGTATTGCAGGCCCGCATGCAGGAGGGTGACGACGATGACAACCGCGTCATCTACATCCCCTACAGTTCCATGGACGTGCTGCAGGACAATCACTACCTGGGCGGAATCTGGCTGTCTTCCGAAGGGGTTGATCACGACAAGCTGACGCGGACAATCCGCGAATCGCTCGGCCTCGCCCACGGCTTCAAACCCACCGATGAACGCGCCATTTTTCTCTTCGACGCCGCTAAGCAATTGGAGCAATTCGCCATCATCAGCATGGGACTGAAAATTCTGCTGGGATTCATTGGCACCATCACCCTGGGCATCGGTGGGATCGGGCTGATGAACATCATGCTGGTTTCGGTTACGCAGCGTACCCGCGAAATCGGGGTAGAGAAGGCCCTGGGTGCTCGCAAGCGCGACATTCTGTTTCAATTCCTGGCGGAAGCGCTGGTCATCACTGCGGTGGGTGGAGTATTCGGAATCCTGCTTTCTTATGCGATTTCGTTGTCGGTGGGAACGCTGACTCTCTACAGCGCGCTCGCCAAGCACGCCTCGGCGGGAGATATTACGTTGCTAGTCGCGCCCAAGACTCTGTTTATCGCTACCACTATTCTTGCCTTGGTGGGCATTGCCAGCGGCATGTTTCCCGCAATGCGCGCCGCCAACCTCGATCCCATCGAAGCGCTACGCTACGAGTAGACCATCGAGCACCTTTTTACCGTGGCTCGAACATTCTTCCTACCCCCAGCCCTGTATGTGAAGAGCGATTCTTCCCCGACTCAATGACTTACGGAGTTTGGCAGGCATACTGCTCTACTTCAGATCGGACTGTCGAGGAGGTTGCTGTGACAAAAGCACTCGCTGGATTCGGCCTAATGCGATCGGTTTCGTTTTTGCTGCTCTTATTGCTTCCATGTCCTGCCTTGAATGCTGAGAACGCAGTGATGGGAGAGATTCAGTTCGAGGGAAAATCCCATGTCGAGAAGACTTCCGGGGTCTGGGTTGACGGACAATACGTTGGCTATCTGAAGGAACTGAAAGGATCAAAGAAGGTCTTGCTGTTGCCGGGTGAACACATGATTAGCGTGCGCCAGGATGGCTACCAGGACTTCACGCAACGGGTTCTTCTTCAGCCCGGACAAAAAGAGGTAGTTCGCGTGATCATGGAGAAGGCCCTTACGGGACCAGTTCCTCAGGTGACGGCCACAGTCAAAATCGCGGTGAACCCATCGCGAGCTGCCGTTTTCTTGGACGGCCTTTTCGTAGGACACGTTGGAGAGTTCGAGGGCGTGGGCCGAGGAATGCTGGTTGCACCGGGGGCCCATGAGATCAGAATTGCCCTTCCCGGCTACCAGACCTTTGAGGCGGACATCAATCCGCTGGCCAATCAGAAGGTTGAAGAAAGACTGACTTGATCAAGAGCGACGCGCCTCCGGCGGAGCCGTTGGTCAACACGCAAACAGGGGATGCTACACCGCTGCCACCCCCGCCACCGCCGCGGTGAAATCTGGGGACCCGGATTTCCCTCAACCTGTCACAACTTCACAGTCCCCAAGAACTCCGGCCCCTTCCTCACCTTGGTCAACTGCTCGAACCCATACGCGATTCTTAACAACGTCCCTTCACTCCAGGCCCGACCGAAGAACGAAACTCCGACCGGCAACCCAGAGATGAATCCGGCCGGCACAGTGATATCCGGATAGCCGGCAACCGCTGCGGCGTTCGAGCTGCCACCCTGCGAGCAATCTCCGTTCACCCAATCGGTGAACCATGCAGGTCCCGCCGTGGGCGCCATGATCGCATCCAGTTTGTGCTCGTCCATCACCGCATCGATGCCTTCTTTGCGCGAGAGTCGCAGATTCGCTTCCAACGCGTCGGTGTACTCCTTCGTGCTGAGCGGCCCCTTGGCCTCCGCCTTGATGAAGATGTCCTGGCCGAAATACGGCATTTCTTTGCTCTTGTTGCGCTCGTTGAAATCAATAATCTCCTTCAACGATCCTGGCGCTCCCGGACGTGCCGCCAGGTATGCATTGAGGTCAGCCTTGAGCTCGTACAACAACACCGTGAATTCTGAGTCGCCGAATTTTCCATGCGATGGCAGGTCGGCCGGATCCACGACTTCTGCTCCCGCCCGCTTGATCTCCTCAATCAACTGGTTCATCAAAGCGTCCACCGCATCGCTGAAGCCAAAATACTTGCGCGCCACCCCGATGCGTGCGCCCTTCAATCCATTGGGATCAAGAAAGCTGGTGTAATCCGTTGCTGATTTCCCCGCGCTCGCTGCCGTGGCGCTGTCGCGCGCATCTACTCCCGCCATTGCGCCCAGCAAGATAGCCGCGTCGCGAACCGTCCGCGCCATGGGGCCGGCAGTGTCCTGGCTGTGGGCGATGGGAATGATCCCCGAGCGGCTCACCAGCCCAAGCGTCGGCTTGATTCCGACCAGTCCGTTGGCCGACGCCGGACACACGACCGAGCCATCCGTTTCCGTGCCCACTGCCACCGCGCACAAGTTCGCCGCCGTCGCTGCTCCCGAGCCTGAACTCGATCCACAAGGGTTGCGGTCGAGCGCATAGGGATTCTTGGTCTGTCCGCCGCGGCCGCTCCATCCGCTGCTGGAGTGCGACGAGCGAATATTCGCCCACTCGCTCAGGTTCGTCTTTCCCAGAATGACCGCGCCCGCATCGCGTAATCGCTGCGCCACAAACGAATCGCGCGCCGGCTTTGACCCCAGCAGCGCCAGCGATCCCGCCGTGGTCTGCATGCGGTCCGAGGTATCAATGTTGTCTTTGATCAGCACTGGGATGCCGTGCATGGGGCCGCGTACATGCTTCTGGGCGCGCTCCTTGTCGAGCGTATCGGCGATGGCCAACGCATCTGGATTTACTTCAATCACACTTGCCAGCGCCGGGCCGTGCTTGTCGATTTCTTCAATTCGCTCGAGATATTTCTGCGTGATCGAGTGCGCCGTGTATTTTCCCGACGTCATCGCTGCCTGCAAGTCAGCAATGGTGGCTTCGTCCAACTCAAACGCCGTAGGCCGAGACTGCGGCGCTGCAGACGCCAGTATCTCTCTCGCACCCGCCAGCGCGGGTAGGGCGGCGGCGGTTGCACCGGTCAGTAAGCTTGTCTGTAGAAAACGTCGGCGTTGGCGCGAGAGGGGGTTGTTCACCTGGTTTCTCCTATTGGGAATGACCGCTTCCCCTTCTGTTGGAAACGAGAAACGGCATTATAGGCGATTCGTGCTTAACGGATGTTAAGGCGACAGTGTGGCCCCAGCACACGGCGAGTGGCGTGGAACCATGCTCGAGTTGTGGACGTCAGGGCTGCTTCGCTTCCAGTTTTTTCCGGATTCGTCGCAGTTCTATGAAATTCAGCGCGGTCATGGTGCAAAGCACGCTGCCAAACATGATGAGCACAATACTGTCCATTGAGGCGGGCTCCTCCCCCGCGTGGCTGCTGGCACGGTTCATTCGCCTAAAGGCAAACTTCTCAAGGAAATATAACCGAAAGCTGCGCGCGCGTTGTTGGCATTCTAGCTTCGGATCCGTTCTCTGTGACCCGACGTAATGCCCAAGAAGAGGCGTCTTGCGGGTATAATTATGGATTCATGCCCAGATATTCCATCGTGGTTCCCCTGCATGATGAGCAGGAGAACGTGACCGATCTTTACGACCGGCTGAAGGCGGTCATGGAGGCCAGTGGCGAGACTTTCGAACTGGTCTTCGTCGACGACGGTTCCCGCGACCGCACTTTCGATTTGCTTCGCGAAATCGCCGCCATCGACAGCCGCGTGACCGTAGTCCGGCTGCGCCGTAATTTTGGCCAGACCTCCGCTCTGGCTGCTGGTTTTGACCACACCCGCGGCGAGTACATCATCGCCATGGACGGCGACCTGCAACACGATCCCGCCGATATTCCGCTGTTTCTTGAGAAGATTGCCGAGGGTTACGACATCGTCAGCGGTTGGCGCAAGGTCCGCATTGACAATCTTTGGCTGCGCCGCATTCCGTCGCGTTGCGCCAACTGGCTGATGGCCAAATTGAGCGGCGTCGACATCCACGACTTCGGCACCACCTTCAAAGCCTATCGCCGGAGCATTCTGGAGCAGGTTCCACTCTACGGCGAGTTACACCGTTTCATTCCCGGCGCTGGCTTCCGCCTACGGCGCGTCCATCTGCGAGGTCCCCATCCGCAACGTGAACCGGGAGCGGGGAAATTCCCACTACGGAATCTCGCGCACCTTTCGGGTTTTCTTTGATCTCATCACCATCCGGTTCTTGCTGCGCTATCTCTCGCGTCCGCTGCACTTCTTCGGCAGCCTGGGCATGCTCAGCATCTTTTCCGGAGGCGGCATTGCCGCCTGGCTGATGCTCGATAAGCTCTTCAATCATTCCGATACTATGGCGGAGCACGGCCCGCTCATGATCTTTGCCGCTGTTCTTTTGCTTGCAGGACTGAACATGCTGGCGGTCGGCCTCCTGGGCGAGATGCAGGTCCGCCATTACCACGAACCCACCCGCCGCGCCCCTTATTTTGTAGATCGCGTCCTCCGCGCCCAGAGCAGCGAAGAACACACCGTCTCGGAATAGGTCTTCACTTTCCGAACCCTTCCTTATTCACCACGTACGGCATCTTGGTCACGTCCCCGCCGTAGTTTGCTTCAAGCACATCAATCAATCCCTGTGCCGTGCGCCCCGCCATGCCTTTGTTAGGATCCGTCGAAAGCCGCGTAATTCGCGCCGCGCTGGCAAAGTGTGGCAGCAACCGGCAGCGGTCCTCAATCGCCGGGTCGCGCAACGGGGAATCCACCGGCAGTGGCTCCTCCTCATACACATCCAGCGCCGCCCCGGCGATCCAATTTTCCCGCAATGCTTTGGCCAGCGCCACCTCGTCCACCACCGGCCCCCGCGACGTGTTCACCAGATAAGCCGTCGGCTTCATCATGCGCAGCGTCTTTTCGTTGAACAGGTGATAAGTAGGCATCGTGCTCTCGCCTTCGCGCAGTAGCGGCACATGCACGCTGACGAAATCCGCTCCCCGCAGGGCCTCATCCAGGGACACGTACTTGATCCACGTCTTGTCTTTCTGGATACCCCGCGCCTGCTGTAAATCCTTCATCTCTTGAATGGCCTTCACATATTCGTGATTCTGATAGGCCAGGTCGTAGCACAGGATATTCATATCGAACCCGGTGCACTTCTTGATCAGGGCCAGCCCAATACGTCCCGTACCGATCACCGCAATGGTCTTGCCGGTGACTTCATCCCCGAGGAAGGGAAGATACGGGTGCCAGTAGCCCCACTTATTTTCACGAGTAAGATGCTCCGCCGACCACATCTTCCGAGCCAGCGCTCCCAGCATGAAGAAGGCAAACTCCGCACTGGCCTCGGTCAGCACGTCCGCAGTGTGGGTAAAGGGAACTCTGTAGTGATTGGCATCGGCACGGTTGATATTGTCAATACCCACCGCGATCTGAGCCACCACTTTCAGGGTGCCCTTGCCTGCCTCGAAGATTTCAGCGTCAATCGGATCGCGCAAGGTGGTAATCAGGCCGTCGATACCCGATTTCACTTTCTCGATGATCAAGCTCTTGGGCGGCGCCTCGGGGCTGGGATAAACGTCAACGTCATATCCTCGCTTGCGCAGCAGTTCGATCGATTCCCCGATATCACAGGTCGCAAACACGCGAAATTTCTTCGTCATGGCTCTCCCTGGGTTTGGTTGGAAGTCTGGCAGACACGTGGGGATTCATGCCCACGCGGGAGTTCAGTGGAAGATTATCTCACTCCAGGGAATCGGACTAGGCGACACTCGACCCAGAATTGTGCTCTCGATCACTTCTTCGAGAGTGAACCAGTTGTTCGCCTGTCTTGGTAATTTGGCGCTGCGCTATGCCGCCCTCTCCAACTGCCGCTCTATAACGTTCCTGGTGCCAATCCGATCCAGCTCTCGGTATAGCGTGCTGATCTTCTCAAAGCGGCAGTGAAATTCACGGATTTGACAGGGTGTTAAGGGTGCCGGCTGTCCGAACGTCTCGATTTGAACGTCAATGAGTGTGTGGACTTCATCTCTGATGGTGCTGGCTGGCGTTGTCATGATCGGAGTCTCCACTCCATGTTCAAGGGAATCCGGACGTTGATTCAAATAACAGGAATCTCCTCCACCAACGAAGAGATTTACTTTATGAGCCGCTGACCTGCCCTGCGAACTCTTCCTTTTCCTCCATCGAGCCGGCTTTTTTGACCTGCATCAACTCGACGGCCTTCTGCGCGATGTGTTCGGCGCTGACCTCGAACTCCTTGATCAACTCCCACGGGGCGCCCGAATCGCCGAATCGGTCTTTGACTCCCACCGCGCCCGTGATGACCGGCACTCCGTAGAGCAGCGGTGACTCGGTGATCACACTGCTTACTCGCCACGCCAGCGCGCCAATCTGGTGTTCTTCTGCGGTCACAATTACTCCCGTCTCGCCTGCGGCCCGCGCAATTGCCGCTTCGTCAATCGGCTTGAGAGTGTGCAGGTTCACAACCCTGGCCTCGTAACCAAAATCGCTTCTCAGGATCCACGCGGCTCGCATCGCCTCCGGCACCATAGGCCCGCACGCGATGATAGTCAGATCCTCATCTTCGTTCTCATAATCTGAGGCCAAAACGGTTTCAAACGCATCCGCAAAATTGGCGTTCTCTTTGCGGAAACGACTCACATTGGCATGGCCGAACTCAAAGGGGGTGTTCTCATTGGTGACGATCGGCGTCGCCTCGCGGGCAAAGCGAATGTACTTGGGCCCGCGATGCTCGAGCAGTAAATAATCGGTGGCCTTCTTCGTCTCATTCACGTCGCACGGCACCACTACCGACATGTTCGGTAGCCCACACATTGCAAACAAATCCTCCAAGGCCTGATGCGTCGCGCCGTCCGGTCCAACCGAGACGCCGCCGTGCGCACCCGCAATCAGCACATTGAAATTCCCGTAGCAAACCGAAGTGCGGATCTGGTCAAGGTTCCGTGCCGCAGCAAAAGTCGCATAAGTTCCCAGTACCGGCAGTTTGCCTTCCTTCGCCAGTCCCGCTGCCGCTGACGTCGCGGATTGCTCTGCGATTCCCATGCTGATCCAGCGTTTCTTGCGCTCTGGCTTGTTGGCGTAAAAGTCGCTAATGGTGATTGACCCCGAGATGTCCAGTCCCAGGCAGACGACGCGCTCGTCATCACCGTTTTCGGCGAGCGACTGGCCAAAGCCCTTGCGCGTTGGTTCCATCTTTACCT
Source organism: uncultured Acidobacteriota bacterium (assembly GCA_963734415.1). GTDB lineage: Bacteria > Acidobacteriota > Terriglobia > Terriglobales > Acidobacteriaceae > JABCZH01. The sequence continues at coordinate 70,922 of CAVTHF010000006.1, read as the reverse complement.
TCATGTTCAAGTGGTCCGCTGCATTCCACCAGTAGTTACGGTCGAACTTCGGCATTTTTGCTTCCAGCTTCTGGTCGACGTCCGCTTGATATCGTGCTGCCTTTTCGAGCAGCCTGGGATAAGGAATTGTCTCCTGCAGACCCGAGTTCCGTCAGAGCCTTCACCAACTCGTCATAGATTCGGCGATCTCCCGTGCCATCCGGCCAGGTCCTCCATGAAACTGACACCCTTGCCCTTCACCGTCTCGGCCAGAATGACGATTGGCTTGCCAGTTGATGCCTTGGCCTTCTCCAGCGCCTCGACCACCTGCGTCATGTTGTGTCCGTCGATGTGCATGACGTCCCATCCAAAGCTGCGATACTTTTCGTCCAGCGGGTCGACATTCATTACGTCGGACACCTTGCCGTCAATCTGCAAGCGGTTGCAATCCACAATGCCCACCAGGTTGTCGAGTTTGTGATGTCCAGCTTCCATCGCGGCTTCCCAGATCTGACCTTCCTGCTGCTCGCCATCGCCCATAATGCAAAATGTCTTGTATGTCTTGCCGTCGAGTTTTCCAGCCAGCGCGATCCCCACGGCGATACTGAGGCCTTGTCCCAGTGATCCGGTCGAAACTTCGACTCCCGGCAGCTTCAGCCAATGGGGATGCCCCTGGAACGGCGACCACAGCTTGCGCAGCAACATCACATCATCAACCTTGCAAAAACCAGCAAAGGCAAGACCAAGATACAAACTGGGCGCCTTGTGCCCCGTCGACCAGATGATGCGGTCACGCTCGGTCCACGACGGATCCCAGGGATCGTGGTTCGCCACTCGTAAATACAGCGCCGCTGTTATGTCCATGATCGACAGGGTTCCGCCAGCATGCCCCGACCCCGCAGCGCACAGCGCAACCAGATCGTAGCCCCGCATCAGGTTTGCCGCTTCCTTAAGTTGTTCAACGGAATAGTCGCGGAGGGTCTTGCCGGTCGTTGAATCCTTGATCGCCATAGCCTTATCCTTCTGCGCCGGCAGGGGATAGAAGAGTGCCTGCGCTGGTCCCTCGAGTCGAGTCTAGGAGGGAATACAGGGCTGCTCAGTGCGCTGTATCACAGCGAAGTGTGATGTGAGGCCAGGCCGCCGACGAGGCTGAGAAGTTCAGCAATTTACCTTGGCCAAAAACCTACGATTGTATATAGTAGTCGGCACCCCAGCAGCTCCCCGGGGATGGTTCAAAGCGAAGGAGATCACATGAAATGCCGCCTGCTGCCTGGGATTGCCCTGCTTGCCTGCCTGACCTTCAGTCTTCCTTTTGCCACTGCGCAGAACAATGATTTGCGCAGTCAGATCCGCGACTTTCCTCCCGACTTCCATCAATACATACGCGAGGTAATTCCCCAGGATCTTGCGCCGGGTGGAGAGCCGGCGCTGCAGCAGGGAGGCATTAACCTTGCAGGCTTTCCCGCCAGCCTGTTCATCCGCGATGTTGTCGTCAGCAACACCGACCCCAACTTGACGAATACGTTCCACAGCAGCCAGAGCGAACCCAGCATCGCGATCAATCCTGTGCACCCTCAGGAGATTGAAATCCTGGCCTTCAATGGCGGCTGGGGAACGGATGCTCCCATCTGGCATAGCCAGAACGCGGGCGGCATCTGGACGGAAGAGTTCACTATTCCCAATCCTCCGGGCATTCGTGCTTCTGGGTGCCCGTGTGACCAGACACCAGACTTTGGCCAGACCAACAACCTGTCTGCTGTTTTCCTTGACCTGGACAACTCCGGCATTGATGCCTTTACTGGAACCACGTTGGATCCCACTTCTGCCGCGGCTTGGGAATGGCTGCTGTCCGGCGGTGTCGCCCAGCGTACCGACCAGCAGGGAGTCGGCAATACCGACCAGCCCTGGCTGCTGGTAAATCAGGACCCGGACAACCGCTTGCAGGATGATGTGTACGTCGCGTATGACAATTTTGACGGCGCCCCCGACATGCGCGTGGCCGCCGCGCCCGGCAGCGATCCGCCCAATTTTACGATCGACAGCCTGGCTGGCTTTTCCCAGGGCGCCATTAATCCCGGCCAACGCCTGGCCGTCGACCACAACACCGGCGCGGTCTATACCCTGTTCCAGCAGTGTCCTACCAGCGTTCCCAACTGCAACAATATCTCAGCTGACCCCAAGACCATCAATTGGTTTCTCAACCGCTCCCTCGATGGAGGCAAGACCTGGAGTTTGAATGGAAGCTCCACCGGTATCCAGGTGGCAACCGGTCAGAGTAGCCAGCCCCAGCCGAAATTCGGCACGGTGAACGCTCTGCTGGGCGGCGTGAATCATCTCGCCGTCGATCCCAATAACAGCGATGTCTATGTGGTTTTCGGCAACCGTGATCCCAATACCCAGAATAACCGGCTGAGCATCGTGCGATTGACTTCCGACGGCCATGGAGGTCTGAACGTTGGTACTCCCCACTTTGTCACCGGCCAGGTGCAGGCCGCCCTGCCTTCCGTGGCCATCGCTAAGAACAGCACTGGCACCATCGGCGTGCTCTATATGGTCTACAACGGGATTGACCAGGTTTCAGGTTTCCCCATGTTTACCGCGATGGGTACGGCCAGTAATAACCACGGGGTCAGTTTCACCCAGTTTCAGCTGGAGAAATTCCTTTCGCCGGTAAAAGACAGTGGGGACACCCGGCAGCGGATTCTAGGTGACTACTTGCAACTCAAGGCCGTGGGCAACACGTTCTATGGTGTTTTCCCGGGCAATGGTGCGCCTTTTGGGAGGCCCTTCTCGAACATCGATCCGATCTTTGTCAAAGCTACGGCCAATCCATAGCCGCGAAACCAAACCAAAGGCCACGGAAATTTACTCATAGTGGGTAAATCCGTGGCCGTCTTTTCAAGTGATTTCAGAATTGCCAGCGCGTCGCAGCGTTGAGGAATTTCTTTTCGTCCAGCCCAAACACTGTCACCGGCCGCACTGCGTAGACGGGCTCCTTCAAGCTCAAAATATCTTTCTCGAAGCCCGACATATCGAACTTGTATTTCTTCTCGTAGATCTTCAAGAACTCTCGCCGCTTGCGCACGTCCGCCACCTCGTCCGCTACACCCTCGACAATCACCGCTTGCTCCGCCTGTTCGGTGGCAACGATGCAGTGATGATTCTTGGTCAGATTTTTCGCCTTGCGTGACCGCCGCCCCGTGCTGAACACGAACTCCCCCTCGAACCACAATCCCCAGACAACCATGCTGTGTGGCGAGCCGTCTGGCTTCACCGTGGTGATCCAGTAGTTGTGACTTTTCTTGAGCCGGTCGTCGGCCCATTTCCAGGGAAGGAGGCCCTTTGTGCCTTGGGGAAGCCCGTATCCCGGCATGTGGGGACGACTGGCCTTGGGCGCCCGGCTCTTCATTGCATTTAGCTCGACGACATTCGCGGTTAAATCTCTTGATCAGTGACGATCAGCGAAAATCTGCGGCTACAAATTCTTCTTCGTCCACTCGTCCACTCGCGTCAGCGCTTTATTCAAATTCTCCAAAGAATTGGCGACGCTGAAGCGCAGGTAGCCTTCTCCGTAGTCGCCGAACGCCGTTCCCGAGAGGCAAGCCACGCCTGCCTGCTCCAACAGTGCATCCGCGAGTTTCTTCGACTTCCATCCCGTCTTGGTTATGTTGGGGAATACGTAGAACGCACCCTTCGGCAGGCGGCAGGAGAACCCCTTGATCTTGTTCAATCCGGCGACAAACGCGTCCCGCCGCCGCTGGAATTCCATCCGCATCTTTTCCACCGACGACTGGTCTCCGCGAACCGCCTCTATTCCCGCGATCTGCGTAAAACTCGCGGTGCAGGAATTGGAATTCGTATTCAACCGGGCGATCTGTGCAGCCAGGTCGGCCCGCATCACACCGTACCCCATGCGCCATCCCGTCATCGCCCAGGTCTTGGAGAATCCGTCCAGCAGGATCGTTCGCTCCTTGAATCCGGGCACGGACATGATCGAATGATGTTCGCCCTCGAAGATTAGCCGGCTGTAAATCTCATCCGAGAGCACCATGATGTTACGGTCGCCAATCGCTTCTGCAATTCCCTCGATGTCCCGCTTGGTCAGCACGCCGCCAGTAGGATTTTGCGGTGAATTGATAATGATCAGTTTGGTGCGGTCGGTGATCAGCGCTTTCAGTTCTTTCACGTCCAGGCCGAAATCCCGCTCCTCGTGCAGGCGGATCGGTACGGCTTTCGCCCCCACGTAGTTGATCATCGATTCATAAATGGGGAAGCCGGGATTGGGATAAATGACCTCGTCTCCAGCATCAGCTAACGCCAATATCGAAAAGAAAATAATAGGTTTGCCGCCCGGCACGACGACTACTTCATCGCTGATGACCTGGACTCCGCGCGATCGCGAGACATCCTCCGCGATGGCCTGGCGCAACTCCGGCAACCCAGCCGACGGCCCGTAGTGCGTCCAGCCCTTGCGTAGGGCATCGATGCCGGCCTCGACCACGTTCTTCGGAGTATCGAAGTCAGGCTCACCAATCTCCAGGTGGACAATGTCCTTGCCCTGGCGCTCGAGCGCGCGCGCCTTATTCAATACTTCAAAAGCGGTTTCGGTGCCCAGGCGCGACATGCGCTGCGCTAGCTTCAGTTCGAATTGCGTAGCCTTTTCCATGGTTACGAGAGACATGAATTATATCCTCCTCGGGCAGGCTTGGTTGGGGCTGCTCCGGCGCCGGTCTGGCTGACTCTAGATTATGCAACAGCCACTGGCTGGCGTCAGGTACAGAGATCACAGAGGCTGGTGACGGTCCTCCGCGGGACGAATTTTCCTCAAGCCAACTCCTTCGCCCGCTGAGTTCCGTTGACCACGCTGTTCACTGAGCCCTCGGGTATCATTGTCCCACATGTTCTCCCGCCGCACCGACTGGAGGCTCACGCCCAACCGCTTTACCCAGGCGCAACAGGAAGCGCACGCCGCCGGCAGGGAAGTGCTCGATCTTACGATTTCGAATCCCACTCGCGCCGGCTTCGACTATGACCGGCAAGCCATACTTCGCGCTTTCAGCAATCCCGCCGCGCTCGATTACGATCCCCAGCCGAAAGGCTTGCTCAGCGCGCGCCAGGCAGTTGCCGAATACTACCGGCACCGCGGCAAGGTCAATCCCGAATCCCTCGTGCTGACCACCAGCACCAGCGAAGGCTACTCCTTCGTCTTCCGTCTGCTCGCGAATCCCGAAGACGAAGTTCTGGTCCCCAAACCCAGCTACCCGCTCTTCGAGTTTCTCGCAGATTTGCAGGACGTCAGGCTCGTCCCCTACCCGCTGCTCTACGACCACGGCTGGCAAATCGACCTCGCCTCGCTCGAAAAGGCGGTGACGGCCCGCACCCGTGCCGTCGTGCTGGTGCACCCCAACAATCCCACCGGTTCCTACGTGAAAAAGGACGAGCGTGCCGCGCTCAATGAACTCTGCCGCGAGCACAACCTCGCCATCATCGTTGACGAAGTCTTTCTCGACTACGCGCACGACGGCTCTTTACCGGCGTCGTTTGCCAGCAACGCTGAGGTCCTGACGTTCACGCTCAGCGGCATCTCAAAGATCTCGGCGCTGCCGCAAATGAAACTGGCCTGGATCGCCGCCAGCGGCCCCACCGACCACCTGCAACCCGCCCTGTCGCGCCTGGAAATCATCGCCGACACTTTTCTTTCTTTGAACGCACCTGTGCAACTGGCCTCATCCGTCTTGATCGATCAGCGCCACAGCATTCAACCTCAGCTCCTCGATCGCGTCCGCGCAAATCTCGCCGAACTGGATAGGCAATTGGCGCAGCAGAAAGCCTGCCAGCGGCTCGTTGTCGAAGGCGGATGGTATGCCATGCTGCGTGTTCCGGTCACGCAATCCGACGAAGACCTGGCTATCGATCTGCTGGGCCAAGCCGGCGTCCTTGTCCATCCCGGCCACTTCTACGATTTTCCGCGCGATGGATATCTGGTTCTGAGCCTGATCACGGACCCTCAACAATTCTGCGAGGGCATCAACCGGGTATTGAAGCTGATTGCCGTTTAAGTAGGCCTTCCCGGTCATTTTCGGCGCAAAAATCGTCATTTCACCAACAACCAGAGAAAGCCGCCGTCACCCAGATTTTCGCCTTGCCCTATCGCTGTCGTCAGTCGTAGGATGAAAGCGTGCTGGGCAGCCCTTTCGAGGGCTTGCCGGTTCCGCGAACCAAGTCTCTGGCCTGACTCTCCGGCACCGTTCCTCTCGCTGCTTCGTCAAGGGGGGGATCAATGTTCTGGAAAATGGTTCTGGGAGTTTCCACGGCGTGGCTGGTTCTTCCTGCGGTAGCTTGGATCTTGGTTAGTCAACTCTTGCGGCTTCTTCGCTCACCTTCTTCGCAGAACTGAATCGTGTCGTGATTGCCGGCAATTCTGCACTTCTCCCACCTTCTCACTTTCTGACCCGATGGCCTATACTCTCTCTCCATGCCCAACATCGACAAACACCAGCCCGGTTCTTTCTGTTGGATCGAACTCGCCACCACCGACCAGCCCGCCGCCAAGAAGTTCTACAGTGGCCTATTCGGCTGGGAAATTAACGACATGCCCATGGGGCCGACTGAGGTCTACACCATCTTTCGACTCGATGGTCGCGACGCTGCCGCGGGATGCACCTTGCGCCCGGAGCAGAAAGGCGTCCCGCCTCACTGGATGATTTACATTGCCGTGGACAACGCCGACGCAGCTGCCGCACGCGCCGCGAAAGCCGGAGGCAAGGTCTGCGCTCCCGCCTTCGATGTGATGGACGCCGGCCGCATGGCCGTCATCTCCGATCCCACTGGCGCGACGTTCTGTGTCTGGCAGGCGAAGAGGAACACCGGCCTCGGCATTGCTGGAGTCGACGGTACACTCTGCTGGGCGGATTTGAGCACGCCCGACCCCGACCGCGCTCGCAAGTTTTACGCCGACATGTTCGGATGGGAGATGACCGACGACACCGACGATGATCCGCCGTCGGGCTACGTTCACATTCAGAATGGCGAGGAATTTATCGGAGGAGTGCAGTCGCTTCAGCATCGCCAGCCCGGCACGCCCGCGCACTGGCTGCCATACTTTGTGGCTTCAGATTGCGACGCGACTGCAACCAAGGCCAGGCAGCTGGGAGCAAAGTTCTATGTGGAACCCATGACCCTGGAAAATGTCGGCCGCTTCGGGATCCTGGCCGATCCGCAAGGCGCAGTGTTCGCCATCTTCCAAGCGATGCCGCGAAAGTAGGCGCGAGATTTCAGGCGGGGGGAACGCTGAAAGGTCGCGGGCACACGCCTGCGTGTAGGGGCTTGCACAGCCTTGAGAGTCTAGCTAACCAGACGTGCGGGAGTGCGGTCAGCGGCTTCCTCAGCACGCACCGCTTTCTTGGCGAACTCCAGAGTAATCTGCTGCCGGATCGCGCTGGAAATATCCAGCAGTCGTTGGTCTGTAGTCTCCAACTGCCGTTTCAGGTCAGCGCTCGCCTTTAAGGCCTCATCGCGCGCGTCGCTAATCTGCTCGAGCTTGCCTGCAAGCTCACCAACCAGGTCATTGAATTTCCGGACCGAATCCATGTAACGATCAATATCGAGATTCAAAGCTCCCCCTAATGTACGGTGCAAGGACCGCGCCATAAAATACCATACACAGCCCGTCCTATCAACACATTGCTGCAAGAGTCGGCTTCGTCTCGAATCGGCGTTGCAGCGTGAGGTGTCAAACCCTTTCTTTTCACTGCCCCATTAGTGCAGAAAGGTCTGCTGTGCAGTTTTCTGCAAACTATTGAACGTTTAGGATAAGGTTCGCAATTGTTTGCGCAAACAGTTCTGAGCAGGGTGGAGATGGCATGTGTGTGGCATAGCCGGCATCGTGGGTAACGCGGACGACGTGGTGGACGCAGGCGACGTTCGTCGCATGTGCCAGACCCTGGTTCACCGGGGACCCGATGATGAGGGCATCTACACCGAGGGACCGACGGGATTAGGGATACGCCGGCTTAGCATCATTGATGTAGCCGGTGGGCACCAACCCATCCACAACGAAGATGAAAGCGTGTGGGTGGTCTTCAACGGCGAGATCTACAACTATCAAGAGCTGCGGCGGGACCTCGAATCGCGCGGGCACTGCTTCTACACGCACACCGACACTGAGGTGATTGTTCATCTTTACGAGGAAAGCGGTGCCGATTGTGTCAAGAAACTTCGGGGGATGTTTGCCATCGCTCTGCATGACCGAACCCGGCGCCGCGTGCTGCTGGCGCGAGACCGGCTGGGGAAAAAGCCGTTGCACTATGCGTGGTCCCACGACCGCCTGTTGTTCGCTTCCGAGATCAAGGCCATCCTGGCGGTTGCCCCGGAGTTGGCAGAGGTAAATCCGGAGGGAGTGCTGCAGTACTTCTACTTCGGATATATTCCCGATCCTCTCACCGCGTTTCAGCAGATACATAAATTACCCCCCGGACATCTCTTGGAGTACGCCGACGGTCGCTGCACGCTGCGGCAATACTGGGACATTCCTGCCTATGGAACGCAGCTGAGAATGTCAGAAGAAGACTGTGTAGAAGAGCTTGAGCGTAAGCTGGCGGAAGCAGTCCGTATCCGGCTCGCGAGCGATGTACCCTTGGGAGCACTACTCAGTGGCGGGGTGGACTCGTCAATTGTCGTCGCATTGATGGCAAGGGCGGGGCCTGGTCGCGTCAAGACGTTTTCGATTGGGTTCGGTGCGGACGAGTTTGACGAGTCGGCACACGCGCGGCGTGTTGCGGAGCATTTCGGCACCGAACACCAAGAACTTCTGCTCGAGCCCAAACTGGAAGACACCGTGCAGTTTCTCTCCGGAATGCTGGAAGAGCCTTTTGGCGACTCCTCGATGTTGCCTACGTATTGCGTTTGCCGCATGGCGAGACAGCAGGTGACCGTGGCACTCTCCGGAGACGGGGGCGATGAGCTGTTCGCAGGCTATGACCGATATCAGGTCGCAGTGAATCATCGACACTTTGATCACGTGCCGGACTGGATGGGCCGTCTCTATCGTGAGCATCTGCACCTGCGCTTGCCGTCGGGCACATATGGCAAGAATCGGGCGTGGAACGCGTCGTTGCCTGCCCGCGAGCGTTACCTGGATGACATATCCATCCTGCCCGCCCTGCATCGCGAGAGATACCTCTTCACGGAGGAATTCCTGCAATCGTCGGCCAAGTTGCCCGACCCGCTTTTACAGTTTCGAAGCTACTACGACGAGGCGCCCGCCACCGACACACTCAGCAGGCTGTTGTATCTGGATACGAAAACCTACCTAGCAGGAGACATTCTCACCAAAGTCGATCGCATGAGTATGGCAACATCTCTTGAAGTCCGAGTTCCGATGCTCGATCACGAGTTCGTAGAGTGGGTGGCTGGACTGCCAATCGCGTGGAAGGGACGCCATGGCAGGCGAAAATATCTGCTGAAGAAGCTGGCGGAGCGGCTGGGGGTTCCATCCATGGCCCTGCATCGGCCCAAGCAGGGCTTCGCGTTACCGTTAGTCCAGTGGCTGAAGAACGAACTCAAAGAGCAGCTCTTGTCTGTACTGCTGGAGCCGCGGACCTTGCAGCGCGGGTACTTCAAGCCGGACGCGGTACGTACGCTGCTATCCGAGCATCTACGCGGCCGTCGCGATCGCTCCGGGCTGCTGTGGAGCATGCTGGTACTGGAGCTTTGGCACCGCAACTTCCTACGTGCAGCAACCGATTCGGCAGCTCAAACCGGCTTGGCAGGCCCCGCGTCTTAATCCTCGATGGACTTGCTTCGATCTGCCTACTGCACTCCGGCGATAGCCCGGCTGATCGCGTCGATATCTGCGCCCAGGTCCTTGCCATCAGTTCCTGCGCCCCGGAATCGACCCCCCTTCAGCAGCCGGTAGTCGCCTTGATTGCCGTCGTTGTAGTTGGTGAAGCCGACATCACGCGGGTGTTTTGGAGAGCTGTTACCATGCGGCCAACCTCCAACTCCGCCGATGATCGCGTTGTGATCGAAACGATACGACGCAAAACAGTCCTGTAGAACTCCCGTCGGACCCTTGAGACTCGGCTCAGATGAGCAAGCAAGTTGTGGGCCTCCTCCGGTGGCGGTGAACTGATACTCACCAGCGGTGACTACGCTATTCGTAAGACTGAATTCCCGCATGGCTCTGTCGGGCGGGCCGCCGACGAGAAACAACGATTTTGGTGGGAATGCGGTAATGTGATCGAGCGCAACGGCACGCAGCGTAGGCGCATCCATGGAGATTTGCGCCAGGGTCCCGAACCCTTGCGATGCTGGCTTCCCGATGTCATCAACGATGACGTCGTGTATGCTGTAACGCTCTCCAGCGCTGGCGGCGGCGCCGGAATCGTCGCGGCTATTAGCGATCTGAAAACCGCTGCCCACGTGGCTGATCTTGCAATATCGGATGGTGATCTCGGTGACAGCGCACAGCGGGCAGGTGTTGCGGCCCTGATTCTTCGGCGTGAGCAGAATGGCAAAGCCGGTTTGTGAAAACCCTCCCCAGGTGTTCTCCAGTACGTTTCCTTCAAAAAGCACGCGTTGCGCGTTCTTGAGCTCGAAGAGATTCTTCACGATGAAGGGCCGTCCGTTAGCAGCGCCCAGGAAGTGCGGATCACCCGGCCGCCAGTTCACCGGCTTAAACAGATAGTTGTGCCTGATCTCGATGTCGGCTGGTACCTGTGTAGCGGCTCCTCCGCCGAAGAGGATGCTCTCGGCCGCCGCCTCCAGAAAATTGTTCACGATCCGGTATGGACCCATGGGCCGGTTCCCCATGCCGCCTGCAATGGCCTGAGCATCCGTACAGGCGCCGGTTCCTGCAGTGCAGTGGAAATCAGAAAAGAAAGAATCGACCACAGCGATTTGCGAGCCGCCGCCCAGCAGGATCCCGCGCGTGGTCTCATCCTGCGCTGTGCCATGAAGCCATACGCGATCGAAGATCAGGTGATTCGCGTCACCGCCCTCTTCCTGCGACACCAGATTGTAGATCGTCGCCCCCGGAGACTCGCGGGTGATTTCCAGTCCCAGAAAACGATAATGATTGGCGCCATCTGCAAGAACAATTGGGCCGCTGCCGTTGTTGCCGGTGTAGGAGAGCTTTGCCAGGACATTGTTTGTGGAAACGCAATGGAACGGCGGCCTGCCCGGAAGCATTTCGACCCCTGCATAACATGGTGTGATCCGGGTTCCTTCCGGCGGCAGTTCACTGTCGGCAGCGGTGGTGCGAATGATAATCCAGTGTGAATCGTCGCAGGGCTTCGAGGGTATCTTAAACAGACCGCGAAAGGTGGCTCCTGCCTGCAATTCAATAGCATCGCCGCAAGACGACGCATCGAGTGCTTTTTGGAATTCTTCCCCCTCCTTTACCTGCCAGATACGACCGGGTGCTGGAGTGTCGGTCAAAGAGCTGTGGACGTAGATTCGTGGCAATTCTGCAGGACCGTCGAATTGGGAGGAAGCCAAGGCCGCAATCTGGGGACTGGTGGCCCAGTAGCTCATCAGCGCGGCGCCCACCCATCCCAGAATGAGCGACCTCCTGAGCGCTGGGGTTGAAGTTGTCATGGAAATGCCAAGAGGAAGTCGATGATAGCACGCACTGATGCGGCCCGACTGCCGGAGGTCAGCGACGCTCGGAAGCGGCTGGGAGGTGACCACTCACCAGCGCCAGCAACTCGCTTTGCAGCGAGGAGCCGCAGGCCACTAGGCCGGAAAGGAGCGGTGACTTGTTGTTGCAGCGAAGCTGCTGGTGATCCAGAGTGCCGACGTAGCCTCCGGCGCTTTTCACCAACGCCGCACCGGCTGCTACGTCCCATTCATTCTTGGGAGTCAACGTGAAGGTGGCATCCGCGAGCCCTGCTGATACCAGCGCCAGCTTGTAGGCGACCGATCCCATCGGTCTAATCTTGAATCCAGCACCTTCGAACTGCTTCCACTCTCCGCGCTTGGTTTCGCTGCGGCTCGCGAGTAGAAGGGCGTCCCTAAGGCCGACTCGCTGGCTGGGCCGGGCAGGCTTGCCGTTGTAAGTCAGGCCGCCTTCCAACGAACCTAGAAACATCTCATTGCTCGCAGGATTACAGATTCCGCCCGCAACCGGAACGCCGTCTTCCACCATGGCGACGGAGATGCAGTACTCAGGAATTCCGGCAACGAACTCGCGCGTGCCATCGAGTGGATCCACAACCCAGACGCGGTTCTTCTGCAAGCGGGTCAAATCGTCAACGCTCTCTTCCGAGAGCCAGCCCTCGCCATCCCGCAGGAGTTCCTTGCGAAGAACGGCATCGGCGGCGCGGTCGGCTTCGGTCACAGGATCGTGTCCCAGCTTATATTCCGCATCGATCGCCCCGGCGGTAAAACGCTCGAACACGGAGCGAGCAGCCTCCAGAGCAGAATGAATGCGCTTTACGATTTCGGCTTGAGAATCATTTGTCATGAGGATCTCTTCAGGGCTGCCCGGTCACGCCATCAGCATCCGTGCTCCCGTTGCCAGCAAAACTGTGCAGAGGATGCGTCGTAACCAGACCACGGGCATGCGGGTACTAAGTTGAGAACCAAGGATGCCGCCGGGTATGGAACCAATCACCAGCGAACCTACGAGGTAAGGGTCGATGTTGTGAATGCGGAAGTGCATCAAGCTGGTCACGCCGGTAAGAATGACGGCATGCATAATGTCTGAGCCCACCATCATTTTTGGCGGGAAGCTGTAGAACAGAAGTAGAAGCATCATGATGATGCTGCCAGAGCCTACCGAAGTCATACCCACCAGAAAACCTGCCAGCAAGCCGATGAAGAACATGCCGACAATGGACTTTAACGTGGGCTTCCGTTGGGTGACATGTTCCTCGATGCGCCGCTGGAACAGCATCAATATGGGAATGCAGATCAGCAGGATGCCCACCGCGGTGGTAATGAAGGTATTGACGCCGGTGCCGTACACGGTGCGCAGATGACCCAACAGGCTCACACCGGCAATTGATCCCGGGATGCTCCCGGAAGCCAGGCACATCACTACTCTGGGCTTGATGGTCCCTTTTCTGACGTGCACCCAAGCTGAGCCGATTTTGGTGACGAAGTTGAAAAGTGCATCCGATCCCACTGCCAGAAGAGGTGGAACCCGAAGCACAAAAATCAAGATGGGCAATAGGAGGACACCACCCCCGATGCCGGTCATTCCAATCAGGGTGCCAACCACGAAGCCGATTAGAATCTTCTCGATTACCATAACGTCCGTCGCAAGCCGGTTCGGAGAATGAAATCCACCCTCAGCCGTTGTGTCCGTTCACTCCGATGAAGCCTTCTCGTTCCATGTGCAGAATGATTTGCTGTGCGGCCTCTTCGGGGCTGAGCTCGGCAGTATTGATCACCACATCAGCATCCTTCGGTTCTTCGTATGGATCAGAGATGCCGGTGAACTCTTTCAGGATTCCAGCGCGCGCCTTGGCATAGAGTCCTTTGCGGTCACGCTGTTCACATGTTTCCACTGATGTGGCAATGTGCACCAGGATGAAACCGCCTACCGGTTCGATCATGCCGCGGACAGCCTTGCGTGTCGAATCGTAGGGTGCGATGGGAGCGCAGATGGCGATGCCACCGTTCTTGGTGATCTCTGAAGCCACATAGCCGATGCGCCGGATGTTGATATCGCGGTGTTCCTTGGAGAAGCCCAGTTCCGATGAGAGATGCTTGCGCACCAGGTCGCCATCGAGGATGGTGACCGGGCGGCCGCCGGTTTCCAGAAACTTGGTCAGCAGGACGTTGGCGATGGTTGACTTGCCCGAGCCGGATAATCCGGTAAAGAAGATCGTCACGCCTTGCTTGTGCCGTGGCGGGAAACTGCGGCGCAGTTCCTGCACGACTTCGGGGTAGGTGAACCAACTGGGTATGTCGCGTCCTTGATTGAGGCGATCGCGCAGGTCTGTGCCCGAGAGGTTCAAAACGCGAGAGCCGTTCGGCACCTCGTTATCGGGGACATATTGGTCCTGATCTTCCAGATAGACCATCATGCTGAAGGGGACCATGGTCACACCGATGTCGGCTTCGTGCTTCTTGAACAGTTCCTGAGCTTCGTAGGGACCGTAGAAGGGCTTGCCGTCGGTGTCCTTGCCGGGACCCGCATGGTCGCGCCCCACGATAAAGTGGGTGACGCCGTGATTCTTGCGGATCAGTGCGTGCCAAACGGCTTCGCGCGGTCCACCCATACGCATCGCCAGCGGCAGCAGAGAAAGCTTTACGGTACCTGCGGGAAACTTTGACAAAAGCAATTGGTAGCAACGAACGCGGGTGAAGTAGTCAACGTCGCCGGGTTTGGTCATACCGACCGAGGGATTGATCAGCAGGTTGGCCTCTACCTGCTTGGCGGCGCGGAATGTCAGTTCCACGTGGGCGCGATGCATGGGGTTGCGGGTTTGAAAGGCGACCAGACGGCGCCATCCCAAACGAGCGAACTCGCCACGCAATTCCATCGGGGTCAGTCGCAGCGCACGGAAGTCATAGTGGGAAGGCAACTGCAAGCCTTCCAATGTCCCGCCCACGTACCATGGATTTGCCTTATTCATGGCGTAATCGGCGCCGGGGTGCGCGGTGCTGGTGCTATTGAAGACCGCTTTCGCTTCCGCGGCGCGGTCGGGTTGCCAGACATCTTCCACAGACAGAACCGCCAACATCACACCTTCGGGATCGCGCAGGGCGATCTTGCTGCTCCCCGGCTTCAGAGTTTTGGCGAAGGCTTCGGTGACATCGAGGGTGATCGGCATCGGCCAGATAACCCCACTCTTCAGACGCATGTTGTGGCATACGCCTTCATAGTCGGCGCGGGTCATAAACCCATGCAGGGGCGAGAAGCCTCCACTCAGCAAAAGTTCAAGATCGCAGGTCTGGCGGGCGGTCAGGTCCCACGAGGGATATTCGCGCGATTGCGCCTTCAGTTCAGCAGAACGGTCCGGCGTTGCAATGAGATCTACTAACTCTCCGCCATGAGGCGCAATAAGATGACTGGTCGAAGCGATCAAATCCGTGAACCTCCCAGGTTCGTAAGAATTTTTGTCTACTATCTTTTCCCGGCCTTGTTTCCAGACTGAAGCGCGAGGCTTAGCAGTTGCGGATTCCAGAAGGGAAGATGAAACCTTCACGCGTTGCCCTGCCAGAGTACTACGCAATCGGGTGTGGCAGCAATTTCAGATGGGACCGGGTGCAGCAAATAATGTGTGGAGCAATTCGTATTCCTTCGAGCCGACCGCGGCGGGTCTGCAAACGATTGCAAACAAGTCTTTTATAGAATTTAACTCTGAAAGTCTTGTAGTCCTATAGACAATGTGCAAATGTTTGCGACAAAACTCCCGCGCATCTTGCAACAGTTTGTTCAGTTAGGGGGCACGCAAGCCTGCGAAATCCACAGGCTCAATTCCCGAGCCAGGTTTCGATAATGGTAGCGCCCCGCGAACTGTTCCCTCATGTCTTCGGGGTTCCGCGCCGGCCGCTCGAGAGCTGCCAACATTTTCAGCGCAATTTCCCGTGCGTCTCCCGGCCGAGCGCAGGTCCCCGCTCCGGTCTCCGACATCACATCAGGAAGCGCTCCCTCTTCCGAGACCGCCAGAATCGGAATACCGGTCTGCAGATACTCATAGAACTTCGCGGGCACTTGCAGGGCGTGACTTCCCTGGAACAGCAGAAGGACGTTCGCTTTCCAAATCAGCCGGCTGGCTTCCTCCCAAGTGATGCGAGGCCTGAACTGAATGCACCCGTTCTCCATCAGGTGAGGCACGAGTCTCGCAGCCTCCGCCAAATAAGACACCTCGGTCTCTCCCTGAAAAAGCACTTCAAAGCTGTCCGGATTGAGCCGCCCTGTTTCTACCAGATCTGCCAACGCGAGGAGAAAGGTGTCGATGCGACGTTTGGCGTAGAGCGACCCCAGGTGAAGCAGCAGTCTCTTAGAAGTTAACGGTTGCAGTGGCGGAACTACGAGGTCCCCGAACCCATTGGTCAATGTACGAAATCTCGCAGCGCCAAGTTTTGCATAACGACGCTGAAACTCTACTGTCAACCGTTCGGTATTGCCGATGACTATGTCTGAAGACCGAACGCAGCTTTCTTCCATGCGCTCCGCCAACCGCTGCCACCAGCCTGGTTTTACTTCCTCCGGCTGGGCGCTTGCCCAGGGATCCCGGAAGTCAATGAGCCAGGGTAGTCCAAACTTCTCCTTCAGATGCCTTGCCACCAAGTGCGACGTCCAGGGCGGGCCGCTGGAATAGATCGCATCAATCTTCTCTTGGCGCAGAAGCTTCGTCCCCATCCTAATCGCTGGCAAATACCACCCCCAATAACGATCCGGAACCTGGAGCAGGGCTTTGAAGTTGCGCTTTAGAATGCCTGCGTCCCTGGAGTTGGGTTGAGTGTCAGCGGGCCCGTGTGCCAGCCTGGCATGGAGCTGACGTCTGGCTGCGCCGTACCAATCCAAGGGAGTGGACATCGTGGGCGCTCGCAGAACGCGCAGACCTGAGGGAAGTTTGCGGGTGAAATCACGGGTTTCGTAACAGTGTTCCTCAGCAGAAAGGACGACCGGCTCAATTCCCCAGTCCGGCAGGTAGCGGCAAAGCTGCGTGACACGAATGGTTCCCACCTCGGCGAGCGGGGGGAAAGTGTGGCTGACGATTAAGACACGAAGTTGGCGATCCAACACATATCCTCTTGTAGCAGGCGCTGCCGGTTTTCGCGCTTACCCAACGCATACAGATTATCGTCATGGCACAGTGGAAATGGGGGAGCGGAGCATGCTTAGAATTCTCAACACGTCGTGTCTGCGCTTGAAGTTGAGTGTGCCGGTAGTCAGGATGTAGGCCACGCCACCGCCCAGCACCTCGATGGTAAGACGGATGGCTGCCGAATTTCCCGAGGACAGCGATTTTTTCAGCATCATCACCACGGCGGCCATGACTAAACTGCCGGCGAGTGCAGGGCGCAAAACGCGTAGATAGTCCTTCCAGGGCAAGTCTATCTTGCGGAATGCCCGGTGAAACAGTGGAACCGCGACCAACGGATAGAGCAGCAGCCATGCGGCCGCGATTCCGGTATTTCCCCAACGGCTGCCAACCCAGAACGAGGCGGGCATCAGCAGGGCTGCTGCGACCGAGTTCCACATGGAAAAACGGCTTTCCCCGATGGTATTCAGAGCAACGGGAATCATTGGCGCCAGACAGCGAAACGAGGCGAAAAAGGCCAGCAGACGCAGAGGCATGACTGCTGGCTCCCATTTCTGACCGAGCAAGGCCACCACAAACTCCGGTGCGACCAACCCGAGCCCCAGGCTCGCTGGCAAAGCGATAAGGGAAATGCCCTCAGTGAGACTCAGGAGATAGCGCCGCAACAACGCGCGCTCTGTTTGGACCGCTGAAAACAAGGCTGGGGTCACGCTGTTGACGACCCCAGCGAGCTTGTCTGCGGGAACATTCGCCATGTTCCACGCGAGAGAGTACACACCCAGCGCTCGTTCTCCCAGTACCCGGCCGGAAACTACAAAGTCTGCGCTGGAGTAGCAGTACCATGCCAGCCGGCTGATCACGATGTGCCCGGTAAAGCGAATGGCGTGGCGCAAAGAGCTAACGCGAGGCCAGGCGAACACGCAACGACGCCGCGACAGAGTCAAGCTGGTGTCAATGATCGCGCCCGCCACCGACCCAATCACCAATGTCCAATAGCGAAACCCCATCCACGCCGCCAGCACTGTGACCAGCGCCAGTGCCAGCGACTTGGTGCCTTCGATCACTGACAGCAGCTTGAAGCGCAGATCTCTTTGCAGCAGCGCGGAGGGCACCGACCGGAACGAAGAAACGACAAAATTGGTACTCATGGCGACTACCACCCAAGGAAGCCGAGGAGAGGCAAAGAAAATCCCAAGAGGTACAGCCGCCACGCAGGAAATTGCCAACCCGGCAAACCCCAGCAATATCGCCAGAGTATTCAACTGGGCAAGGTTCTCGGGGCTCAGTTCACGCAGCGTGACCACAGTCGTGCCAACTCCGAATTCGCTGATGAGTGTGATCAGACCGAGATAGACGGTCGCCATGCCCACGATGCCGTAATCTTCCGGCATCAGGAGACGCGCGACGATCAGAGTCGATGCCCAGGCGACCAGCTGACTTATCCAGCGAACGCCGCCGGCCCAAGCCAGGCCGCGAACCAGGGAGCCATCCAGATCCGGTTTTTCGATATCTGTGATCGGAGGGAAGACACCCATATCGTGGTTTCATCCTGGTGCAGCAGACTGAATTGCAAGGCGGTGCAACCGAGAACCCGGCGCTAGCGTCCAGCGTTCGATGCTTGTTTCTGCGGAGGCGGTGAGGCCGGCTCGTGAGCCGGCACGACATAGGGCCTGCTGCGGGAGCTTTCAGTGAACGAGTATTTCAGCAGGCACCACACCGCCCACACTCCGTCCTGCCAACCGATCTTCTTTCCTTCTTCGTAGGTTCGTCCCCAATAACTGATGCCGACTTCGTAGATCCGCAGTCCGCGTTTGGCAACTTTGACCGTGATCTCGGGTTCAAAACCGAAGCGGTCCTCTTGGATCTCAATAGACTGGATGACGTCCCGCCGGAACGCCTTGTAGCAGGATTCCATGTCCGTTAAGTTGATATTGGTAAGACAGTTTGAAAGCAGGGTCAACAGGCGGTTTCCGACGGAATGCCAGAAATAGAGTACTCGGTGCGGAGCCGCCCCCAAAAATCGGGAGCCGTAGACGACATCGGCTCTGCCCTGGACGAGCGGATCAAGCAGGGTACGATAATCGACGGGATCATACTCAAGATCGGCGTCCTGGATGATCACGAAGTCGCCACGAGCGGCTTGGATTCCACGCCGCAGCGCCGCCCCTTTGCCCATGTTCACTGACTGCAGGAAAACCTGCACCTGATGATATTGCTGCTGCAGTTCCGCCAGGACTTCTCTCGATCCATCCTGTGACCCGTCATCGATACACAGCAATTCGATCTCAAACGGGACGGCCAACACGCGCTCCACCACCTCGCGCAAAGTAGTGCGCTCGTTGTAGACGGGCATGACCACAGACACTTTCATAGCCGAGAATTCGCCATAGTGTAATGCATTCAGAGCGCTGGACTCTCTTTTTTCATGGCTTGAGGCGAATGTGTAATTAGTTCCCAAGCCTGCCGACGATTGGGGAAATTTGACATCACAACCGTGTCTTTGAGGGCACTCTGGAAGGGGTGACCAATGAGGTACGGCGGGTGGCTGATCGAAACCCTGGGATACCGGTTCCCAGCGCCGCGGCCGGCGTCGGCGGATTTCTGCGTTCCCCTACTGAGCACAGCGCAATTTCCACCGTGTTTTGTCGGAGTTAGCGACTCGGGGCCGGCGGAGTCCGGGGTTAGTTGCGCGTGAGAACTCAGGGTCAAAAGCCAAGTTGGACGGGCGGTTCAAGCAATGACGCTGGAGAGCACTCTGAGGAAATCGCTCGCGGTGGCACTGTGAGTGCTATGGATTTTGGTACAGCCAATCAAACATGGTTCTTGCGGTTGCACGGCGAAGGTGTACCCGAAGTTCGGGCACACTCGTGCGTCGGACTTTATTAAATTTCTTGGGTAGTTGGATGAGGGAAAAGACTGTTCATTTACGCCCCCGGGAGCAACAAATCACTGAATTGCTGTTGCAGGGCTGCGATAACTCAGAAATTGCCACGCAGTTGAACATGGCGCAGCGCACCGTCAAGGCGCACTTCAATCGGCTCTTCCTGCGTTTCGGGATCAGAAACGGAATCAAGCGAGTGAAACTGGCCACACTCTTATACCGGAGGGAGCTATGTCAGCAGAGCAACTCTATGGAACCCGAATCCCAAACGATCGCGAACAGCGAGTCATTGCCCTGGTTGCCCAAGGACTCAAGAACAGTGAAGTCGCGGAAGCCATCGGCACGACGGAGCACGTCATCAAGAACTACCTCCGCGTCATCTACGACAAGCTGGGACTCTGGAACCGGGTCGAACTAGCATTGTGGTACGAGGCTCGACGACACGAGGGTTTGGCTCGCGCCTAAGGTGCACGGAACAGAGTTCTATTCGCAGTTCTTGCGAGCCGCGGGTTGGAACTGATCCAGTTGGGCCTCGCGCTGGAGGACATACTTGCCCCCTTCAGTCTTGCCGTATAAATCCGAGCCAGGGCAATAGTAGAGCGCGGTGTGAACGTCCACCCATACCCACACATTAGGGTTGCCAGTCGGCACCGGTTGCGGCGGCGCTTCCGCTACGCCCAGATTGACCAGCATGCGTTCGAACAAGGTGAGTCGGGGTGCGGAAGGATTCTGGGATTGACCGGCGCGAGCCTGATCCGGGTGCAATCCCCAACCGGTGAGGGCCAGCAGCAGAACCATTGCCGCGAGTGCAATCGAGATGTCCCCGCGATGCTTAGCCAGCCAAATCCGGCTGGGCGAGTTGGTTTTTTCCAGAGACTGCAACCACTTCAGTGCCTGGGTTGCCGACGCCCAAGGCGCGGGCGAAACCGTCTCCGGCGGTTGCGGCACGATTGCAAGTTCCGGTTCCTGAACCTCGGGTTCACTCGCATTCACATTGTCTGCTTCGCTGCTGAGGGCGAGAGCAGAACTCACATCGGTGGACGCGACTTCGCTGGAAAATTGCTCTAGCATGGGCTCGAGCGGCGGAGCAATTGGGGCATCGGCCGCCAGCTGTGCAGCTTCCAACTCCGGTGTCGGAAAAGCAAACTCTTCCTGGGGGAAGTCGGGTTCGGCTGGCGCACCCATCAGCCGCGGAGTGCCGCAGCGGCCACAAAATAATTCCTTCTCTCCGAACTGATATCCACACTGAGCACAGCTCGACCCGGCACGGTCTTGCTCATTCGCCTTGGTCATCGCCGACAACAATGCTTCGATTTCTGGCGACATTTGTTCAGGGTTGGAGTCCGCAGCCGGAATCGCCGCTTCGACTGGGGTTTCTGATTCTTGTGGGGTTGCTGCCGCGGGCTCCGCCGCCAGACGCTCCAGCTGTGGTCGCAGCCGTTCCAAAACTTCCAACATGGTGGCTCGTTCAGCAGCCAGGGCCTGCTTCCATTCCACCTTGGCCGCGCGGGCGATCGCTTCGCCTAACAACCCGGCCATGACCAGGCAGCTTTGAACTTCTTTGGCCGGGATGGCCTCGCACTCTGCGAAGCGCACATCCAGCAAGCCGGAGACTTTGCCTTCGTGGTAAACCGGGAACAAAAAAGGTGATCGGCTATCGTGCCGTTTGAGCAGTTCACTGACGACGGCCGGGTCGGCGGCAGCGGTTTGCAGAAACTCAGATAAATCAGAATCAATCGGCATCGCCATTCCAACCAGGGAAGCTGCATTTCCCACCGCGGCGCAATACTCCAGTTGATCTTCGTGAATGAGGGCGACCGCAATCCCGATCGTGCTTGTGATCTTCTGCAGTCGCTCCGCGACCAAGCTTGCGGATGCATGCAAATCATTGCCTTGGGAGCGCAACTGCTCTTGGGTGGCGGCAATCTCTGCCAGCGTGTCAACGGGGTCAGGCGCTATGGGAAGCGGTGCCGGTGGCTTGCTCCGTTCTTGCAGCACAAAGGCAGCCTCCAGAATTTGCTGGAAGGTGGCCTCGTCCAACCCCGGTGTGGTGCGCGCGCTTGCCGTTTGCGATTCCACTTCTGTCCGCTTCCTCTGTGTCCCTCGCTTCAATTTACCGCCCCTAAGGGAAGTGCAATTGGCACTCCAAACGCAGACAGCACGCCCGCAAGCCCTTGATTCTAGCAGTCTTGGTCAAGCCAAACTATGTCTCCCTTGCGACGTTCAAAGTGCTTTCTGCTCTTACGATTATGGCGACTCCAGCCAAGAAGGGCAGTTCCGGGGGATCTTCCGAGGCAGCTGGGAGGGTAACCCTTACCAAGATCGGCGCGTAACCGCATGCGCAAGACTTTGCACTTTCCCCACGAGCAGTTTCTATCTTTCCCATCGTCACTCGCTTCACTGATGCCCTGGCTTTGTCCGATTCTGAACATTTGAATCTCGCGGGCGAACATGCTGGCTGTGTGCCATCACTGTAGGTAGCACGGAATCAATCACTTAGGAATCTACAGAGCGGAAGGGAGGTTGCTCTCTATCAACGTGGCTCACCACCCATCTCTCAGGTGACGGACTTCCTTATGACAACCGTGATGGAAGATGTTCGCTACGGACTTCGGATGTTGCGCAAGGCCCGGGGGTTTACCGTGGTCGTCGTGATCACGTTGGCGCTCGGCATCGGAGCCAACACTGCGCTGTTCTCGGTTGTGAACGGCGTGCTGCTGAATCCACTACCCTATCCTGACCCTGACCAACTGGTCACCCTTCACGAGAGCAAGCCGAATTTTGACACTGGTTCCATCTCCTATCTGAACTTCCGCGATTGGCAGAAGGAAAACAAAACCTTCTCTGCGATGGCGATTTCTCGCAGCAATTCTTTCGCCCTCACTGGCTACGGCGAAGCCGAACAACTGCGCGCCGAGTTGGTCTCTTCGGATTTTTTCCCGGTGCTCGGGGTGAAGCCGGCGATCGGACGCACTTTTGCTCCCGGGGAAGATGAAATCGGAGCCAGTCCGATTGTTCTCATCAGCGCGGGTTTGTGGAAACGTAAGTTCGCTTCCTCGCCGGGTATTCTAGGGAAGGGAATCACACTCGATGGCAAGGATTACACCGTGGTGGGAGTTATCCCAGCCAGCTTCAGCCTGACGCTCGGAACCTTCAGCCCCAGCGAGGTGTACGTGCCCATCGGTCAATGGGGTAACCCGGCGCTGCAAACCCGCAGCGCTGGCTTAGGGATTCACGGCGTTGGCCGGTTGCGCCCCGGAGTAAGCATCGAACAAGCTCAGGCAGATATGGACCGGGTTTCCCGCGACTTGACCGCGGCCTATCCGGACAGCAATCGCGGCGTCGGCGCCAAGCTGATTCCGCTGAAGGCCGGGATGATCGGCCGCATTCGTCCCACCCTGCTGGTCCTTCTGGCGGCGGTGGGATTTGTGCTGCTGATTGCCTGTGTGAACGTGGCCAATCTGTTGCTGGCGCGCTCGACCACACGCCTGCGCGAGTTCGCGGTCCGCGCCGCCCTGGGAGCCACCCAGGGGCGCGTGGTTCGCCAACTCCTCACCGAAAGTCTCTTGTTGGCCATCGCCGGCGGTGGACTCGGTTTGCTGTTCGCCGTCTGGGGAACAGGCGCGGCTCTCGGTTCGCTGCCTGCAGCCTTGCCGCGCGCCACAGAAATTGGGATTGACGGCCACGTTCTTTTATTTACGGGACTGATTTCGGTGGTGGCCGGGTTGGTCTTCGGTCTGGTTCCGGCGCTGCGTACTTCCCGGCAAGATCTGCACAGCACCTTGAAAGAAGGCGCCCGAAGTGTCAGTGGGGCCCGCCATCGTGCCCAAAATACTTTTGTAGTTGTCGAAATGGCCCTAGCGCTGGTTCTGTTGGCGGGCGCCGGACTAACGATCCGCAGCCTGGTGCTCCTGTGGCACGTGAATCCCGGATTCGATCCTCACAACGTGCTGACGTTCAGTGTGTCCCTGCCGCCGTCGGTCGCGAATGCCAGCCCGGATGGGGTTCGCGCCACCTGGCGAGAGTTTGACGACAAGATGAAATCGATTGCCGGAGTGCAGTCACTCTCGCTGTCGTGGGGTGCATTCCCCATGAGTGGCGATGATGAGGCGATTTTCTGGATCGACGGCCAGCCCAAGCCTCCCAGCCTGCACGAGATGAACTGGGCGCTCCAGTACATTGTGGAACCCGATTACCTGCGTACCATGGGAATCCAGTTGCAACGGGGCAGGTTCCTCGCCCCGCAGGACAATGAACATTCGCCGCTGGTCGCCGTCGTCGACGAGGCTTTTGCGCACAAGTATTTTCCAGGTGAGGATGCGATCGGCAAGCGCCTGCATCTCGATCAATCCGGTTTTGCTACCGTCGAGGTCGTCGGCATCGTTGGCCATGTCAAGCAGTGGGGGCTCGATCGCGATGATTCCGAAGCGCTCCATGCCCAGATTTATCTTCCCTTCATGCAACTGGCAGACAACGTCATCAAACTGACGGCCCCCGGCGCCGCAGTAGTGGTGCGGTCTGCCGGTCCGTCGCCTGCCTTGTTCGACGCTCTCCGTCACGCCAGTTCGCAGATGAGCAGCCAGCAGGTCATTTATGCCGCGCAGAGCATGGAAGAGATCATTTCCGACTCGCTGGCGACGCGGCGCTTTTCCATGATTCTGCTGGGCATTTTTGCCGGCCTGGCGCTGCTACTCGCCAGCGTGGGGATCTATGGTGTTATCTCCTACGTGGTCGGCGAACGCACCCGCGAAATGGGTATTCGCATGGCCCTGGGCGCACAACGCAGGGATATCCTGTGGCTTATCCTGCGGCAGGGCGGAACTTTGGCAGCCCTCGGCGTCGCCGTCGGTGTGATTTCGTCGTTCGGGCTGGCCCGCTTCATGGCTGGCCAGCTGTACGGGGTTCGCGCGACCGATCCGGCAACCTTCCTCGCGGTAGCGCTGTTACTTGCGCTGGTGGCCCTGGCTGCTTGCTGTATCCCCGCATTACGAGCGGCTAGGGTCGATCCCATGGTAGCTCTACGCTACGAATAGTCCGCTGCTCGAAATTCAGGGCGACAAAACCCGTTCTGGGACGATTGCGCCCATTCCGGCTCTCGCAATTCTTTCAACAGCCATCGTTCGCTGGCAAAACTACCAGGTTCAAAGGTCTTTGCCCCTTGGCATTGTCCAGCGAAGGTTTGGCGAATGACCTGCTTTAGCTTTTGAGCGACGGCGCGAACTGGGTGGCTCGCTGGAAACAGCGCCGACTGAGGAGAAGCTATGGTGGATCTCACCGGAATCAAAATTACACGCAGAGATGAACAAGTCCTCAACCTGCTGGTACAGGGATGCAGCAACAAGGAAATTGCAGAACAACTCAACATCAGCCCGCGGACAGTGAAGCAGCACTTGCGCACCTTGTTTCTGCGAGCCGGGATCACTGACGGACGCAAACGCGTAAAGCTTGCCACCGCGATGTACCGGAGAGGAGCGAATCCCTGTGCAGCCCTGTGATCAGTTGACCGGAAAAGAAACGCAAGTGGCGACCCTGGTTTGGCAGGGCCTCACCAATCGGGAGATTGCCGACAACATCGGCACCACCGAGCAAGTGGTCAAGAATTATCTGCGTAGCACATTCGACAAGCTCGGAGTTTGGAGCCGCCTAGAGCTCGCGCTCTACGTGGCCAGCCACGGCGGAGCCGGGTGGAGAACCCCTTTGGGATGGCCGCTAGGGGTTTGATCGACTGGGGTCCGGGGCTAAGCCAGAGGTGCAAGCCATTGGCCTGGTAGTGCTCGTGGTGATTGCCCATGACTTGATGGGCGAGGCCTGCCAGAATTGATTTTGACCGAGTTTTTCACAGAGAGCTAAAGGGTAGTCAGATCCTCCCCTAGATTCGGTCCGGCCGTTTGCGAGCGATTCATGCTTGCCGGGGATGACGCCGGCAAACATGCTCTGCCTCTTTGTGCACCGCTCGCGGGGCAGTGGGCTGTGGAGAGCGGGCATGTGCTAGAAAACCAAGAGGCCTCATCAGCCCTAAAAATGGTTGACTCAGGCCCCGTCCATAGCGTAGACAGCCGTCAGTTTCGCCGTCTTATCGCGCCGGGGATCAAGCAGGCTGCCGCATTCTGGGCCGGCGGCCACAGGGAAGTGTCTGCCCGGCACGACGCAGTTGGCGAATCAATGTGATCCCTTGATGCCGACAACTGGATTTAATCCGACAAAGGCTACCGTTCTGGTGGTTGAGGATTCCCCCGAATTACAAAATTACCTGCGCTTTCTGCTCGAACTCGATCGCTACCAGGTTGAAGTAGCCGGCAACGGTGAGGAAGCCTTGCGGCGTCTGCGAAACGGATGCACGCCCAGGGTAGTGTTGCTGGACATGCAGATGCCGGGAATGGATGGCTTGGAGACGTTACAGATTTTGCGGCGCCTTCATCCTGCGGCGAAGGTCATCATGTGCTCCGGCGTGGACGATCCTGACAAGATCCGACAAGCGATCATGCTGGGCGCGGCAGCTTATTTGGTCAAGCCAGTCAAGCATTTGTACCTTTCGGCCGCGATCGAGCGCTGCCTGCAGGACGCCGGCGACGGACATCGCGCCCTGAGATCACCGGTGGCCATGCTGACGACGCAACCCTTGTACCGGCCCAATTAGTTCCAGCTTGGCTGATCATCTCGCGATGCGAACGGTGCTCTCCAGGAATCGCAACAATTGGCTCTTGTCCTGTTCCGAGATCTGGAGAAATTGCACGCCAATTCCAAATCCGGGAGTGCTCGTGACCACCCTGCCCTCGGCCCAGAGTTTGGAATCATTGACCCAAATCCCGATCTTTATCTGCGTGCCTTTGGGAAGCGGATTAGGCATTTCAATGAAACATCCGCCCACACTCAGGTCCGCCGTCCGGGCGCGAATGGGTGCCTGCTGCCCTTCGGGATGAATCTCAACTGAGTTCACGCTTTTGAACCGGGGATGCGCTCGGCGGTCGTGGGGATCGCGCGCGACCGTGCCGGTGCCGTCAATGCCCGGCCCTGGAAGAGGAAAGTCCCAAAGCGGCTTTTCCGGCGACAAGTTGAGGAGCCCAATGCGGTTCTGTTTCGGGCTGCCCGGAGCCCCCACCCACATGATTCGGAAGTGGACCTTGTTGGCGCCATAGGTCAGGCCGATGATTTCGCCCATCTTAAGCTGTGCCTGCACCCCGCCCAGTTCCGCACCGTGGCGGCTCACGTTGAGCGTGGACAGCTTTTCGGAGAAGATTTGCCCGTTGGTGTCGGTGCCGAAGATGCGGACCGGCACGACCTTATCGACTCGGGGCTCCCGGCGCTTGCCCATGGTCCTCCAGACCACTTCGCGGATTAAGTTGGACTCTCTGGGTGTGGTGATTCTAATGCAAACCGCGCGCTTGCCAAAGTATCGGCCCCGCCACCTGCCTGTAAAATTGCAATCCCCTTGGAAAACTTCTGCAAAAGCTTGCACGATCCTCCACTAGGGTAGCGGGTGCAGCGCCCGGAAAACAAGCGTTTGGCGGGTTTAACGCGGCACTCCGATTGCTCAGTAGAGCGCGACGGTCTCTAGGCTCCGGTGGCTCTCCCCTCCGTAGTCTCGAATCTGAGGTAGGGAATGACCCACAAAGAAACCTTCTGGATGGCCTGCGACTCCACCGAGTCCTTGCGAGCCGAATACGGCCCTTTTCATACCCGCGCCGAGGCTGAAGCCCAGGCCCAGCGCCTGGGGTTCGGCTACCTCCTGCGCTACGAGCATGTGATCGACGGCAAGGATGACATCAAGGAAGTCCGCTGCATTTTCATCGAACTGCCCGGGGCCAACGGCTCCATTCCGGTTGCGCGCGACATCCGCGACACCCGAAAGTTTCACACCCGCTGCGCCAGTTGCGGAGAAACCGCAGTCCACGACGAACCCTGGCGGGCTGAAGTCTGGGCTGACATTCATGAATTTGAGCACACCCGGCACCGCGTTCGCTTGTTCGAACAATCGCGCGCTGATGGCTTCAAGGAGATTGGTGACTGGCGCGACCAGTGTGCCTGATCTCGATACCACCTGCCCGTCTGATCTGCAAGAAATGACTTTTTTCTGCTAGTCTGTTTCTCGGTGCTCGACTGAGATCTGGCCTATGACCTTGCTGCTTCTTCTATTGCTGGCGGGAATCCCTCTACTGGGTGTCCTCTGGATCGCTGTCTATGGTTCTCTGACTACTGTGGATGGCCTGTTCATGTCGCTGATCCTGCTGGCGATGTCTGGCATCCTGGGCGCCACCGCATTGTTCGAGTTGAAACGGCCTAAGTCCGCGGCCTCGCCCAGCGCGCGCGCCGTCGCCGGAGGCATGGTGCAGAGTGGCCGGGTGCAGGATGTTGTGTTTTATGAAGCCCACGTGGGAGAGCCCAACAAGTCCATCGTTACCCTGAGCAACGACGGTCGGTCGGCACAGACGTTAGTCGTTGAAGGCGACGCCCGCAATGCCCTTCCCGTCGGCCAGAAGGTCCAGATCACCTTGCGCAAACAGCACGGTCAGAACGTGCTCGCCGACGTCATCTATTCCTAGCCTATTGCAGCTTCGCGGACTCCGCTTTAGCTTCCTTCAGGATCGGGATGTCCGAATCAGCATCTTTCCAAAGAGTAAGGAAATCCTGATAGGCAGCTTTCGCTTTGGCGGTGTCGCCGGAAACCGCGTACGCGCGGGCCAATTGGAGGCGGGCGAGCGAGCCGAGCAGGAAGTTCTGGATGATTCCGGGATGATCAACGAACTTCTGGAATTCCGCGACGGCGGCTGGGCCATTCTTCTGAGCCAGGTAAGCCAGGCCGCGAATGTACGCCGGATACATCAAGCCGGTGTTCTCGGGAGGAGGTGCACCGAGTTCGTACGGCAGCGACGGTTCGAGCGCGACGATGGCCCGGTCGGGCGCCTGTTGTGCCATGGCGATGGATGACTCGATCACAGGGAACCAGTACACCTTGAGATAAGTGTTGCTGGGTTCAGATTTTTGCAGCGCCTCGAGAATGGTTGTGGACTGATTGGTTTCACCGCTCCGCGCCAGGGTCAGAGCGGCCAAAACCTTGACATCGCGTCCGGGGGCGAGAGCCAACGCGCGGGCGACGCCTTGCCGCGCAGCCGTGAGATTGCCGACCTCAGCTTCACGAAGCCCCTGATATACCAGCCACTGCGCGCCCGTTTCTTTCGCGTCCGAGCGCACGGCGGATTCAGAAGCCCGGCGGGCTAGGTCACGGGCTTTTCCCAGACGGCCGAAGTAAGCCTGGGTGTCGGTGTGGATGTTGAGCATCTGGTCTTCTTCGCCGGGACGGCCCGCGGCCCAT
Source organism: uncultured Acidobacteriota bacterium (assembly GCA_963734415.1). Classification (GTDB taxonomy): domain Bacteria; phylum Acidobacteriota; class Terriglobia; order Terriglobales; family Acidobacteriaceae; genus JABCZH01. Next base: position 42,025 of record CAVTHF010000006.1, on the reverse strand, counting down.
GCAACCTCACGCTCCATTTCCGCCGAGTCCCCGGACAGAAATGCCAGGGCATACAGATTGGAACGAATGTTGAAGTTATCGAAGCTCTTATGCTGCCCTTCCTGGAGCGTCTGCCGGGCATCCTGGAGCCGATTGACGTTGATGTAGGTGGCTGCCAGGTTCCCAAGGCTATTGATCGTGGGTTCCACCCGCACGGACGCTTCGGTTTCCACGATCGCTTTCTCGTATTGGCCCAGATTGGCATAGAGAAAACCGAGATTCGTGTGCGGCACCATGTCCCGCGGGTAGCTCTTCGCCCAGAGTTCGTAGGCTTCCGTGGCCTTCTCCACCTCACTAGTGACGTTCTGAAAGTACAAGGCGGAAATGCGGTACCTCTCGCGTTCACTAACACGATCGCGCAAGTCGTAGGCCTTCTTGGCATATTCCGCGGAGAGACTCGCTTGTCCAAGATTTGAGTAATCAACCGCCAGACCGGCGTAGGCGATGGCGAAGTTGGGATCGAGTTCGAGGGCCCGCTTCAGGAACGGAATGGATTCGGCCGCGCTCTTGGTACGTCCGGTGGTGATGCCCATGCTGTACGCCTTGAGAGCCTCGAGCGACGGGGTCGTGGCTTCCACGGGCACATCGAACTTCTGCACCGAAGCGAGTGATTCGCCCAGCTTGGTGCGCAGGCTGGTGGCTGCCGTGCCCAAGGCCTTGAGCACACCCTCTTTGCTGGACGCTTCCGCTTGTTCCTTGGCCAGCGTGTCCCCAGTGTTGCAAGCGACCGCCTCCAGACCAATCACATACTGAGTGCCAAGGCTGGAGATCGAGCCGGCCAAAATGGCTTTGCTTCCCGTGCGCAGGCAGAGTTCCTTGGCGACCTCGGCAGTGACGTGGTCGGTGGGCGGGCGGCCCATCAACTTCAGCGTCGCGCCGATCTTGCGGTCGGAAAGAATGTTGAGAAAGGGGGACTGCTCGAGGTTGACACCCAGGGCTTGCTTGAGGGTGCCGTCGAAGACCGGGTCGCCGGTGGTGTTGGTGAAGTCGGTGAGAACGACAGTATCTTTTTCAGTGAGCGGGGTTGCGTTCGTCGCTGGAGTTGCGGAACGCGATCGCCAGTAGAGGCCGCCGCCGACGAGTACGGCGAGTGCTACGACGCCTATCGGCAGAAGGATCCTCCACCGCGAACTAGGCGGCGCCGCAGTCGGCGGAACGGCAACGGAAACCGAAGCAAAGGGCGCTGCAGCGACGCTTCCCGAGGAAGGTGTCGCAAGGGGCGGGGGCGTAGCAGGCGTACCTTGGCTGATCGGCACCGTGCCCGAACTGGCGGGCGCGCCGTGTCGTGATTCTGTCTCCCGTTTCAGCCGTTTCAGGTCGGCCCGCATTTCCGCCGCACCTTGATAACGCAAGTCACGATCCTTCTCCAGCGCCTTGTTGATGATCCGTTCGAGTTCGGCCGGCAGATCAGGGTTCAGGCGCACTGCGGGCGTGGGCTCCGCGTCCAGAATGGCCTTGAAGATGACGGCAGAACTTTCGCCCCGGAAGGGCAACGCACCCGTCGCCATCTCGTACAGCACCGTGCCGAAGGAAAACAAGTCGCTGCGCGCATCCAGTTCTTTCGCCCGCGCCTGCTCCGGCGACATGTAGGCAACCGTGCCCAGCGCGGAGCCGGGACTGGTCAGATGCTGGTCATCGATGGTGCCGGTTACGGTGTTGGTCGATGGACCTTGTTTCGCGGGCGTCACCTTGGCCAGTCCGAAGTCAAGAGTCTTGGCGTGTCCGCGTTTGGTCACGAAGATGTTTGCCGGCTTGATGTCGCGGTGGACGATGCCGGCGGAGTGAGCGGCATCGAGCGCGTCGGCGATATCGATCCCTAGCGACAGAACAGTCTCAATCTCCAGAGGCCTTCCAGCGATGCGGTGTTTCAGTGTCAGGCCATCCAGGAACTCCATGGCGATGAAAGTTTGTCCATGCTGGTCATCAATCTCGTAGATGGTGCAGATGTTGGGATGGTTCAACGCAGACGCGGCCTGAGCCTCGCGTTGGAAGCGGGCCAGCGCCTGGGCATCTTTCGCAATTTCGTCAGGAAGGAACTTCAAGGCGACGAAGCGGTGCAGCTTTACGTCCTCGGCCTTATAAACCACACCCATACCGCCCCCGCCGAGTTTTTCGACGATGCGGTAGTGCGAGATGGTTTGGCCGATCAATGAAGCTGGCGCGCTCCGTGCGCGACAATATTAGGGCGGCAAACCGCAGCAAGTCAATCCGTTGCGGGCAAAGCCAAATTCAGCTGCACCCCCGATGGGAGCCGGAACGGGCTAGCCAGCCTCCCAGAAACGACCTAACTTGTGATTACCGTCGTAACTCAGGCCGCGTGTTCTGCCTCGCCCTGAGTTGCATCTTCGAAGGAAAATTCTGGGTGGTGTCGGTTCCGGCTCGCGTCGGCTGGAATCCAGAGGTGAACTTGTGCAGAAGAATGAGGAACAGGCCGCGCCGCCGTCCATGCTGGCACGGACGGAACAGATCCAGCGGGAGATTCAGAACCTCTCAGGGCGTGACTTACAACTCTGGTCAATCGGGATTCTGGTGATGCTGGTGCTCGCGGCCGGCTTATCCGCCTTCATCTTTCCCAACGTGGTGTGGTCGCAGCGGGTGGTGCACGTCGAGTCCGCGTATCTGCCACAACTGTTCTTTGGTTTGATCTCGCTGGTCCTGCTTTTCAATATTTATCTTATCGGCCAGAAGCTCACACTGAACCACACGCGGCGCGCGCTGATCAGCGAATTGGTACTCAACGAACGCCTGGAAAGCCTTTCCCTGATCGATCCCCTGACCCAACTGTTGAACCGGCGCGCGTTGAACGAAATGATCCCTCGCGAGGTGGCCCGTGCCAACCGTATGGGCGCTCACCTGACTTTCCTGACCATGGACATCAACGGTTTTCGCGAGATCAACTCCAAGTACGGAGCGATGGAAGGGAACCTGATTCTGATGGAATTCGGCAAGATGCTACGCACCGTGTTCCGTGGCGGCGACATGATTTTCCGCCACGGGGGTGACGAATTTCTGGTAGTAATGCCTGACACCCAGGAAGCAGAAGCCGACTCTCCGATGCAGCGCCTCTTGCGCTCGGTAGAGCATTGGAACCTGAACAACGGCAAGCGCTACGAAATGGGTTTTAGTTGGGGCATCGCGCCTTACATCACAGGCAGCGACTTTTCGGATGTGCTCCGCGCCGTTGACCGCAAGCTGTACCAGAAGAAACACAATCTGGTGCCAGTGTTCTAGGACCTCAGATCATGCAGACCGGTTCTTGAGGTTCGCGGACAATTCTCCCGCTGCCGCACGATCCAGCATCCACACCAGCCTGCCGTCGGTCGGACGCACCTTCTGCGAGGGCAAATCAGCTTGCGGGTTTCTCAGCGCTTCGCGGAGAATGCCGGTCTTATCAGCGCCGCAGGCAAGAAACATCACGAAAGCTGCGCGATTCAGAACCGGAAAGGTAAAGGTAATGCGGTGAGTCTTGAACCTCTCCACCCAATTCCCCACCACCAGCCTCTTGTTTTCCGTGAGCGCAGTTGTATCCGGAAACAGAGAAGCAGTGTGCCCGTCCGGCCCTAGGCCGAGCAGGATCAGGTCGAAGCGTGGAAACTCGCCCGCTGCGAGGTGAAAGAAATTACGCAGAGTTTGTTCGTAAGCACTGGCGGCTGCCTCGGCGTCTTTCATTTCGGCGGGAATGCGAAACACATTCTGCGCAGGAGCCTTCGACAACATCGCCTCATTTGCCATACGGAAGTTGCTATCGGGATGGTCGGGCGGCACATGACGTTCATCCCCGAAGAAAAAGTAAGTCTTGTCCCAGGGAAACATCGGGAAGGCACCGCTGGCCAGCAACTGATAAAGGCTTCTAGGGGTAGACCCACCGGCCAAGGCGACAGAGAATCTCCCCCGCTGGGCTACGGCCGCGACTGCCTGAGTACAGAATTCCTCGGCCGCACCGCGGAATAACTCGGCAGCAGTTTCAAAAACTCGAATTTCAGGAGCCGAAGACATGATCGTTGCACGGGCGCTGAGGTTCGGGGGCGGAGGTTCGAAAAAGCATCAGCTCCAAGTCGTTTCCTAAGTCGTCAGAAACCAATTTTGGCGCGGCTGAAGCCGCACCCTTTCAAAGCTTAAGTCGCCGGCACAACTCTTGACGCCGCTTTCGCGACTGCGCAGCGGGCTGCGCCCATCAGAGCGGTCTGTTCATTGGTGATCACTTTTACCGGTATCGCTTCGAGCAGTGGCTGCATGCGGCCCTTGCCGACAAATGCCTGCATGAAGAGCGGTCCCGCCAGCTTCGAAACCAGTTTAGCGGCGATGCCACCACCGAGGTACACTCCGCCGGTCGCAAACAGCTTCAACGCCAGGTTGCCGGCTTCAGCTGCGTAGATGGTGACAAATAGATCCAGGGCATGCTCGCACAACGGACACTTTCCTTGCACAGCTGCACGCGAAATTGCCGCAGCCGGGTCGGTTTTCTGCATTTCCTCAGTGAGCCACTTAGGCTCGGCGCCGCGGCCGGTGTCGCGCAAGAAATGGAAAACATTGACCAAGCCTGGACCGGAGACAATACGCTCGTAACTGACATGGTCGAAACGCGCGGAAAGATACCGCAGCAACTCGATTTCCAGTTCATTGCGGGGCGCGAAATCCGAATGCCCTCCCTCACAGGCAAAGATGTGGTGTTGGGTTCCATCCCAATACATGCCGGCTTCGCCCAGGCCTGTGCCGGCCGCGATCACCGCCTGATTTCCCACTGGCTGCCCTTTAACGGTGTTCAGGCAAACCACGTCTTTGCTATCCAGGGTGGAAATGCCCCAGGCGTTGGCTTCGAGATCGTTGATCAGAAAGACATCCTTGATCTTGAGTTCTTCTGCCAAACGCTTTGCCTCAATCGTCCACGGAAGATTGGAGGTCTCTACGCGGCCGTTGCGCACTGGCCCGGCAATTCCGAAGCAGGCCGCCTCAGGATGCAGCGCGGCAGTGTCGACAAATTGAGAAACGATCTCATCGAGTCCAGCATATTCGCGGCTGGGAAAGACCGAGGCTGAAACCAGGCGAAAATCACCATTACTGACATCAAAGAACGCGAGCCGCGCGTTCGTACCTCCGATGTCGCCGGCCAGAATCATTTTTCGAAGTTCCTCCAGCGGCGCCCATCGCGCTCCAGCAGTTCATCGGCCTCCTTGGGCCCCCAGCTTCCCGCCGGGTAGTTGGGAAAGTTCCGCGGTGGCAGCGCTTTCCAAACGTCCAGAGCAGGGCTAACCACACACCATCCTGCTTCTACCATGTCAGCACGCTGAAAAAGAGTGGCGTCACCGATCATGCAGTCGTGTAATAACCTTTCGTAGCCTGTGCTGGGCTGGGTCCCGAAGTAGTCGGCATATTCGAAATTCATGTCCACCGCGCCCAGGCGCATGATCGGCCCCGGAACTTTCGCCGCAAATTGCAAAGAAATTCCTTCCTCCGGCTGGATGTGAAGCACCAATTGATTGGGCATGAGATTTTCGACCGGCGTGTCACGGAACAAAACGAAAGGTGCCCGGCGGAACTGGATCACAATGTGGGTGTTTTGAGCTGCCAGCCGCTTCCCCGTCCTCAGATAGAAAGGAACATCGGCCCAGCGCCAGTTGTCGATGAGCAACTTCATGGCGACGAAGGTCTCGGTCTTCGAATCTGGTGGCACGTCGCTTTCTTCTCGATAGCCCGGAACTCGCTGTCCGTCATGCGTCCCTGGCCCATATTGTCCGCGCACCGTTTTGCTGAGCACTTCCTCGGAACTCAGAGGCTGGATGGCATGGAGAATCTTGCCTTGTTCATCGCGTACCGCGTCTGCCTGGAAGGAGACCGGAGGCTCCATCGCAGTCAGGCTGATGAGTTGCATGATGTGGTTGGGCACCATGTCACGCAGAGCTCCGGCAGTGTCGTAATAACCGCCGCGCTGCTCCACTCCCACGGTTTCCGCCACTGAAATCTGCACATGATCGATGTATCGGCGGTTCCAGATGGGCTCGAAAATCCCGTTGGCGAAACGAAACGCCAGAATGTTCTGGACCGTCTCCTTGCCCAGGTAGTGGTCGATGCGGTAAATCTGCCTTTCTTTCGCGACCTTCAGCAGTTGCTGGTTGAGTGTCTTAGCGGAATCCAAATCGTGGCCAAAGGGCTTTTCGATAATTACGCGGCGCCAATGTTGGTTGGCTTCCTCCATCAGGCCTGCGGTGGAAAGTTGCTCGACGATGGGACCAAAGAAGCGAGGGGCCGTCGCCAGATAGAAGAAGTAGTTCTCGTGCGTGGCATGATCGCGGTTCACCTGTTCCAGGAGTTCTTTCAACTTCGTATAGGCGTTCTTATCATCAAACTCCGCCTTGATGTAATACACGCGGCGCAAAAACCACTCGACAATATCGGCATCTACGTTGTTGCCTGCGTACTGCTTGATCCCTTCCGCCACCAGTTTGCGGAAATCATCGTTGGACATTTCTCCGTGGGAGAGCCCGACAACCGCAAATTCACGCGACAACAACTCCTGCTTGGCCAGGTTATAGAGCGCGGGAATCAGCTTGCGGTGGGTCAAATCACCCGCCGCGCCGAAGATCACCATGACGCAGGGGTCGCCGGGCCGGCCTACGCGTTGCGGTTGAGAGGTTGGAGTTGCCGCCGTGTCGAGCATGAATTTATCCTCGTTGAGTTTCTTTCAACCCAAAGGCCTGACCGCCTACGCCGTTTTCTTGCTGGCTGCCGGTTCCACGTGTCCGCCGAATTTCTGGCGCATGGCGGACAGGACCTTCTCAGCAAAGGTGTGTTCCTGACGTGAACGGAAACGAGTGAAGAGTGCCGCCGAGAGTACGTCCACCGGAACCGCTTCGTCAATTGCCGCCTGAATGGTCCAGCGTCCTTCGCCCGAGTCCTGCACAAACCCGCTGTACTCGGAAAGATTTGGGTTCTCGGCGAGGGCCATAGCGGTCAAATCGAGCAGCCAGGAACTGACCACGCTGCCTCGCCGCCAAACTTCCGCAATATCTGCCAGGTTCAGATCGTAACGTTGATTCTCGGGCAACTGCTGGCTGCCGGCATTGCGGAAGATGTCAAATCCCTCAGCGTATGCCTGCATCATTCCGTACTCGATTCCGTTGTGCACCATCTTGACGAAATGTCCAGAACCGGAGGGGCCGCAGTAGATGTAACCATCTTCCGCTGTGCCCGGCATTTTTTCGCGTCCCGGAGTGCGTGGAATGTCGCCACGGCCGGGGGCGAGCGTCTTGAAGATGGGATCGAGTTGTTGCACGGCTTCTTTTGGACCGCCGATCATCATGCAGTAACCGCGCTCCAGGCCCCAGACGCCCCCGCTGGTGCCCACGTCGACGTAGTGAATTCCTTTGTCTTTCAGTTGCTGGGAGCGGCGAATGTCATCTTTGAAATAGGAATTTCCGCCGTCGATCATGATGTCGCCGGGCTGCATCTTCTGCGCCAGAGCTTGAACGGTTTGCTCGGTGGGGCCACCCGCCGGAACCATCAGCCAAGCGACGCGCGGCTTGCCCAGTTTGCTCACAAAATCATCGAGGGAAGCGGATGCAGCGGCGCCCTCACTCGCCAGGTGTTTCACATTGTCAGCGCTCAGGTCGGTGACTACCACTTCATGACCACCGCGCAACAAGCGCCGCGCCATATTGGCACCCATGCGGCCCAAGCCCACCATGCCCAGTTTCATACTTGCTCCTTGAAGCAATGTTAAATCGTTTTTATAACGGCGTCGAAGAATAACCTGGAACATGCGCAGGATGCGATGTTCACGCCGACACTTCCCGGAACACGTTCCTCAGCTTGTCCAGTTCTGACTTGAGATCACTGCCCAGATGGACGCGCAATGCCCGCCGTCCTCGCTCCGCCAGAACTTGGAAGTCCCCCCGGGCCTGGGCCGCTTTGACGACACCGAAAGTGTACTTCTGCCCGGGCACAGCAAGATCGGCGGCATCATCGCAGGTGACCTGCAGGAATACGCCCGAGTTCGGACCACCCTTGTATGCCTGACCGGTGGAGTGTAAGAATCGCGGGCCGAAGCCCAGACATGTTGCCACATGCTTGCGGTCGCGCAGCAGGTGACGCATCTCCTGCAGACGCGACTCGTGCTCTTCGTTCATTTGAATGTAAGCGAGCAGGGCGAAGTAGTCGCCGGCAGCTACGCGATTTAAATGGGCCCGAAGATATCCCGCAAGAGATTTGTTGCTCCCGGCAGCCTTGGTCAGTGCATCGGCATTCTTGGTATCGGTAAAGAGTTGAATGCTTCCGTCTTGGAGTATGGGCGCCTCGGCGGGAAGAGAACCGGTCTTCTCGTACTCTGAGGTCAGGGCGCGAGTCACATTCTTGCTAGCTTCGACGTCAGGTTGGTTGAAAGCATTGATGCCAAGAATGGATCCTGCCACGGCAGTGGCAATCTCCCAACGGAAAAACTCCTGGCCCAAATCGTAAACTTCGCGCATGGCAATACGAACGACCGGCTGACCTGCCCGCTCGAGCGCCGCAACTTTGTCATCCTGTGCGGAGTCGGGCGCCGACTCCAATCGCACATAGGCAAAAACACGATCGTTGCCGTAGGCTTCCGGCGCGGCAATGGCCTCACGATCGACCGGAATAATCCCGCGGCCTTGTTTTCCAGTGGACTCGGCCACCAGTTGCTCCAACCAGGCTCCCAGATCGGAGATGCCGGGGGAAGTAAGTATCGTAAGTTTGTCGCGGCCATTCAGGGCTGCGGTGCCCAAAATGCCCCCCAAAAGCACCCCAGGGTTTTGTTCCGGGATGGTCTGCGCGCAAGCTTCTACCATTTGCTGCGCGCGATCCAAAAACTTGGCAACGTCTAATCCCATCAACGCCGCAGGCACCATCCCGAAATTCGAAAGCGCGGAGTAGCGTCCTCCGATGCTGGGACGACCAGGGAAAATGTGAAGAAAGCGGTCAGTTTCTGCTACCTGCTGCATCTTCGAGCCAGGGTCGGTTACAGCGATGAAACGGCTGCCGGCATGGTCCGCGCCAATAGTTTGCTTCACACGCTCGAAGAAGTACTGTTTGAAAATGTTTGGTTCGAGGGTTGTACCTGACTTGCTAGAAACCACAAACAGTGTCTTCGCCAAATCGACACTGCGTTCCAGCGCCTTAACCTGCGCTGGATCAGTTGAGTCGAGCACATGGAGTTGCGGGAATCCCGCAATGCGCCCGAAAGTCTTCGCTAACACTTCTGGACACAGGCTCGATCCACCCATACCAAGCAGCAAAACATCGCTGAAGCCGCCAACCTTTGCCTCCTGAGACAAGCGGAGGAGCTCTTCCCGGTGAGCGACTTGCTCAGTAACAATATCAAGCCAACCCAGCCACGCGGACTCGTCGGTGCCGGTCCACAGGGAGGCGTCGCGATCCCAAAGACGCTTGACCTTATTTCCGGACTGCCAGTCGGCGAGGGTCTTTTCTACCGAAGACGTTAATGCTTGCGGAAGTTTGTAGGTCGGCTGGCTCACTTTGTCTCACTTGGCCTGCGAACTCTTGTCTACCGCTTTCAGGAGCTTGTCAAAGGCTTCCGCAAACAAGCGCACGCCATCATCGGTCAGCTTGTCGGTAACCTCCTTGATGGAGATTCCCAGCCGAGCCAGAGTCGCCATCGTTCGGTTCGCGGATTCCACATCCTCGGTCAAGCTGGCCCGTGGATGACCGTGGTCGCGGTAGGCGTCAAGGGTTGCTGGCGGAATGGTGTTGACCGTGTCCTGGCCAATCAGTTCCTCGACGTACATGACATCGTTGTAGCTAGGGTTCTTGGTGCTGGTGCTGGCCCAGAGAACGCGTTGCGTCTGTGCCCCTTTCGCGGCCAGCTTCTTCCAGCGCTCGCTGCCGAAGATCTTCAGATATCCCTGGTAAGTTTGCTTGCCGTTGGCGATGGCCACCTTGCCAAGCAAGCCCTGCAAGTCAGCTTTCTCACGATCATCCTTGGCGGTTTTCAACCGTGCAGCAATCGTGGAATCTACCAACGAATCGATGCGGCTGATAAAGAAGCTAGCCACGCTGGCAATGCGGCTTACATCGCCGCCGCCTGCGGCAAACTGCTCAACTCCGGCGATGTAGGCTTCTGCAACTTTCCGGTACACTTCCTGGGCAAACAGCAACGTGACGTTAATGTTGATGCCTTCGCCGATCAATTGCTGGAAAGCGGGAATGCCCTCTGCCGTGCCGGGAACCTTGACCATTAGATTCTCGCGATTAACCGCCTTCCACAACCTGCGTGCTTCTTTCAAGGTTCCTTCAGTGTCGCGAGCGAGGTAGGGCGAAACTTCAAGACTTACATAACCATCGCGTCGCTTGGTGCTTTCATAAACGGGGCGCAACGCGTCAGCGGCAGCCTGGATGTCACGAATGGCGAGGATCTCGTAACGGCCAGTGGCGTCCAGATCGGTCCGTGACGCCAACTCCTTGAGCATGTCGGCATAGTAGTTGCTGTCAGCTATGGCTTTTTCAAAGATTGCAGGATTCGAGGTCATCCCCCGCAAGCCATCTTCGTCGATCAGCCGTTTGAGTTCGCCGCTAGTGAACAGGTCGCGGCGGATGTAGTCCAGCCAAACGGACTGGCCAAACTTCAGCAGATCTTTCAGGGGGTTAGTGGCCTTGGCGGTTTCAAGAATTCCAGTTGGCTGCATAAACACCTCGCTGTCGAATAACTACGGAACATTACTACTTCGATTGCGCAATCACCTCGCGCGCTGCCTCCACCACGTTGTCCACGGTAAAGCCAAACTTCTTCTGCACGTCCTTAGCCGGAGCGGAGGCTCCAAAACTGTGCATGCCAATCATCTTGCCATTGGTGCCGACGTACTTCGACCAACCTAACGTGGAGGCCTCTTCCACCGACACACGTGCTTTCACTGCCGGCGGTAAAACCTGGCTCTTATAGGCTTCGCTTTGTTTTTCAAAGATGTCCCAGGACGGCATGCTGACTACTCTCGTTTTGACTCCGGCAGCCGTCAGCTGTTCGTACGCGCCGACGCAGAGTGAGACTTCGCTTCCAGTGGCAAGCAGAATCACGTCAGGTTTGCCATCGGCCGCGTCAGCCAGCACGTAAGCTCCCTTGGCAACCCCATCCGCGGATGCGTATTTCGTGCGATCAAGAGTCGACAGAGCCTGACGCGTCAGAACCAGTGCGACCGGTTGATGGGTGAGTGCCATGATGACCTTCCAGGCTTCTACCACTTCATTGGCATCCGCTGGCCGCAGCAAAACCAGCCCTGGCATCGCCCGCAATCCAGCCAACTGCTCAACGGGTTGATGCGTCGGGCCATCTTCGCCCAGGCTGATCGAGTCATGGGTATAAATGAAGATACTCGGGATCTCCATTAGCGAGGCCAAACGAACCGCAGGTTTCATGTAATCGCTGAAATTGAAAAATGTTCCGCCAAAGGGACGAATCCTTGATACAGCCATCCCGTTCAAGGTTGCACCCATGGCATGTTCACGCACTCCGAAGTGCAAGTTGCGCCCGCCGTAGCTCCCCGCCTGAAAGTCTCCCGCGCCTTCGAACTTAAGCCGGGTGCGGTCCGACCCTGCCAAGTCCGCCGAGCCTCCGACCAGCCAGGGAACGTTCTGGGCGATGGCATTCAGCACCTTGCCTGAACTGTCGCGGGTTGCCATGCCCTTGGCGTCCGCCGGGAACGAGGGCAGATCTTTGTCCCAGCCTTTCGGTAATTCCCGGCGCTGCATCTGTTTCAGTTCGGCCGCGAGTTCGGGATACTTGTTTGCGTAGCTGTCAAACAACTTTTTCCAGTTCTGCCGCAGTTCGTGGCCGCGCTTGCCAATGCCGAATTGAAAATGCTCAAGCACACCGTCCGGAACCAGGAAGGTCGCATCTTCCGGCCAGCCGTAATTCTTTTTTGCAAGGCGCGTTTCTTTGTCGCCTAAGGGCTCACCGTGGGCTTCATTGGTGTCTTGTTTGCCCGGCGACCCATATCCGATATGACTGTTCACCACGATCAGCGTCGGGCGGTCGTTGGTCTGCAGGAAATTGTTGTAGGCTCTTTCCAGCGCGTTCAGATCGTTGGCATCCGTGACGTGCGTGACGTTCCAGCCATACGCGCTGAAACGCGCGCCCACATCTTCCGTAAATGACCAGTCGGCCGGTCCGTCGAGCGTGACCCGGTTGTTGTCATAGATCCAGCATAGATTGGAGAGCTTCAAGTGGCCGGCGAGGGAGGCTGCTTCGCATCCAACGCCTTCCATCATGTCGCCATCGCCGCACATTGCGTAGGTGTTGTAGCTGAACAGATCGAATCCGGGTCGGTTGTACCGCGCTGCCAGCCACTTGCCAGTAATGGCCATGCCGACGCTGTTCCCCACGCCTTGGCCAAGCGGTCCCGTCGTAGTTTCAATGCCCGCAGCCACGCCGTATTCGGGATGTCCGGGGGTGCGGCTGCCGATCTGTCGAAACCTCTTTATTTCGTCTAGCGAGATGGCTAGCTCGTCCGTCGGCTCGCCGGTGGAGTTCACGTTGCGAACTCCACTGAGGTAGAGGGTGGCATACAACAACATGGACGCGTGTCCGTTGGAGAGCACAAAACGATCACGATCGGGCCAGGTAGGATCCTTAGGATCGAAGCGCAGGAACTGCTGCCACAAAGAGTAGGTGACGGGAGCCAGAGCCATGGGCGCACCGGGATGCCCCGAGTTGGCTTTCTGCACCGCGTCGATCGCCAGAGTACGAATGGTGTTGATGCAAAGAAGATCCAACTGCTTACTGGTCAGCATCTGCTCGCTCGCCACCATAGAAAAACACTCTCCCTTCAGTCACGGATCAGAGGTTCACGGCTCGACTCAGGCAGTTTATCAAGTTCTTGCCAGACGTGGGTGGCGGACGAAGCAGGGCAGCCTGAGCCAGCAGGTGCCTCAATGTGTCGGATGATTTCGCCTCTCGGAAGGATTCAGCAGAAGTGAAGAATGCAATTAAGGAAAACTGAAGTTCTAGCGCTTGATTTGGGCCAAGTAGCCATGCTCGTAGTGGTAGCCCTTAGTCGTGTTTTCCACAAACTTCAGGAACTCACGCAGGCGTTCGCGCTCGGAAACCTCCATCTCGCCGAACTTGATGCGGAGTCCGAAGGAATTGCTTCGCGTCACGGTTCCGTTGATGATCAGGCCCTTTATCCAGAGCTTTCCATTTGCCACCCAGAGGCCGATCTCCAGCTTGGCGCCGTCGCCGAGCATGGTAGCTGTCTCTACGAAGCATCCCCCCCGGCTGGTGTTGGAGAGGTTGCCCCAGACGGGGGTGGAAGAACCCTCCATCCTCAATTCGACCGCAACAAAACACTTCATCCGGGGAAAGCGCCTGCGATCCTCTCCCCAGGACGGCGTAAAGATGTCCGGCTCAAACGGCGGGCTGGCGGCGGGATCAGTCGCAACGACTTGCTCGATTGGATTGGGATGCGGCAGGGCCGACGATCCGCCGGCGGGTTGCGTTTTGGCGGATTCGCCCTTGATCTTGCGCATAACCTCGAGCAGCGCGCGGTCACGCTTCTCGGGCGGAGCTTCGCGATAGGCACGCAACAGCTCACCGAGATGGCTTGCGATCTGCGGGTCGGTGAGGAGCTTGGTCCAATCCGCGCCCGGCGCGGCGGCTTCAGACTTGTTCATTCCGGTCAGGACGTGCGCGCATCAGCAGAATTTCCAGCAAACCCTAGATTGAAGCAGGTTGGCGAGATGAGCAAGATCACCGTGGTTACCATCGTCAGTAACCAGGCGCGTGGTTACCAGCGGAAATTAGAATAGGGCTGCCGCCGCGAGGACGGCAGCAACCCCTCGAGTTGACGCCCACCCCCTGTTGTTCAGGCTTTTACATTGATCGCGGGTGCGGGCTGAGTATTGTTGGTCGGTTCGGTGACGTTCTGCGAGGGTTCGAGAGTTTTTCCTGTGACCGCCCAGAAATCCCCCTCGAGGTGTGAAATCGCCTTCTGTGCCCCTGACCAGCCCCCGGTATTGAAGTCCTGCTTTGCGATTTGGAAATCCTTGATCAGCAGGTTCTTGCCGAGTTTGTCGGCTGCCTGTTTGGCGGCCCCCAGATCACCGGCTTGGAGCGCCTGACCCAGATCAGCGAATTGTTGGCTCAGTTTCGGGGACGAAAAGGGCCCAGAGTTGTTTGGACCAAAGGCACTTAGCGCGTTGTAGGCTTGCTGCGCACCGGCCAAATCTCCTGAGTTGATTGCCTGTTCCAGTTGACGCCCGACAGCGTCTTCTCGCGACCGCAGCGACGCCGACGGGGAGGGCGGTTGTGATGCATTGAGACTTGAAACACCAGTGATGGCCATGCGTTTCTCCTGAGGTGGTTTTCGAACTGGATAAATTGCGACCCGGTAGTGTTATCGGCACAGCAGCAATATGCTTGACTCACTCCAATTCCTGTTGGAGCCTGTGGTAGATCGAATCTTGCCGCGACCTTGTTCTCAGCAACCCGTCCGCCAGACCCGTTTCCCAACCGCTGCGAACGGAAGGCATTGATTTACCTGGGAATAGGGTCCGGTTTGGTGACCAGGGACGTGGGAACCTCGGTTTGTGATAGGCAAAGCGAGCTTCGTCCTTGGTGGTCGCCAGGCAACTTGTGCCGGCTGGGCTGCAGTTACAATCAAATCCAGACTTCGCAAGTCGGGTGCATGGGCGCGCCCGCATCGCAATCTGACTGAAGATCAAGTAGGCTTCCATGGTGCTGAAGGAGTCGGAAGCGATCGTTTTGCGGACGTATCCGTTGCGGGAAGCGGACCTGCTGGTCACTCTGTTCACTCGCACGGAGGGTAAAGTCCACGGCGTGGCTCGAGCGGCGAAGAAGTCCAGACGCCGCTTCGGGGGGGCGCTCGAGCCCCTGACCTACGTCCGGGCGCACTACGAAGACCGCGAACGCCGGGAGTTGGCACGTCTTGATTCTTGCGAGGTGCTGGAATCGCCTCTCGCCTCAGAAGTCACCTATCCTCGTGCCGTCGCCCTCGCGCATGTGGCGGAGCTGCTCGACGAGTTACTGCCCGACCGCGAACCCAACGATGCGGTTTTCCGATTAGCCCTGGCAGTTTTGTCGGGATTGCGTGGGTCCGAGCTGTGGCTGCCCATTACTTATCTTGAACTTTGGATGACCCGCCTCATGGGCTATCTTCCAGAGCTTTCCGAATGCATGACATGCGGGCGCGCGCTGAATGGGAGCCGGGCTTTTTTCCACGCCCTGGCGGATGGATTGGTGTGTGTGGATGACAAGCGGCTGGCGTCGTCGGAGATTTCGGCAGAGTCCCGCACCCTGGCCGCGAGGATGCTTCGCGCCCCGCTGGACAGTTTTGGCCCCGCCGCATGGCACAAAGCGCAAGCTGCGGACCTGCGAAAATTCCTGCTGCAGACGCTGCAACGCCATATTGAGAAGAAGCTGGTGACGGCGACAATGCTGGAGAAGATCAGCCCGTAGTGCGGGTTAGCTGACGGCTGCCATATGCTTCCGTTACAATCGAGGCTTAATCCACTCGCTGCTGAACAAGCCTTGAACTCATCCCAGCCCAACTCGCTGACGTTCCAGGAGCTTATCCTTCGGCTCCAAACCTTCTGGGCGGAGCGGGGATGCGTCTTACAGCAGCCCTACGACGTGGAAGTCGGCGCCGGCACCATGGCTCCGGAAACTTTCCTGCGCGTGCTCGGGCCGCAAGCTTACAAGGTCGCGTACGTGCAGCCCTCGCGTCGCCCGGCCGACGGCCGCTACGGCGAGAACCCCAATCGTCTCTACAAACACACCCAGTTGCAGGTCATCCTGAAACCGCCGCCGGAAAACGTGCAGGAGTTGTATCTGGAATCGCTGGCGGCTATCGGCATTGACCTGCGCCAGCACGACATCAAGTTCGAGGAAGACAACTGGGAAGCGCCCACGCTGAGCGCCTGGGGCGTGGGCTGGCAGGTTATGCTTGACGGCCTGGAAATCACACAGTTCACCTACTTCCAGCAATGCGGCGGCGTCGACCTTAATCCGATTTCTGCGGAATTGACCTACGGGCTGGAGCGCATCGCAGCTTTTCTACAGGATGTTGACTCGATTTATGACATCGTTTGGGCGCGGGATCCCGAGAATGGAAAAACTACCACCTACGGCGATGTTCGCCTGGCCGATGAACTGCAATTTTCGGTTTACAACTTCGAAACCGGCGACGTCGAGAAAACCTGGAAACATTTCGACTTGTGCGAAGCCGAATGTAAGGCCCTGCTGGAGCAGTATTCCGCGCTGATCAAGGACAAGAAAGCTGGAGACGGCATAACCCGGGACAAAAAGCGTTTTCCGGTCCTGGCGGCCTACGATCTTTGCCTGAAGTGTTCGCACCTGTTCAATATTCTTGACGCTCGCGGCGCGATCTCGGTGACGGAGCGCGTCGGCGTGATTGCTCGAGTGCGAGCGTTGGCGGTGGGAATTGCGAGAGCGTATGTGGATCAGCAAAGAAGAGACCCTGCTGCGCCCGAAGAGGAACCGGAGCAGGCGCTGAAAGTGAAGAATAAATTGGAGGTCGCGTCCACAACCTCCTAATTGCCGTGACGAAAGCTTACTGAATGCCTGACTTTCTGCTCGAAATCGGTTGCGAAGAAATTCCCGCGCGGATGATCGACGCGGCGTCGCTGGACTTACGAGAGCGCGTTCAGAAACTGCTGGGACGCGAACGCCTAAACCCCAGCGGCGAGATTTCGTATCTCGACTCTCCCCGCCGCCTTGCGGTTCTCGCAGCCGGGGTTCCTGCGAGCCAGCCTGACGTTACTGAGCAGATCAACGGGCCGTCTGCGGCGGTGGCTTTCAAAGATGGCCAGCCCACACCCGCGGCTCACGCCTTTGCGAAAAAAGCCGGGGTCGACGTTTCACAGTTAGAGCGAGTCACCACACCGAAGGGCGAATACCTCTCTGCGAAGGTGTCCCGGAAGGGGCGATCGGCGTCGGAAGTGCTGGCCGAACTGCTTCCCAAAGAAATCAACTCCGTCTATTGGCCCAAGAATATGTATTGGCGCAAGCCGGGAGAAGTCTTCGTGCGTCCAGTACGCTGGCTGGTTGCCATGCTCGACAAGCAAGTCATCCCACTGGAATTCGATGGTATCCGTGCGGGGAGCCAATCTCGCGGGCACCGTATCCTGGCCCCCAAGCCAATTCAGATTCCAGGCGCGTGCTCCTCATATGTGGATGCTCTCCGGGGAGCGAAAGTTCTCGGCCGTGCGGAGCGCGAACAACAAATCCGCAAAGCCCTCGACGCCGCCACTCGTACCATTCCCGGCGCGCGCTGGCGCGAAGACAACAGCCTGCTCGACACCGTCGTCAACCTCACCGAGTGGCCCTCGGCGATCCTTGGCAGCTTCGATCGCGAGTTCCTGGAATTGCCGGAAGAAGTTCTAGTCACGGTCATGCGTGACCATCAAAAGTATTTCGCCGTGGAAGATGCTAACGGCAAGCTGCTGCCACACTTCCTCGCAGTGCTGAACACCGACGGCGATCCGCAGGGCATCATCCGCCACGGACATGAGCGCGTGCTGCGTGCCCGCTTCAACGATGCTCGCTTCTTCTGGCAGACTGATCAGAAACATCCGCTACGAGAGCGCACCACCTGGCTCAAGAACGTGACCTTCCAGAAAGACTTGGGCAGTTATTACGACAAGACACTGCGAGTACAGAGGCTCGCGAGTTGGCTATGCGAAGTCGTTCGCCACAGCGGAATGCCGATTCGCCCCGGCGTAGTTCACAAAGCGGCATACCTGGCCAAGACCGATCTGACTACCGAGCTGGTGAAAGAATTTACGGAACTGCAGGGCATCGTTGGCGGTTTGTATGCCCGGGTGCAAGAACTCGATAGCGAGATGCCAGACGCGACCCGGCAACTGATCGCGCAAGCTATCTATGATCAGTACAAGCCGGAATCGATGGAGGACTCAGTGCCCCGGACACTCGGTGGCGCGGTGCTGTCAATCTGCGACAAGGCCGACAACATTGCTGGAATGTTCGCGCTGGGATTGCAACCCACGGGCTCGAAAGACCCGTTCGCACTGCGACGCCAGGCCAATGGCATCGTGAAAACCATCGCCGAGCACAAGTTGCCGGTGAGCTTGGACGGAATGTTCCGGGACGCACGTGAGACTTACCGGGGGTCGGATGCGGAGCACAAGTTCTCGAAGGAGATCGACTACGCTAGCGCGATCCGTGATTTTTTCCGGGAGCGCCTGGAGTTTTACTTGCGTGATGCCCGGGGATTTGCGTACGACGTGGTCAAGGCTGTCCTGGCTTCTGGCTCAGACGACGTCGTTGATGTTGCCGCCCGCGCGGACGCGGTCAAGAGCGTACTGCACATGCCTGAATTCCTGGCCATAGCGGCGGCCTGCAAGCGCATGCGGAATATCCTGAAGCAGGCGGAGGAGAAGGGAATCAAGCCAGCGGCCAGCTTTGAATCTCTACCCGAGTCTTCTTATGAGGAGAAGAATTTGGCTGCCTACCTCGCTCTCAACGCGCCGAAAATTGAGGCCAACCGGCAGAAAAAAGAATATGGCGACGCACTCCAACTGCTTTCTACGGTGAGAGAGCAGGTAGACGCCTTTTTTGACAAAGTCATGGTAATGGTTGAGGACGAGCGCGTGCGCGCCAATCGGCTGGCACTGTTGCAGTCGTTACTGAAGGAATTCACCACCATTGCCGATTTTTCTGAAATCGTGACTGAAGCCAAGACAACTCCGCAACCCTAACACGTAAACAGTAAAGGACTGACCTATGGCTACCACCACCCTCCCTGAATCGACGCTCGTAGTGCCTACTCCCATCAAGTATGTCTATTTCTTTGGCGGCGGCAAGGCCGATGGCAATGGCAAGATGAAGGACCAACTCGGCGGCAAGGGCGCCGGTCTGGCCGAGATGACCAACGCTGGGTTGCCTGTGCCCCCCGGCTTCACCATTCAGACCGAAGCCTGCCGCGAGTACATGCGCCATGGCGGCGTCTCGCTGGAAGTCGATCGCGAGATGGAAGAAGCGCTGGCGAGCTTGCAGGCGCTACAAGGCCAGAAACTCGGTCAGGGCGAAAATCCTTTGCTGGTCAGTGTTCGTTCGGGCGCGAAGTTTTCCATGCCCGGCATGATGGACACCATCCTCAACCTCGGCTTGAATGACCAAAGCGTCGAAGCCTTGGCCAAGCGCAGCCACAATCCGCGTTTTGCCTACGATTCCTACCGCCGTCTTATTCAGATGTTCGGCAACGTCGTGCTTGAGATTCCCAAGTCCGCGTTTGACGAAGTCTTCGATCACAAGAAGAAGCTGAAAAAAGCCAAGCTCGACACCGACCTGGACGCCAAGGCACTGCAAGAGGTCATCGCGGAATACAAGAAGATCGTCAAGAAGCACACCAAACACGACTTCCCGCAGGACCCGCAGAAGCAGCTCGTTATGTCGCGAAATGCTGTGTTTTGTTCCTGGCAAAACGACCGTGCCAAACACTACCGCCGCATCAACAATATTTCTGACGATCTCGGCACCGCGGTGAACGTTCAAGCCATGGTTTTCGGCAATCTGGGCGATACCAGCGGCACCGGCGTCGGTTTCACTCGCAATCCCGCCACCGGCAACAAAGAGTTCTACGGTGAATTTCTGATGAATGCGCAGGGAGAAGACGTTGTCGCTGGCATTCGCACCCCGGTCCCCATCCTCGAACTCGAGAAGGTCATGCCGGATGTTTACCGGCAACTCCGCGAGATTACTACCCGCCTGGAAAAACACTACCGTGACATGCAGGATTTCGAGTTCACCATCCAGGAAGGCAAGCTCTACATGCTCCAGACCCGCAACGGCAAGCGCACCGGCCGTGCCGCGGTTCGCGTGGCCATTCAGATGGTTGAGGAAGGTCTGATCAGTAAAGAAGAAGCCATCTTCCGGGTGGAGCCGAACCAACTCTACGACTTCCTGGTCCCGGGTCTGGACGAGAAGAGCGCCAAGGTGGAGGTGTTGGCCACGGGATTGCCGGCGTCTCCGGGGGCGGCCGTCGGTCAAATCGTATTCACGGCTGATGAGGCCGTTGAGCAGGCCGGACACGGGTCCACAAAGAATCCTGTCATCCTGGTCCGCGCCGAAACTACTCCCGAAGATATTCATGGCATGGAGGTAGCTGCAGGCATTCTGACCTCGCGAGGCGGTATGACCAGTCACGCTGCCGTGGTTACTCGTGGAATGGGCAAGTGTTGTGTGGCTGGTGCGGGTGACATCGAAGTCAACGAAAAAGCGCGCGAGATGCGGGCTAAGGGGCAGGTCTTCAAAGCGGGCGACTGGATTTCACTTGATGGCACGACCGGCCGCGTAATCAAGGGAAAGCTCAAGACTCTCGATGCCAAGCCCGACGATCCCGAACTAACCAAACTCATGAGCTGGTCGGAACCTTTCCGTACCTTGGGGGTGCGGGCGAATGCCGACATCCCTCGTGACGCCGTACAAGCTCGCGCATTCGGAGCAGAAGGCATCGGCTTGTGCCGCACGGAACATATGTTTTTTGGCGAAAAGAAGCTCCCCCACATGCGCGCCATGATCATGGCGCGCGACGAAAAACAGCGCCGCGCCGCGCTTAAGAAGCTCCTGCCCATGCAGCGCTCGGACTTCATCGGCGTATTTCGCGCCATGGACGGCTTTCCGGTCACCATTCGCACCCTCGATCCACCTCTGCACGAATTCCTGCCGCGACGCGAGGACTTGATGGTGGAGATTGCGGTGCTCGAAGCCACCAAGCCGAAATCGCCAAAACTCAAAGGTCTCAGGACGGTGCTGCGCCGGGTTGAAGAATTGCACGAGTTCAATCCCATGCTTGGCCACCGCGGCTGCCGCCTCGGCATCACCTATCCGGAAATTACCGAGATGCAGGCGCGAGCCATCTTCGAAGCGGCTGTCGCAGTCGCGAAAGAAGGCGTCAAGGTGAAGCCGGAGGTCATGATCCCCCTGACGGCGACGCTCAAAGAAATGGCCAACCAGGGCGATATCGTGCGCCGGGTGGCGGACGAAGTGTTCAAAGAAAAAGGGAAGAGCGTCGAGTACCTGGTGGGTACGATGATCGAGTTGCCGCGTGCGGCGCTAGTGGCGGATGAGATCGCAAAAGGTGCACAGTTCTTCTCTTTCGGAACCAACGATCTTACACAAACGACCTTCGGCTTTTCCCGCGACGATGTGAACAAGATTCTGCCTACCTACATCGCTGAAGGCATCTTGAAGCAGGATCCGTTCGCGGTGCTCGATCGGGAGGGTGTCGGTCAATTGATAAGGATGGCTACTGAGCGCGGGCGCAAGACGCGTCCCGATCTCAAGGTTGGAATCTGTGGCGAGCACGGTGGCGATCCATCTTCCGTCGAGTTCTGCTATCAAATCGGACTGAACTACGTTTCCTGCTCGCCGTTTCGCGTGCTGACCGCGCGCCTCGCTGCTGCCCAGGCTGCCGCCAGCGACAAGCTGAAAGTGGAGGGGGGAAGGACTAAATGAAAACCGCTGGGGACGCTGAGTACGCAGAGAATTTGGAGTTCAAAGGGACTCTCCCGTAGTCGGAAATGGAAACGAACGATATTACCGGTGCTGTCGTGGACGCGGCTATGAGGGTGCACACTGCGTTGGGTCCCGGGATGTTGGAGAGTGTCTACGAGAAATGCTTGAAGCACGAACTCACCAAACGTGGTCTCAAGGTTGTCTCTCAGGTCTGGCTGCCAGTGATTTATGACGGAGAGCAGATCGAGGGTGGTTACAAGATAGATCTTCTAGTCGAAGATTGCGTCGTCGTTGAACTAAAAGTGGTCGAGCAGTTGTTGGAGGTCCACAAAGCTCAACTACTCTCCTATCTCAAACTCAGTGGAAAGTCAGTTGGCCTACTCATCAACTTCAATGTGGTTCATCTGCGAGACGGGATTAGGAGGCTGGTAAATAACTTTAAGTCCTCTGGGTCCTTGGCGTCCTCTGCGGTTTTAACTTGATCTATTGTACCTTCTGCAGCCGGGCAATCAGCTTCTGCGCCAGGTTCTCTTCCGATTCCGACCACAGCAGCCGCCCACTGGTTCCCGAGTGCTTCTCCACGCCTGTGGTGAAGTCAACCAGCTTCTGAACGTTCGCACGCACTTGCATCTCTGCTTCCTGAGTGAGCTTCACATGTTCCTGGAGGAAGGGAGAATCGGGTCCGAAGTCAACCTGGATATGTCCCTCCTCGCGGAACGATCCCTCGTCAAACTCCTGGCCACGCGCCACGAACCTGACCAGCGAAGGCTTCAGGAGCCACTCTTTTTCTCCCTCGCCAAGCATCCAGAGGTCCCAAGCCGCCTCGAACACATAGGCATAATCCTCATGCAACAGGTCGGAAGCCACCAGCACGGCCGCCTCAGGCTGAAGCCCGTGGGGAAATGACTGTTCCAGAATTGTGGCCTCGTCCCAGGAAACGGGATGCAGCGCCACATACTTGATCCCTGGTCGCTCGACCGAAAACGGAAACTGCCGCATCACCGACAACGCGTGGGGCAACATGTCTTCGAGGTCGAAGTCTGGAAACCACAGGCTGAGATAGAGGGAATCGGCCACAATGTGCTCCGCGGAACGAGATCTGCTGAAGCAGATACGAGCCGATCATTATTGTACGGTTTCTTGTGCGGAGCTGCTTTGACAGTGCGGAAGATGCACTGCTACCATCGATTGTTCCGTCAACAGCTCTCGTCTTACCTTCGTCCCCGTCGTCTAGCCTGGCCTAGGACATCGCCCTTTCACGGCGGTAACACGGGTTCAAATCCCGTCGGGGACGCCAACAAAATAAAGAGGTTTGAATGGTTCCGCAGAAAACCTTCAAGCTCTTGGGGCGAGGGGGGCAGTTGGTCATCCCCCCATTCTCCGTGCCCGCAGCAATCGCAGGACTGTCAACCGCTGGGTCGAAGGCGCTGGTGATATTCCGACAAGTCCCACGTCTCTACACCAACGGCTGATCAGGTTTGTAATTGTGGCGCAGGGTCAATGAGCCATCCGAATTGACCTTCTGCCGGCACGCCCATCGGACCGGATAACGCACCCCCTTGACTTCGAGCTCAGCTTTCAGCTGCAGACCCTTCCATTGAACGCCCGCAGGCAGCATCAGCATGGCTTGATGAACGCCATTCGGCTTCGGATAGCCGGCGTCGATGCAGCCTGACACGTTGATCTTGTTGTCTTCACTGAACACGGTAAGGCGCAGCACTCCCGGAACCGGGGCGATTCCGTCGTTTGCCAATCCCAGCACCAGACCGTTGGCTCCGTCCCGGCTGAAAGTCCAGATAAACGAGGGGCGGATGCGATAGCCGATCTGACGGGCCATCTCATCGATGGGCCCGGGAAACTTCTCGTAGTAGCTCAAAATACTGCGGGCCGATTGGTTGTGCCAACTCCAAACCGATAGATAGTTGACTCCGACATCTGCCGCGTGAGAAATGATCTGCTCGTTGTACGTAATTCCATCTTCGTCGGTGCGAAGTTCCTTCGCATCGCCGGTGGTGAAACCAACCTCGCAGATCGCAGCGGCCCAGGGCGGACGGTAGCTCAATGCCTCGATCTGAGTGTTCTCAATGAAGATCGTATCCGTTCGCAGCCAGTTGCCGGTGCGCATCGTGCGGTCCAGCAGATCGGCGTTGCCCACATTGCTGAAGTCGGGCTGCGTGTTCGTGGCCAGCGGGACTTTGGTCCAGTGTTCGAGTTGCATCTCGAACATGGCCGCCCAGGTCTGTTCCGCGACCAACTGGCTGGGGAAGGGATTGCCCTCGTATGGCCAGGTATGCCCTTCGCCCCAAAAGCCGTACATCATCGTATCCATAAACTCGATCTGCGGATGGCCGTTGAGTTCGGCAGCCAGTAGCTCATTCAATTCGCGAAACGCAGCCTGATACGCGGGGTGGTCGTAGCGCGGCACGCTGTTATCTTTCTTGTAGCGCATTTCCGCGGGGTTGCCCTTCCACTCGCCTTTGAGCTTTACGTAGGGAACCTTTTTGAGGAGAAAGTCCGGCATCCCCGGATCGGGCACGTCGGGATTCTCCAGCTGGACTCGGAAGCCGATGGGCTTGCTATAGCGGCGAGCCAGATCGAACGTAATCTTCCACCACTCCGGGAAGTCGAGCCGGCCTGGCTGCTTCTGGACCTCGCGCCAGTTGGGACGGAGGTAGACCTTCTGCACGAAGGGTAGCTTGATCAGATCCTCCAGAGTTCGTTCCTGGGTCTGACCGGGGATATGGAGTGGTCCAGTATCGTCGGAAACGTAAACGATGAGACCCATGCCGTAATTGCTGACGATTTCCTTGGACGGCGAAGTAATCATCGAGACATCGCTCTCGGGAACGACTGCGCAGGGACCGTACTGCGGGAACGGCCCCTGATAAAGCCGGTCGGGAACCGGAGGCCCTGATCCCCAATCGTATTTGTCCCAGTTGTGTTCAGGTATAGAGGCGTTGGCGCTGGCCTTGAACAGACCGACGGTGAGCCCTGTTGCGCTGGCGGACTTCAAGAAGCTGCGGCGATCCATGAGCTCTCCGGCAAGAACGAAGTTCGGAAACTAGCGCGCGATACCGGAGATAGTACATCAGAATCGAAATGACACGAAAGTGTAAGGAATAATTCGTAAGCAGACTTGTGGACGGTGAGGCTGAACTCGAGATTTCGGGCGATGACGAGCAACTTGTCCGCTGCCAACAGCTGAGATTCCTGCCGAGGAAACATCACCGCTTCTGATTCTGAAGCGGAGTAGCGACGTGGGCGTTGCGCGCCGGCGGCACAATACGCGGCAGAATGGGCGTGGGGGGTTGTATTGCCACCCGGCGACCCGCGTCCACTCTTGGAACATGAATATCTGGGCGCTGCGGTATCTGCATGGGACCGCGATCCGCGGCCATCCGCAGGTGTTTGTAGTCTTCGGTGATGTCCTTCAGGCGAACGTTCTCGTAGCCCTTGCGGCGAGCCACGATGCGGTAGTCGAATGCCACGCTTGATTTTCCTCCGCCCAGTTCGCGCACCACAAAACCCATAGCATTCTTCTGAGCGATATATAGACCCTTGCAATCGCCATCGGGAACGGGGAAGACGCGATAGTCAGAGCCGGTGCTGACCAGTTCTGCGAACGTCGGATCCAAAGCGATTTCCGCCGAACCCTTGGAGAGCTGTCCCGAGCCAAAGTCTTCAAACCAATTCTCCGGAGATTCGACGGCGGAAAGCGTGACCCATCGTTGATCTGGAAGTTGCACCATGGCCGAAGAAGTGCCGCCGCACGCGAAGTTGCCATGACTGTCGAGGGTGCAGCCGCCGTCGGGGCCGTAGGCATAGAAAGGAAAGCCACTATCCAGGGTCGCTTCGAACATTCCGGCGGTGCCGTTCGCGGTGGTGGCGCCATGGACACCGACGTACGCCGAGATCCCCGCCACGCCATAGCCAAGCTGGGAGGTGCCAAAAATTCCAGCATTGAACATGGATGATTCACTGGGATCGTCGCCCCAAACGCCGTAGCTGGTTTCCATGGTTGGATTGGTGGTTACTCCGTACACTCCGGGATCGCCGACAGCACTGGAGACACCCGCGACTCCCGCTCCCATCTGAGAAGACCCCAACACGCCGGAACCGGCTGCGGAAGAACCCACGACCCCGTTGCCGTTGGAATTGGAGAACCCTGCTACCGCGGTGCCACTGTCCGTAAATCCGCCCACGCCAGTGCCGGCCGGGGAATCGCCCCCCACGCCGTAAGGTTGCAGCGTGCGGTTCTGCGGGTTCAAGAATGTGTTGCTATGGATAGGGCCAGAGCCGACGACCGCCATACCGATGGGAGCGAAGCTGAAACCGGCGATCGCCGGGGCAAGTTGGCCGCCGCTGGTGGTCTGATTTTCGGCAAGGATCGTAGTCTGGAGATCGCTGTTGTTGTAGGCTGCGATCGCGCTATTCGCGTCGGCAGTGGCAATCATCCCCAACCCCTGTGAGCTGCCGTCTCCCCAGACGCCGCTCCCGAAGGTTCCACTGAGTGAGCCGCCGGTCTGGCTGAGTGGGTTGCCGTCGAGCCCAAAAACGCCGGCACCGTCGCCGTCTGCAATGTAGCCTTCTATGCCGAATGCAATTCCGAATGAGGCCAGGTTTTGTCCGAGAATGCCGGCGGACCGATTACCGGTGCTGAGCGTTGTTCCCAGGATTCCGTAACTCTGTCCAACCGTCGCTTGTTGCGTGACGTTCAAGGCTTCAGTACCGCCGTTCACGTTGATCGTCTGAAGCCCGGTGAAGGTGTTGGCAATGTTGAGTTGCGGGATTTTCGTGGTATCGACGTTCAGGGTCACGTTTCCACTGGTGCCGCCGCCTGTCAGGTCCGTGCCGGCGGTGATTCCGGTAATGGTGCCCGTGCCGGCTGAGGAACAAGCCCACTTAGTCCCGTTCCACTGGAGTACTTGATTCGCGGCGCAGGTGTTCAACAGGCTGAGATTGAGGGTGCCGCTGGTGCCACCACCCGTTAGTCCGCTGCCCGCGGCAGTTGTGAGTCCGGTGATGGTTCCGGTGCCGGGGAAGGTTTGTCCGGAGGCAAAGGTGACGATGCCGGTATTGCTCAGCTTCAGTCCGGTTTCCACGGGTATGTTTGGGTCGGTGGCGAACAGCAGGTTCAACGTCGCTGCAGGATTGACGGTGTTGTTCCCGGCTGGTTCTGCCTGCCATACGAAATGCTGCAGAGAATATTTATTGGTGCTGCTGTTGAAGGCTGAAGACTCGATATTGAATTGGTTGGAATTGTAACCCTTGCTGGCAGTGGCAAATCCGGTGGTGGCCATTTCCAGAATGCCTCGAAATAGTCCCGAACCGTTGACATCGAGAGTGGCGAGGGGAGTTTTCTCGTTGATGCCGATCTTGGCGGTCGAACCGGTGCCCGACTGAAACACTGTGGAGTTGCCGAGGTCGCCGTTGTTATCGACCCAGCCGGCGAGATAGCCGGTAGTACCGCCGCCGCCGACAGTCGGCTCGAGATTTGCGGGCGACGAGGGCGGGGAAACGGGTGAGTTCGCCGCCAAGGCTGACGGCGCGGCTAAAACGAATGCGGAAGCCGGCAGCCCGCCGACGGTTTGCGCGTCGGCTGCTTTTAAGGCATAGGGCACGGCAAGCAGCATAACGCGGGGCTGTTCTGGTTCTCCAGACACCTGCACGCCCAGCCAGCGGGCTTCGCCGGAGGTAAAGAGCGCGGTGGGAATGCCGCCTGACGTAGCCGCGCCGAGCCTGGCCGTGTAGCGGCCGTTCTTGTCAGGTTGAACATTTTGCGTTTCGATCCACAAAGGCGATCCGCCTTCGGAATCTGCATATAGAGAGAAGGTGACGCCAGTCAGTGTCTGCAACGGACGGTGATTGATGTCCGTGATAGTGCCGCCGAAGTTGATCAGAGAAGGGACGTTACCGGTCGCAGTCTGTTGCGCGGCCGCGAAACCGGCCAGTAGTGGAATCACGATCGCGCAGACCGCGATCTTGCCGCACAGGCCCTTCAGCATAGAAACTCCTGACATATGGCGCTCCTTCGTAGTCTCTTTCGCGTAATGGAACTCAGATTCGAAATTGAGTGAACTCAAAATTGCGAGCTCGCAACCACCTTCTGCTCGTCGCCCTTGGCGATGTGCGACCCGCCAGTTTGTTTCAGTTGGCGAGGGTTGTTTTCGAGACGCGTCAACTGGGTAAGCAGAAGGGCATCCTGAACTCGAAGTTGACGGATCTGTTCCCTCTGGGCCGCAGCTTCTCGCCGCTGGGTCTTTGCCGCGCTGGTCAACGATGCAATCTGCGTTTGCTGTGCCTTGACGGCTTCGATCAGCACTGCGGTGAGACGGCTGTAATCGACGCCTTGGGCGTCGGTGCCATTCTTGTCCCAGGTGACAATCTCTGGAACCACGGCACCGACTTCCTCGGCGATCACTCCCACCTCGTGCTTGCCGCTGTCTTTCAAGTCGTAGGTGACGCCACGCAGGCGTTCGACTTTGGCCAGGGCGTCGGGCAACGTCTGGATATTCGTTTTCCAGCGGCGGGAACTGTAGGTCTCCCAGCTGTCGCTGACAGGATGGCCGGCGCCACGGGCGATGGTGAGCACACTCGTTGGTGTGGAGGTTCCAATGCCAACCTTGACCGCGTACTGGCCAGTGCCGCCCAGTACCAGCGCATTGCTCTGCCCCACGACTGCGTGAGCGCCGATGGCGGTGGCATTTTCGAGAGCATCCGCACCCGCGGAGCAAAGGAAGCCAATGCAAGTCAGGTCGTTGCCATTAGTGTTGGTGTAGAGAGCTTGGACTCCCACTCCGGTGTTGCCCTGACCTGAGCTATTCGCGTAGAGAGCGGTGCTACCGACGGCAACGTTGAATTCGCCGTTAACGTTCGAGTAGAGCGCCCCACCGCCCAGGGCAGTGTCAATGGTGCCCATAGTGTTGCTGAAAAGCGCCTGTACGCCGACGGCGGTGTCGGAGTAGCCGGCCAGGTTCGACTCCAATGCCTGGTATCCATCCGCCGTGTTGTAATTGCCGGTGTTGTTGGCGTAGAGCGCCTGGTAGCCGCTGGCAGTGTTCTCAGTACCTATCGTGTTGGAAAACAAAGCTGCGAAACCGGCGGCGGTGTTAGCGGTGCCGGTAGTGTTGCTGTACAACACTCCCTCGCCGCTGGCGGTGTTGTAGCTGCCGGTGGTATTGGCGAAAAGCGTTTGGCCCCCCATGGCGGTATTGGCCACGCCAGTGGTGTTACCGAAAAGGGCCTGGTAGCCGGTGGCGGCGTTGTAGTTGCCGGTGGTAGTCGAGTAGAGGGCCTGGAAGCCATCGGCAGTGTTGTAGCTGGCGGTGGTGTTAAGAACCAGTGCGTAGGCGCCAGTCGCCGTGTTGTAGTTGCCGGTGGTGTTGTCCTGGAGCGCTGAAGCGCCGCTCGCCGTGTTGTCGATACCAACAGTATTGTCATACAGCGCGCTCGCGCCAGTCGCGGTGTTAGAAGAGCCGTTGGAGTTGAAATGCAGCGCATTGGCTCCGATGGCGGTGTTGGTGTCCCCGGCGGTGTTGGACAACAAAGCTTGGTACCCCACGGCGGTGCTGACGGTTCCTGAAGTCGTTGAATTCCCCGCGAAGCCGAGGAAAGCGTTCGCAGCGGTGTAGGAGCCGAAGGCAAACAGGTTGATTCCAATCTGAAAACTGCTGCCTGAAACCGGGCCGCTGGCGGTCACGCTACCGTTCACCGTCTGATTGGCAGTAAAGGTATTTGCTGTGGCGAGTTGCGGAACCTTGGTGGTGTCGAGGCCCAGTGTCACGGTTCCGTTCACGCCGCCACCGATGAGGTCTTTGCCGGCGGTGATTCCAGTGATGGTTCCGGCGCCAGGAAAAGTCTGCCCCGCGGCAAATGTGAACACACCGGTGCTGCTCAGTTTCAATCCGGTTTCGGCTGGCGCCGCGGGATCAGTCCCGTACAACAAGTTCAGCGTCGCAGAAGGATTCGCGGTGTTGTTGCCAACCGGTTCCGCCTGCCACTGGAAGTGATTCAGGGTGTACTGGCTGGTGCTGCTGCTGAAAGCCGATGACTCCAGGTTAAGCGGTTGCGAACTGTATCCTTTGTTCTTGGTGGCATAGTTGGTTGTGGCCATCTCCAATAGGCCGCGCACCAGTTCCTGGCCGTTCACATCGAGAGTGAAAAGAGGGTTCTTCTCGTTGATGCCAATCTTGGCGTTGGATCCCGAACCCGATTCGTAGAGGATGGAGTTGCCCAGGTCACCGTTGTTGTCTGTCCACGCTGCCAGATAGCCGGTGGTGCCGCCGCCGCCGATGGTCGGCTCGAGATTTGCGGACGACGAGAGCGTGGAAGCAGGTGAGTTCACCGCCAAGGCGGACGGCGCGGCTAAAACGAATGCGGAAGGCGGCAGGCCGCCGACGGTTTGAGCGTCGGCTGCCTTTAGGGCGTAGGGCACGGCGAGCAGCATGACGCGCGGCTGTTCAGATTGCCCCGCCGCTTGCACGCCCAGCCAGCGAGCTTCGCCGGAGGCAAACAGCGCCGTGGGTATACCGCCTGAGGTGGCCGCGCCCAGCATGACCGTGTAGTGGCCGTTCTTATCAGGTTGAACATTTTGCGTTTCGATCCACAATGGAGATCCGCCCTGGGAATCTTTGTAGAGGCAGAACGTCACTCCGGTCAGTTCGCTTCGGGGCACGTTTGCAAGCGTGCCGCTGAAGTTTACGAGCGCGGGAACTGCCGTAGGGTCGTTTGCGGTTTGCGCATGGGCGAACATTGCCGGTAGCAAGAAACAAAACGCAATCAACAGCGGTTTGACTCGGAATGCCTGGTTCTTCTTCATGGTGAACCTTTCTCAGCGCGAAACTTGATAGCAGTCAGCGCAAACTCATCAGCTTGACCTCACGAATCGGTCGGGCTAGCAGGGAAGCGGTGTCCGCAGGAGTCTCGATCACGTCCGTCGCCTTTTCTCCGGCCAGCCGAATCTGGCTGAGGTACTGGACGCCGTTGAAGATGGCAAACACCAGTGTCGAAACTCGGGCCGCATCCCTCGGAATATCTGGTTTCAAGCGGGTGATCACGGTCCGGCGAATTTGATTGTTAGCGCTCTTGATCACCACCACAGCGGTGAAATCGAGCGGCGAGTGGTTTCCCGGCAACCGCTGCACCAGGTAGCTTCCCGCCGGCAAAGTCTGACTCCCGATCACGAAGTCAAAAGGAACGATCGCTCGAAAGTTCGAAGTTTGGACTGGGCCGCCGTGAGCTGCTAGAGACAACGCTAGGAGCAGGGCCGCCAGCAATTTTCTGTTTGGCACGTGAGTTCCCTGAAACTGCGAAAACTTGACCGACGCAATCTGGCGTAGTGCGCGGAAAAACGCAACCCAACTGATCCCAAACCTGAGCTAACCGTGCAACCATTTGAAATCGTTGCGGTTAGCAAGACATCTGAACGGTTCGTGTTAGAATCATGCCCATTTTGGTTAGGGTTGGTTGGCATGTCGCAAGAGGAACGAGAACGGCGCATCGTCCGATTTGGCTGCTTCGAGGTGGATCTTGAGGGAAGGAGACTCACCAAGAGCGGAATCCGAATCAAACTTCAGGGCCAACCATTCCAAGTCCTGACGCTGTTGCTGGAGCGTCCCGGCCAACTCGTGACCCGGGATGAAATTCGGCAGAAGTTGTGGACCGGCGATACCTTCGTCGAGTTTGACGATGGCCTGAACACGGCGGTCGGGAAACTGCGTGCTGCCCTGGGCGATCCCGCCGAGAATCCCAGGTTTGTTGAGACCGTTCCCCGGCGCGGCTATCGCTTTGTTGCCCCTGTCAGTTTGCCGGTGGACGGGCAAGTCTCCAGTTCGGTCACCGGGTCGATCGCTGAACCAGCCACCGCGCCCTCGACCCCGGTCGTGGTTCGTCCACGGCAGACTTCATTGGCATGGACTGGCATTCTCATTTTGCTTTTGTTGGCTGCAGTCGGCGTATATCTCCGTGTCCGCCGTTCTGCTTTCTACGTAACCGCCAAAGACACCATTGTCCTCGCCGATTTCGCGAACACTACCGGAGATGGAGTCTTCGACGACGCACTCAAGCAGGGACTTGAGGTCAGCCTGGCGCAATCTCCATCTCTCAATATTGTCTCGGATCGCAAGGTGGCCTCGATCCTTAAGCAGATGGGCCACGCGCCCGACGACCGTTTGACCGGAGCAGTTGCGCTTGAGGCGTGCCAACGCTTAGGCGGAAAGGTATCCGTACAAGGATCGATCTCCAGCCTGGGAACCAGCTACTTGATCGGCCTGGCTGCGATTCGATGTGACACCGGTAACCCCATCGCATTGGAGCAGGTGGAGGCCCATCGAAAAGAAGATGTGGTGGATTCCCTCGGCAGCGTGACCGCGCGATTACGCGCCCGGCTGGGCGAATCGCTTCCTTCCATTCAGAAGTACAACGCTCCGCTCGAGCAGGCCACGACCCCCTCGCTCGATGCTCTCAAGGCCTACAGCCAGGCGCTCTCTACCTGGGACCGTGCCGGCGACCAGGTCTCGATTCCATTCTTCAAGCGGGCGATTGAGCTGGATCCAAGTTTCGCGATGGCGTACGGCGGGTTGGGAGCGATCTATCACAATCGCAATGAAGCCGAACTTGCGCGTGTGAATGCAACCAAGGCTTACGGCCTGCGGGACCGTGTTACGGAGGCCGAAAGGATATCGATCGAGTCCCGCTACTTCCTTTATGTGACTGGGGACCTGGAGAAGGCGGCGCAGGTTTACGAACTCGCGGTACAGAATTATCCGCAGTCCGCAGGCGCCTTCAATCATCTGGGGACAACCTATGCTGAACTTGCGCGCTACGACAAGGCATCCGACGCGCTGCAAGCCGCTTTGCGGCTCGATGCCAGCAGGGCCACCACCTATTCCAACCTGGCCACCGACCTGATGGCGCAAAACCGGTTCGATGAGGCCGACGCGGTGCTGGCCGAGGCGGATCGGCGAAAATTTCAGACCGATTCTCTGTTGCAGGTGAAGTATTGGAGAGCGTTTTTGCGCGGCGATAACGCGGAAATGCAGCAACTACTTTTGAACGCGGCCGATGTTCCGGGAGCGCAATCATTGCTGCTCACCGAACAGGCCAATACCGAGGCGTATTACGGACACTTTGAAAGGGCGGGTGAGATTGCGCGGGTTGCCGCCGAGCAAATGGAGCATGACGGGTTCGGTGAGTCGGCTGCCGATTGCCTGGCGGTAGCCGCGGTGCGCGAGGCGGAAGTCGGGTCGGCCGGCGCTCGTGATTTCATTACCCGGGCCGGTAAACTGGCGCGAGGGCGCGATGTGTTGGCACTGACGGCCCTGGTGGCCGCCCGCCTGGGAGAGCTGAAACCGGCGGAAACGCAGAGTGCGGCGCTCGACAAGCAGTATCCGTCGGATACTGTCATGCAACAATACTGGCTGCCCACGATTCGTGCCGCCATGGATTTGCGCCAGGGAAAATCATTGAGTGCCATCGGCCGGTTGAAAGTTGCGGTCTCAATTGAGGAGGCCGTTCCCAGCTTTTCGGTGGCCACGCTGTACCCAGCGTACATCCGGGGCCAAGCCTATCTAGCGGTTGGGGACAGCAGCAATGCAATCACTGAATTCCGGAAGTTCACCGACCGTAGTGGTCTGATTCTAAACTTCCCCCTGGCAGCGTTGGCTCGGTTGCAATTGGCGCGGGCGTATGCACGAGCGAACGATTCTGCACGGGCCAGGCAGGCCTATCAGGATTTTCTTCAACTCTGGAAGGACGCTGATCCGGATATTGCTCTCTTCCGCCAAGCGCGGCTGGAGTATGCCAGTCTGAAGCCGCAGGAGCGGTGAAGAAGAGTGCAAGGGTGGAAATCCGCACGCGTAGAATATTTCTACTATGGGCGAACTGGAGGGAGGACTGAAGTGGTGGGTGCGCTGCATCGTGATCCTCGTGGGGGGCGGCGCGATTCTTGCGATGACGTTTTACCTATTGAAAAGCGCGCATGGGCGATGACATGCCACTCTCACGTTCTGGGTGCGGCCACGCCTCGGTGCCGAATGTCGGCGGTATTATCCCGATTCTTTCGGAACAGTGAGGAGACAGTGGCCCGGCGCTCCGCACAATTTGCTGCAATGAAGAATTCCGGTGATGCTCCGCTTGTATCATCCCTGCATGAATGACGAGAACACAATTGCCTCCAGGAAGCGCGCGGTTCGGATCGTGAAGCACATTGGTTCTGTGCCTTGCGTTGCGGCGTGCACAGCTTGTGGGCAGCAATTCCAGGCCCCGGTTACCGCGCTCAATGTCAAAGCCGCAACAGAGTACCTTCAGTCACAGTTCGACGCGCATCAATGCGGACCGGTTGATGTGGGCAAGAATGCTGCAAACGTCAAGTAGGGATTTCATACGAGGGGGCAGTGACGTCTTGCCGGTTTCGTTCTGTGTCCGACGCCCCCTCGCATGCATGTTTGTATATCTAGTGTCCGAGCACGCGGAATCCCAGCTGAACGTACTGGAACGGGACCCACTTGCCGCTGTTCTGACCGCAGTAGGTCGACGACCCCTGGCACCAGGAAGCGGCCAATTGCGCTGTCATGTCAGTACTGTTGAATGCCCAGGCATAGATGTTGGTATCTTCTGGGGTTGTGCTCACCACCACCCAATACTGCGTACCGGCCGTGACCGGTATCCCGGCCGGGTCGTTGGCCACCGCGACAGCGCAACATTCGCCATAGGATGGAAGGTTTGTAATGTGGGTGCCTTTGATCAGTGCCCCAGGGACGCCGTTGTCATCGCTGTAGAGACCCAGTTCGAACCCTGCAGTTCCCCCGCCCTGTCTACCGGCGGACACCTCAATCTTGGTAACGGTCGCGTCGGCGTTGGGAGTAAAGGCAACCGCCACCCAAGTCTGAAAGGGAAAGTTTGTTCCGCCCTGGGCAATGGTGTTTCCCCAGATGCTGAAATAGGTAGCTTTCGGATACAGGCTGAAGTTACCAGCGATGGTTTTCAGACTCGCGGCCTCCCTGGGCGTGGGTGTGATGTGGGCTGGCGCATGCGTGGCTCGCACAAACTTGCCATCCGGGCTGAACACAAACTGGTTTTTGTCTGATGCGGAGAGGCTTAGAGTTGCAAACAGGACGAGACAAGTTACTGAGAGCACGGTTCGCTTTTTCATTGCAGTTTTCTCCTGGAAAATTCGCTTGTGCCGACGGTTACGAACAATCCATCTGCTCCAGAGACGGCACTGGGCCTGCCAAGCGGGAGGTCAATTGTTTGACAAGAAGGCTGATCTGTCAACTCCAAAGGGTTCTATCTGGTGGCGGGATATTCACTTGGGGAGGGAACTCGACGATTTATGCAAGACGCGGTCGTCTCTCCCGAACTTCCACGAGGCTAGTGTTGTCAGTGTGTAGGTTGCTACTGGCGTCCTGCTGCGGAGGCATTCCCGCGCAGGCTTTGCTGCTTTAACAACTGGTTCGCCTGCTCGGCCTCAAGTGGTTTGGAGAAAAAGTATCCCTGGCCGAGTTCACAACCCAGCCGACGGACCCGTTCCAGGTGTACGGCGGTTTCAATTCCCTCCGCGACCACCTCCAGGTTCAGTTCTCGCGCCAGAATGATGGTCAGATTCACCACGTCATAGCTGCTGCGATCGGAGGGCATGCTGGCGACCAGCGAGCGATCAATCTTGAGTTCATCCAGGGGTGAGCGCCGCAGCCAGCTCAGCGAGGAGTGCCCGGTGCCAAAATCGCCAATGCTGATCCGAACCCCGAGATGCTTGAGCTGAGTGAAAAGGTCTGAGGTCAGCCGGGGATTGGCTTGCGCGTCGGCCTCGGTTAGTTCGATCTGCAGGCTGGACGGTACAATGCGACTCTCCTGAATTGCCGCTTTGAGATCGTCGCGAAGATCGGCATGCGCGAATTGTTTAGCTGAGACATTCACGGTCATGGTTAAAGCCCCGAGGCCGGGGTAGGCCGATTGCCACGCGCGCAACTGCTGGCAGGCTTCCCGAATCACCCACTTCCCGATGGGGACCATGAGCCCAGCCCGCTCGGCCACCTCAATGAAGTGGGAAGGCGAGACCACGCCCTGCTCGGGATGGTGCCAGCGAACCAGGGCCTCGAAGCCTACCGCCTGCCGGGTTTCAAGATTCAGGATGGGCTGGTAGCAAAGTTGGAATTGACGGCGATCGATGGCAACCCGCAGTTCGCCTTCGAGTTTCAGCCGGTTCACAGCACGTGTGTGCTTGCCCTCATCGAAAAGCTCGCAACGCGACCCTCCCAGGGCCTTAGCCCGATGGACGGCCACGTCGGCGCATTGCAATAAGTCCTCGGCACGGTTGTGTTCATCAGTGCTCAAAGCAATGCCAATGCTCGCTGTGGTCGGCAGGTCGCCTCCCGCCACCGTGAAAGGAGCTGCGATCGCAGCCTGAAGCCGTTGCGCCACGCGGAGCGCATCGCTCGGGTCGATAGTGCCTTCCAGGAGAATCGTGAACTCGTCCCCTCCCAAGCGTGAGAGCACGGCATCGGTGCTGGGGATCTGGTTTCCGGGGCGGGCAACGGTATCGTGGTGGCGCAGCGATGAGGCCAGCCGTCCGCCCATCTCCATCATTACCTGATCGCCGGCAGTGGGACCCAAATCGTCGTTGAGAACCTTGAAATGATCGATATCCACCAAGAGGATGGCGTATTGGTAGTCGGGGTTCCTTTGTGCGCGAACGAACGAACGTTGCAGCCGGTCCAGGAGAAGGCGGCGGTTAGGCAATCCCGTCAGGCCATCGTGGAAGGAATTGTGTTCCAGCAGTTTCTCGGTGTGTTTGCGGTCCGTAATGTCACGATTAACGATGACCAGCTTTTCGACCTCGCCATGTTTGTCGCGGATGGTGCTGGCCGCAGATTCCAGGATTCGCCACTCGCCGTTCTTATGACGAATGCGGTATTCAAGTTTTTTCCCTACACCCGTGCTGCGGGCCTCCCTCGAGGCCTCCAGAATCTTGTAGCGATCTTCAGGATGGACCTGTTCAAAGCCCGATGTTTTTTCCAGTTCCTCGGGAGAGTAGCCCAGGACTTTTTCGTAGGAGGGGCTGTTGTAGAGGCGACGCCCCTTGACGTCCACGAGAGCGATCATGTCCGCGGCATTCTCGGTAACGATACGAAACAACTCCTCGCGCTGGACGGTGCGCTTGCGAAGTTGATACAACCGCCATTGCTGATAGGCCAAAAGCACTATCAGAGCAACTGAAAGATAGGGGCTCCACTGTTCGATGATGGCGGGCGAAAACAGGGCGACGCTCCTTCAAGACACACGAAGATTGACAATCCCGTGGATAAGACATCGGCTCAATGGCAGGCAAAATTTAGCCTTGGCCGTGGAAATCCAGTACTTTGGTGATAGTCCTTTTGAATTTTGGGCGAATGCCGCCCTGGAGACTTAGGCGAGAAACAGTGGTAGCCGGGTTAGCTTGCAAAACGCAGCAGGAACTAACCGAAACGCCTTCAGACTTCGCGGTCAGGCACTAAGGTCTTGTTCCCGGGCCCGGGCATCGGCTCCGGAGCCGGCGCGGATCCGGCTCAGTATCTGATAAATGGTGTTCCGGCCCACTCCAAGAATCTCCGCCGCCTTGGCTTTGTTCCCCTCAACACGATTCAAGACCCTCAGCAAGTGACGCTGCTGCATAGTTTCCATGCTGACCAGTTCGTCATCATCCCGCTCAATCGCCGGCGATGGCGAGCGCAGGATTTCGGGAAGGTCGGGCAGATCGAGGACGGTTCCAACACTCATGATGCAACTGCTGCTGATTACATTCTCCAATTCCCGTATGTTCCCCGGCCAGCTGTGCGATGCGAGGCAGGACTGAGCGCGGCGAGTGATTCCGGAGATTTGCTTGCCATAAAGAGACGAGTATTTTTCCAGAAAGTGCCGCTGCAGCAACGGCAGATCCTCCTTGCGGTGGGCCAGGCGTGGAACCGGAATCTCGACCACCGACAAGCGGTAGAAAAGGTCCTCGCGGAAATGTCCCTGCGCCACCATTTTGCGAAGGTCGCGATGGGTAGCCGCGATCACGCGCACATTGACTCGCATGGGGGTAGGCGACCCGACGCGCTGCACCTCCTGGTTCTGCAGCACCCGCAAAAGCTTGGCTTGTGCCGACAAAGGCAGTTCACCGACTTCATCGAGGAAAACGGTGCCGCCGTTGGCATACTCGAAGAGGCCCTGTTTGTCTTGCGTGGCACCAGTGAACGCCCCCCGCACGTAGCCAAACAACTGGCTTTCCAACAGGGTCTCCACCAGCGCGGAGCAATTGCACACCACGAAGGGCGCGGCTGCAACCGGGCTCAGCTTGTGCAGAGTCTGGGCCACCAGTTCTTTACCGGTTCCGGTTTCGCCGGTCACCAGCACGGATCGAAAATGCGGCGCAATACGGCGGATCTTGGCAAACACTTCCAACATCAGCGGACTGCGTCCGATCATCCCCTCGAACTGATAAACTCCTGCCAGATCTTGATCCAACCGGAATGTCTTGCGGCGGACTTCAGCTTGCTTGACGAGATTGCCCACGCACTGGCGCAACCTTTCGCCATCGACCGGCTTCGGAAGATAGTCGGTGGCGCCCTTGCGGATGGCATCGACGGCCGATTCCGTCGAATAGTGGCCTGTCATCAGGATGAAATCGATCCCCGGATCTTGAGCCAGGGCCCGCACCAGAAATTCCAGCCCGTTGATACCAGGTAATCTGAGGTCCGAGAGAATGACCCGTGGGCGGAGCTGGGGGAATCGTTCCAATGCGGACTCCGCGCTTGGCGCTGCAGATATCTGGACATCTTCCGAAGCCAGTGCCACTCGGACCATTTCAACGTCTGCCGGCGAACTGTCAACTACCAGCAACCTCAAGCGAGTATCGCTCTGATCGAACACGAAGCCTCCCCGGGATCAATTCACGATTCAATGCAGTTGAACAAGAATTTCTCTTGCGCGGGTGCGGCGGGAATGAACTTCTGTGGACGGAATCGGCCTTCTGCGCCGCGCACCGAGACGGTGCGAACCTCAGGACGCAACCAATCGAGCCCCTTGCAAGACGAGTGTGGCGTACCCATCTATCCCTGTTCCCTCCCTCCATGCTCACTGTCCATACCGGACTTGGCCAGAGACGAGATGGAAGGAAGTATCGACCCATTTTTATATTCGGGGTGTAGGCCCAATTTTGTCCATAGTCCGGAGTAATTTTTTTGGCAACTTGGTAAACAAAAGTCACCGACCGTAAAGTTTTCTATATTTGTTGTCAGACGCCAAGCCTTGGTACGGTGGCTGACCTTCCCCCCTCATGCCAGTAGCTAGATGGTGATGTGTTCTGGTCTGATCTCCCGGCCCTGCCCGACCAGAATGCTGGCCCTTTCGATAACATTTCGCAATTCGCGGACATTGCCCGGCCAGGTGTGCTGCAATAACAGAGCCACAGCTCCAGGGCTGAGGGCGACGTTGTGCGGGCAAAACTTGGCGAGGAAGCTTTTGGGTCAACAGGGGGAGATCCTCCATGCGCTCCCGCAGCGGACTCAGTTCGATGGGGAATATGGAAAGCCGGTAAAACAGGTCTTCCCGGAAACCGTGCTCCGCACCAACGCGGAGATTCGCATTGTGGCCCCAATCACGCGAACGTCGACGCGAAAGGTATCGGTGCTGCCCAGCCTCTGGACCTCTCCCTGTTCGAGAAATCGCAAGAGTTTCGACTGCAAGCCTAAGGGCAGATCGCCGATTTCGTCGAGGAAGAGCGTGCCACCCTGCGCAGCGTGGATGCGCCCGATCTTCGACTGAACCGCGCCAGTAAAGGCTCCTTTGACGAATCCGAAGAGTTCGGCTTCAAGTAGCGCTTCTGGAATCGCTGCACAATTGATGATGACAAACGGTTTGAATCGCCGGCCGCTCAGCTGATGGACAGCTCGCGCCACCACATCCTTGCCGGTACCGCTTTCTCCCGTGATCAACACCGTGGTGTCGCGCGTGGAGCAACCAGTCGAACTACAGATGTTAAGCGTTGTACCGACGGAGCCACACCGATGAACCCGGACAGACTGCCCTGAAGGGAATCTGCTCTCGCCCTGATGGGCGCTGGTGCAACGGCACTAGCGGCCACCGCCAAGAACCGCAGCGATTAGAAATCCTTCAGCAGGCGCTCGAGTCCGACCTGCCCGGCCCGCCGCACTCTCGCCGAAGCGCTTGCGCAGTTCTTCCAGGATGCGGCGGGCGCGCTGGGCGTCGATCTCGCCCGGCACCTTCACGGTGGCGTCGTCGCCATATTCGCGCCCGCGCATCGGCCGCGCCGAGCGGGTCGGTGTCCTGCTGGGCGCGCGCGCGGCCGTTGCGGCCGGGCTGGCCGGTGCAGGCCGCGGTCCCATGCCCGGGCCGTTTCCGCTGCATCTGACTGCGCCAGCCCCTGCGCGCCCTTGCGCATCGCATCGAGCGCGCGGCCCTGGCTGTCGACCGCGCTTTCGGCGTCGCCCTGACCGAGTTCGCCTTCCGCCTCGCCCATGGCTTCGCCGGCGCTGCCGAGCTGCTCCATGTCGCTCCCGCCCTGGCCCTGCTGCTGCTGCCCGGGATTGCCGAGGCCGCGCTGGCGCAATTGCTCCAGCAGCTTGTTGAGCCGGCTTCGCGCAAGCCCTGCTGGTCCGGCTGCAGATCGCCCAGTTGCTGCTGGCCCTGGCCTTGCTGCTGGCGCTGGCGGTCGCGCCGCATGATCCTGGCCCTGCTTGAACGTCTTGTCGCGGCAGTCGCTGCTGCTTGCGGATCATGTCGCCGAGTTCGTCGAGCGCCGACATCATGTCGTCGTCGCCCTCGTCGCCTTGCGCGCCCGGGCGCGCCATCTGCAGGTTCTCCAGCATCGACTGCAGTTCGTTCGAGCAGCCGGCGCGCGGCGTCCTTGTTGCCGGGCAAATGCGCGCCAGGTTCTCCAGCCGGTCCAGCATGCTCTGGAGATCGCGCTCGCGCGAGCATGCGGGTGTTGCGGTCGAGCGGCCGCGCCAGCTGCTGCGGATTCTCGCGTCATCTCCTCCGCCAGCGCCTGCAGGTACTTGTCCATCGCCGCGCGCAGCTGCTCCATCAGCTTCTTCAGCTCTTCGATCGCTGGCGCCGCGTTCGAGCGCCTGGCGCAAGGCGTCCTGCGCCTGGCGCAGCGCCAGCTCGGCCTGGCTCGACGTTGCCGTCCTCGAGATGCGCCGCCATGTCCCGCATGCGCGTCCACCACCTCGCGCAGCTGGTCGTCGCTGCTGGCGTGGGCGAGGTCGAAATAGATCGCGCGCAAGCCGAGATAGACCGTGCGTCTCGGGCGTGAAACGTCTCCGGCGCGACGGTGAGCGCGTCGAGCGCGGCGAGCACCGGTCGGCTTCGCATTGGCGTCGAGCGCCAGCATGCGGCGCTGCTCGACCAGGGCGCGCGCCACCGGTTTGACGAAGATGCGTTCGCGGAAGCTGGGACCCTCGGTCGCCTCGCCACGGCCCAGCGTTGCCGGCCTCGTCGCGCGCCACCAGCGTCACCGCGACCTTCGCGCCGGCCCAGGGAATGGCCGGTCAGGTCGCGCGTGGTCTGCGCCGCGCCCGCGCGGGTGCGCACGCCTGCGGCAGCGTCAGCGGGAATCCCGGCGCCGTGAACAGCGGGTGCGCGGTCGCGCCGGCCGGTACGTCGTCGTCCTTGAGCGCGAATTCGGCATGCGTCTTCGACCACGCCGTAATCGTCGTCCATCCGGTAGTCGAGCCGCACCGAGCCGCGCGCGCTTGCCGCTCCGGATCCGTGATCAGCAGATCGATCGTCGGCGCGCGGTCGGGGATCGCGGTGGAGGTCCGAGCCGGATCTGCCGCTGACGCACGTGCAGCGTCGCCGAGCCGTCGCCCTTGATCGAATGAAGCGGCGCTCCTCGCTGCCCGCCGGCACGCGCCGCGCGCGCGTCCGCCGGAACGCGTCCTCTAGGCCGCCCTTGCGCGCCACCTCGAACCGCACATTGCCGCTCGAGCGGATCACCAGCTGGCTGCCGGCCGGCACCGCGACCGGCGCGGCGGCCTGCGCGGCCTCACCCGGGCGCAGACCGGCCAGCATCACCGGCGGACTGGCCGGTATAGACCGGCGGCGCCACCCAGGCGTCGACGCGGAAACTGGCCGGCGCCGCCGACGCCGTTGCCAGTCGAAGGCGGCGGTGACTGCGCTTCCACGCGCTCGCCGCCGGCGGCAAAGAACGTCGCGACCGCCAGGATCAGCACCAGCGCGCGCAACGCCATCGGATCGCGCATCGGGCGAGCCGCGGCGACGGCCAGCCGGCCTTGAGTCGCGGGCGCGCCGACAACAGCGCGCGTTCGACGTGCGCGCGCCAGAGCGCCTGCGCGACCGGATCGTTGCCGGTTGGCCGCGATCTCGTCGGCGACCGCGGTGGCGGGCCGGTGCGTCTCGGCCGCTGTCAGCGGTCGAGCCCGCGCAAGCCGTCCGCGAACTGCTCGGCAGCCGCAGCATCGCCAGCGGCGTCGCCGCAACGGCGCGATCACCACGAAGATGATCAGC
>CAVTHF010000005.1:0-650727 GCA_963734415.1 uncultured Acidobacteriota bacterium | reverse complement strand
GAATTCCTGCCTGCGCGCTGGGACTTAGTGCCACGGAAGAGCTACATGTGGGCTTCGGTACAGACCGTTCGCGGCTGCCCCAAGCATTGCTCTTTCTGCTCGGTTTGGCGGACGGACGGGCAACGTCCCCGGCAGCGTGCCTCGGACGCGGTGGTTGAAGAAATCGTCCAATTGCGACGGCTCGGATTCCGCTTCATCGCACTCGCCGACGACAACTTCTATCCCGTGACTCTCACCGATCTTCGCCTCGCCGCGGAGCAACACAATACCCACCGGCTCAATGAACTCAAAGCCATCCGGGCGGAGCGTTTCGAGCTGATGGCGCGTCTGGCCCAGCTTCCGTCAGACACGATTTTCTTTACACAGATCACAATGGAAGCAGCGGAAGACCCCGAATTCCTCGATGCTATGCACGCGGCAAACATCAAGGGTGCGCTGGTAGGAGTGGAGTCCGTCACCCCCGAAGGGTTGAAGGACGTTTACAAAGAGTTCAATGCGGCCGGGGAGGACCTCGTCGAACGGCTGAGAACTTTCCGCCGCCACGGCGTATACGTGCTCGGCTCTTTCATTTTTGGCTTGCCCAGTGACCGCCCAGAGACGTTCGACGCCACCGCCTTGGTTGCGGCTCAAGCTGAAGTTGCGTTTGCTCAGTTTGTGATGCTGACTCCTTATCCCGGAACCGTGGACTTTATCCGGTGGGAACAGAACATGGAGGCATCTCCCGTACACATTGCTGGCATTCCAATTACCCGACGCTGGCTCATTCCGCCCACGCTTCGGCCCAAGCTCTATTGGCCCCACCCAACTATGTCCTCCGAGGAGATTCGGCAGCGCACACAATCTGTTTGGGATACTTTTTACAGCCTGAAGTACATTTGGACGCGGTCCGGATTCATAAAATCCATTCGTGCCCGCCTGGCTTTTGTATTGATCTCGAAAATCTACCGCCAGATGTATGCGGATACTGGAATCGCCACGGACAGCGCCCGCGTCTCCCGATCAGCCCGTTGGGCCCGCTGGCTGGCCAAGCCGTGTCAACAACTGTTTGCAGCTCCCCCGATGCCACACCTCAAACTGCCAGAGGCATGGAGCACACCAACCCCTCGGGAGCAGACGAGTTCAGCAGACTGACAAGCTCGGCACCAGGTACCGGGTTGAGGGCACGGGCCGCGACGAGGCAATTCTCGTCCCCGTCGAAGGGTGCCCTCGTCCCGCCCTCAGGGTCGTTGTTGTTAGATCTCTATAGCCCTCATTGAGGGTCAATGAGTGATAACGCCTGTGGCTGTTGAAAAACTCATTTCCCAAGAATTCGCATAAATCAGATTGCGTCAGGATGCCCTGCAAACGACTTTCTCTGCTCTGCTGGACATTTTCCATCACCCAATTTTGGCTGTTCTGAGTGGAAGGCGACTTTTTCAACACCCACGCCTGTTAACAGCAGTTACCGTACTCACGAGCAACCGGACCACATGGTGATCCATGCTCCGACGCGCGTCCCTGATGAGCGTGAAGCTCACTCCGGGAGGGCGGGGTTCGCCATCGTCCGCTCACTTGTCTTCTTCAAATTGCTGCGTAACCGCGAAATGCTTCAGGTTCGGGTGTGTACGAAACGCGTCATCCAACAATTTACCGGTTTGTCGCAGAGTACTCGGGCCATCAGCCACGGCCTTTTCGACACAGATGATCTCATGGCATGCGGAGAATTTGCCGAAGTAATGACTGGCGCGATCCATCTCGTCCTTTGGTCCGAGCCAACCCAGGTTGGTCAATTCTGGCTTCTTCATTCCTGTAGCTTTCTGCCGTCATTTGGATGCCACTTTGGCAGCCTCGCCCGCGCTTGAGACTAGTTTCCTAGGGTTCTCGTTGTGCTCATGGAGCGCCTTCCGAAGCTCCGCCAGCGCCGCGTGGAAGTCGCTTTGGGGCGTCGAGACAACGTTAGCGCACAGCTCACGGATGCGGTCATCGAGGGTAGCTTCCACGGGGAATTCATTATGTCGTCAACGGAAAAAACAGTACATACCATTTTTCATGTAGCGCGAAGGTACTAGGCCAGGGCCACAACAAGTGTGTAGTATCGGGGCTGTCTCTAGTTGAGATGATCTTTCCCATGACCAACGAAGAGAAGCAACGGATGCTAGAACTGTGTGGGCAGATCAGCATCGAGCAAGACCACGCCAAGATGATTGAGCTTGTCCGTGAGTTGAATGAGTTGATAGCCTGCAAAGAAAAACGGCTCGAAGGCAAGTTGCCTACCAAACCTGACGGCCAATAGCTTCAAACTGCGCCAGGGATCAATGTTCAAAATTGCACAGATTTGTTGCCGTTAGAAGCCCCATCATGCGGGAGTGACCCCAAATCGAATCAAGGAAATTAGTACCGAGATGTCCGAGCTTCTTGAGCAGCAATCCAACATGCTTGGCAGTCGGACGCGGCTAGCAGAGATGAGCGGAGAAACTCTTGACGAATACTTCCAAAGGTATGAACGCCTGAGACAGCTTGCTCAGGAATTAGGGCGATAGTCTGAACTCTCCAATGCATTACGCCTCGCGAACAATCTTGTGGTGTAATCCTTCT
This sequence comes from uncultured Acidobacteriota bacterium, assembly GCA_963734415.1. GTDB lineage: Bacteria > Acidobacteriota > Terriglobia > Terriglobales > Acidobacteriaceae > JABCZH01. The sequence continues at coordinate 648,153 of CAVTHF010000005.1, read as the reverse complement.
TCCGAGGTTGGGAGCGCAACCGAAATAGCAGATCACTTGACGTAATATCGCGTGGCTGTTGAAAAACTCCTTCCCGTGAAATCGGCCAAAATAAAATTGCGTTAGGATGCCCCAGGAACGACTTTCTCCATTTTCCTAGACGTTTTCTATCCCCGAAATTTTCGGTGTTTTGACGAAAATGGACTTTTTCAACACCCACGCCTGATTGCAGCAACTGAGTCCGAGTGGCCCCTGACCTCGGGACAGTAATCATGAGGAGCCATGGGCGACCACGTCCACGGTTCGGCACTTGGGTCCCACCATCCTTGAAGGTCTCCCGACGCTCCGAGGCGGCTTTTGTCCTTAGCGGCTTTTGTCCTTAGCGACCTTTGCCTTGCCCTCAGATGCCCGGAGTTGTCCGGCTTTGTCCCTTGCTACAACCGCAGATGAGGCGCACACTCCCACCACTCTCGGACGCTGGGCGATTTCCCGGCAAAGGAACCAGGAATCCACTCTAAGGAGAATGTCAATGCATCCCCTCAAACGCTCGTCAAGCATCAATGTCGCTGTTTTCCATGCCCTGGCGATCGCAACGCTGGTGGCTATTAACCTAGGCAGTGCCAACGCCCAGGCGCCAGCGATTAACTTTACCTATACCTCCCTGGACTATCCCGGCGCCACCGCGACCACGGCCTCCGGCGTCAACAATGGGAGGGTCATCGTCGGCGACTACACTGACACCAGCGGCAAGATGCATGGCTATTTCCGCACTTTCAGCGGTCAGTTCGCATCCGTGGACTACCCCGGCGCCACAGCTACGTCGCTTTGGGCAATCAACGACAACAACAAGGGTGTTGGCTACTACTTCGACGCCAGCGGCAACACACACGGTTTCATGTTCGCGCTGCCCAACATTTTCACCCCAATCGATTACCCGCAGGCGGCGTTTACCATTGCCTACGGTATCAACAATAGCGATCAGGTCGTCGGAACCTGGGGGGATGCCTTAGGGAATCAGACGGGCTTCTCCATGATTAACAACGTGTTCACCAATCTGGTATATCCCAACTCCACGGCCACACTGGCGTCAGGGGTCAACTCCCCCGGAAACATCTGCGGAATCTGGTTTGACACCACCGGCTTGGTGCACGGATTCACGCTCAACATGGCCATCAATGGGACGTACACGGACTTTGACGCTCCCGGTGCTACGGGTGGTACCGGAGCGGACAAGATCAATGACAAGTTTCAAATTGGCGGCTACACCATTGATTCCACCGGCGCCCCGCATGGTTTGGGGGCCGCTCCGAAGATCAATCAATACGTCGCCCTCAACTACCCCAACGCCACCACCACCGTTGTCCGCGGTCTCAATAACCAGCCTGTTGCGGTCGGCCACTATCATATAAGCGGGAAGCAGCACGGCTTCTACGCCGTGCAGAGCGCAAACTAGCTGGAAGGGTCGGGCAATCAGAATGCGGGCGCTTGGAAACCCCGGGCGCCTTTTTTTTCGCTCAGCCACGCACCCTCCCCGCACTCTACCGCTCCGGTTTCTAGCGCAGTACCAAGCAATCTAACTGTGACGCATCTTTCCCAAGGACCCGAGCATCCACAGTGGAAACAATCTGCTCGCTAGGCCATACGTCCGAATTACTCACCTGCGGGCCGCAAAGTCGCCGCCTGCTTCGCGTTAATTGGCGTAACATCCCCATTACACTCGTTGACCCGTCACAGGTGTGACGCGATTCGCTGAGAACAGTGGTGTATCAGTGGAAAGCGGAGAGAAACCAGGGAGGGCAGCCACCCCCGCCTGCCATGATAGCGGTGACCACCCTCGGTGACTACCCCCTGGCGCTCCGACCTGCTCCAACGTGCTCCGGTGTTGCTGAGGACACGCATAAACAATTCGGAAAACGCAGGTCAGCACACATGGTGAGATATTGTCCAAGTTGTTGATTCGCCGTCAAAGTACAACTCTTAATCAGTAGGTTGAAGGTTCGATTCCTTCCGCGCTCACCACTTAACTTCAAGCAGTATCCCCATAAGCGCATCCGCGCCTAGCAGGCGAGTCCGGGAAAGCCGGAAGAAAACCAAAGAAAAAAGCCGCGCATGACGCGCGGCTTCTCTCCAATATGATCTCAGATACTGCGGAAGCTTACTTCCTCTTCCGGCTTGTCTTGATCTCATTGTGTACGTGGTTCTCGAACTTATTGAGGTGCTGCTGCTCCGGCTTGGTCAAGTGTCCATTGTGCGCAGCCATGTCGCGCTTCTCTTGATTCTGAATACTGGACTCTTCGTTTTCGAGGTGAGCAGCCCGCTTCGACCCGATATCACCATCCTTGATTTCGTTGCCGATAGCCTGCTGCTGGTTCTCTTCGCGACGGTTCACTTCATTGACGCGAGGATGGCCGGGATCAACGACTCCGGGACCCGCGCCAGAAGCGGAACCACTTTTGGCCTTGCCCGTGTTGCTGTCTTCGATCTCGTTGTGCACATGGTTCTCGAAGTTATTGAGATGCTGCTGCTCCTGCTTGGTCAAGTGGCCATCGTGCGCAGCCATGTCGCGTTTCTCTTGGTTCTGAATACTGGACTCTTCGTTTTCGAGGTGAGCGGCCCGCTTCGACCCGATATCGCCATCCTTGATTTCGGTGCCGATAGCCTGCTGCTGGTTCTCTTCGCGACGGTTCACTTCGTTGACGCGAGGATGGCCGGGATCAACGACTCCGGGACCCGCGCCGGAAGTGGAACCAGCGGTTGGGGATGTCTTGGGTGGGGTGGTTTGTGCGGCGGCTGGCGGAGCAGTGGTGGTTTGCGCGGCGGCTGCGCCGGCAAGAATCACACCTCCAACGGCCAAGGCTAAGAGTGAGCTTGCGATTTTGTTCGTCATACAGTTTTCTACCTCCAGGGGTGGGCTGCCACCTCTCTAACCCCCATGGCCGATGTAAGTTGCTGCGCCGGATAACCTGTTTGTTCCCATGGCCTTAGAACGGGCGATTCCGCCCAAACCGACCCTTAATCAGTGGTTCTAAGGTTCGATTCCTTCCGCGCTCACTACTAATTTCGTAGTTCGGCGAAACTCCCCGGACAGGTGTATGATCCGTCCCTAAGCCAAAGAAGCATCCTTGAGTGCTTATGCAGCGTGGAGGAGATATGGACGAATTGGCCTTCAGGCAGCGGTTGTTCTCCCCGGACGCACCCCTTTCAGTAATACTTGCCAGTTTTACTTAGCCATCAACATCGTACCCGCAGCTGCTCCTCCGCCTTGACCTGGTCCCTAATGAAAATCCTTGAACGGACGATGGAGACTCAAAGAGGCCGGGCGGACCATTCCTGGGAGTTTAAATCCCATCCCTAGCGGGAGAGCCCGCCAATCTTCACAAGCAATCCGCCTCTCGGCAGCCGGAATGGTTCGCCATTGGGAAGGAACGGCACTGATGAGCGACAGCGACATCGTCAAAGATTTTCTAGTCGAAAGCGGCGAGAACCTGGACCGCCTGGACCGGGACCTGGTCGGTCTGGAAAAGAATCCCCAGGACAAAGAAGCCCTGGCGGGTGTGTTTCGGACCATCCATACCATCAAGGGCACCTGCGGATTCCTGGGTTTCAATAAGCTGGAAAAGGTCGCGCACGTCGGCGAGAACCTACTGACTCGCTTGCGCGACGGCCAGCTGATCCTCAATCCAGAAATCACCACCGTGCTGCTGAGCATGGTGGACGCTGTCCGCCAGATGTTGAAGGAAATCGAGTCCACTGGTCAGGACGGCGCCGCCGACTATCCGGAACTGCGGGAAACTCTGACTCGGCTGCAAACGTCCGCCGCTGGTGACGTTAGGCCACCTTCGCCAGCTGCTGCGGTCAGCGCCACACAGCTGGCCGGTTCCGCGGCAATCGCACCCGCTGCCGCCAAGGAGACCGCTCCTGCACCCGCGACGCCTCGGACCAAAGGCGATACTCCGCTGCGTAAACCCTCACGGGGAAAAATCGACGAGCCGGTGCTGGAGAGCGGAGCGGTGCAGGGCCTGACCAAGCCGGAAGATGCTCCGCCAACCCCGCAGACGTTGGAGGCCAAACCACGGGACACTGCGCCCGAGACCATTCGCGTAGGCGTCAACTTGTTAGACAAGCTGATGACGTTGGTCGGCGAATTGGTGCTGGCCCGAAACCAGCTACTGCAATTCGCAAATGCGATCGAGAACCCCGGTCTGCATGCAGTTTCACAGCGCATGGACCTGATCGCTACTGAGCTGCAGGAAGAAGTCATGAAGACCCGCATGCAGCCCATCGGAAACATCTGGGCGCAGTTTCCGCGGACCGTGCGCGACGTGGCCCTCGGTTGTCACAAAGAAGTCGCCATCGAAATGGAGGGCAAAGAGACCGAACTCGACAAGACCATCATCGAGGCGATCAAGGACCCACTCACGCACCTGGTACGCAACTCCGTAGACCATGGCATCGAGCTACCCGAGGTGCGGGTGAAAGCAGGGAAGAACCCTACCGGACGCCTGATGCTACGAGCCTTCCATGAGGGCGGGCAGGTCAACATCGAAATCAGCGACGATGGCGCCGGCCTGAACCGCGAACGCATCCGGCAAAAAGCCGTCGAGCGGGGAATCGTCAGCGCTGAACAGGCGGCCAGAATGCCGGAACGTGAAATCTTCAACTTGATCTTCCTTCCCGGATTTTCCACGGCCGAGAAAGTGACCAACGTCTCCGGGCGTGGTGTGGGCATGGACGTAGTGAAAACCAATGTGGAAAAAATCGGCGGCGTAGTCGACGTGCAATCGTCGCCCGGCCGGGGTACGACCGTGCGCGTGAAAATTCCGCTCACCCTGGCCATCATTCCCGCCCTGGTCGTCACCTGCGGCGGTGATCGCTATGCCATTCCCCAAGTGAGCTTGCTCGAACTGGTGCGACTGGAAGCCGGGCACGCGCGCACGGCCATCGAGATGGTCCACGGCGCTCCCGTATACCGTTTGCGTGGCCGTCTGCTGCCGCTGGTGTACCTGGCCCGGGAACTTAAGCTCACCGCAGTTGCGGACGATCAAAAGCAGGAAGCGCCCGCCATCAACATCGTGGTCCTCCAAGCTGACGAGCGGCAATTCGGCTTGGTGGTGGACCAGATCAATGACACCGAGGAAATCGTGGTAAAGCCCCTGCGCAAACAACTCAAGACGGTCAAGACCTTCGCCGGTTCGAGCATTATGGGCGACGGCAAAGTGGCCCTCATCCTGGACGTACTGGGTCTGGCGCAGCGCGCCAACGTGGTCAGTGAAACCCGCGATCGGACGCTGGCGGAAAAATCCAAAGATGTCGTAGCCGGGGCGGAGAAGCAGACCTTTTTGCTGTTCGCCGGCTTGGGAGATTCCCGCATGGCCATCCCCCTCAGCACGCTGGCGCGACTCGAGGAATTTCCCCGCGACCAGGTCGAAATGTCCGGCAGCCAGTGGGTGACCCAGTATCGCGGCCAAATCCTGCCCTTGATTCGCCTGAATGTCCTGATGGAAGAACGCCGCCACAAGCTGCGCGCCTTGCAGGGCGCGCCTGCTCCGGGATCAGGCCCGTTCCAGGTGTTGGTGTTGAACCATGAGGGCCGCGCCTTTGGTCTGGTGGTCGAACGCATCCTCGACATCGTCGAAGACCGCGCCGAGGTAAGGTCCGCTGCCACTCGGGATACGGTCCTTTATTCCGTGCTCATTGGGGACCGGGTGACGGAATTGCTCGACATTCCTGCGATTCTGCAAGCGGCCGCCGCCGCATCGGCGCCGCAACCGGATGCCGCCAGGCACGCGGCTCAGGGGGCACACTGACCATGCCTGCTCTCCAGTTTTGCACGTTCTATCTTGACAAGCTCTTGTTCGGCGTCGAACTGAAAGGCGTCCAGGAAGTCATCCGTTCACTGGACATAACCCAGGTTCCGCTGGCACCCCCGGTAGTAAGTGGCCTTATCAACCTGCGCGGCCAAATCGTGACGGCAGTGGATCTGCGGCGGCGGCTGGAGCTGAACGCTCGTCCACCCGACGTTTTGCCCATGAATGTGGTGGTCCGTTCCGAAGATGGCGCCGTAAGCTTCCTGGTCGATGAAATCGGTGACGTGGTGGAAGTTGAAGAGAGCACGTTCGAACCTGCTCCCGAAATGTTGCGAGCCAGCATTCGCAGCATGATTCTCGGAGTGCACAAACTGAACGACCGCCTCATGCATGTGCTGGACACTGAAAGAGCCTGCGAGATGAGTCAAGCGGCGGAAGCCGCGGCAGGAAATTGACCGCATGAGTGGGATCGCAAAACAGTTTTCAGGAGGACTCATGAGAACACATTGGGTGTCAGAAACGCTGTTGGGATTGCTGCTGCTTGCAGGCACGGTGCAGGCGCAGGAAGGCTTTTTCACCTCCTGGGAAGACCGGGTGCGTTCGACGTTGTCACAACAGCCGTCGTGGCCAACGGCGCTGTTTACTTCCAATCCCGGCCTGGTGCAACTGGTGCGCTTCGACGCGGTGCGCCAGATCACGCCCACCGGAATCTCCGTCTGGAACTACGACGGCGGCAAAGGACTCGATCTCATTCCCTGGTACCGCACGGAGTTCGATATCACCCTGCCGGCTTACATCGATCACAACGCCACCGGCGTCGTGAACGGATGGGGCGACGTCAGCATGCTCTTGAAATACCGCCTGCTCTCGGATGCGGAAAAGCACATGTACATCGTGAGCTTTGGGGTGAACGGCACCATTCCCACCGGTAGCTATACGAATGGAAGCCTCGCCGGAACCATCACTCCGACTCTCTACGGCGGCAAGGGTTTCAAGCGGTTTGACGTGCAGTCGAACGTCGGTATGAGCCTTCCCGGCGGTTTTACCAACAAGCTGGGCCGTCCGGTAGCATGGAATTCCGTGGGCCAGTACAAGGTCGGCAAGTATTTCTGGCCGCAGGTGGAAAACAACGTGACCTACTTCCGCGGCGGGACGCGCGATGGCAAAGTCCAGGACTTCGTCACGCCCGGAATCATGCTCAGCAAATTCAAGCTCCGCCATGAGGCCACCGACCGCCTGTCGCTCACCTTCGGCGTGGGTGAGCAGATCGCGGCGACCCAATTTCACGCGTACAATCACGCGCTGTGTTTCAGCACCCGGCTGGCGTTTTAGGGGGGCCCAGGAACCGGCGCATGCCTTCTCCAATTTCCGCCGCAACGGGAATCGGCCCTTATAGGGAAGCTCTGAACTTTTCTCTTCCAGCCAGCTCTTTCCAGGCGTAGCCACCCGGCAATTACTGCCGATGGAAGCTCAGGAGGGATCATGAGCTTGCGAAGGCTGGCAGGGCATTGCGTGATCGGCTTGATTTTCTCCCTTTCGTGCATTCTGGTATCGGCCGAGGAGCAGCCCAGTTCGTCCGAAGCATCCTGCCTGAATACCAACGTGGCCTCGGTGCCCAGCCGACCCACGGTGACCAGTGCCACCGATACCACCCAGTGCGGCGTAGCCGAAATCGAATACGGTCTGGAGCGGCAGTGGCCGGGGGCGGGCGCCAAGCGCGACGACCTTAGCGGCGGTCTGCGCTTTGGCCTGACCCCAGACCTGGATTTTCATTGGTCGTCGTCTGCATTTGTTCACTTTATGGATGGGAGCGGCGACCGCACCGGCTTTGGCGACACCTGGCTGGGGTTGCGGTACCGCTTTCTGAAGCAGACCAAACACCGGCCGAGTTTCGGCTTGTTCTATCAGGCCAAAATCCCCTCGGCCAGCGTGGCGCTGGGGCTGGGGTCGGGCCAGGTCGATTATTCCCTGGCTTTTTTGGCCAGCAAAGACTTTCGCCGCTTTCATTTCGACCTTAACGCGATTCAGTTGTTTCTCGCACGCCCAGCTGCTGCTGGCTTCGATCACGAAACCGGATTCGCGCTGGCCAACTGGTACACCTTTAGCCGCCGTCTGAGTGCAGTGCTCGAGCCCTACGGCTATAGCTCGCTCAATCAGGGCACGCCTGCATTCGGGTCGGTGACCGTCGGCTTCAACTACAAGGTACAACCTCGCTTGTACGTGGATAGCGGCCTTGACGTGGGCGTCACGACGGGAGCGCCGCGAAAACGCGTCTTCATCGGCATCACCTACGCGGTGGCCAATGTCTATGCCTGGGCGAGGCCGGGACGCTGAAACAGCGCGGGTCCGTCAGTAAAGTTCCGTCGCGTCGCCGCCGATGAAGCTAACGGTCGGCTTGTTCTAAGCGCCGGCATATATTGCCCAAACTGGGTTGATCTCGGTGAACGCCGGATTCGAATTCTAAGGAGCGACTTATGTCGTGGTTCAGCAACCTCAAAATCGGAAAAAAACTAGGTCTTGGATTTGGAATCGTGATCCTGCTGGTAGTCGGGCTGGGAGTGTTCTCTCTCTTGCAAATGTCGAAGCTGAACGCCAATGCCCTCGATCTGGGCAGCAACTGGCTGCCCAGCGTCCGGGAAATCAGCCAACTCCGCTTCGACGCCTCCACGGTGCGCAGGTGGGAATTGAACTATCTTATCGTGGTTGACAAGGAGGACATCCGCAAAAAGATAGAAGCCAATTTGGCCAACATGGCAGAGGACGAGAAGCGCTATGAGCCGATGATCTCGTCTGACGAAGAGCGCCGCCTCTACCAGGGATTCCGTTCCGAGTGGGACAAGCACCTAGTGGTTAAGAACCGGATGGTAGACCTGGTCAACCAGGGCAAAGAAAAGGAGGCCATAATCGAGTCCGCATCCGAGGGTGTCGCCAGCTTCACTGCAGCGGACCAATTTCTAGGCGAAGGCGTGAAGCTGAACGTCAAAGGAGGAGAGGACGCCGTCAAGTCGGCAGGGGCAACCTATACATCCTCTCGTTATTGGGTCATCGGGTTATTGACCGGAGTGATCCTGATCGCATTGCTCGTAGCAATAGGCATCGCCCGCGGTCTTTCGGCCGCTGCCGCCGGAATGTTGACCATGATTCAACATGTAGCGGCCAACAATCTGACCATTGCCGACATGGAGATTAGGTCCCAGGACGAAATCGGGCAGGCCGGCATCGCCCTCAACAAGATGAAGAACAACCTGCATGAAGTCATTCAGTCGATCGCCAATAATGCGGTGCAGGTGGCCGGCGCCAGTGAAGAGCTTTCCTCAACCAGCCAGCAGATCACGGCTAATTCGGAGGAAACCTCGGCACAAGCCAAAGTAGTTTCCAATGCCACCCAGCAGGTCAGTCAGAACCTGCAGACTGTAGCCACCGGGGCGGAAGAGATGGGCAGCACTATCAAGGAAATTGCCAAGAACGCTACCGAGGCCGCGAAGGTCGCCACTGGCGCCGTCAAGGTGGCTGAAAACACTACCGCCACCGTGTCCAAGCTAGGCGATTCTTCCACTGAAATCGGCCAGGTGATCAAAGTCATCACCTCCATCGCCCAACAGACCAACCTGCTGGCCCTGAATGCCACCATTGAAGCCGCGCGCGCTGGCGAGGCCGGGAAAGGCTTCGCTGTGGTGGCCAACGAAGTCAAGGAACTCGCCAAGGAAACCGCCAAAGCGACCGAAGACATCAGCCGCAAAATTGAGGCTATCCAAACCGATACCAAGGCGGCGGTGGGTGCCATCGCCGAAATCAGTACCGTGATCAATCAGATTAACGGCATTTCCAACACCATTGCGACCGCAGTTGAAGAACAAAACGCCACCACCAACGAGATGGCGCGCAACGTGAGCGAAGCGGCGCGCGGCAGTGGCGAGATTACCAGCAACATCGCGGGTGTGGCGCAGGCCGCGGAAAGCACCTCACGTGGCGCGGGCGATACCCAAAAGGCCGCCCAGCAACTGGTGCAGACTTCGGCTGAACTACGCCGCCTGGTAGAACAATTCAAAATCAAGACCATCAACAACACCGGCCCGGCCGACGCCGACAGACGGAGCATGGCCGCCAGTTCGGGGGCTTAGGCTCGGAGCGGCTGAAAGTTAAGGAGGACGGAGGCAATTGGCAATGGCCCGAATACGCATCCTGGTGGTGGACGATTCGGTGGTGATCCGCAAAGTGTTGTGCGACACCTTGTCTCAGGATGCGGAATTGGAAATCGTAGGTTCGGCCAGTGACGGTCGTATCGCCCTTTCCAAGATCCAACAACTCAACCCCGACCTGGTGACGCTCGATGTCGAAATGCCGGTGATGAACGGTCTGGAGACGCTCAAGGAGTTGCGCAAATCCTATCCCAAGCTGCCAGTTATCATGTTCAGCACCCTGACCGAACGTGGTGCCAGTGCCACTTTGGACGCGCTTTCGCTGGGCGCTTCTGACTACGCCACCAAACCCAGCAACACCGGCAGCCCAACAGTGGCCATCGAAGCCATTCGTGCCGAACTCATTCCCAAGATCAAAGCGCTTTGTCCCAGTGCCTCGACAAAACTCAAAACACTACCACCGCCCCGGCCCGCGCTCCGGGTTCATCCCCCATCGAAACACCCGATTGAGATTGTGGCTATCGGCACATCCACCGGCGGCCCGAACGCGTTGGGCGAAGTCTTGCCTCACATCCCCAGGGATTTGCCTGTGCCGATTGTAGTGGTTCAGCACATGCCGCCGATTTTCACTCGCTTGCTGGCGGATCGGCTGGCCAGCCAGTCAGTGATTCCGGTAACCGAAGGCGTCGCCGGCGTCACCCTCACCCCGGGGCGCGCCTGGATTGCTCCGGGAAATTTTCACATGACCGTAGCCCATGCCGGGGTGAGCCGGCGGCTGGACCTCAACCAGAACCCTCCCGAGCACTCCTGCCGCCCGGCAGTCGATCCGCTGTTTCGCTCAGTGGCGGCGGTGTATCGAGCCAATGTTCTCGCCGTGGTCATGACCGGCATGGGCTCGGACGGCGTGATCGGAGCACAGCACATTCGCGAAGCCGGCGGCGAGGTCATCATCCAGGACGAAGCTTCCTCGGTGGTGTGGGGAATGCCGGGCCTGGTTTATGCCGCTGGGCAAGCCGATGCTGTCTATCCTCTTGACCAGCTGGCCTCCGAAATCACGCGCCGCGTGCTGCAGAGCCGGGTACGGCAAGCCGCCGTTGTCCCCAACATTTACCCCGCCATGGAGTCTCGAGCCAAATGACGACCGGCACTCAATCTCGCGCTTGCCACCGCCGTCACCCATCTAGACGGCGGCAATTGATCCCATCTTTCCGCCAGATCCGCGACTTGGTGTACAAGGTCTCCGGTATTTACCAGCTCGACGAGAAACTTTACTTGCTGGCTGACGGCTGTGAGCCGGAGAATCAAACAACTGAACGTTCAAGAGCCCGCGCGAGTACTGGGACCTCCTCACCGCACACTCCAGCCGCGAAGCTGAACTGCGGCAACTGCTCAATGAAATCACCATTGGCGAGACGTGCCTGTTCCGCAGCCAGCCGCAACTCGATGCCCTGCGCAAGGTCATTCTCCCCGAACTGGTGGCCGAAAAAACCAAGCAGGTCACAAAGCGGCTGCGCATCTGGAGCGCCGGCTGCTCCACGGGCGAGGAGTCCTACACCCTGGCGATGAACATGATGGAGCAAAGCGAAGCGCCTGCTGAAGGGCTGGACGGTGGAGATCCTGGCAACAGATCTGAACGACCGCTCGGTGGAAGCTGCCAAGACCGGCATTTACGGCGACTATGCGCTGCGCGCAACCACTGACTACTTCAGGCGCAAGTATTTTGTGACCGTGGATGAGAAGAGGCTGCAGGTCAAACCAGAAGTTAAGAAGCTGATTACCTTCAGCCGCCTCAACCTCCAGGATGATTCCAAGATGCTTTTCATGAAGGGCATGGACCTGATCTTCTGCTGCAATGTTCTGATCTATTTCGACGGAACCTCGAAATCGAAGGTGATCGATCATTTCTTCAGCAACCTTAATTTTGGCGGTTATTTTTTTCTCGGAACTTCAGAATCGCTAATGAAACTGAATGACCAGTTTCACTTGGTCCATTTCCCGGGCGCGATCGGCTATTGGAAACCATCCCTCAACAGCGGCAAGCTATGACCACCGCCCTCATCACTGAGACCATTCGTGAGCGGGTGCAGCGCATCGAGACCACGCCTTCCATTCCCGCGGTCTTTCTACCCCTGCTCGAACTGCTGAATGAGCCCCCGGAAGACGTGAAGCTGGAAGAGGTGGTGAAGCTGGTGTCCTATGACAACACGATTGCCGCGCAATGTCTGCGCGTGGCCAGTTCCCCGTTGTTTGGGCTGGCAAAGTCACCGGAATCCATCAAGGGCGCGGTGATCACGCTGGGGTTGCGCCGGGTCGAAACCATCCTTCTCACTTGTTGCCTGGGAAACGCCTTTCCTACGAAGAACTGGGCTTTGGATCCTAGTGTTTTCTGGCGGCATTCTCTGGGTTGCGCAATGGTGTGCCGGAAGTTCAGCGAGAAAATGGGCGCGCACGACCACGACAGAGCCTACATGGCGGGGCTGCTCCATGATATCGGCTTCATGGTGAACTGCCTGGCTTTTCCCGAGGAATTCGCTGCCGCGGTCAAGCACGCTCTACGGGAGCAAATGCCTCTCGATGAAGCGGAGCGGGCCACCATGGGATTCAGCCACTGCGAGAGCGGGCGCGCCTTGGCCGAAAAATGGCATTTGTCGCCCGACATGGTTCAAGTGATCGCCCATCACCATGCTCCCGAGTTCAGCGAAGCGGCCCAACCGCTGGTGGCGTTGGTACACCTAAGCGATCTTCTTTGCCGGGTGCGAGGAATGGGTTATGGATACTACGAATCACATAAAGTGGACCTGGTCCACAACCCCGCCTGGATCATTCTTCAAAAGGAATACCGTGGCCTGGAAGGCGTCGACCTGGTGCGGTTCACCTTCGAACTCGACGAGGCCATTGCGGAGGTATTCGAACTGGTGGCGACCATATTCGGGACGGCTGCGGCGCACCACTGAGCCCTCGCTGGCGTTGGTTCTGCCGAACCCGTCAGCACCGATCTGGGACGAGAATGAATAGTCCAGGAGTCGCACTCGGCACCACCAAAAGTGCGGCCGGCCCGCAGAGCTCAGCTGTGAATCTGGAGAGAAATAACGACTGGGAGGTTTTCAAACAGCAGGTTGAGCTCAACCGCCGGGGAATCCGCCAGAGAGTACATGCTGTAGTCGCTGCCGGTAATGACCGTGGGAGGGGAGAGCATGCAGCTGTCACCCAGGCCGGAAATCTTGTTCTTGAAGTTGCCCGCCACCATATTGGCAATCTCGCCTAGAGCGTCCGACATCTCTGCACCAACTCTGTCTACATCGACGCCCAGCATCTTGGACGTCATGAGCGCGGCCGCCTTGCCGTCACAACGTACGCTCAGCACCCCGCACAGTTTCCCCGCCAGCCCCACCATGGACGTAATGCTCAAGCCGCCCTCTGAGACCGTTTCCGGCACCGTCAGCTTACAACCCAGCATGAGTTCGAAGACTTCCCGGGCGGCCACCTCCATCAGCGGTGCCCAGTCTTCGTGGCGGCCGGTGGCGGCCAACATTTCGCTCGCTGATTTCATGACTTGCCTTCCAGCACCGGGATGACGTGTTCCTTGACCTGCTCCGGCGTAAACGGTTTGCGGATGTAGCCACGGGCTCCGCAGGACAGTGCCTGTACGACGTGAGACTCGCTGCCCTCGGTGGTAATCATGACCACGGGCACGCCCTTTGCATTCTCGATTCCGGAGAGCTGCTTGACAAACTCCAGCCCATCCATCACCGGCATGTTGATGTCACAAAGGATCAGGTCGACCGGGCCTTGGTTCAGGACGGCAATCGCTTCCGCCCCATTTCCAGCCTCCACAACCTGCTTTAGGTCGATGCCTGCCTGGCGCAGGGAGCGTTCCACGATCTTTCGCATCACCGAGGAATCATCCACGATGAGGGCACGTATGCTCTTCATGAGGGGATACTCATCCTGTGCAGGCGCAAGTGCCGACTATCTTTTCCTCTGACGCCCGTCTCTTGGTATATCGGCGAGGAGCGATTCGACTTTAGAACAAGAGTCAGCAGGAATTAGCGGAAAAGCGAGCCCCGACGCTGGATTCTCTCTATGGCTATTTCGTTTGCATTCACCACTTAGCCCCACGGTAACCACTGTTTGTGCCATTTCTCACTCGCGAGTGTGATGTGCGGCACAGCCGTGCTTCCCTCCAGGCGAGAAGATACGAGGTTAACCATCTCCGTGGAGGAATATCTATGAAGAGAATCTTGATTCTTGGTGCCGCAGGTAGGGACTTTCATAACTTTAACGTCTTATTTCGCAATAATCCCGATTACCACGTAGTCGCATTCACTGCCACTCAGATTCCCGACATTGCCGGCCGCTGCTATCCTCCGGAGCTTGCGGGACGCTTGTATCCAGAAGGCATTCCTATCTTCGAAGAGAAGGACATGGAAGCACTGATCGCTCGAATATCGAGATCGACGCGGTGGTTTTTTCCTATAGCGACATTTCCCACCAGAACCTGATGCATCTCGCCTCCCGTGCAGTGGCTGCGGATGTGGATTTCTGGCTTCTGGGAACCGAGCACACGCAGATCAAGTCGTCGGTGCCAGTCATTTCGGTTTGCGCGGTGCGCACCGGATGCGGCAAGAGCCCGGTCTCGCGCCTGGTCGCCGAAGAATTACGCAGTCAGGGCCGAAAGCCGGTGGTCATTCGACATCCCATGCCGTATGGCGACCTTGCCGAGCAGGCCGTGCAGCGCTTCGCCACCATGGAGGACCTCGATCTTCAGCAATGCACCATTGAGGAACGCGAAGAGTACGAACCGCACATCAGCAAAGGAACCGTGGTGTATGCCGGAGTGGACTACGAGAAGATCCTCCGTCAGGCCGAGAAAGAGGCCGACGTCATTCTGTGGGACGGCGGCAACAACGACACTTCTTTCTATGCCTCCGACCTGGAAATCGTGGTCGTAGACCCGCACCGTCCGGGCCATGAACTGGCTTACTTCCCCGGCGAAGTCAACCTGCGGCGCGCGGATGTGATCGTGATCAACAAGGTCGATACCGCCGATCAGCGCGACCTCGAGACGGTTCGCCAGAACATAAAGCTCCACAACCCGAAGGCAGCTGTGTTTGAGATGGCTTGCCGGTCTCCGATCTCCGAGCCATATCTGGTGAAGGGACAGCGGGTACTGGTGGTGGAAGACGGCCCCACCCTCACTCACGGAGAAATGCCCTACGGCGCCGGTGTAGTCGCGGCGCGGCAATATGGGGCAGCAGAATTAGTGGATCCGCGACCGTATGCCGTGGGATCGATTCGCGGCACCTTCGAGCGCTATCGTCACCTGACCAACCTTCTGCCGGCCATGGGCTACAGCGCCATGCAAAGACACGAACTGGAAGAAACCATCCGACGTACTCCCTGCGATCTGGTGCTGATCGCCACTCCGATTGACCTTGCGCGGGTGATCAAGCTCGACAAGCCGAATCTGCGCGTGACCTACGAAGTCGAAGAACTCACCAAGCCCGGTCTGGCCGAAATGCTTGCCAAGTTCGTGCGCGAGCACGAGCCAGCGCTGGCAGGAGCCGGAAAATGAACGGCAAAGATTTTCTCTCGATTCGAGATTTCTCGCCCTCGGAGATTCAGTACCTGCTTATTCTTGGCCGTCAGGTTAAGGCTGACCCGACCGCCTTCAGCGCAGCACTCCGGCGCCAGACTCTGGCCATGATCTTCGAGAAACCTTCTTTGCGCACCCGAGTCACTTTTGATGTCGGCATCCAGCAACTGGGTGGCTTTTCGCTTTATCTCTCTCCCGCCGAGATCAATCTGGGCAAACGCGAGTCGGTGTACGACGTGGCCAAGAACCTGGAGCGCATGGTGCAGGGCATCATGATCCGCACCTTTTCCCACGACAGTGGTTGAGCAGATGGCGCGGTACGCCAGCATTCCCGTCATCAATGGACTCACCGACTACAGTCATCCCTGCCAGGCGATGGCGGACTACCTCACCATTTGGGAGGCCAAGGGCAATCTGGAGGGTCTGAAGATTGCATTTCTTGGTGACGGCAACAACGTGGCACGCTCCCTGATGTTTGCCGGCGCCCAACTAGGTGCGCATGTCTGGGTGGCTACGCCTCCGGGATACGAACTCGATGCCGAGTCTGTGCAGTGGGCCCGTGAGCGCGGTGCCGAGACGGGCGGCACTTGCACGGTGACCAATGATCCCGAAGAGGCGGCTGCAGGCGCGGATGTGATCTACACCGATGTCTGGGCCAGCATGGGGCAGGAGGCCGAAGCGGAGAAGCGCAGGCATATCTTCCTTCCTTACCAGGTCGATGCGACTCTGTTCCGCCGGGCCAAGCGCGATGCCATCTTCCTGCACTGCCTGCCCGCGCATCGTGGCGAAGAAGTCACCAACGACGTGATCGACTCACCACGGTCGCTGGTATTTCAGCAGGCGGAGAACCGGCTGCACGCGCAAAAAGCGATCATGCTGGAACTGATGAAGAGGTGAGTTCGTCAAATTGCCGGGACTGCTCGAGTTGCAAGAGCTGGTGCACGCGTAAATGGAGCGAGGCCGGGCGGCGACGCCCGGCGCTCCACAACCGGTTACGAGCCACGACTTATGAAGACCATGCTCCTTGCCGTTGGCGGAAACTCCCTGATTCGCGCGGGAGAAAAGGGAACCATCGCCGAGCAACGGGCAAATGCCCAGCGGACGGCCGCCCAGATTGTCGAGCTTGATCCGTGCCGGCTACCGGATCGTGCTCACCCATGGCAATGGCCCGCAGGTTGGGGCGGCGCTTCTGCGCTCCGAACGCGGAGCAAGCCAGGTTCCCGGGACTCCCGCTGGACGTTTGTGGCGCCTCCACGCAGGGTGAGATCGGATATCTTCTCGAGCAGTCGTTGCAAACCGAGCTGCAGTCAGCCGGTCTGCACGTGCCAGTCGCGACACGTTCTTACGCAGAGCCTGGTGTCGCTGCACGATCCTGCGATGACAGCACCCCAGCAAACCGATCGGCCCTTTCTACTCGCGCGCCGAAGCCGAGGAACGCAGGCGTCTTCTGGGATGGGAAATCGTGGAGGACGCAGCCCGCGGCTATCGCCGTGTGGTGCCGTCGCCTGAGCCGATTGACATTGATCGAACTGGAAGTCATTCGCGATCTGGTCGAGCAGGGCGTGCTGGTCATTGCCTGCGGAGGTGGAGGAATTCCGGTGGTCTGGAGGAATGGCAAATTGGAAGGCGTTGAAGCTGTCATCGACAAGGACCGCGCCTCCGCAGCTGCTGGCCTCACACCTCGGCGTAGACTTGTTCGTCATTTCCACCGACACCGACTACGTATACCTGGACTACAAGAAACCCACGCAGCGTCCACTGCTTCGGGCCAGCGCGGCTGAGTTGGAAGAGTATGCAAAGGCAGGCCATTTTCCACCCGGCAACATGGGCCCGAAAATCGAATCGGTGTTGCGCTTTCTGCGTAACGGCGGGAAGGAAGCCATCATCACTTCATGCGAGAACCTGTGTCAGGCGGTGGCCGGATCGACTGGCACCCATGTGTTCCCGGATCGAGTCCGCATGGAAATCGAGCGAGATGCACAGCTCGAACTCCCAGTGGGAGGACGCTAATGCCCGCAGCCGACGATCATCCCCCTCGCAAGCCACCAATCTCCTGCTTTGGAATCGACGCCGAGAGCTGGAACGCCATTGAAACACGTTGGTCGAGTCCCAGCAATTCACTGTTCCCCTGCTCATGGAATTATTCGAGCGGTCGCGCGGTATGGAGCGGGTGGTCGCGCGTGGCGGCTCGCTCGACTACCAGAACCGCATCATGACCACACTCTTTTACGCGCCTTCCACGCGCACCCGGCTTTCGTTCGAGGCCGCCATGCATCGCCTGGGCGGCAGGGTCTTGTCCACCGAGCACGCGGGCGACGTTTTCTTCGGAGATCGAAGGCGAGCAGGTGGAGGATTCCATCCGCATCATCGGCGGTTATTCCGACGTGATTGTGATCCGGCACTCCGCAGAGGACGGTGCGCGCCGGGCCGCGGAAGTCTCCGCCGTGCCGGTGATCAATGCCGGGGATGGCAATGGCGGGCAGCATCCCACCCAGGCTTTGCTCGACCTGTACACGATTTACCGGCAGCGTCCGCTGGATGGCCTGAGCGTGGCCATCATTGGCGAGCTGGACAAGGGCCGCACGGCGCGATCGCTGGCGTATCTGCTGGCCAAGTTCGAACGGGTGAAGATGTTCTTCGTCAGTCCGCCGCAACTCCAGATGAAACCGGACATCCTGGATTATCTCGATGAGCATGGCGTCCGCTACGAACTGGAGTCCGATATTGACCGGGTGATTGGCGAAGTGGATGTGGTTTACCAGACGCGAATCCGGCCCGAGCGAGTCCGAGATGTGAGCGGGCTGAGGCAGTATGCCATCGATTCGACCGTGGTGCAGCGCATGAAGGCGGACGCACTGATCCTTCATCCGTTGCCCCGCACAGTCGAGTTAGACAAGTCGGTCGACGCCGATCCCAGAGCCATGTATTTCCGCCAGGCCAGGAATGGGCTCTATGTGCGGATGGCGCTTTTGACTATGCTGTTGGACAAGGACGGCAGAACATAGGGCCGTCCCGGCAAGGTGCCGAGCTACCCGTAGGGTGAAAGGAACTTATGACAACGGAACTTATGGAACAATCCTCTGCGCACTCAGGAATTCGTCGAACTCGAAAACCAGTACGGAGCTCATAACTATCATCCGCTCGACGTGGTGATCGAGCGCGCGGAAGGCGTTTGGGTGTATGACGTCGAGGGCAAGCGTTATCTTGATTGCCTGGCTGCGTATTCCGCGGTGAATCAAGGACACTGTCATCCCAAGATTCTGCAACGCCCTTACCAAGCAGGCCTGGAAGGTGACCCTGACCTCGCGCGCGTTCCGCAACGAGCAACTGCCGCTGCTCTACAAGGAACTCCACGACTTGACCGGCTTCGACATGGTGCTCCCCATGAACTCCGGAGCAGAGGCCGTCGAAACCGCGGTCAAGACAGCTCGCAAGTGGGGCTACAAGATCAAGGGCATTCCCCAGGACAAAGCCGAGATCATTGTCTGCGCCAACAATTTTCACGGCCGCACCGTCACCATCGTGAGCTTCTCCACCGACGAACAATATCGCGATGGCTTTGGCCCATTCACCCCTGGGTTCAAAGTCATCCCCTTCGGCGACGCTCGTGCCCTGCGCGAAGCAATCACCCCGAACACTTGCGCTTTTCTGGTCGAGCCCATTCAGGGCGAGGCCGGAATCGTCATTCCGCCCGAGGGATTTCTTCGCGAAGCGGCGGAAATCTGCCGCCAGAATCGCGTGTTGCTGATGGCCGACGAAATTCAGTCCGGCCTGGGACGAACCGGCAAACTTTTTGCCTACATGCACGAAGGAATCACGCCTGATGTGTTGATCGTAGGCAAGGCACTCGCCGGCGGGTTCTATCCGGTCTCGGCCGTGTTGGCATCGCGCGAGATTCTGGGAGTGTACAAACCCGGCGACCATGGCAGCACCTTCGGTGGCAATCCGCTGGGCTGCGCCATCGCGCGAACCGCACTGCGAGTCCTGATCGAGGAGAAAATGGTGGAGCGCTCTGCCGAACTAGGCGCTTATTTCCTGACTCTGCTGCAAACTCTGCGCAGCCCCGACCTGAAAGAGGTGCGCGGCAAGAGGCTTATGGATCGGCATCGAACTGCACAGCCCGGCGCGTCCCTACTGCGAAGCGCTCAAGGAAGAAGGCATCCTGTGCAAGGAGACCCATGACCGGGTGATTCGCATCGCACCGCCGCTCGTGATCAGTCGTCAGGAGATTGACTGGGCCTTTGAGCGGATCGCGAAAGTGATTCAGAAACACTAGACCGAAGCGGTCTGATCACGTCATCGTCGAGTGACGGTTATCACAGCGGAGTCATCTGGCCTGGGTTTATTCTTATAGAAGGGTGACTCCCAATGTTGTTTTCAACGGTCACCGAAGGCGGCTCGCCCAAGCTTGGTGCGGAACAATTGCGCGCGGCGCTTACCAGCTTTCTGCCCAAAGGGGCCACTGCTGCAGAACAGACTCGGGCCATCGAAGCCGTGCTGCAAAGCCCGGCTGGCCGAGGCATGCGCGACACGATGGCGCGATGGATCGTTGACGAGATTGTTCCAGTCGAAAGGTTAGTTCCACTGACTTATGTGAAGTGGCGTCCACCGGTCCGGGACGCCATGATGTTCGTGGTAGCTCGACTTTCGCCCGCCCGCCTCGCCCCCAAACTTCTGGAACAACTTGAGCTTCCGCCAAACACTTCCGCGGAAGTGCGTCTGCTGCGCCTGATCGCGAAAGTCCCCGGCCTGCAGAAACTGGGACAAGTCATTGCCCGCAACCAGCACCTTCGTCCTGCCCTGCGGGATGCGCTCGCCCGGCTGGAAAATGGAATTCGTGATGTGCGGCCGGAGGACGTAGTGGCGATCATTCGGCATGAATTGGGGCCGCGGGTCGAGAAATATGCGGTGAAGATTGCACCGGCCATTCTCTCGGAGGCCAGCGTCAGTGCGGTGGTGCGCTTCACCTGGCGAGACCCAGACAGCGGAAAGCGTGAACGTGGTGTTTTCAAAGTTCTGAAGCCTCACATCCCCGAGTACTTTGCCGAGGACATGGACTATCTGCAGGGGCTGGCCCAATACTTCAGCGACCGGCAGCACAACTACGGATTTCCTGCGAAACTGCTTCCCGATACCTTCAAGAAAGTCCGGCGTTTGCTGCAGCACGAGGTCAACTTTGTCCGCGAGCAGAAGACGCTAGTCGAAGCGGGGAATCTGTATCGGTCCATGTCTGGCGTTCGAGTGCCGCGGTTGATTCAGCCGCTGTGTACGTCCAACATTACGGCACTCACCGAGGAGCGTGGGATCAAAGTAACGAACGCGGCGGCTCGACTGCCGGCCTCGCGGCGCAAGAAAGTTGCCGAGCAACTGATTGAGGCGCTGATTGCTGTCCCGCTGTTGTCGGCGCAGGAAGACGCCATTTTTCACGGCGATCCCCATGCCGGCAATCTGCTCTATAACAACCGTACCGGCGAACTGACGATCATCGACTGGGCGCTGCGGGAACGCCTGAGCCGCGAGCAGCGCCGGCATCTCGCGCTTTTGTTTCTGATGGTGACCTTGCGCGACCCGGTGGGCACTTGCAACGAAGTCCTGGCACTCAGTCAGCAGCACATCCGCAGCACTTCGCCCCGGGGGCAGATGGTTTCCGAGTTCGTCAGCGCATTTTCTTGGCGAACTGCCGATGGTGCGGCTGCCCAGCGGCGTGGATGCGATGCGGCTCCTGGAACGCCTCGCCATGAAGGGTGTCAAATTTCCCGGACCGCTGATCATGTTGTCCAAGGTGATGTTCACGCTCGATGGAATCCTGGGCGACATCGGAGGATCCGACAGCGGCATGGGCTTCACCATCGCGCGTCACGTTGCCCAGCACTGGATCAAGAATCGAAAGGAATTTCGGTCGCCTCTCATGACCAAGGACTGGGTCACGCTACAGTGCAGCGCCTTGCTTTATACCGGACGTTTGTGGCTTCAGTGTGAGCAGGCAATCTTGGACCGCTTGCTTCCCGATGCTGCGCCGGCCCCAGTTGCTTCAGCCTGAGGAAGCCTCTCAGCGGCGTCGTTCCAGTTCGTCTCTGTCGCGGGAGGGATGAAGCTCATAGCCCGTTCAGCTAATGCGGTGATGGTCAGGCTGGGATTGACCCCGAGGTTGGCCGCCACAACGGATCCGTCACAGATGTACATATTCTTGTAGTTGAAGACGCGGTGACGAAAATCAACCACTCCATGAGTGGAATTGTCGGCGATCACGCACCCACCGATGCAGTGTGCCGTGCCCGGAACATTGAAGAGGATCTCCGGAAGCATGCTCATGGGAAAACCACCAGTGAGTTGCGCCAGCGTCTTGGCAAACTCGTTGGCCTTGGGAATGTAGGTAGGCACCTTCTCGCCCCGGCTGACCAGAAACTTCCGGAACGGCCAGAACCAGGGACGTTCCCAACGCATCTCGATCTCGCCATCCAGCGCCTGCATGCAAAGCAGGATCACAAACTCCCGGGCCCAGCCCAGGGGTTGCAACACCCGCACTGTTTTGAACGGGTGACGGAGGAGCGAGACCATGACGTTTCTCAGCCAAAGTGCGATTCGCTGCGGACCGGGCCGGCCATCGGTCAGGATCGTGGTCAGAAACCCCATAGCGTCGGAACCCCGGGGATAGCGGACGGCCTCGATGTGGGTATGTTCGTCGATATAGACTCCGGAGCCGATCGCTATGCCCTCGATACATCCTGCGAATAGCCCGGAGTGCGTGCTCCGATGAGCGATTCAGAATTGGTGCGGACGTGTTGGCCCAACTGGCTGCTGATTGCCGGCAATGAACCTTTTTCTTTAAGTTGAAAGAGAAGTTCCATGGTGCCCAGCGAGGAGGCGGAAAAAACCACCCCACGGCAGGTGAAGCGCCGGGGTTGGCGGCGAGTCCACGCCGTGGAGTTGACGGTGCCCACTTCGTATCCGGCGCTGCCATCGCTGGAGCCCGGCAGAGGCCTGACGTCCACCACTTGGGTCTCTGGGAAGACCAGCGCTCCATGCTTTTCAGCCAGATATAGGTAACCAAGATCCAGGGTATTTTTCGCGCCATACCGGCAGCCCATCATGCAGCCCCCGCAGGCGATGCAAGTGGTTCGCTCCGGGCCTTCTCCTCCGAAGTACGGATCGGGGAAGGTCTGGCCGCCCGGCTTTCCCTCGGCGGGTTCGAAGATGCCAACCTTCGTGCAGTAGAAGGTAGGTCCAGAGCCGAAGGTTTCTGCCGCCTTCTTCAAAAGAAGATCGGCGGGTCCCAGGATCGTGTTTTCCGTGACACCCAACATCCGCGCGGCGGTTTCATAGTGCTGGGGCATTTCCGTTTTCCAATCGGACAGTCCCGTCCATGATCCCGCTGACCATACTTTCTCCGGAGGTGGAAGCAAGGTGCAGGCGTAGGTAATAGACCCGCCACCGACCGCGCTGCCGTGGAAGATGGTTGCGTGCCTGAAAAACTGTATGTTGAAAAAGCCGCGCAGGCCGAGTCTGGGGCGCCAGAGCCAGCGATGAAGGGACCAACTGGAGTGCGGCAGGTTGGCAGGCGTCCAGCGCCGGCCCATTTCCATTACGGCTACGCGGTAGCCCTTCTCCGCCAATCGATGGGCCGAAACGCTGCCCCCGAATCCCGACCCGATGATAACGAAGTCAAAGTCGAATTGCCCGTCACGGTCCATACAAGCTCCTACCCGCAAAACACCTCCGCTAATCGCACCGTGACGCACAATCAAAAATGTGGGGAGGGATCGTCAAGGCAGTTGGCGCATCGAGGGGCTGAGCGGCAACCACGGTTCGTAGAATGTTGTTCGCATGTTGCCACCACCCGTGGAAGACCTGACCACCGCTGTGACGGACCTCTAATGGACTCCAGCCGTTCAGGTCGAACGCGGGAACGAACGGGCTTACCATCACGCTGCGGGTGTCGAGTCGAAGCCCCTCATGCAGCGCCTTTAGGGCGCTTTCCTTGGAACTCCAGAGCAAAGCCAGGAGCCAATGCCGGTCGGGGGCTGCTGCCCGCGCAACCAGAGCCTGCTCTTCGCTGGTGAAATAGTCGGCAACAAAAGCATCGCTGTGCGGCTCGACCATTTCCAGATCACAACCCATCTCCACGGGGGACATGGCCACCGCGCAAGCCGCTACTCCTTCGCGGTGGCTAAGCGAAATCGTAACAGCCGCTGGTTGGTTGGCGAAAAAGACCTCGGGCGCGCCAGACGCAGCCGGGCGTACGTCCATTTTCTTAAAGACTTGGGGATGCGCCGGCCAATCCAGGCAAACAGACAGAGCGCGTTTCGCCGTCCAGCGTCCTAGCCGCCAGTCGGCACGGCGCTTGGCAAAGCGCATACCCTTGAGGCAGACGGCTTCGTTTTCACTCAGCCAATCGTCCTCCGACGGGACATCGGCTTGGGTTTGTTCCAACCAATAAACGTTCATCCCATTCACCCTCGGCCGAAGCTAGGCCGCTTCCGTTATTGTCTCCTCCACTATAGTCGCCTCTAACCGCGAAGGTTTCGAGTCCTGCTCTTTCCTAATACCGCGTTCGACTGCATCGATGAGATAGGGCCGCAGGTTCGCAGGTGGAATAATGCAATTGAGGGCACCCACCTGGAGAGCCCGCTGTACGCTGTGCACGCGGTCAAACTCGGAGGCCATCTCACCCAGTTTCTCCGAGTGCACAATCTTGAAGAGTTCTTCCCACTGGGTACGCAACCGACCCTTTTCTGCACCCTCAGCCTGGGCCATTGCCTGGCTCAATGTTTGCAGGCGTGCATCTTTACGGGCTCGGGCCTCGACCTCGCCGGCGAAAACCACAGCTGCTGCCGGAGCGCCACCAATCACAGAGGCATAAGTCCCCTCCAAGGCTGCGACTTCGAGACTTTCATTCAGTGCCCTGGAGAAAACCACGTAGGCTCCTCCGTGGTAGCGGGAGATCACGCAGAAAACCATGGGGCCCCTAAAGTTCACTACTGCCCGTCCGATTTCGGCGCCATACTCAAGCTGCAACCTGCGCATCGATTCGGGCGAGCCATCAAAACCTGACAGGTTGGCCAACAGCACGACCGGGCGATTATGACTGGCCGCGTTGATTGCACGCGCGATTTTCTTGGAGGATTGCGGGAACAGGGTCCCCGAAGTCCATTGATCAGGTCCATCGGCTGGGACGAATCCTAGCCGTTGCACGGGTTGCGATTCGATACCGATCAAACAAACCGGATAGCCACCGAGATGCGCATCCCACACCACTGCGGTTTCTGCGGCCCGCATACCTGCCCAGCGCTCCAGCGGCGCGTGATCCTGGTCTACGGCGGCCATCATCACTTTGCGGATCTCAAACGATTTCTTGCGTCCCGGATTGGTTTCGTCACACAGGATATCGCCGACCAACTTGAAGCCGTCATCACCGTTGCTGTTGTTGCCATGCGGATAGACCTGTACATTCCGGTTAATCGGGTCCGTAGTCACAGCCTGCCGGGGGAAACGCTCGCCCGGAGCAACGTAGGTGTGCTCATAGTGGCGCATCAGAATGTGGCAAGCTTCATCGATGTCGCGTGCCCAATACTGCGCCTGGCCATTGACGCCCATGATGCGATCGTAACCGCCGATCCCTTGGTTGTCCTCGGCCGAGACGCTGCCGGAATAGTCCAATGCGCGCTTGCCGGTCAGCACCATCGCCGCTTTCGGCGTCATGATCAGAATGCCACGGGTGTGCATAAGCATGGTGGCTTCGGCGTTCCAGTAGGGTTGCGCGCCGACGTTGATCCCATTCACCACCAAATTCACTTCGCAGCCCGCCTGCGTGAATTCGATCAGTCCGCGAAGTACGCGGGCAATCCAATCCATGTTCTCCACTCCGCTCTCCATGGAAATTTTGGCACCTGCCGAGATGGGGAACCATTCCAGGGGCACGCCCCTCGCCCGAGCCAAATCCAGAGCCGCGAGAATGCGCCGGCATTCCGGCTCAGCGATGGCACCCAGATCCTTGCTGGGGTCTCCCAGCACCAGAACCCGGGTCATGCCCTCTGGATACTTGGGGGTAAAGTTGCGGATGACGCCAATCACGACGTTGGCTTTATTCTGACCATACGGACGATCAACCGCGACCAGACGGCCAGCAGAGTCCAGATCATGCTCGATAAAATCGCCAGCGGGAAATTCCGCCCGCGTATGTTCGGGAGCAGGCGTGAGCATTTTGACAATTTCGTAGGGGTAGATGAGCCCACGCTGGCGCATGCGGACGACTTTCTGGTCGTATTCGGTCAGCGGCCGGATGGGTTGCAGAGTGTCGGCGGGCCGGAAGGTGATGAGCATCCCGCTGCCGCCCGGACTCGAGATGCGTACCACCATGTCGCGCAATTCGCCGGTCGCCGGACTGGGAATGTGGGCACGCACTACTACTTGTTCCAAGCCCAGGCCTTCGGTCGAGGGCGCCAGCTTGCGCACCAGATCCCGCAATTCATCCCGCCCCAAATTCAACGGTGGCCATACGTTGAGCAGCACGCGATTCCAATGCAGGCGTTGATAGGTTGGCCGCCGCGACTGAAACAGACGAATAGCGGCCAGGGTTTCCGTTAACATGCGCTCCAGATGCGGCAGTTGCACGATACGGCCGGTCTCATCCCGCACTGGGGTTACATCGCGCACTTCCGCACATGCGAACAAGCGTTCATCCTTCGGGTTATCACGAGCCACAGCGTGAAGAAGGTACACATCTTCAGCTGACGGTAGCCGATCAATCTTGAAATTGCTGAGTCGCCAGAGATGCAGGCGTTTGGCCATCATGGGATGAATTCCACGGTAGAGTTTTTCCTCAGCAAACGCATTCTCACTGGGGCGATAGGTGAAATGCCGCGCGCCCATACCCAAACTGTGGCTGGGGCCGGTAACCGAAGCCACGATGCGCTGGATCGGGCGCGGGAAGCCGGCCTGGTTGAACAACGTGCACAGTTCTTGCTGGGTGGCCTCGGAGTCGCCCAGTCGTCCGGAATGGAAAACGTAAAAATCGATGACGACGTCATGATCGGCCGGCACTTCCGCGATCATCGGAAACAGCATCCTCACCGTCTCGGAGAGGCGGGAGTACTCGGCGTGCGTGGTAAAGACATGAATGTGCTTTCCCTCATGATCGTATTCAGCCGAGGCGTAACAATGCCCGTCCACCGCCCGCGTGCGGAAGTTCGTGAGCTTGCGAATCCGGTAATATCTCCAGGTGAGCGCTTCCAACATCAGGTTGCGCATGCCGGAGTCGGCGGCCGCGAACCGGCCGGAGAGCAGACCCAGCAATGGCTGCGGGCACTCAACCAGTGCGCGAACTCTTTCGTGGCGATCCGCGGCATCGGGGCTGGCAGCCAAATAGTCAAGGTGGGCCTCCATCTGCTCGTAGACTTGTTTGCGTGCGCGCTCGAACCATGGTTGGTCGAAGTAGCGATAGCGCACTTCCCGGGCGAGGTCGGTGACCGCCGGAAAGAGCCCATTGGTCATGGATGCCATACGGTCGAGGAGCGTCCGGAAGGACTCCTCAGCTTGCGCTGAAAGCTTTGGCGCGCGCTGCAGACGTTGTTCGAGAACGCCTACGACAGGCGCGACTTGCTGCTCCACGCGCTGATGCGATTTGTAGATCCAAAGCAGGCTTTCTTCCAGTTCGGGTGAGCGATCCAGTGTCTGCACACCGTAGTGAGCCAGTGCGCGCTGGAGCGCCTTGACAAAGGCTGGCGGCAGTCCTTCACCGCGCGTCTCCAGCATGCGTAAGTAGGAAAACAGGTAAGCCTCGGCAGTGGGCTCTTCACCACTGGCCCGATGGTTTACTTCCGGTTCACGTTGGAATAGAGAACATATATCCACAAAGATGTTAAGGATCTCGTCTTCGCTCTGCCTCATTTCGTCGCTATCCACGGGGCAATTCTGGCTCCATTCGGCGAGCAGGCGGGCGGTGTGCTTGGGATCGACATCAAAACCCAACATCAACTGGCGGAGCTCTTCCAAGCTTTGACGGCAGGTGGATGGAATGTTCTCGCTACTTCCGTCGGACGCGGCCGAGGTGCCAAAGACCACTTGTTCTGTCGTCGCAACCGCATCCTCGCTGGCGATGGGGTCGATCTGCAGAAGTGGGGCCCCGGTATCGACTTGCACATTCGGTATGATCATCACCTGCCGGACTTTCCCAGAAAATGGGGCCACGACCTGCATTTCCATTTTCATGGCCTCCAAAACGGCCAGGCGGTCGCCGACGGCAACGGTGTCGCCAGGCTTGACCGCAATAGAAACTACTACCGCCGGGGCGGGCGCGTGCACCACGCCTCCGTCGTCTCGATCAACCTGGTGGGACGTACCGTCCACTTCGATACGGTAACTCTGTCCCTGGACCACGGAGATGACACGAAAACGCCGGCCAAAAACGGTGAGCCAAGACTCGAAACGATCCAGGCGATCAATCTGGGCGTCAATGCGTGCTCCGTTTGCCTCCACCCGGTATCGCTGGGGGCCAAGGCGATAAATCTTTGGTGAGTAGCTGTGACCTCGATAGCGCAGTTCCGCGGTCCGGCCTACCTCACTCCGAACTTGCGGACGCCCGCGCACCGCAGACGCATAAAACTGGGCCTGCTCGACCGCCAACTGGGCATCGTAGGATTCGATCGCGGCTTGAACCAGAGCCACATCGGCATAACGTCTGGAGAGGTGGTCACCGGTTGCCGCAAGGCGGTCCAACCACCCGTTATGAAAATCTCCACTCTGTACCTCGGGGCGGTTCAGCAATTCCAGGAGGAATGCTTTGTTGCTGGTTCCACCCTTGATGACGACAACGCTCTCGCGCAGCGCCCGCTGCAGGCGGGAAAGCGCTTCTTTCCGGTTCTGGCCGTAGGCGATGATCTTGGCAATCATCGAGTCGAAATCCGACGGGATGGCGTCGCCTTCTGCCACTCCGGTATCGATGCGCACGCCTGGCCCCGCCAGAATCCTGAATCGCTCAATGGCGCCCGGAGCCGGAGCAAAACCGTTTTCCGGATCTTCCGCATTCAGCCGGACCTCAATGGCATGACCGATAGTGGGTGGCGCTTCACCCTCCAGGCGGCCTCCACGCGCGACCTGAATCTGAAGTTTCACCAGATCGAGTCCAGTCGTGCATTCTGTCACCGGATGTTCAACCTGCAAGCGGGTGTTCATCTCCATGAACGAGAAGCGTTTGCTTGCCGGCTCATACAGGAATTCGACGGTGCCCGCATTGTGATAGCCGGCTGCCTGACTGAAGCGAACCGCCGCCTCGCGCAACCCCTGATCCTGCTCCGGAGAAAGCACAGGCGATGGCGATTCTTCCATGATTTTCTGGTGGCGACGCTGAATCGTGCAGTCGCGCACCCCAGCCGCCCACGTGGTCCCGTGATGGTCAGCAATAATTTGAACCTCGACATGGCGCGCACTGAGCACCAACTGTTCCAGGAAGACAGTGGGATCGCCGAAGGCTTTGAACGCTTCGGCACGGGCGCTGGCAAAGGCCTGCGAAAGTTGTTCTGCCGAACGCACCAGGCGAATTCCGTGACCGCCGCCTCCAGCGGTGGCCTTTATAAGGATCGGATAGCCGAGGCGCTCGGCATGGGAGCAGGCGTCTTCGAGCGTTTCTACCGGCCCATTGCTCCAGGGAGCTACTGGTATCCCTACCTTCTCAGCCAGTCGCTTCGAGGCAATCTTGTCGCCCACGCGCCGCATCACATCGCCATCCGGCCCGATGAACACCACCTGTAGCTCGTGGCAAAGATCTGCAAAGGCAGCGTGCTCAGCGACAAATCCCCATCCTACCCAGACGGCATCCGCGCGCGCGGTGGCTAATGCCTGTGCGAGGCGTCCGTAGTCAACGTAGCTGCTTTTGGACTGATGGGTATTCGGATCGACGACGTGGGCAGGTCCGAGACACACCGCTTCATCCGCCTCACGAACAAACATGCTGTGGCGGTCAGGCTCGGTAAAAAGCGCGATGGTCCGCAACGATGTGCCCTGTTCTTGATTGAAATCACGGGCAGCGTGGATGAAGCGCATGGCGGCTTCGCCGCGATTCACGATAGCCACCCTTTGAAATTCGTGTTTCATAAGTCCCCCGAACAACCGATCGTCAGAACAACCAGGTCCTCTTCTATGCGGCCACTGCTTCCAGCAACATTGCAGCCTGTAGTGCTTTCAACCGCGCGGCATCCACCGCGTTGGGAACCGCTATCGTGCGATAGCCGCTGACTTGCAGATACCGTTTTCCTTTTGCATTTACGACCTCGGCATGGAAGCTTCCCTGGTCCGGATCGGGAGTGACTACAGCAAATAAGCGATCTTCGTTGGCATCCGGAATTTCGTAAAAACGTACTTTGTGGATGTGCAGTGGCAGACCCATGCGGCCTTGCACACCCATTTCCCAGAGCCCCGCGGTCTGGAAGCAGAGTTCGATCAGCCGCGGCGCGGTGATGGCCGGCAGGTCCGACGGGTGGTGATTGTCGGGAAGGCCTTTGGCCATCAAGCCTACGATTTGCGTTCCATCCCACCACGCCCGCTCAACCACCTGGTATGCAGGTCCGTGGAAATAGAGTGGATAGATGTTGCTAGCTTCGATGATGTGTCCTTCAGGCGTACCCAACGGAAGAGCGGTCGCAGCTTCGGCCGGGAGTTTCGTCAGCCGAACTTTCGCGGTGAAATGCGTGGTGACCTGCGGCTCGGTTTGAGTTGGCAGCGACCGGCTCCCAGTCAGGCGGCAATCTGCTAGGAAGCTGTCGCCTTGCGGACGAATGACTGCTTCGATCATTAAGGTGCGCGGCTCGTTCCGATAAAACTTGAACGGTGCCAGGAAGTTCACATCCTCGATCGCGGCAACATGCCATCCGGGGAGCAGGCACAACGCAGCCTCAGCAAAGGCCTCGACACCCATGACTCCCGGCAGAACCGGTGTGCCTTCGATCTGATGGTCATGCAGGAAGGGTTGGATCGCAGGATCCAGGGTGGTTTCGATCTTGAGACCAGTCTGCAAACCCATGGCAGCCAGCTTGCCGATCATTACCCCTTGCCCAGGTGCTCGCATCAGGGTTTCTGCCGCAGATGCATCGAGCCCGCCAGTTGCATCCCACTCGTTCAGCAGAACACCAAGTCGCTGCCCAATGACAATCTCACCCTTGGTGTCGCCGGCAGTGAGTTCCCGGCGAATCAGCGGAATGCCGGCCTCAGGCGGAAGCATGTCGATGCCTGCAACTTCCATCATCTTGGGAATGGAGCCTCGCGTTGCCATCCCGATGCCGCCCCACGCCGTCCAGTCAATGACGATACCGCGCGTCGCTGGCCGGCTGGTGCGGAAGCTTGAGGTGATCTTG
The DNA here is from genome assembly GCA_963734415.1 of uncultured Acidobacteriota bacterium. GTDB lineage: Bacteria > Acidobacteriota > Terriglobia > Terriglobales > Acidobacteriaceae > JABCZH01. The sequence goes on along the minus strand of CAVTHF010000005.1, from coordinate 617,288 downwards.
CACAACAGGTCGTTGGCCGAACTGTAGTCGGTTTGTCCGGCATTGCCGAAACGGCCGGCAATCGAGCTGAATGCAACCGTGGCGCCAAGGGGCATGTCGCCGATGGCGTGCAGAAGGTTAAACCAGCCGTCACTCTTCACATCAAAGATCAGATCGAATTCGCGCGGGTCCTTGTCGGCCAGAAAGTGACTGCGCTCCATGCCGGCGGCGTGCAGCAGAACGTCGATGCGTCCACTGCGTTCACGAACTTGTTGCATCACCTTGGCTACACCGTCGGCGTCTGTGAGGTTGACACTGAAGTAGTAGGCCGTCCCGCCTGCTGCACGCACGGCGGCGATGGCTTTGTTCGCTGCTTGTGCCCGCTCCAGGGTGGCTAGCTCCTTTTCAACCAAGGCGGGCGTAGCCCGCTCACCGCGCGCTTGTATACGGGCGAACAGATCACGTTTAAGGCCGTCCTTGTCGGTTACGAAGCGCTTGAGATCGGGACTTTCCGGGTCAGGCTCGGGCACCAGGTCAAGCAGGTAGAATGTGCCGCCGGAGGCCGTTGCCAGATCAGCAGTGATGGCCGACACGATACTCCCGGCCGCTCCAGTAACAACAAAGACGGTATTGCTGTCCAGAGTTAGGCCCGGCTTGCCATCGCTCGCGAGCTGTTCTTGCAGGCCGACCGTCCACCGCTGTCCATCCTTGTAGCCGATTTCGACTGCACCTGGATCGCGGAGGGTTTCGTCAATCAGAAGGTCAGCGATCTCTGACGGCTTGCGCCCAGCCTCAAAGTCAACTGCTTTGACCAGCGCGTCCATCCGCTCTCGCTTATAGGTTTTGGTGAACCCCACGACCGCGCCACCCAACGGCGCTGTCGCTCCGGCTTCATCGTAGCCATGCTGCCCGCCCAGCCGCATCGCCGACACCAGGAACGTGCCCGGCGCAGCAACCTGTTCGTACAGAATACGCATGGTGGCATACAGCGATTTGACACGTACCCGCAGGGCCTCATGCCAACCGGCAAGGTTCATTTGCCGGAGGTCTCCCTCGTTTTCGAGCGCGGGCAGCCAGTACACTCCTTGTATCGGACCCGCAGCCAGGCAAGTCTTAAGGCGGCTGGCTAACTGCTCCGGGTCCAGGGTTTGTTCGATCCGCAGAATTTCGACACCCAAAATCTGGAGCCGCTGCGTTAGCGCGTCAGCCACGCCCGATTTGTCCGGTATGATGACCACTCGACGGCCAAGACATAAAGTGACACCAGTTGACTTGCAGATGGCGAGCGGCGGCCGTAGGTTGGGAACAGGTACGCGGCGTGGAACACGATTGGCGGCATCGAAACTGACTGGCGTTGGCCGCACCGTCGGAACTGCTTTCGCATCCGAGGACACCGAGGCCGCTGGTTTTTTCTGCGTTGGTTCTGGTTTCGCTGGCACCGCAGAAGAGCCAGAAGTGGGCGCGCTGGCCACACCGGGCTGTCGCTCACGAGCAAACTTGATCACGTGGGCTAGAGTCGGGAATTCGCGCAGCTTGAGACTCTCATCACGTGGAATGTTGTACGCCGCTCTTACGGCCGCGAACATCTCCGCCTGTTTGACGGTGTCGATACCGAGGTCGGCTTCCAGATCGAGATCCAGATCCAACATGTCTTTGGGATAGCCTGACTTCTCGGCCACGATTTCCAGCACCTTCTCTCTGATTGCGTCATCGGTCGCACCTAGCGCCGCGACTGGAAGTGGCACGTGAACAGTTGGCTCGCTGCTGACAGTCGGTGAAGATGGAGCCGTAGCCCCCCCCGCCAGATCGGGGCGCTTATCAAATACGAACTGGATCACGTGCGCTAACGTGGGATAGTCGCGCAGCTTGCGGTTCTCATCGCGTGGAATGCTGTAGATCTCACGGATGGCTGCGAACATCTCGGCTTGCTTCACGGTATCGACGCCCAGATCGGCTTCGAGGTCGAGCTCCAGGTCCAGCATGTCTTTCGGATAGCCGGTCTTCTCTACCACCAGCTCCAGAATGCGCTCTCTGACGGAATCACCCGTGACGATCTGGGCAGGGGTCGGCGCGGATGCTGGTTTCTCCACCACCACGCTGGCTTTTGTGGTCTTGATCTCTTCCTTCGCGGTCACCGGAGTTGCCGCCAAGTCGGGGCGCTTATCAAATACGAACTGGATCACGTGCGCTAACGTGGGATAGTCGCGGAGCTTACGGTTCTCATCGCGTGGAATGCTGTAGATCTCGCGGATGGCTGCGAACATTTCAGCCTGCTTTACGGTGTCCACGCCGAGATCGGCTTCGAGATCGAGATCCAAGTCCAGCATGTCTTTCGGATAGCCGGTCTTCTCTACCACCAGGGCGAGAATGCGCTCTTTGACCGAGTCACCGGTTACGACTTGCGCGGACGTTGCGGCGACCGCCGGTTTCTCGGTCACCAGCGGGGTCTTCGCAACTTGGCCTTCTTCCTTCACTGGTGATGGAACCGCGGCCAAGTCGGGACGCTTATCAAATACGAACTGGATCACGTGCGCTAAAGTGGGATAGTCGCGTAGTTTGCGGTTCTCATCGCGCGGGATGCTGTAAATCTCGCGGATGGCCGCGAACATTTCAGCCTGCTTTACGGTGTCCACGCCGAGATCGGCTTCGAGATCGAGATCCAAGTCCAGCATGTCTTTCGGATAGCCGGTCTTCTCTACCACCAGGGCGAGTATTCGCTCCTTTACCGGCTCACCGTCTGCAGTAGGTTTGGGCGGAGCGACCTTCGCCACTTGTACTTCCACCTTCGCCGCGGCGAATGGGGCGGGCGACGGCGATGCTGCCGGCTTCGCCAGCGGAATCGGAACCCGTACGGTCACTTTCGCATCGTGGACCGGTGAGGCTGGCGGCAAGGGCTGGACGGTGGGAGTTGGCACCGCCATGCGGGATGGCCGGGCGACCTCGCTGACTCGGTTGGCCAACCCTTGATCCCGCACCCGCAAAGTGCGGTGGACTACTTCCAGATCGGCAGTCGGCCGGCCGGTGATGCTGCTCAGCCAGGCGTTCCACACTGTGTCATCAGCAATGCGGTAAGCATAGCCGAGGGCGTTCGGGCTGGGGCGGATGCCGTCTTTTGTCTTCACTCGACGAACCAACATCATGCTGATCTGCGAACCAAAGCCGGCTCCGAGGTGGATGGCGTATTCGACGGGATAGGCGCCGCCTTTTGACAGGTTCAACTGTCCCAGCTCCGGATCAACTTCCTTAAAGTTGGCGACCGGAGGCACACAGCCGGTTTCGAGTGCCTTGACCGCGACCACGTCCTCGATGCCGGTAGCCATTGCGTGACCGGTGAAGCCCTTGGTGTTGGCAATTACGATGCTGTCCGCGACGTCGCCGAAGACGCGACGAAGCGCGTGAATCTCGGCGGAAGCACTGCCGCCGCGCGCCGGTGTATAAGTTTCGTGGGAAACGAAGACCATTTGGGGCGCGATCTGGCGACGCGAGATGCCGCTGCCCGCTTCGGCTTGCGTCACCAGGTTCTCCATCACTTGGCCGATGTGCTGCACGTCGAGACGCGTACCGTGGAAAGCGCTGTTGCCGGTCACGGTGGACAACACCTCGCAGATGGGCTGAATTCCCCGTTCACGCGCAGCGTCGGCGCTCTCCACGACCAGAGCTGCGGCGCCCATGCCGATAATCAAGCCGTGCCGCCGGCGGTCGAAGGGAATGGCGGCATCTGCGACCACATCGTCGGTGGCTGCCGCTCCACTGGCCAGGAAGCCAGATCCCATCCAATCGATCAAGTGGTCGGAGGTGACGTCGTCGGCGGAAATGACAATCACCCGGCTGCAACGACCGGCGTGGATCCAATCCTGCGCCAGAGACACCGCCTGCGTGGTAGTCGCGCAAGCGGAGTTGATTTGGGTATTGGGACCGCGAGCGCCGATGAATTCAGCGAATTGTGAATGTCCCATGGAAAGAGTTTTGAGCAAGAAGCGCCGTTCGAAAACATACGGCTCTTTGTCGATGGCGGCGCGTGCCTCATCGATGCGCCGCTTTAGCTCCGTCACCAGAGTGGAATGACCATTTCCCTCGACCGCGCGGGCGAGCAAACTTTCGAGCGTGGACAACTGCGCACGGCGTTCGTGGTCCGCATAATAGCGAGCCATCTCATCGGCGAACGAGTCGTAACCGGGGAAGGCGGACGCAAAAATCACGCCGGTATCGTCGCGCAAAGCCTCTGGCAATCCCCAGCGGTCGGGCAATTGCGTGCCTTTGCTGGTGGTTTTATAACGCATGACCAGCGGAATGCCGGCGTCCCGCAATGCGTCAATGCCTGCGGCGATCGCCAACTGGGTAACACGGTCGAGGGCGGCCACGCGTTCGGCGGAAATTCCAAACTCCTCTTCCACATTGAAGGCACCTCCACGTCCGGCCAGCTTGATGACATCCGCGACATCGCTGATGGTTTCGAACCTGGCTTCTCCGGCCTCGCTTTTCACCAACCGTGTGATGTGCTTGTCGAGCATGCCTTGCCGGAAGCGTGCGGGGATGGAGTCGATGAACTGATCGCCTCGCAGAATACGGCCGATGTTGCTGTCGTCGAAAATGTGCTCGGTTCCAGGAAGGCCCAAAGCCGCGCCTGTGATGACCACTGGAGTGCCCTTAGAGGCGCCCTTCTGACCGCGGTAGATCTCGTAGCCGCGATCCAGGACATCCGCAAAGAAACGTCCGAGTTCGTTGTAGCGATTGCCGTTGGACGGGGCGATAGGAGCGCTTGTCGCTGCCACAGGGACTGGCTTAGAGGCTTCCGCCGCTGAAGCAGCAGCTTTCGCCGTCGTCACCTCGCGCAAGGTTTCTCCGATTCCGTGCCCCAGTCCTGCTGCATACAAGCCGCACAGCGCCTGGTTGAAGGCGACGATGTCGCCGACCTTCGGATGATTGGTAAACAAGGAGACAACATCGTTGTGGCTGCCGAGCACATCCTCGGCAAATCCCTGCAATGCCTTCTTCGGTCCGACTTCAACAAACATGCGAGCGCCAGCATCGTACAGCGTGCGCAAACCTTTAATGAATTGCACAGGCGATGCGACCTGTTGGGTGAGAATGTCCAGCATCTGAGGCACGACGTTGGGCCCAGTGGGATAGAACTCGCCATTGGTGTTGGCGACGATCGGCAAACGCGGCGACTGAAGATGCAGGCGCTCCAGAACTTGGCGCAACGGTTTGCTGGCTCCCGCCACAATCGTGGTGTGGAAAGCATGGCTGACGGATAGCGGAGCTACGTCGTAGCCGGCTTTTTGAAAGGCTTCCATCGCCTGTTCGACGGCTTTGCTGGCGCCGCCGACAACCCCCTGACGGTTGCTGTTCACGTTGGCGATTACAACGTACCCATTGATCGTCTTCAGGATGCGTTCGATTTCTTCCAGTGGCGCAAATACTGCGGCCATGCGGCCGTTGTCATCCATCGCCACTTGAGTCATTCCGCGGCCGCGGGCGCTCACAGCTTCCAGCGAGTCCACAAACGGCATGCCGCCAGCGGCGACCAGGGCTCCGTACTCGCCCAAACTGTGTCCCATCGTGAAGTCGGGCTCGATGCCGTAAGCGGCCAGGAGCCGGGTGAGCGCGAGATCAGTTGCCAGGACGGCAGGTTGAGTAATCTCAGTTTGGCGGAGATCGTCTTCGGCTTTTGCAACGGCGTCGCCATCGGCGTGGTCAACGAAGATGTATTCGCTAAGCGGCTTACCGAGCAACGGCGTCATCACGCGATCGGCCTCGGCAAAAGTCTCGGCCACAATGGGCTCAGTCGCGCGCAGTTGCTGGAGCATGTTCACGTACTGCGAGCCTTGTCCGGTATAAAGGAATGCCACTCTGGGAGCGGGCCCGTGCCCGCGGAAGATGCCTTGCGCACGCAGGGCTTTCCACATTGCCGGCTGATTGGCCGTCAGAGCCTTGATGGCATTGCTCGCTTTGTCGGCCAGTTCACTGGCATTGGCATAGTCGATGGCGACGCGCTCGGGGGCGCGCAAATCGGACTCAGCCGGAGCAGCCGGCAGCGGCGCCCGGCCCGCTTTTGCGTCTTTTTCTACGATACGCAAACGCTCGACCAGCCCAGCTTCAGAATCGGCGCCGATTACCATCGCCCCGCGCAACGGGGCCTTATAAGAAGAAACGTTAGAAGTGCGGGAAACATCATCCATTTTCATAATTGGCTCTTTCACTATCGCCGGTATCTCGCTGACCGCCACCGACCGCTTGCCGTTTCCGTTCAACCTGTGGGGAATGTATTCTTCGAGCACCGCGTGGAAATTGGTGCCACCAAACCCGAAAGCGCTGAGACCGGCCCGGCGCACACCATCGGCGGGCATCGTCCATGGCTTCAGTTCGGTATTGACGTAAAGCGGAGAGTGGGCAAAGTCGATGTTCGGGTTGGAATGTTCACAATGGACGCTGGGTGGCAGTACCTTGTCACGTAGTGCCAGAGCGGCCTTCAGGAATCCGGCCGCGCCCGCCGCGCCTTTAAGATGCCCGATGTTTGACTTGACTGAACCCAGCGCCACCGAGCCCGAGGGAAGATGATAACCACCGAGCACATCGATCATGCTTTGCACTTCGACTACGTCTCCCACGCTAGTGGAAGTGCCATGGCCTTCGATTAAGGTCGCGGTTGCCGGGGACAATCCGGCATTCTGCCAGGCGCGCTCGATGGCCATCTTCTGGCCGATCGGGTTAGGCGCGGTAATGCCCTTTCCCTTGCCGTCGCTGGCCCCGCCCATACCGCGCAGTACCGCGTAAATTTTGTCTCCGTCACGTTCAGCGTCAGCCAGACGCTTGAGCAAAAAGATCGCTGCCCCTTCACCCATGACGAAACCGTCGGCGCCTTCGGCGTAAGGACGAGTACCAGTCGCCGAGAGCGCACCGATCTTGCAAAACTTGATGTAAGTCGAGGCACCCATGTTGCGGTCAATGCCGCCAGTGACGGCTACGTCAAAATCGTTTTCTACTAACCCCTCGACTGCCGCACTCATGGCCGCCATCGCTGACGCGCAGGCCGCGTCCACGACGTAATTGGGACCGTGAAAGTTGAAAATGTTGGCAATGCGTCCGGCAATGCAGTTGGACAATTCGCCGGGCATGGTGTCTTCGGTGACGTCGGGGATGCGCTTGGCCATGCGGTCGTGCAATTCCCGAGTTATATCGCGGCGCAGCGCGTCCGGCAGTCCAGCGAAGCTGGCGCTCTCGGCCAATTCCTGGGCGTATTCCGGAAAGTACAGGCGCAACGCGGTGAAATAGTGCTTTTCTCCCGCCATCGCGTTCCCGAGGATGACCGCCGTGCGATCGGTATTCAGCGGACGATTGGGGTATCCGTAGTCGTCTAACGCCTCGCGGGTGCAGGCAATTGCCCATTTCTGCGATTCATCCATCGCATCGATGACGCGCGGCGGGACAGCCAACCGCCACTTGATCGGGTCCCACAACCATTTCCGCGCCCAACCGCCGATGGTGGAATACGTCTTGTCCGGCGCATTATGGTCGGAGTCGAAGTAGAGCGCGGGATCCCAGCGTTCACGGTCAACCTCCGAGATGCTGTAACGCCCGTTCTTCACGTTTTCCCAGAACGTCGAAACGTCCTTGGCGTCAGGCAGGATGGCGCCCGCGCCCACAATGGCTATTGCCCGATGAGAAGTGTTCTCCATAACCCAAACTCCTATGAATCGTTAAACGCTACGCGGCCGCGTCCATGCGCTTGGCCGTGCGACTGTACAGTACGTCTGCTACGTAATCCATGTCCGAAATGAGGCCTGTCTGCGCGCGGTGAATAGCAGGCAATCCCAGACTCGTTTCAAACCCGGCGGTCTCGGCATCGCTAACGCCCCCGGCTCCAATGACCCAGCGCATGCCCTCTTCGGCAACCTTGAACGCGGCCTCGCGGGCAAAGACCCGGCTGATTGCTGCCAGTGCCGTGGCATCGAAGCGCCGGTTAGCTTTTTCGTTTAGTTTGTTGTCCGCCATCAGTGCGGCGCGACGGGATAAACTCCCCGCGCACTCGGCATAAGCGATCAATTCGCCCAGACGCAGGAGAATGTGTTGATAGCGGGTCAGTCGCGCCACCCGCGCTTTTTCCATGACTTCGGCGAGTGCGTGGAACGCTAGTGCTGCGATGTCCGCGCCCACGTTTGGATGGCGGCCATGCAGTTCTTCGAATTTCTTGGCTTGCTCGTGATAATGCTGGCCCGCGCGTCTTGAGATGGGACTGCCAGCGGTCGCGGCTGATGGTCATCTCCATAATTTCGGAGGTGCCTTCGTAAATGGTGGTGATGCGAACGTCGCGGCTGATCTTCTCCACCATGTATTCATGGGTGTAGCCGTAGCCACCCAGCGCCTGGATGCTGGCCTCGGCGGCTGTATTTCCGGCTTCAGTCGCCATGTACTTGGCGATGGCGCCTTCGGTGTTCAGGCTTCCTTCGACGCCGGCGTCGATGCGCTCGGCAGTCTCTTCGATGTAGGAGCGAGCTGCTTCCAGCCGCGCCACGTTGGGCACGATCAGCTTGTGGGTGTATCCCTGCTTTTCTGAAAGCGGCGCTCCAGCTTGAATCCGCTTGGTGGAATATGGAATTGCGCGGTCGAGCGCGGCCCATCCTGCACCCAGACCAAATGCCGCGACCATGAGACGCGTGTAGCCGAAGACGGCCTGTGCCTGATTCAGTCCTTGCCCTTCCACACCGCCGAGGAGGCGGTCGGCGCTGACATAGACGTTGTCGAGTGCCAGAGCTGCAGTGTTGCTGAGGCGGATGCCATGCTTATCTTCGGGCTCGTCATGAGTGAAGCCCTTGGCGCCTTTTTCCACGACGAACCAGCTTGGACCCGCGGGCGTGCTAGCCAGAATCGTATAAGCATCGGCAATTCCACCGTTGCTGATCCATTGCTTATTGCCGGTGATCTTGTAGCCGACGATTTGGCCGTTCTCCATGACCCGGTCCGCGGTGGTGCGGAGGGCCCCTAGGTCGCTTCCAGCTTCCGGCTCGGTGGCGCCGTATGCGAACAAAATCCCTTCTTCAGCAATACGCGTCAGCCAGATTTTCTTCTGCTCTGGAGTGGCACCGACCGTGATCGGGTCGCTACCCAAGAACGTCGCCAATACTGCCGTGGCGACGCCCAGATCGATGCGCGCCATTTCTTCACAGATGCAATACACATCGAAGGTGCCGCCGCCCATGCCCCCGAACTCTTCGGGGATGAACAGGAGCTGAATGCCAAGCTTTTCGGGACTGCACATGTGGTGGACGATCTCCAGCGGGCATTCGTCCCGGTCATCGAGCTCCCGGAGCACTTCGTCAGGGAGACGTTTCTTGGCGAAATCCTTGAGCGACTTCAAACTTAACTTCAGGGTCTTACTGGTGATCATGGTCAGTCCTCACTTTGCTGCGACGCTGTGCATTTCACGAACTTTGGTGGTTAACTCCGGCAAGAACTCCAGGATGTCATCGACAATTCCGACATCTGCCACCTGAAAAATCGGAGCCTTAGGGTTCTTGTTGATGGCGATCAGGAACGGATTGCCCTTAATCCCTGCCAGATGTTGGAAGGCTCCACTGATGCCGCACGCCAGGTACACTTTTGGCTTGACGGTTTTTCCCGATGATCCCACCTGACGCGACTTTTCCATCCACTTGGCGTCGACCACGGGTCTGGAGCAGCTCACCGCCGCGCCCATGGCTTCAGCCAGCTCCTCGGCAATGGCCACGTTGTCCTTTTCCTGGATGCCGCGGCCGATAGAAATCAGAACGGCATGTTTGGTGATATCGACATCGCCTGCCTCGGCGGCGATCGTCTCCAGGTACCGCCGGGCCGCGGTCAACGTGCCGACGTCAGCGGACTTGTCGACGACGGTGCCACTCGGCGAAGCGCCTCCCAATGGCTTGAATGTGCCTGGACGAATAGTGACTACGGCGCCCGCTGAAATATCACAACGAACGTGGGTGCTTACCTGCCCCCCAAACTCCTGGCGAACTACTTTCAGGTCGGTGCCTTCGGTTCCGTCGATCCCCACCACGTCGGAGACGAAAGGCAAATTCATCTTGATAGAGAGTCCCGGCGCCAGATCAATTCCGAAATGCTCATGCGCAACCAGAACTATGCTGCCGCTCGGCAATATCTTGACCAGAGCTTTCCGTACCAGTTCAGCATTGGGATAGGGAAGAGCTTCGTGCGCGACTTTCCAAATTTCGTCATACGAAGACTTCAGGCTCGCGCAGACAGCCTCAAGTTCCGCTCCCAAACCGGTGACAATGGCGATAGGCCGGGCGCTTGGATTAATTATTCGCGCTGCAGCTGCCAGTTCGAGGGCGGAATCGTCAGCCGTACCACCCTTATGTACGATGTACGCGAAAATCTGAGCCATTATTTCAACCCTCCTTTGGCTGCCACTAACTCCAGAACTTTCTCGATGTTTTCTTCCCGGCTGCCTTGCAGAATCTCGGCGCCCTTGCCCAGCGCGGGGACGAAGTAGTCCACCCGCTTCACTTTCGCGGCTGCTCCCCCGACCGTGCCCGGTTCAATTCCAAGGTTGGAGACGCCAAAGGTCGGAATCGGCACCGATGCCACTTGGCGGATGCCTTTCATGCCGACATAACGTGGCTCATTGATGCCGGTCTGAATCGAAAGCACACAGGGCAGGTCGATCTCATTCATTTCCTTGTTGCCGCCTTCAATCTCCCGGCTGATCTTTAGCTTCTTGCCATCGACGACCTCAATGGAATTGACCAGCGAGGCAAACGGATAGTCGAGCATGGCCGCCAGCATTCCGCCCACCTGCGCGCCGCCGTCCTCGGCTTGCACTCCGGTCAGGATCAGGTCGTAGTTTCCTTTTTGGACGAAGGCTTTCAGGATGGCGGCAATCCCCCTGCCGTCCGACCCACTGAACGCGTCGTCGGTGATCAGCACGCCATGGTTCGCGCCCATGGCCATTTCCCGGCGCAGGATCTCTTCGTCGTCTTCTCCGCCAACCGTGGCAACCGTGACACTTCCACCAACCCTGGCGACGATCTGTAGGGCCTCTTCGACCGCGTAGTTGTCGGCTTCATTGATCGAATAGACCAACTCGTCGCGCTCGATGTCGTTTCCCGCACTGTTCAGTTGAATCTCGTTTTCCGAGGTATCCGGAACTCTTCGCACACAAACTAGAACTTCCATGTTCCCCTCCGTCACGCGGCTTGCGGATCTTTTCGCACCAACTGTTGATCGACCAATTCCGCCAGATCGATGGCGGTCATCTTTCCTTCCATGCCTGCCACCTTGATCGCATCTTCGATATTCACCATGCAAAACGGGCAGGCGGTCACGATGACATTGGCGCCAGCCTCGGCAGCCATCTGGACTCGCTTTACGCCCATTCGCTGATCTTCTTTCGGTTCGTAAAACAGCATCAGTCCGCCACCGCCACAGCAGAAGGAGCGGTCTCGGGCCCGGCTCATTTCGACTCGCTTCAAACCCGGGATCGCATCCAGCACATCTCGGGGATCGTCGTAAATCTGATTGTGCCGCCCGAGATAGCAGGGATCGTGGTAGGTGTACACACTGTTTGCGTTTTCTATCGGAGTGAACTTGATGTTGCCGGCCTTCACTTCGCTGGCGATGACCTGACTGATGTGCTCGACCGGCGGTACATCTTTGTAGTCGTGCTTCAGCGCGTTATAGGCGTGCGGATCAGCGGTGACAATCTTCTTTACACCTGAGGCTTTGATGGCCTCCACGTTGTGGTCCCGCAAAGCCATGAACAGCGTTTCTTCCCCGAATCGCCGGACTTCGTGGCCGCTATCTTTTTCAGTGGCTCCGAGGATTCCAAAGTTCTCTCCAACATGTTGCAGGATCTTCGCTGTCGCCCGCCCGATCGACTGCATGCGGTCATCGTAGGAAGTGATGCTATCGACGAAATACAAAGTGTCCGCGCCGTTCTTCCCGTCCACGACTTTGACATCGCAGGTTTGCTGGAACTCTTTGGCCTTGGTCCAGTCGGCCTTCTTCTTCTCCATCTTGCCGTAAGGATTGCCGCGGCTCTCCAGAGCCTTCAGCGGCTTTTGCAGGGACTGGGGCACGTTGCCGTCATCGACCAGGCCCCGCCGCAAGTCGACGATCTTGTCGATGTACTCGACCAGCAGCGGACACTCGGCTTCGCAAGCGCCGCAGGTCGTGCATGACCAGATTTCATCCTCCGAAAATACGTTGCCGACTAGCGGCGTGCCGTTGTGCGAACTGCCGAGAACCGGATAGTGCTGGAAGGCGTAGTCTCTGGCCTTGGTGGTGATGAATCTCGGCGACAACGGCCTTCCCACTGCGTTAGCAGGGCAATTGTCTGAGCACCGCCCGCAGTCAGCGCAGGAATAGAAATCGAGCATGTGCTTCCAGGTGAAGTCTTCAAACGTCTTCACGCCGAAGGACTTTACTTGATCCAGATGCTCATCGCTGACACCCCATCGCACCGGCTTCAGAATTTCCCGGTCCAACTTTGCGAAATAAATATTGAAGAGGGAAGTCTCGACGTGGAACTGGATTCCAAAGGGCCGGTAGCAGAGCAAGAAGTAAAAGGTCACTTCGTGAAGCAGGTACGCGCCGAAGTAGAGCCTTCCGAGAGCGGGCAAGGCAGTCGAAGCAAAAATGGTTTGCAAGATCCACGGGAGCGAGAATACGGCCAACGCTTCGAGGGGCTGACCTTGCTGGGCCTGGGCCGCAGCTTTGGCGGCTGCAAAGAGGCTATCGGCCACCATCAGGATGGCGATCAGCGACAGAAGGAAGATGGCGTCGGCAGTGTGGCTCTTGCCATACTTCGCCGGCACCGCATACCGCGCAGGTTTGAAAACCAGGCGGCGAATCACCGCGATCACCATGCACAGGAAGACCATGGTGGCGGCGTAGTCGGTGACGATGTTATACATCTCGCCAGCTTTACCGGAAAGCCCAGGCATAACAAAATCCTGGGAGACGCCGACGATCAGCACCGAGAAAGCGCGAATTGCGAGTAGGATAAAGCCGGCAAAAATGAATATATGAAGAGTTCCGGCGGTCCGGTAGCGCGGATGCTTCCACTGACCCAGCCAATATTTCAGGACCCTTCCCAGTCGCACCATCGGCTGGTCAAAACGAAGATCACGTTGACCCCGGAGGAGGGGTACCAGACGTCTTGCCACGATGTAGGCGAAACAGGCCACACCCAGAACATGAATGACCAAGAAGAGGAGCCACCCTTGGGCCAACCAGGATGTCATGGGCGATATTGACTGCATGCCTTCCACTGCTCACTCTCCTGCTCGACGATTGCTAGGCGATCAATCGCGTCGAGCTTTCTCCCTCCTTAACGGGGGGCGTGGCTGATCTTTCTGATGCCGCCGAAATGGGAGGCCTCGTAGGAATCGTTACCGGCGCTGACGCGGGCATCGTTCTCGATGCCACCTTCGCCTTGACACGGACCTTCGTCTTCTTTTCTTTCATTCCTTCTTGTGTGGAGCTGACTCCGGCGGCTTCACTCAGTTCCGTGAAACTGGCCTTCAGCAACGCCTCCAACTGCCGCAAGTCTGGCACCGCGTGTGAACAACCACTGAAGCCGAAATACGCCGTACCGTCGTAGGTCAGGATGGCGCAGTTAAGTGCCATCTCGCCGCCGACCGGGACGTAGGGATAGCAGTGCAGCATTTTGTGGCCAAGAAGGTAGAGCGGATATTGCGGGCCTGGGACATTGGTGCAGACCATGTTGAAAGGAGTGAACGGCAACCTGCTGATGGTGTGACCCGCCAGCGCCTGCGCGGAAGTCGGGAACATGCCGATCAAACCACCTGCCAAACTCACCAGCTCGGCGGTATGCGCGCGCTTGAGAAACTCCGTTCTTCTATGGACCGCAGCCAGCAATTTCCGCGGGTTGCGAATATCGAGTGGAACCGTGACCGGGACCAGGGAAATGCGGTTTCCCAGTTCGCTCGGGCTGCCGCTGCCGCGCAGATTCACCGGAACCATCATGCGAAACAGCCGGCCCTTGACCCGGTCGCCATGCGTTTCGAGGTAGCGCCGGATGGTGGCCGTCACCAGCGCGAGAATTACATCATTCACACTGGTGCCGCAGGCGTGCCGTATGGCTTTGATTTCCTCCAGCGGAATTCCGGCCCAGGCGAATTTCTGCGGCCCGCGATAGAAAACGTTGAAGCGGAGACGCTCGGTGGACGCACTGATTTCCGGTAGTAGCTGCGTGAACTCGTCGGTGGCTAGCTTCCCGCCCTCCACGGCGAAGCGCTCGGCCATGCTCGATGCGTCCGCCAGCGCGGCCAGAATGCGTTTGACGAATTCCGAATAAGAGTCGACGCAGCCGTTGGTGATCGAAGCCAGAAAGTCAGGTGGTGGTGGAACCTGCAGTCGAAGCTTTCGTTTGGGCAAACGCGGCACAACTGGGCTCGCGTCCATGAGCACATTCATGATTTCCACCCCGGCGATGCCATCAGCGAGGCAGTGGTGCAGGCGAAAGATGAGCCCGCTACGATTTCCTTTCAGTCCATGTACCAGTGTCAGGTCCCATAGCGGGTGCTGCCGGTCCATCACTGTGCTCAGAATCTTTCCGGCCAGCGTCTTCAACTCTCCGTCGGACCCGTGCTTGAGAGTCGCCTCGCGTACATGGTTGCGGATGTCGAAGGTGGAGTCGTATTCCCAACTGGGAAGGCCAATATTAAGGAGAGGCGGCACGATGCGCTTGAGGTAACGGGGTATAAGAGGCAGTTTCGATTCGACGGCCTGGACGCAGGCTTTGAAAGGGACCTTGCCCTCAAATACGCAGACACAGGCCACGTTGAGGGGCATGCCCTCGCGTTCCAGATGGAGGAAAACCGTGTCCCCCCAGGAAAGACGATCACCCTGCTGTTGGTTCTGCATGCCATCTGTCCGATTCGGTTGCCGATCTCTCGTTGCCATACGACCCCTATCTCAGTTCACGAAAGAAAACCGCGATGCCAGTTTCACCAGCTTGAGTACCTTGTAGACATCGACGTTTAGACCGCGCAATGCGACCTTGACGCCTTTGTCGTCAGCTATTCGCGCGAACTCTTCCATCGCTCGAACCACACTCGGATCGATCCGTCGCACTGAAGAGAAATCCAAAACCACCTCGCGCTCGATTCCATCCAGTTTCTGCCCGGCTTCTCGCAACGCCTGTGCGACGCGATCTTCATCGATCTTGAGCCAGACGGCGATCATTGCCATACCCACCTTCCGCTATGCGGTCTTCTGTTCAGATACACTGGCCACCTTCACCCCGCCCCGTCCCTCATAGGCCTGCCGAAACAGATCAGCTAACTCGCTGATCAGTGGCATACGCGGGTTCGACCTCCACGAAGGATCGTCAAACGCCAGCTTGGTCAGTTCCGGCATTGCCAGTTCGAATTCTTCCCTTGTGATTCCTAGCTCGGCGATCGAACGCGGGAACCCCAATTGATCAAGTAATTGTTCCGTTGCCGTCACCAGGTTCTTCACCTTTTCTTCAATGGTGTGGCCGCCCAGACCCAGCAAATCGGCGATGGTGGCGTATTTCTTGTGCGCGAGATACCCCTGCTGGTACGGCGACGGCAGGAACTTCGTGGGTACGGCGGCGTTATACGCAATCACGTGCGGCAACATCAGAGCATTGGCCCGGCCGTGTGCCACGTGGAAACGCGCTCCAAAAGCATGCGCCAGCGCATGATTCACACCCACCGCCGCATTAGAAAACGCCATCGCCGCAATGCAGGCCGCGTTGTGCATCTGGCAACGCGCCTCTTCATCACGGGGATGTTCGAAAGCGATGGGAAGGTACTTGAAAATCATGCGGATGGCCTGCATGGCGTTGCAATCGGTGTACGGCGATGCGAGCGTAGAGACTGCAGCTTCCAAGGCATGAGTTAAAGCGTCGATGCCGGTATCGGCGGTAAGGCCTTTGGGCATGGACATCACAAATTGCGGATCGACGATGGCCACATCCGGGGTGAGCGAGTAGTCGGCCAGGGTCACTTTGCGCCCGCGTGCTTTGTCAGTCAGCACGGCGAAGGGAGTGACCTCGCTCCCGGTTCCACTCGTGGTGGAGATGGCAATCAGCCGCGCCCGGTTAACTTTCTCGGTCGGGTACTGGATGACGCGCTTGCGCAGATCCAGAAAAGGCGCAGCCAATTCTTCCAGGTCGGCCTCCGGCGACTCGTATTTGAGCTTCATGATCTTGGCTGCATCGATGACCGACCCGCCACCTAGCGCGATGATTTGGTCCGCCTTGTAAAAATTGAGCGCCTCCACTCCTTGCATGATCACCTTGACCTCCGGCTCGGCATCAGGAATGACCGAGACGTGGACGTGAGTTCCTTCCGGAATGTAGCGCCGGACAAGGTCCACATGGCCCATGTGCTCCAAAGCTGGATTGGTCACGATGATGGTGCAGCGTGAGGGGAAGCGGCGCACATTCTCGACTGCGTTCAAGTTGAAGAGAATCTCTTTCGGAACTCGGAACCAGGCGTGGGCTTGTGTCCTTCGAGCCACACGCTTGATGTTGAGGTAGTGATAGATATTTACGTTATCGGTGGTGCTGTTGCCGCCACCGGTGCCGCATCCAAAAGAGAAGGTCGGCACCAGGTCGTTGTAGATCGCGCCCACGGCCCCGACCGAACCGGGCGAGTTCACCAGAATTCGTCCCGCGTTTATCACCTCACTGAACTTCTTGATGATTTCATCGTTGCGCGAGAAGATGACCGCCGTGTGTCCCAGCCCGCCGGCATGATTCACGTCGACGCATACCTTGAGTGCTTCATCGACGGCTTTCGCCCGATAGACTGCGAGCACCGGAAACAACTTTTCAACAGACAAGGGAAAATTGCGGCCTACGCCTAGGATTGGCGCAATCAGCAGTTTGGTGTCGGGCTTCACTGAAAGACCGGCAAGCCGGGCGATATCGGTGGCCTTCTGCCCGATTGCCTTGGGTTGCATGAACCCGGTCTCAGGATCGATCACCGTGCGCGCCAGCAGTTTCGTCTCTTCCTCATTGCAGATGTGCGCGCGCAGCTCCGCGAATTTCTTTAGCACCAGGTCATAGATCTCGTCATCGATGACCAACGTTTGTTCTGAGGCACAGATAGTTCCGTTATCGAAGGTTTTAGAGAGGATGATGTCCACCACGGCCGTATTCACATCCGCCGTTCTTTCCAAGTAGACGGGTGTGTTGCCCGGCCCCACACCGAGGGCTGGTTTGCCGGAACTATAAGCAGCTTTGACTGCACCCGGCCCGCCGGTAGCATCAATCAGACCCACGCTTTTGTGCCGCATCAGGTAAGCGTTGTCCTGCAGCGTATGCGATTCCAGGCAGCTAAAAACCCCTTCGGGCGCGCCATACTTCCGCGCGGTCTCGTACATGATCTTCACGGCCTCAGAGCAACAACGCCAGGCGTTGGGATGGGGGCTGAAAATGACTGCGTTGCGCGTCTTGATGGCCATGATGCACTTGAAGAGAACCGTGGAAGTCGGGTTCGTAATCGGCGTGAGTGAGAAGATGACACCGATCGGTTCCGCCATCTCCACCAGATTGCGCTCAGGAAACTCACGAATGATGCCGACCGTGCGTTTATCTTTGATGTAGTTGTAGGCAAACTCGGTGGCCACCATGTTCTTGATGACCTTGTCTTCCATGACGCCGAGTTTGGTTTCCTCAGCCGCTAGGCGAGCGAGATGTTGAGCGTGTTCCAGGCCAGCCAGGACCATCGGCTTGACGATGCCATCAACATCCTCCTGGGTGAATTGGGTAAAGACGGCGGCGGCGGTTCGGGCCTGACTGACTAAACTTTCCAGGTACTCAATCCGCTCTTCGCTGAGGCTTTCGGCGGCAAGCGGGATCTGAACCCGCTCGCGGACTACTTCACTCGTGTCCATTTGCAGCCCCCTACCTGATCTGTCTGAATCTGCCAGAGCGTATTACCTTGGGAGAAGTGCGCTATTCCTTCATTGCAGCATCCGCAGCCGCTCTCGACGCGGACCGTCGCTAAAGCATCGTTCGTTCCTATGCGTAGTCGATGGGATGCCTGGCCAGCCAGTGCTCGTCGCGCACCCTGTGAATGTTTCTCAACGCGCTACAAGCGGCACTGGCCGTTAAATGACGACTCTCCCAAATCACACCTGCGCCAAACCCGATTGCACTGCCCAGCAAACCGAAAGCGAAGGCTTTGCTCAGGGATTGCTCCCGGTTCCGGGGATAACTACCCAACATGCCCAGGCACGCCCCAAGAAAAGCGGGTTTCAACGCGCCTCGAACTGACTCGTCAAGAAGCGGCCTGATAGACTCTCCTTGGAGAAATGCTTCGCGGCCGGATCGCGCTCCTTCGATACCGGAATTCACGAGCTCTCGACCATAACCAGCGCTCGATTTGGACCATTCGCGTAAAGTCATCGGATTCCCTCGAAACCTCGATCAGCACTCCCAAGTTCACTACATCACTCGGCGATGGGTGAGTCCGTATCACACGTCACACGTCACGGTGACGAAGTCACATTTGGCGAACGTTTTCATGGGATCGAGCCTTACTTCGATACGTGGCTAAGGTGGGGAAACTTCAGACGAGCTGACTTAGTTCAGAGGATCTGAAAGAGTGGGAAGACGTACTCGCTCACTGACCAGTGTAGGCGCAGGCACCGGGCCTGTCAAAAAAGGCCGGATGGGAATTGCTCCCATCCGGCCACGATTCGGGCTGGATGGTCGGCGACTCGGAAGCTACCGTCCCGAGTCCCGGTACCACCATACATGTTGAACGTCGACCTAGTGAGACACCCTCAGTCTGACGACGCTATGCCAGCATATATTTGCCGGCTTCGATGACTCTCTGCGCGATCATCTGCCGGAGGGCCACTGTATTGAACGGTTCGTACTTGCACAAGCGGCGCAGGATGGCCATTTGCGAACGCAGCATGTCACCTTCGCTGGTGGCTGCAAGAACCATCCGTGCGGCACTCTCGATTCGATCCAATGCGCCTGCCATATAGACGCGGGTCATGGCAATGGCATTGGCGGCGCCGGTCTCTCCATGGTGCGTTGCCAGTTTCTGGGCCCGCAGCACAGCCGACTCCATGGCATAGGTCTCGATAGTCATGTTGGCGATTGCTCCCATGATCTCCTGCTGGTCCTGAATCGCCTGCATGTACTTCTGAGTGGCAACGCCAGCGGCAAACAGTCCGATCTTCTTGGCTGCCGCCACCCGCTGCCGCTCTTCCACTAACAGACCTTCGACGCCAGCATCTCTGCTCCCGGACAACACTTCATCCATCAGCTTCTTGATCGCTGCCATCAACGGAAGCTGTCCCGACATCGCCCGTTTCAGGAGAAACCCAGTAATCACAAGCCGATTGATTTCGTTTGTGCCTTCGAAAATCCGGTTGATTCGGGAATCGCGGTAGGCGGCCTCGGCGGGGTATTCCTCCACAAACCCGTATCCTCCGAAGATCTGCACCGTCTCATCCACTACGTAGTCGAGAAACTCCGACCCCCACACTTTGAGGATGGAGCACTCGACCGCATACTCGTCAAACACCTTGCGGGACTGGGCCGCGTCGTTGTGGGCATCGCCGAGTTGCTCGATGGCCGCGTCAATCATGCCCACAGTACGATAGGCCATGGCTTCCCCGGTGAAAACGCCGGAGGCCATGTTGGCCAGTTTCTCGCGCACCAGCCCGAAATCGGCAATGACTTTGCCGAAAGCCTTGCGCTGCTTGGCGTAGGCGATTGCGCTTTCCAATGAATTACGGGCCGCGCCGATAGTGCCTGCACCCAATTTGAACCGGCCCACGTTCAGAACATTGAAGGCGATGTGATGTCCCTTGCCGATTTCACCCAGGACGTTCTCTACCGGAACTTTGCAGTCATTGAGAATGAGCGGACACGTGGACGAACCGCGGATGCCCATCTTGTGCTCTTCCGCGCCCACCGCAAAGCCTGGAAAGCCACGCTCAACGATGAAGGCAGTGAACTTCTCTCCGTCCACTTTGGCGAAGACGATGAACAAGTCAGCGAAGCCGGCATTAGTGATCCACATTTTCTCGCCGTTCAACAGGTAGTGCTTGCCGTCGGCGGCGAGCGTCGCCCGGGTGCGGCAATTGAGCGCGTCGGACCCGGAAGACGATTCCGAAAGCGCATAGGCGCCCACAGTTGTGCCGCCAGCCAGCCCAGGCAGATATTTCTTCTTTTGCCCCTCGGTGCCGAAATAAACGATGGGCAGGGTCCCGATGCAGGCGTGCGCGCCCCAGGTAGTGCTGAAGCCGCTGTATTTCGCCAAACGGTCGGCCACAATGGCCGAGGTGACCTTATCCATCTGCATGCCGCCGTATTGTTCTGGAACATCCACTCCACTCAGCCCGAGTTCACCCGCCTTTTTCACCAGTTCGCGGGTGACTGCGAAATCCTTGTGCTCCATCTTTTCAGAATTGGGGACGATTTCTTTGTTCGCGAATTCTTCCGCGGTTTGCGCGATCAGCAAGTGCTGTTCAGTGAAATCTTCAGGAGTGAATACTTCGTCAGGCGTGCGGTCCTCAATGAGAAAACTTCCGCCGGAAATCTTGGTAGCGCTGGGTGCAGTAAACGTGGCCATATTTCACCTCGATTGAATTTCGTGTGGACCGCTAAGGAGTGACGCTCTCCTTGGCCGTCCCGTACTTTTGCCGCAGCTCTCGTTTCAAGACCTTGCCGGATCCGCTTTTGGGCAACTCGTCGAGAAACTCAACCGACCGCGGGCATTTGTAATGCGACAGCCGGGCACGGCAGAACTCCAGGAGGTCGTGTTCCCTGGCTTGCGATCCCGGCTTCAAGGTCACGAGTGCCTTCGGCACCTCGCCCCATTTTTCGTGAGGAACGGGAATCACGACCGCTTCGTACACATCCGGGTGGGCAAGCAGGATCTTCTCGACCTCCAGAGAAGATATGTTTTCGCCCCCGCTGACAATGATTTCTTTCTTGCGGTCGACAATTTGAAGATAGTTATGCCGGTCCACAGTGGCCACATCTCCGGTGTGAAACCAGCCGTCCTCCATGGCCGCTTCGGTGGCCTCTTCCTGACGCCAGTAACCCTGCATCACACCATCGCCTCGGGCGACAATTTCGCCCATGACGGTGCCATCATGCGGTACATCCTTTCCGTCGGGGCCGACCACTCGGAGTTCTACTCCTGGGATTGCAAACCCGGTCATGGCTTGGCGGGCGTAGCGTTGTTCTCCTTCCGATGGTGAACCGGATTTCATTGGGGATTTCGCGAGTGTGGGGCAAGTCTCGGTCAGACCATACCCGGATATGCAAGTGCAACCTAGCTTCTCCTCGACCTCTTTCACCAGAGTGGGAGACGAAGCTGCCCCGCCAACGCTGATGATTTGCAGGCTGCTTAAGTCGTGTTTTGTTCTCACAGGAGAATTTACCAGGGCGGTAGCCATGGTGGGCACTATAGCGCAGCTCGTTACACGCTCCCGCTCGATCAGGCGGAACACCTCCGTCGGATTAAAGTGGTGAATCATCACGTGAGTGCCGCCGACCACCGTAATGGTGTGGGTCATGCCCCACCCGTTTGCGTGAAAAAGTGGAATGGTGTGGAGCACCACCCCTTGGCATGACATTTCTGCCAGCGTGCTCGCGGAAGTCTGTCCGGCGGCGATCACTGACAGGGCGTGCAGATACAAGTTTCGATGAGTCAGCATCACCCCCTTCGGGCGGTCGCTGCTGCCGCTGGTGTAGAAAAGTTCGGCAACCGAGTCCTCATCAATCTGCATGACGTCGCATTCGAACGGGGGGGAAACTGACAGAAGGTCGTCGTAGTTCTTTGGCGCTAGCCAGCCTATTGAGGGTTCGCCATCTAACAGGAAGAAGGTCTCAATCGATCG
Source organism: uncultured Acidobacteriota bacterium (assembly GCA_963734415.1). Classification (GTDB taxonomy): domain Bacteria; phylum Acidobacteriota; class Terriglobia; order Terriglobales; family Acidobacteriaceae; genus JABCZH01. The sequence goes on along the minus strand of CAVTHF010000005.1, from coordinate 595,436 downwards.
AACGGACGCGCGAAATGACTCCGCGAGCGGCAGAAGAGCTTGTTCGACAAATAAAAATCTTGCTCCGGCATCATTCAAAACGAAAGCAAGCTCCTGAGGGCCCAGGCGAACATTTAACGGCACCAGCACACAGCCCGCTTCCAAGACCCCGTAATAAGCTTCCAGCAGCCGATGACAGTTGGTGCAGAGAAAGGCGACGCGATCGCCAGGTCTTGCCCCCGCGGCAATTAGGGCCCCTGCCAGGCGCGCGGCCCGCTCGGCGAATTGCGCATACGTAAACCGCTGTTCGCCGCACACTACTCCGACCTTGTTTGGAAATTGCTCACGTGCGTAGCGCAGGAAACGAATGGGAGTTAATGGAATGTTCATCTGCACCTCCCGACGGGACGGCAAGTATCTCCACGCGGGAATCCCGCCGAGAATACTCACGTTGAATGGTTAAATAGACGTGGCTTGTCGTCCTGAACGGAGCCGAAGGATCCGGTGTCCGCGTAATACGCGCCAGCCTCGCAAGCATTCTGCCGTGCTGGTTCACACGCGCGAAGCAGGCACCAGCCCAACGCCCTTTAGGCGGTCTGAAGCGCTGGCCCGTACCCAGATCCCTCGACTCCGTATGGCCCGCGCCCTCGTGCGGGCCATAATCCGTTCAGGATGGCAATGCTAGGTGTTGATGTCAGGCAGCCGCTGCGTGCCGCTTCACGCGACCTGCAGTCTTGTGAGCGCGTTTGGGCGCAACACCCGGCTTTACCATGACGTCCATCAACTCCTTTTGGGCATCGACGTAGCTCTTTACTCCCTCCCGTGTCAACTCTGCCAAGGGCAGAAAGGGGAATGGCCGCAACAATTCCAGAGTCTTGCCTGCGGTCTTCACGTTGGTATTCATCTGCCGCCCGGCTACGTCAACCAGCTTCCGTTGCGCATCGATGAATGACTCCGTAGCCTGCCGGGCCAACTGGGACAGTTCGGTCTTCTTCATTTTCTTGGCGCCGTTACTGTGCTTGCTGCCCGTGGCCTTGGCTGTCTCTTCGGCGATGACGTCCATGAAGTGCTTCTGCGCCTTGACAAAGTTTTCCATCGCCTCACGTGCCAGTTCCACCACATGCTCACTCTCGAACGGCTTCCCCGCCTTGACTGACTCCGCCAGGGTATGGGTCTGTTTGCCGGCAATCTTCAAGAACTCCTGCTGCATGTGGATAAAAGTCTCCACGCTGCGCCGCAGCAGATCGGTAACAGCCTGTGCTGCAGGCCACTCTCCGACGCGCTCTTTCACACCATTCATCAGAATTTCGTTCTGCTTTTGTCCCAGTTCGAGAAGGATCTTCTGCCCTTCAATGAAGTTCGACATACCCTCGGCAGTCACATCGCTTAGAATGGCGGTCGGAGAATGATTGGGATCGGTCAATTGTTGCCGCACAGAGTGCATTAAGCTTGCGTTCTGCCGCATGGCGAGGTCCAGTAGGATCCGCTGCGTCGCAAAGAAGCTTTGGACGCCCTGTTGCGCCCAGCCAGACAGAAGGGAAACAAAGGATGACTCCCGGGGATGAGTTCGGGAGGATTCAGATTTCATAGTTGTGGTCATTTGATACCTCCAATTTGCTGCATCGCAGCATCGATTTAAACTATACAAGCCTATGGTAGTTGTGTCAAGATGTATTTTGAATTGTGTGCACGGCAGCATTGGAGGAACTCCGTGAAGTCGACGTCGGTCATCATCAAGAAATATGGAAATCGCAGGTTGTACGACTCCTCGGGCAGTAGGTACGTGAATCTTGACGACATTGCGGGATTCATCCGCGAGGGCAGGGATGTCAAGGTGGTGGATGCCAAGACCGGTCAGGACCTGACCCGCGTCACTCTGACACAGATCATTACAGAGGATGCGAAGGAAAAGCCAACTGGGCTGCCGCTCGAGTTGCTGCGCCAACTCATTGTGGCGTCGGATGAAGTACGGCAGGAATTCGTGATGTGGTATTTGAAATCGGCTTTTGACACCTATCAGAAAGTGCAGGACGCGGTGCAGAACCGCCTGGGTGAGGTCCAGTCTGCCATTCTGTCGCCGGTGGACATGATGAAGAGGTTCCTGGGCCCGTCTGCGGCATCTCCCCCGTCACTCCAGACTGAACCGGAACTCGACACCCTGCGCAAGCGAGTAGCCGAACTGGAAGCCAGACTGGAGAAACCTGCGCTAGAGAAACAAGGCTCACGCCGGAAGCGCAGAGGAAGGGTATAATCCGCAGTGGGCAAGCTTGCGGCCTGCTGCGCGTGCATTAGCACAGTGTGCGTAGATGCTAGATAAACTCGGGACGAAATTGCGGCGCAACGGAAAAAAGAATACGCGGTCAGCAAGGGCGGATGGTCAGAAGCGGCCCCACAGGCCTTTGCAAGCCGACATTTCCCCATGGACGGAAGCGCTGTTTGCGGCAGAGATCCTGTTGCTGCACGCAACTCCTACCTATTACGGTTTCGGCGTTCCTCGCGGTGATGATTCCGCGGTGGTCATCATTCCCGGTTTCCTGGGCACCGATCTCTATCTCATGGAGCTCCACGCCTGGTTGGGGCGTATTGGCTACCGGCCATATTTTTCCGGCATTGGTATCAACGCGGAGTGCCCGAATCTCTTGATCCAACGCCATCTGAACGAGACCATCGAAAGGGCCCTCACCGACACTGGCCGGAAAATCCATTTGATCGGTCACAGCCTTGGAGGGGTGATCGCACGCTCCGTGGCAGGCCAGAGGCCCCGAGATGTCGCTTCCGTCATTACTCTGGCGGCGCCCATTCGCGGCACCGTGACCAGCCGGGCAATTCTTCACGCCACCGAGGCCATTCGCCAGCGAATTCTGCAGGAGCATGGCCGGGGAGTGCTTCCTGACTGCTACACTGGGCGCTGTACCTGCAATTTCATCGACTCGCTAAGACGCGAGGTCCCAGACTCCATGGTTGAGACCGCGATTTACACGCGTGACGATGGCATCGTGGATTGGCACTATTGCATGACCCGGAACCCCGAAGTCGACTTTGAGGTCCCGGGCACTCATATTGGAATGGCCTTCAATCCTTCGGCCTACACCATCGTTGCGGAGCGCTTGGCGAAGGCGCAATCTTCCGACTGAGTCTTAGCATCCGACCATCTCTAATACCGCTCCGGTGCCCGTCTCCAATGTCTCCACCGGTTTTCCATGTCGCTCAATGCGCAGCACCGCTGCCGCCAGGCTGTTGTTCGCGACCTCAAAGCTGCCCTTGCAATCGGTCTTTATGTAGGGAAGATGATGAATGCTCGCCCCCGTGCCATCGATCGCTGCTTCCAAACGGCACCCATCCGCCATGGAGCAACGGAAATTCCACCGCAGTTCATTGGGTTCTCTTTTGGTGTCCTGGAGATTCCGAAGTTCATGCTTCCTCCCGTCATGCCAGAGCACGGCTTTGCGAAAGACCAGGCCCAAAGGCATCTCGTAGACCAATGCTTCCAATGTGGTTGGGGGTGCATCGGAGCGGTGAAAATAGGCATGCGTCCAAGTCCACGAGTTGCGATGCCGGTATCCGCAGTTGTGTCCTTGAACACCGAACCCCAGAGGGTTGCCCTCAAAACTCCGGCCATCCAGCGTGATCCGGCCGGAAAACACCGCATCGGAATGCGGGGTTCGTGAGAATCCGATCCATCCTTTGTTGCTCAGGGTCACGCGAAAAGAAGAGCGACAGCGCAGTTCCCATGAGACCGCGTGTCCCTCAACCATCAGGTCTCCTCTGCAGGAACTCTCGTCGATTCCATTGTTACCGATTCGGAAGTGGAAGGGGCGCTGCTTTCTAGCGCTGAGGTCCAGACCTTCCAAGGGGAACCGTTGAATGAAGCTTAGGGGTCGTCCGTTCCGCGGAAACCACGATGCCCACACCTGCACGGGCATTCCTTGTGGATCTCGCGGGCAACCGCTTTGGCCGGGATTCGTCAGCAAATATCGAAACCACCACGCGCCGCTACCGTCCGCTAACCCCAAACGCACAAACCAGACTTCGTAACGGCGCCGTGCTGAGAGCCGTGAATATACTTCGTTTAGCGTCTCCACAGGCCCACCCTCTTGAGTCACCATCGTGATAGTGCTTAGTGTAGTGCTCGGGTTAGGGTAAGGGGGCGGTTTCTTCCGCCAGCAAGTCTACCGCCCTGTCCCAACCAGCTTTATTACCTGCGGGTTGGTAATTGCACTGTCGGCCACGGTTACGGATCCTTTTATGCTGCCAACCTGGCCGGGCGTGAAAGTCACGTCAAAGGTGCAGGTGCTGAGCGCGGCTAGACTGGTGGGGCACATGTTGTTTCCCACCGCGAAATCACCGCTGACGCTTATACCGAGACCGTTCAGGGTGGTGCTGAGATTGTTGATGACAGTAACAGTTTGCGGCGTACTCGTCGTTCCCACATCCTGGGCCCCAAAAGTGAAGAGCGTATGGGAGAAAGATACCGGCAGAACTCCGGCGCCACTCACATTCAAAACCTGTTGTCCCACGGTGGCATTGTCGGAAACTACGACCCCGCCGGTGACCGTGCCCGATGTAGTGGGAGTGAAGGTCACGTTCATGGTGCAACTTCCGTTCACGGCGAGAACCCTGCCTGGATTACAAGGTTTTGTCCCGCTGCCCGTCACACTGAAGTTGCCGCCCGCCGTCACACTGGAGATCGTCACCGAGACGGCGCCGGTGTTAGTTACGGTTACGCCTTGGGCCTTACTGGTGGTATTGAACACCTGGTTCGTAAAGCTCAACGTCGTGGGATTGAATGTCAAAGGCGCAGTGCCTCCGCCCGTCCCGGTTCCCGAGAGCTCAACCAGTTGCTGGCGAATCACGGTGTGATCAGTGATGGTAACTGCTCCGTCGATTGCGCCATTCGCGGTCGGAGTGAAGGTCACGAAAAGGGTGCAACTCGCCCCGCCAGCCAAGCTGCTGCCGCAAGGCGAGTTCCCACCCGCCACTGCGGAGTAGTTGCCGCTGGCCGCAAAGCTGATATTCAGAGCGGTCGCCTCAACGTTAGTAATTGTCTCGGTCTTTGGATTCGAGGTTTTTCCCACAACAACATTGCCAAAGGTCATGGCGCGGGGCGCCAAGGTGAGCGCCTGCGATCCGGTACCGCTCAGGCTGATGATCTGTGGTGATATCGAAGCATTGTCGAGCAAGGTGATTGCCCCATAGAGTGAGCCGATGTTCGTGGGAGTCAGGGTTACATTGATCATGCACTTGGACCCCGGTTTCAGGGGAGCGGTGCAGGTGTTGGTTTCTTTGAAGTCGCCGCTGGCTAGAATGCTGGAAACATTCAAAGCGGCGCTGCCGGTATTGGTGAGAGTTACCGCTTGGGCAGGACTGGTCGTGGCCACAGCTTGCGTCGCGAAAGTGAGACTCGACGGGGAAAGCGAAGCTCGAGGGACTTGCTGCAGTGACACGTCATACCCGAAATCGTCAGCCGCAATCACGTCCAGCCGGCCATCACTGTTGAAATCGCCCAGTACTGCCGGACTTGGTTGGTTGGGCTCGCTGAAGGGTTTAGCGTTTTGGAATGTACCGTCGCCGTTCCCGACAAGTAGCGACAAACCAGCCGCCGTGCCCACGAGGAGGTCAAGCTTACCGTCGCCGTCCATGTCTCCGGCAACTACCGAACCAGGGAAGCCTCCCGCCGGATAATCTGTACGAGGCTGGAAAGTACCATCTTTGTTGCCTAGTAGCACGGACACCGTGCCATTGGTTTGAGTCGCGACGGCCAAGTCGAGCTTTCCATCACCGTCAAAGTCACCCACTACCGCATATATCGGAAATACGTCGGTTGGGGCAGGTGGCATCGGTGCCTGGAATGTACCGTTGCCATTGCCCAGCAAGATGGAAACCGAATTGACGCCCTGACCATTGTTTAGCACCGCGATATCCAGGTTGCCATCACCATTGAAATCGCCCGGGATTGCATACATGAGATTTGTGCCTGCCGGGTACGGGACTCGGGGCTGAAATGTGCCATCTCCGTTGCCTAGAAGGATCCATACTGTCTCAGTCGAACCTTCCAAAAGCGCCAGGTCCAGTTTGCCGTCTCCATTGAAGTCGCCTGTCATCGCGAAGAATGGCGATCCCCCAATTTGATAGTCAGTTTCGATTTGAAACGTGCCATCGCCATTGCCCAACAACAGCGAAATATTGCCCCTGGACGAGTTGGTAACTATCAAGTCAAGTATGCCGTCGCCATTGAAATCACCGACGGCCACGGAGTTATTGTCTTCGAGTGCGGGGTAAACACTGGCCGGTTGAAACGTTCCATCTCCGTTACCGAGGAGAACGACCACGCCGCTATTTGGGGAGCTGGCAAACACAACGTCGAGCTTGCCATCGTTATCCAAGTCTGCGACTACCGGCGCGAATACTGCTCCATCGAGCGTGGTGGCTGTGTTCTTGAAGTTCGCAAGCGCAGCGGGAGGCGTCACGGGGAAGGGAATAATGTTCGATGTGCCGACGTTCGGACTCTCGTTCGGATTCACGACCAGGATAGGAACCGTAACTGGGTTGCCAGGAACAACCACATTGTTGAGAACGATTTTATTGGGAGAAATAGACGCTGGTGTCAGGTTTACGCCATTGAACTTAACCACTGTGGCGCCACTAACAAAGCCCGCTCCGTACAGTGTGAGCACTGGAACGGTCTGTCTGGGCAAAGCCGAAGATGGCTGAACGCTGTCGATGAAAGGCACGGGTTCGGCCAAACTAAGGTTGAGTGTTAAGGTGGCATCGTTACTAAGAGGCCTGGCTGCAGGGATTGGGTTGTTGTCTTGATCCAGTATATGGCCAACATCCGGGGGAAATTCGCTTACCATGATGTTATATGTCGTTCCAGCAACTGCCGCGAACGAAAGATCCGAAGACTGAACTTGCGAATTCCCATCGTCGTTGCACAACATCAGTGGCGGCTGTGCGTCTGTGAACACGTACACCAAGGTGTCGTAGCGGCTGCCATTGGTGCTGATCTGCACAGTATTGTTCCCACTGGAGGTGAAGGTGTACCACACGCTGCGAAAAACCCGGCTCGGGTCGGACGAACAAAACGGACCTGGATCACTCTGGGGGGTTGTCTCGCCTCCTGCACCATTTCCCAACAGGATCTCCTGTGGGTTTGTCGCAGAGGCGTCAATGGTGTCGGAAAATGGCAGACTCGGAATTGCGGTAGGAGCTGAAGATAAATCGTTCTTCGCGACTTTCGCGGGGGCAGGAATCGGCAGACCTCCGGCGGGCAAGATATTGCCGAGCGAATCACGCACGATAACTAGAAAATTGGACGCCGCAAACGACTCGGGCGTCAGAGGGTTTGAGTTCGGGAAAATGTCAATGTTCTGAAACTCGGACGGGAAACCGTTGACAACCAGATTCAGTGGGCTGGCGGCGCCGGATGCAAATTGAGAGAAATCCCATCGCGTGTTCGACCCATCGGCCAATGCTATCGGGGTGGGCTCCAATGCCTCTGCAATGCAAGAATTGTCTTGTTCGCAGCCGTCGGGGTTCAGGAGCAATGGGCTGGTAGTGACGAAGGCAGAAGGTATCGGATTGGGCTCCGTGGTGTCAAGAACAAGATAGCCGGGCGCATTCAGCACCGTACCGATCAGCAGGTATTGCAGCGTCATCCCTGACTGGCCCGAAAAGACGACTTGCAGTATGGTGTGTTTGGACTGGGCTTGGCCACTGTCCCACAAAGCAGGCGTGATAGTAACTGTGAATGACTTCGCGGCGTCCTGCAGTACTACGACCCGGTTCGGATAGGTTGCCGGCGGATTCGGCTTATTTGGATCGTCTTCGCCTTGGCAGCCATTCGGCGGTTTTTTTGTACCGTCCAGTTGCACAAAGAAGGGCGTTGCCTTTGAGTCTGGGCACCTTGAGGCGGGCCCCAAGCCATTTTGTGAGCTTTGGGGATCCTTTCTGCGGGTGGCGAACAGAGGGAGAGTGACGAACAGAGCGAAGAGCACCAAACCACCGACCACGGCCCTGGGAGTGAGCGCCATGTGTATTTTCCCTTCTAGTCTTGTGTAGGTACGAAAGAATCAGAGTGCCGGATTGCTGCGGGGGAAGTTGGCCATTAGTTTAGCGATTTTCGCCCGATCGTCAAGCGGATTTCGGGTAGCTGGAAGATCACACGAGCACAAGTCGGAAGCGATGATGAGATTTGCAACACTCGTTCGGCTACGACTGCCCCGAGGCAAATCAGGCCTTCTTTGGCACTACGGACTAGATTCGAATGCCTCTAGCCCATTCAATGAGCAGGTTGAATCCGGCACGACCGGCCTCAGCCTGAATCGAAGACAGTTCCCGACGCAGTTCAATGGTAGGACGAAGGCCCACCCGGAACCGGACCAACGCCAGTCGCGCTCTCAGGGAATCAAAATTCATGCCCGCATTCTTGGCGTCTGCTGGCAGGGAGTCAAGTTGCTCGATGGCCTCGGCACGCTTCCCGGTTGCATTGAGGTAATCGGCTATGCTCAGGCGGTTGTCGAATTCAATTTCCCGATCCTGGCTCGCGATCTCCTGAATCCGCTTCACGTACGGTTCAGCATCCGCGGTCCTCTTTTCGGCGAGAAGCACCCTGACCAGCAAGGAAGCGGCCTCCGATTCAGAATCTGCATCCTGGTTGTTGTGGAACTCCTTCACAGCTTGCGACGCCCTATCCTCCGCTTGCCGCAGGCGGTTCCGTTCCAGGTCAATCTCCGCGATGGAGACCCAGTCATGCGCCAGGGCATCCTTGTTTTTCAATTGGGTGTCGATCTGGAGAGCTTTGTTGTAGTTCTCTTCGGCTGCGTTCAGATCGCCACGGCGAAACAGCAGGTCTCCCATATTGTTGAGACAGATCGCGACGCCTGCTTGATCGTCGCTTCGTTCGCGCAGGTCTAGAGCCTTCCGATAGGTAGCCAGTGCACGCTGGGAATCTGTCTCGGACTGATATTCGGCGATATTGCTTAACGCCCGCCCCTCTGTCGAATGGTTGTTGATTTCATGTGCGAGGTTGAACGCTTTCCGGGTTTCCTGTTCGGCTTCAGAGAGGTGTCCCTGCTTGGCCAGGATCTCTCCGCGATTCAAAAGCGCCACACTTTCGTCATACTTGTCCGCAACCGAAATTGCCGCGTGAAGAGCGCGCTCGATGTAGTCTTCTGCTTCATCCCACTTGCCCATGTCGATTAGAGTGACGGCCGCGTTGATGCAAGATCCTGCATAATCCTTCCACGCGCTGGCGCGTTGATTGGCCTGAATCACACGATCGTAGAGTTGCTTTGCCTCGACATAGTGACCCCGATCCGCGAGCCAGGTGGCAACGTCATTTAGGGCCACCGCTGCGCTCACGTTGTCGCCAAAGACCGAGAACAGATTCTGCGCCTCATTGCAGGCAGCGTAGGCCTCGTCCACGTGTCCCAGATTGCGATGGGCCCAGCACAGCTCCAATTGAGCCTGAGCCTGCATCATTCGGGCATTTCGCTTTCGCGCCTCCTGCAGGCCCGCTTGCGCGGACCCCAGTTCGGACTTGAAGTCGTTCATCGTCCCCTAGGCCTTCGCCCTGGTCATTTCAATGCGGGGATCGGTTCCCATGGGCGGAGGCAAGCTTTGCCAGTACTGCAAGGGTAGCTAGAGCCTCCATGGCCTTTGAGCCTTCAATCTGCACCGAGGCCAGACGCAGACCGTAACTCAGATGGTGCGGAAACAACGCGAAAAGGGATTTGTAGTCCTCGATAGCGACGTCCCACTGCTTATTCATTTCCGCCGCCCGTGCCTGTGCAAGCACAATGTACTCCTGCGGAAGTGAAGCCTTCTCGGCCAGTGTGGCTGCCTTTTGGGCTTCTTGGGCTGCGTCGGCGATCATGTTTCAACTGTGCCCATGCATCGGAGAGTCCCCAGTGGATGGAGACATTATCGGGATCATGATCCGCCGCTTTTTTCAGAAGCGAGAGAGCCGCAGGCGCGTCGAAGGAGCGAAGCTTATCGAGCCCCTGGAAATAAAGCTGTGAAGCCTCCGGGTCAGCGGGATAAAGATTCTGTAGTTCCTTGAGTTGAGTGTCGGACAACCGTGCACTTCCCAGCTTGTCCCGAATCTGAGAGGCTGCATCCGCGATGAGCTTGCGGTAATCCGTGGGAGGACCACTTTCATGAATGTCGCCGACCGTCTTGCCCCGCGAGTCCTGCAGGAGAACATTCATCTCGAGGTTATTTCGAACCCTGAGCCGAGGCGACAGCGTACCGCCCAGCAAGAGATAATTGGCGCCCAGGGCCTGGCGCACGCCTGGACAGGTCCTCGCGTTCCAGACTTTGGGTTTGGTCCTACCGAGAGCTCGGTCTTGACGCTCGCAGATCTCATCGCTGGGAACCGCATGAATGCCTTTAGATCCTCCCGAGGTCAGTAGTTGAGACTTTCACTTAGTTCGGTAGCCAGCCAGTCGTACTTTGGATCTCCCGAATCGTTTCTGAAACCAATCACGGCGACCGTAGGCTCACCGAACAGCACGTGACTTTTCGCCACTCATATCCGCCGACCGCTGCCAAGTACCGTCAAGATTAGCGCAGCTGCCACCAAAAGTGGCCAACGTCGACGCGGCGGCGAAGCGCCGCCACCACATCTCCCGCGTGCTTGCCGAACCGCTCCTCTGGATCCCTCGCCAGGCACCGAAGAATGGTGCGCTCGACTCGGATCGGCAAATCGGGAACGTACTTCGAGGGCAGAATAGGTGCCTGACTCAGTTTCTTGCGCTTGCAGTTCTTCGACGGTTTTGGCGTGATAGGGCCAGTGGCCAGTGACCAGTTCGTACAAGGCACAACGCCAAGGGCATAAATATCCGTGGCCACCGAGATGGCTGGCCTTCAATTTGTTCCGGCGCCATGTAGGCGGGAGTGCCGCCGTGATTGGCGCGGTCCTCCGCAGCGCGCACTGAAGGCAAGGCCAAAGTCGGTAACAACGCGCGAGCGGCCGCCATCCTCTGTATCAACGATGATGACGTTACCGGGCTTGAAGTCCTGGTGAATGATTCCTGCCCGGTGTGCTGCATTCGAGTCCATCCGCTATTTGGCGAGCAAGAGAGATAGTTTCGTCCAGGGGAAGGCTTCCCATCTTTTCCAGATATGCAGCCAGCGTGATCCCGTTCAAGAGTTCCATCGTGAGGAAGGCGATGGGGCCGGATGAATGGCGGTCATAGACCAGATCAAAAATCCGGCAAACATTGGGATGGGTCACCTTGCGGGCGAGCTGGATTTCCCGCTTGAACTGTTCCAGAGCAGCCGGGCTGGCCGCTATGGATGGAAGAATCGTCTTGATTGCGACCCGTTCCTGGAGTTCCAGATCTTCGGCTTCATAGACCTCTCCCATCCCGCCCTTGGAAATGAAACGAAGGATGCGGAACCGATTCGCTAACAGATCTCCCGGCGCCCAAGAATGACCTGAGAGCGGTTTTGCAGCTGGGCCCAGGCTGGAACTGGTGATCTCCGCGTTTGGCGACCTGGGCGGCAGAGACTCATCCAGGTTCGGACCGGAAGGGGTCGGGCCCGCATCAGGATGCAATTTCGAGTGCTGGTCGCTCATAGCGGGTCGAGCAGTGGACATGCATTATCCCATAGTCCTCGCAACAGTCGCATTTCAATGGGCCGCGTTCGATATACTGCATTCTCCGAACCTGAGGGTGTTCAGGCATGGCTGAGATGGTCCTATCTCCGGGTGTGAAGTTAGCTTGGCGACTCGCCGGCGATTTGGCCTTCCACGACAGGGATGCCTTCATCGAACCCAGACATCTCCTCTTCGGAATCTTCTCATTGGGGAAGGCGGCCGCCTCTGCGGGGAAGCAGCGCAAGCCCGAAGATCTGGCGGTGGCCGCCAAGCCTGAAGCAGAACGCTTGAACGATCTGGCGCTCCAGCAGGGCGTGGATATTCCTTCGATTCGCCGGGCACTCCGGCGTGCTTCCGGGGCCCGAGCAGCACAGAGTTCGACGGCTTCGCCACCTGGCCAAGCTCTCAGCCGCTCCGAGGCCGCTCGCCGCATATTTGAACAAGCCGCCACGCAGGTCTCTTCAGTACTGGATGTCCTGTCCCTATTGCGTGCGTTGCTTGAAGCTCACGACCCCCAAATCGAGCAGGCCACCGCACCGATGCAGGGCGGGCTGGCGGGCCTGCTGCGAAACCTGCTTCCAGTCGAATCAAGTACCCAACAGGTCCCGACAAGTCTTGACTCTCGATTGACTGACCTGGACACGGTGGTATCCCAGGAAGTCCGCGAGGCAGTGCAGGTGACCGAAGCTGTAGATACAAGGATTGCGATGCAGGCCTACCAGGCCCTTGATCCCATCAAACGGTTGACTCTGTTGAGCGAGCTCACCTGGGAATTCGGCACTCAAGGACTGCTGGATCCCATGCTCCAGAAGGCTGTGGAGCAGTTGCTGCGGCTGGTTAGCACGGGAGAGCGCTGCGCAATCCTTGTGAACGATGCCTCCGGCAACGAACTCCTTCTGAAGGCGCACGGCCCCATGGGCACGGTTCCCATGATCAGTATGACATCCGCAAGGCGTGCGATTGCGGAACAGAAGGGCTTCATTTGGAGCCGCGGAAGGGAACTCACGCGGAGCCAAAAAGAGTCAAACATCGAATCAGGGATGTATGTGCCCCTGGTGGTCAATGGTCAGGCCATCGGAGTGATTTGCATTGATTGCTCTTGTCCCCAACAGAGTCTTGGGCGGGACGATCTGTTACTAGTGACCTCGCTCGCCCATCAGTTGGCCTTGGCCATCGCTAATCACGAACTCCACCTTACGCTGAAGCAGAACACCGAGGTTCTCGAAAGGCTGTTGACAAATTTTTCCCCGAAGGTGCGGACCCGTTTGCTGCAGCGTGCACAGATGGGCCGCTTGCGTCTAGGTGGCGAGCAGTCGGTGGTGTCGGTGCTGTGCGCGGATATCCGAGGATTTACCCAATTAACTGCCGGCATGCCCACCGACGATGTCGTTTCCTTGCTGAACGAGTATTTTGCCGCGCTGACGGACTGCATTTTTCGCAATGACGGTACCATTGACAAGTTCGTCGGCGATGCCATCCTGGCGGTTTTTGGGAGTCCAGAAGCAGACCCGCAACACTGCCGGAAGGCGCTCCTGGCGGGAATGGAAATGCAGGAGGCCGCACGAGAAGTAAGCAAACGCCGCAAAGCGAAGTCCGAGGTTAGCTGCGAAATTGGCATAGGGATTCATACCGGGAAAGTGCTGCACGGTTTCATCGGATCTCCCGAGCGCATGGAATTCACCATTATCGGAGACACCGTGAATCGCACTGCCCGCTATTGTGACGGCGCCAAAGGCAGCGAAGTGCTGATCAGTCCGGAAATCTACCAACATCTGTGGAATGCGATCGAGGTGCAACAGATTTCGATTCCCACAAAGCACGAGGGCGATTTCGTTGCCTATCGCGTACAACGGGTCCGTGATCCCGGCGAGCGTACTGTAGTTTCGTGATGGCGCTCTCAGTTGGTAGGGTTCCGTGGGAACTTGAGGTAGGGCAACCGCACGTTTCGAATCACGACTTGATCCGACCGGATGTTGGCTGGCGCTTGAAAATCCGGAACCCCGCAGGGGCCGCCGGCTCCGCAGGCAGCGTTCACGGCTCCGGCGGTAACGAAGTCATCCTGATCGACGCCATCTCCGCTGACTCCCAAACCGCCCACCAGCACGCCATTCCGGTACAGCGGCAAACTTCCCGGGAAAAACACGATCCCGCTCATGTTGTTCGTGTTAGGGGTTCCGGGCTCCGATCCCTGGGTGCAAGGGTTCGCCGTGTCGTACCGATACACTTGGAAAAACGGCCCGTCACCCGATCCGTCGATCCCAGGCGGGAAAAGCGGCTGCGCTCCAAAACTTATCGGACGATTCGTGATGGCCGTACCTGCGGGCACTCCAGGCAAATCCCTCACCCCAGTCGTGCTAAACCAGATCACGTTGCGGGCCTTGCTCGCCGCCACATCGGTGCTGAATATGGTTCCGTCGTGCATGCGGTAAAGGCCGAGAAGCGTCCCGTCCAGGTCGGAGACCGCAATCGTCATCTTAGCCTTGGAGCCAGGGGGAAGGCGGATGACTGCCCGCGTTGTGTTCGCCGTTGCTACGGCGTTCAAGATGATTTCGTTGACATCACTCTGCGATAGCGCTGTGCCGGCATTGGGGCCTACCAAGTATTCCTCGGGTGGTAATTTGCCTGCCGTCGGTCCGACGCTATAGCTTCCCGCGAAAGTGCCGGTGGTGGTTCCGGCCGGCTGTGTCTGCTGATTTACAAACGGCAATGCGATGCCGCCGATGATTACGACTCCCGGAGGCGGCAGCGTGGGCAGGACTCTTGTGGGGAAGGCCGCGGCAAAGGCGGCGAATTCGGCAACCTCAGGCGAGGTGCTCACCACGCCCACGCCGCCCACCAATCCGGTACTGTTGAACAAGGGAACTCCGCCGGGATTGACCGCGAGCGGATCACTGTCGTTCACGTCCGCTTTGCCCGTAATGATGCCTAAACCGGTTTTGCTGCCGTCGATCGACCGCGACGGATTTAGCGCCTGTCCCGGCAGAAAATTTGTGCTAAGGGTACAACCTCGGTTTGTGTTTTCGATTCCGTACAGATCGGCATTCGCCGTACCGGCAACCCCGGGTGGGAAATGAATGCCGCTGATGAACCGCACTGTGCGGGAAGAGAGCGGCGCCTGATCGTTGCTGAAGAAGGCAGCGGTGCGTGCCAAGCTGACTGCCAGTTCGTCTGCCGGTACCGCCTGCCCAAAATTTCCAATCGACGTGGTCGGGGCTCCGGGCGTTTCAAACACTGCGAGGACGTTTCCGGCACGGTCCGCGACCGCGACCACCATGCGAGCATCGACAGAGGTCACCGCATTGTGCACAACGGTGGTTACATCGGAGACGCTGAGCGGGGTCACGGCCGCTGGGGGATCAGACGAGTTCGAAGCTGAAGATCCACTGCCGCCTGTGCCTCCGCAGGACAGGCACAGCAGAAGGGTAGCAGAGACCACGAGGAAGAGCCCTGAAAGGTAATGCTTCTCGATCCTGGTCTGCATAGTTCGAGCCCTATCCATGGGAACTCAGGACGCTGCCACCGACACCGGCTTCGCGGTGTGGTTGTTGTTCAGCCTCCACTTTCTACCGTCACGTTCGAGCAAATCATCGGCCTCTTTCGGTCCCCAAGTGCCTGCAGGATAATTCGGAAACGTCCGTGGACGCAGTGCCGACCATACATCAAGGATCGAAGCCACGACGTTCCAGCCTGCTTCCACCATATCGGCTCGCTGGAACAGAGTAGCGTCTCCGATCATGCAGTCGTGCAGCAATCTCTCATAGCCAGTGCTGGCAGAGCTGCCGAAATAGTCCGAATAAGCGAAGTTCATATCCACATTCCCTAGACGCATAATCGGACCTGGCATCTTGGCGCCGAAGCTAAGAGAAATGCCTTCCTCGGGTTGGATGTGGAGCACCAGGATGTTCGGCGCAAGGCTCTCCACCGGGGTGTCACGGAACAAGACGAAGGGGGCGCGCCGGAACTGGATGGCAATCTCGGTATGCCGCTGTGGCAATCTTTTTCCGGTTCGCAGGTAGAAGGGAACACCCGCCCAGCGCCAATTGTCGATGTGAAGTTTCATGGCGACGAAGGTTTCCGTAGCGGAGTCGGCAGCGACACTGGGTTCCGAATGGTATGCAGGCATGCGTTTCTGCGGATCGTGGCCGTCACCATATTGCCCTCGAACCGCGTGAGTCAGCACATCTTCCGAACTCAGCGGCTGAATGGCGTGCAGAATCTTCGACTGTTCGTCGCGCACCGCGTCTGCCTGGAACGAGATGGGAGGTTCCATGGCGGTGAGAGAAATCAATTGCAGAATGTGATTCGGTACCATGTCACGCAAAGTGCCGGACTGGTCGTAGTATCCGCCACGCTGTTCGACTCCCACCGTCTCCGCCACCGTAATTTGCACATGATCAATGTAGCGGCGGTTCCAGATTGGCTCAAAAATGCCATTGGCAAAACGAAAGGCCAGAATGTTCTGTACGGTCTCCTTCCCCAGGTAGTGATCGATACGATAAATCTGCTTTTCCTGCACAACCTGCAAGAGCTCGCGGTTGAGCTTGCGCGCTGAATCCAAGTCCCGTCCGAAAGGCTTTTCGACGATGATCCGGCGCCACTGTTCACCGCCATTGGGTACCAGGTTGGCGGCGCCCAGTTGCTGTACGATAGGAGCGAAAAACGTGGGTGCTGTAGCCAGATAGTAGAAATAATTGCCTTGGCAACCGTGGTCTTTATTCACCTGTTGCAGCAGTTCAGAAAGTTGTCCATACGCTTGAGGATTGCCGAACTCGCCGGACAGATAGTAAAGCCGCCGGGTGAACCATTCAGTCAGATCGGCATTCACGGCGCCGGTTGCGAACTCCTTGATGTCTTGCTGGAACTTGTCGCGGAACTGGTCGGTAGTCATGGCCTCGCGTGCCAGCCCGATCACGGCAAACTCTCGCGACAGCAGGTTTGCCGCTGCGAGGTTGTAAAGCGCAGGGATCAGCTTGCGCCGCGTGAGGTCGCCACCGGCGCCAAAGATCACCATCGCGCAGGGATCTCCTGGCTTCCCCACACTGCGTGTGGTGACTTCCGCCAGACTCGAAACACTCATCTCCGCCGTCCTCCTTCGACCGACGTCAATGCGGAAAAGCCCAGACTAGTCTGCGGCCGCGGATGTTGGTTCCACATGGCCCCCGAACTTCTGCCGCATCGCTGACAATACCTTTTCCGCAAAGGTATGCTGCTGGCGCGAGCGAAACCGGGTGTAGAGCGCGGCCGACAGCACTTCGGTCGGCACCGCCTCGTCGATCGCGGCCATGATTGTCCACCGGCCCTCGCCCGAGTCCTGCACTACGCCGGTGTAGTTCGTCAGGCCAGGGTTCTCTGCCAAGGCCATTGCAGTAAGGTCCAGCAGCCACGAACCGACCACACTACCGCGCCGCCACAATTCTGCAATGTCTGGGTTGTTGAGGTTGTAACGGTATTCATCGGGAAGGACCGGGCTGTTGGCGTTATGGAAGATGTCAAAGCCTTCCGCATAGGCTTGCATCAGCCCGTATTCAATTCCGTTATGGACCATCTTCACGAAGTGCCCGGCGCCGGAGGGCCCGCAATGCAGATAACCGTCCTCGGCAGTACCTGACATTTTTTCTCTGCCCGGGGTTCGTGAAACCTCTCCGCGGCCTGGAGCCAGCGTCTTGAAAATCGGGTCAAGAGTTCGTACTGTGGATTCGGGACCTCCGATCATCATGCAGTAGCCACGGTCGATACCCCAGATACCCCCGCTGGTGCCGACATCCACATAGTGAATGCCTTTCTTCTGCAGCATTTTGGATCGACGCACGTCATCTTTAAAATAGGAATTGCCGCCATCGATGATGGTGTCACCGGTACTCATTTTTTCCGACAATGCAACCACCGTTTTCTCGGTCGGGTCGCCAGCCGGCACCATCAACCAGACCACTCTTGGTGGTCTTAACTTGGAAATAAAGTCGTCCAGCGACGATGAAGCAAGCGCTCCTTCACTTGCCAATTGCCGCACATTGTCGGGGCTAAGGTCAGAAACCACCAGTTGATGCTTTCCCCGCATCAGGCGTCGCGTCATGTTGGCGCCCATTTTGCCCAAACCAACCATTCCTATTTGCATATCCCTCGCTCCTGTTCAGGCGAATGCCTGCGCAATTGCTGCCGCCAATTTCTCCAGTCCAGTGGATACATCCGGCCCCAGATGGACCCGCAGCGCACGCCGTTTGCGCTCCACCAGCACCTGAAAGTCCCCGCGCGCCTGCGCCGCCTTTACCACTCCGAACGTATACTTCCGTCCGGGCACGGGCACGTCGGTCGCGTCGTCACACGTGATTTGCAGCACGACGCCGCTATTTGGACCGCCCTTGTACGCTTGGCCGGTCGAGTGCAAGAACCTTGGACCGAAACCAAGGCAGGTTGCGACACCCTTTTTGTCCCGAACGTTGTGCCGGATGCACTGCAACTGCTCTTCGTGTTTGTCGTTCATCTGCACATAGGCCAGCAAGGCAAAATAGTCGCCCGCACCCAAGCGGTTGAGATGAGCTTTAAGATAAGCCACGAGTGACTGATTACCTCCTGCCGCCTTGGCCAGTGCTGCGCCATTGGTTTCGTCGGTGAATAGTTTGATCCCATCATCCTCCAGAATGGGCTGCTCCGCCGGCAACTTGCCAGTTTTCTCGTACGCGTCAGTTAGGTTTCGTGTGGCAATCTTGCTGGCTTCCACGTCCGGCTGATTGAAGGCATTGATGCCCAGAATGGAACCGGCCACCGCGGTGGCAATTTCCCAGCGGAAGAATTCCTGCCCGAGATCGTAGATATCTGCGATCGCGATGCGAACCACTGGCTGGCCCGCAGCCTCAAGTGCTTTGAGCTTGGCCTCCTGCGTAGCGTCCGAGGCCGACACAAGTTTCAAATACACAAATACCCGGTCGTTGCCGTAAACCTCGGGTGGTCCGAGTTCTTCCCGGTCGACCGGAATTAACCCGTGCCCATCTTTCCCTGTGGACTCGGCCAGCAGCTGTTCTAGCCAAGCTCCGAGATCGTGAATCTCCGCCGAAGTGATGATGGTTACTTTGTCTCTCCCCTGCTTGGCGGCCACCCCCAGAATGGTGCCCAACACCAGCCCGGGATTCTCCTCCAGAGGAACGCACGACGCACAGGCATGCACCATCTCTTCAGTGCGATCGAGGAATCGCTGAGTGTCCACGCCCATGACGGCTGCCGGCACCAGCCCAAAATCAGAAAGCGCCGAATAGCGGCCGCCTATGCTCGGCAAACCGAAAAAGACATGCCGAAAATTGTCACCCTCCGCCACGTGTTGCATCTTGGAACCAGGGTCGGTGATCGCAATGAAACGGGAACCAGCCTGCTCATTGCCCACGACCTTGCGAACGCATTCCAAAAAATACTCTTTGAAAATATTCGGCTCCAGGGTACTTCCGGATTTGCTGGATACGATGAACAATGTCTTGGCTAGATCCACCTTCTTCTCATAAGCCTTCACTTGGGCAGGGTCGGTGGAATCCAGAACGTGAAACTCCGGATGGGCCGCGTTTCTACCGAACGTCATCTGCAGCACCTCTGGACACAAGCTGGAACCGCCCATTCCCAAGAGAAGCGCATGGCTAAAGCCACTGTTCCTGGCCTCGTTCGCGATGTCCAACAGGTGTTGGGAGTGCGCGAGCTGATCGTCAGTGATGCCCAGCCAGCCCAGCCAATTGGCTTCGTCGGATCCGCTCCAAAGCGTGGCATCGCGCTGCCACAAGCGTCGCATCTTGCCGCCAGTACGCCATTCGTCGATCGAAGCAGTCGCTGCCGCGGCCAAGCTCGGAGGCAGAACATGGGTCAGCCGATTCACCTTGGCAACAAGTGACGGGCGGTTGGTGCGATCCACGGCCTTCAGCAACTTATCGAAAGCGTCCGCAAACAGCACCAGGCCCTCATCCAGGAGTTTCGCGGTCACTGCCTCCATGGAGATGCCAAGCTCTCCCAGCGTCTGCATGGTGTCGTTGGCGGCTTCGACGTCCTCTTCCAAGCTGGGACGCAACTTGCCATGTTCGCGAAAGGCAGAGAAGGTGGGCGGTGGAATGGTGTTGACCGTGTCCGCCCCGATCAGTTCCTCAACGTAAAGCACGTCGCGATAGCTGGGGTTCTTGGTGCCTGTACTCGCCCACAACAAGCGTTGTGTCTGGGCACCCTTGGCGGCCAGTTTCTTCCAACGCCAACCGGAAGTAATTTCTTTATAGCGCTGATAGGTGAGCTTCGCATTGGCAATTGCTACTTTGCCCATGGTGCTTCTGGCCAGCGCACGTTCACTCGCCTTGCCCGCCGTCTTCAGCTTGGCGGTTAACAGCGCGTCGATCATGGTATCGATGCGGCTGATGAAAAAACTGGCCACACTGGCGACGCCGCTGATGTCTTTGTTCTGGGCCGCCAGTTTCTCCAGTCCGGAGATATAAGCCTCCGCCACACGTTCGTAGGCGGCCTGCGAAAACAGCAACGTGACGTTGACGTTGATGCCTTCACTAATCAGCACTTCGATCGCAGGAATCCCTTCCTGCGTGGCAGGCACCTTGATCATCACGTTTTCGCGGCTAACCGCCTTCCATAGCCGCCTGGCCTCGTCGAGGGTTCCACGCGTATCGCGGGCCAGTGTGGGAGAGACTTCCAGGCTCACGTAACCATCGCGCTTGTTGCTCTGCTGGTAGACGGATCGAAGTGCGTCGGCTGTGTCCTGAATGTCGCGGATGGCTAATTGCTCATAGCGTGCCTTGGCATCAAGATCCGGGTTTTTCTCCAGTTCTTTCAAGAAATCTGCGTAGTCCGAACTGCCGGTGATGGCTTTCTCGAAGATGGAGGGATTCGAGGTTACGCCTCGCAATCCATCCTCATCCAGGAAGCGTTGCAATTCGCCGCTGGTGATGAGGCTTCGCCGAATGTAGTCCAGCCATACCGACTGACCATACCGCAGCAGACTCTTCAGTGGATTGTCGTTCGCTTCGGTTCGAAACGCGATGGCTGCTTCCATATTTCCTCCATTCGACGGATTCTGCTGGAGCTATCTTGCTCCGTTGAGTATCTCCTTGGCGGCGGAGACGATGGCTTCGGGCGTGAAGCCGTATTTCTTCTGCAATTCTTTGAGCGGCGCAGAGGCGCCGAAGGTTTTCATCCCGATGCGCCGTCCTTTGCGTCCAACATACTGACCCCAGCCAAAGATGGAAGCCTGCTCCACGGAGACTCGGGCCTCAACTTCGGAAGGAAGCACGCTTTCACGATACGACTCATCCTGATGCTCGAAGATTTCCCACGAGGGCATACTGACCACTCGTGCCTTGACGCCTTCTGCCTTGAGCTTTTCGTACGCAGCCACCGCCAGATAAACCTCGCTGCCGCTCGCCATCAGGATTACCTCAGGTTTGCCGCTGGAGGCATCTGCGAGAACATACGCGCCTTTTGCCAATCCTGAAGCCGGAGCGTACTTCGAGCGATCGAGCGTCGGCAAGGCCTGGCGGGCAACAATCAGCGCCGCCGGTTCGTGGCGCAATTGCAGGATGAACTTCCAGGCTTCGAGCGTTTCATTGGCATCACCCGGTCGCAAGGTGATCAGTCCTGGAATGGCGCGCAGCGAGGCCAGCTGTTCCACCGGTTGATGGGTTGGGCCATCCTCGCCGACACCGATGGAATCGTGAGTGAAGATGTAGATGGTGGGAATCTCCATCAGCGCGGCCAACCGGATGGCGGGACGCGAATAGTCGCTGAAAATCAGGAACCCGGCGCCGAAGGGCCGGATCTTCGACAGCGCAAGCCCGTTAAGAATCGAGGCCATGGCGTGCTCGCGGATTCCGAAGTGGAGGTTGCGGCCGCCGTAACTGCCGGCCAGGAAGTCTCCAGCTCCGTCAAAAGTGAGCCGGGTTTTCGTCGAGGGAGCAAGGTCAGCGGCGCCGCCAATCAGCCAAGGAATGTTCTTCGCGAACGCATTTTCCACCTTCGCCGAGGCATCGCGGCCCGCCACTCCTTTTTCATCGGCCGGAAAGACTGGCAGATTCTGGTCCCAGCCCGCCGGCAGTTTACGGGTTTGCATCTGGTCAACCTGCAATGCGAGTTCGGGGTATTGCTTCGCATATTCTTTTAGCTTTGCCACCCAACTCTGCCGCTGTTCCTTTCCACTCCGGCCGATTCCAGCCTGGAAATGTTCGTACACTCCGTCCGGGATGTGGAATTTTGCGTTCTCAGGCCAGCCGTAGTTTCGTTTGGTCAGCCGGATCTCTTCTTCGCCCAGCGGTTCCCCGTGAGCTGCGCTGGTGTCTTGCTTGTTGGGTGATCCGTAGGCAATATGGCTGTCGACGATGATCAGAGTGGGGCGGTCCGTAGTGTCTTGAAATGTTCTGAACGCCCGTCGTAACATTTCCTGGTCATTGGCGTCGCCGACCCGGGTCACATTCCAACCATAGCCAATAAAACGTGTGGCGACGTCGTCACTGAACGCCCACGCTGTGTTGCCTTCGATGGTGATCTTGTTGTTGTCATAGATCCAGCACAGATTGGAAAGCTTGAGATGTCCCGCCAGCGAGGCAGCTTCGCCCGACACCCCCTCCATCATGCAACCGTCCCCGCAAAGCGCGTAGACGTTGTAATTGAACATCTCAAAATCAGGGCGATTGAAGTGCGCCCCCAGCCATTTGCCAGCCATCGCCATCCCCACGCTGGTTGCGACACCTTGTCCCAGAGGCCCGGTGGTGGTCTCGATCCCGGAGGTCCAACGGTACTCAGGATGTCCCGGGCATTTGCTGTCCAACTGGCGAAATCGCTCCAAATCCGACGGCTTCACTGACAGTTCTCCCAGGCGTTCGTAATCGGAATCGACCGCTTTCACCTGGCAGAGGCACAGCATGGAATACAGCAACGTCGAAGCATGGCCCATCGAAAGCACAAAGCGATCACGGTTGGGCCAGATGGGGTCCTGAGGATCAAAACGCAGAACTCCCTGCCATAGCGCATAAATTACCGGCGCCATCGCCATCGGTGTCCCGGGGTGGCCGGAGTTTGCCTTTTGCACGGCATCCATGCAAAGCGTGCGAATGGTATTGATACAGAGCTCATCCAACTGCGCGTGGGTTAGCACTACCTGCGGATTTGCAGCCATAGGCACCTCTCGGATCCTGGTTGTGATTTCCCGACCGATACTCCCTCACCGAATGAATTGTCATCCCAGCCGACTCGTCGAATGGGCGTCTGAATCGCTGTCCTGAAGGTGGGAATTCGGCGCAGTGCCAGATTCGCACCTACCGTCTTGAATGGACAGGGAATCAGAGAGAACGGCTAGGTTCGCGATTATCGCGTGCCGCCCATTATGCCTAGGCTAGGGCCAAAGTCAAGCAACGCTTGCTGCCACGCCATGGTTGTGATACGACTTAGCCCCATCCGGTTGCGGTCATTTGAAAGCGATTTCTGTTCCGGCGATGAAGATGGACCTGGCGCAAGCGTCACTGTCGATGAGGTCATGGCCTTTTCAGGCCGTTTTCCTGGGCCTTCTGGCATTGCCCGGCGCGGTGCTGGGGCAAGCGACGCCCGGCACTCCTGCGGCACCTTCAGTGCAGCGAATTCCAGGACACGTACCCGCCAACACTGCCTCACTGCAAGGCACAGTGACGGATTCGCAAACCAAGCTCGCCGTCCCCGGAGTCAAGATCCGCCTGCTGCGGACGGGGGTTGCGGTTAGCGAAACAACGACGGGCGCGGAAGGTATCTTCCGCCTCGTTGACCTGCCACCAGGAACCTATGAGCTGAAGGTTGAGAAGGAAGGGTTCCTGTCCCTGGATCTCACCAGTTTACAGGTTAAAGGTCCTGGAACCAGGGACCTGGCGTTGGAGCCGATAGCGGGCACAACCCCACCGACGAAGGGTCCATCGGGAATTCCCGGTGCGGTACCGTCGTCCCCGGCGCTACCCCCTCCGCCGGTTGGGCTCTACCCGGGGCTGCGCGCCGCCCAACCCTCTTCCTCCCCCGGGCCGTTGGGAATTTCGCCCGAGCAGGTCCCGCCCGACTCTGCGAACTTCGCCAAGGAGCCCGACCGGTGGGACGTGCCCATGCCAGCCTGGGACCGCTACGGCAAGCGCGGTGAATTCCCTTATTCCAAGCATCACTGGTACGACCCCTTCAATCGCAATCGACTGAAGGGAGACGAGCCGATTTTTGGACAGCGATGGTTCTTTAACTTCACCGGGACGAGCATTACCGGCTTGGATGTGCGGCGCGTGCCGGTGCCTAGTGGTGTATCCGCCGAGCAACCCGGCAGCAGGGATTTCTTCGGTCGCGGAGAGCAAGGCTTCGCCTCGCAGAGCTTCCGTCTGTCCTTCGATCTGTTCGAAGGCGACACCAGTTTTCGTCCCATTGATTTCCGCATTCGCTTTACCCCGGAATTTAACCTCAATTTCCTGCAAACCCGCGAGCGTGGACTGGTCAATATCGACGTTCGCGACGGCACCAACCGTTTCGACACCCACGTCGGCCTGCAGGAAGGCTTTGTCGAAGCCAAGATCCACGACTTGGGCCCCAATTTTGATTTCGTGTCTGTCCGGGCGGGGATTCAGCAGTTCGTCAGCGATTTCCGCGGATTCATCTTCGCCGAGGAGCAGCCCGGAGTGCGCATTTTCGGAAATCTGCGCTCCAATCGCATCAACTACAACCTGGCCTATTTCTATTTTCTGGAGAAGAACACCAACAGCGGGCTGAATACCTTCGAGCCGCGCCATCAGCAGGTCTACATCGGTAACGTCTACATCCAGGACTTCTTCTGTCAAAGGCTACACCACAGAATTTAGTTTCCACTACAACCGCGACGATCCCGCCATTCACTTCGACGACAACGGGTTTCTGGTCCGTCCGGCGCCGATCGGGCTGGTGGTGAACGACGGCATTCTTCAGCACGGCATTCGGGCCTACTATCTAGGCTGGACCAGTAACGGTCACATCGGCCGCGTGAATGTGAGTCATGCGTTTTATCAGGCGCTGGGCCATGACACACTCAACCCCATCGCGGGGAGACGCGTTGACATCAACGGAAGGATGGCGGCACTGGAGTTGTCAGTGGACAAGGATTGGGTCCGCTTCCGGTCGTCGTTCTTCTAGGCATCCGGCGACTCCAGCAACCGGTCAGGTGCGGTTGAACCGGGCCGCAGTTCGACTGCGCACGGTTTCGACACCATCGTGGATGAAACCCAGTTTGCCGGGGGCGCGTTCAGCTTCTTCGACCAGCAAGGCATCCGCTTGACCAGCACTGGCGTCGCGCTCACCAATCCCGGCAGCCTGTTGGTCAGCTTGCGCAGCAACAAGGAAGAAGGCCAGGCGAATTTCGTGAATCCGGGAGTTTACATATTTAACGTCGGCGCTGATTTCAACGTAACGCCCAAGCTGCAGGCCTTCGCCAATGTAAACTATCTTCAGTTTGACCGGACTGAGCCCTTGCAAATTCTCCTGTTTCAAACGCACGTTCGGCACAGCATTGGCACCGACACCGGGATCGGCCTTCAATATCGGCCGCCGCTGACGGACAATATCGTGATCACGGCGGGAGTATCGAACTTATTTCCAGGCGCAGGCTTTGACGACATCTACAACAAGCGAGTATTGATTTCCGGCTTTTCAACGATAAAGCTGACGTTCTGAGCTTAAGTATGCAGCGTTTTTCTTGGCGACGATTCGGGCAAGTCTTGGCAGCGGCTGCGTTCGCTGTGCAGTGCCTTGGCCGTGTTCGATTCTCCCGGAAGGACGGCCGCGTCAGAGCATGCCGCAGGCTCTCACCGCAGAGCGGCACTGAACAAAGCTCGCCTGGGCTTGGAGATTCGCTCGAAGAGGCGCAGCAGAGGTCAGCTGGTTGTGTGACTTGCCACAACCCGATGGACAGCCCGACCATGCACACCACCGGAACCGTGCGCCTGGGTTGCACCGACTGTCATGGAGGAAATGCCCAGATCGCGTTGCCTGCCGGTGATCGCGCAAGGCTCGCCGCAATACCAGGAACTGACCCAGCAGGCGCATCCGCGGCCGCGCTGTGCCCAGAGAACGCACGAACCTCCGCCAATCCGTTCGCGCCTACACCAATTGGTTGAAGGAAGACGCGGAGTACATCAAGTTCGTCAACCCCGGCGATCTTGCGAGTGGCCGAGCAAACCTGCGGCCGCTCGGGATGTCACACCGCCGAAGTGCAGCGCGTGCGCACCAGCATGATGACCCACGGCGCGATGCTGTGGGAGCGCGGCGCTCTACAACAACGGCGCGTTTCCGCTGCAAGAATCCGCATCTTCGGCGAAAGCTACGGCCCCGATGGCACGCCGCAACGATTGCAGACCTTTCCGCCGCCGACTCGCGGAAGAGACGCGCACCAAGGGCGTTCTGCCCTACCTGGAGCCGCTTGAGCGCTGGGAAGTCTCGCAGCCCGGCAACGTGCTGCGCGTCTTCGAGCGCGGCGGCGAAAAGAAGCCGAAATCGGCATTCCCAGCCTCGAAGAAGACACCGGGCAAGCCGGACGTCAAGCTGGGCGAGCGCGGCTTCGGCACGCTGCTGCGCACCGATCCTACCGTTCTGGGTCTGCAGAAGACGCGCCTGCTCGATCCGTTGCTGTCGTTCCCCGGAACCAACGATCAGCCCGGCGACTATCGCGCCAGCGGCTGCAGCGCCTGCCACGTGATCTACGCCAACGATCGCTCGCCGGAGCATTCGGGACACTACGCGGCCGGTGGCAACCTGGGGCAAGCCGCAACCGTCGATCCGACCATCCCGAAGAATGAGTCCGGACATCCCATCAAACACGAATTCACGCGCTCCATTCCGTCGAGCCAGTGCATCGTTTGCCACATCCATCCCGGCACCAACATGGTGGCGACCTATTTTGGCTACACCTGGTGGGACAACGAGATCGATGGCGACAAGATGTATCCGCAAAGAGCAGCACGCATCCCAGTCCGAAGGAGCAGCAGCAGATCCAGAAGCGCAATCCGGAGCGCGCCGCGATTCGCGGCATCTGGTCCGACGTTAGATTTCCTGGAGAAGACGGGCACGCCGGAATTCAACAGCGAACTCAAGAACACCCAGTTCGCCGACTTCCACAGTCACGGATGGATTTTCCGCGCGGTCTACAAGCACGATCGCAAAGGCAACCTGCTGGATGCCGATGAGCAACCAGGTTTCCTTCGACGATCCCGAGAAGTTCGAGAAGGCTGTCCACCTGAAAGACATCCACCTGGAAAAGGGAATGCACTGCATCGACTGCCACTTCGAGCAGGACAGTCACGGCAACGGCAAGCTGTACGGCGAGACGCGCAACGCCATCGAAGTCGATTGCGTGGATTGCCACGGCACCATCCAGCAACGAGCGACCTTGCGGACGTCCGGCATCGCCGCGCCCGCCGGCGGCACCGACTTGACCGGCTGCGCACGCCCTGGGGCGCAGCGCCGTTTCTACTGGGAAGGAGAGCGAGCTGTTCCAGCGCTCCATGCTCGACAAAGAACCAGCAATGGGAAGTGGTGCAGGTGCTCGATTCCATCACTCCCGGCAACTCGCACTACAACGAGAAATCGCGGCTCGCCAAGACCATCCAGAAAGACGGCAGCACCTGGGGCGAGCGCGAATGGCGACTCAGTCGCAGCTGGCGCACGCAAACAGCCGCATGACCTGCTACGCCTGCCACAGTTCGTGGGCGCCCACCTGCTATGGCTGCCATCTTCCCATGACCGCGAATCAGAAGATGCCCATGCTGCACAACGAGGGCCTGACCACGCGCAACTGGACGTCATACAACTTCCAGGTCCTGCGCGACGACGTCTACAGCCTGGCGATCGATGGCACGGTCACCGGACACCGCGTCGCGCCGGTGCGCTCGGCCTGCGCCGTGCTGGTGAGTTCGCAGAACAACGATCGCGACTGGATCTACTACCAGCAGCAGACCATTTCCGCGGAGGGCTTCAGCGGACAGGCCTTCAGCACCTTCGTCCCTCACACCGTGCGCGCCAAGGAAACCAAGGGTTGCACCGACTGCCATGTCTCGAAGGCAGGCGACAACAATGCCTGGATGACCCAGTTGCTCCTGCTCGGGCACCAACTTCATGAACTTCATGGGTCGCTATATCTACGTGGCCACCGGCAACAAGGGATACGAAGCGGTCGCCGTCACCGAGCATGACGAGCCTCCCGCGGTCATCGGAAGCGATCTGCAAAGGCTTGCCTATCCCGACGACTACAAGAAGCACCTGAAGAATCACAGCGAGCTGAAGGAAGCCTACGGACACGCCGGCTCGGAAGTTCTGGACGTGCAGGCTCGCGGCGAGTATCTGTACGCCGCCATGGGGAAGGGCGGGCTGCGCGTCTACGACATTGCCAACATCGATGACAAAGACATTTCCGAGCGCACGATCACCGCGCCGGTGTCGCCGCTTGGCCAGCGCTTCTATGTCCAGACGAAATATGCGATGGCGGTAGCGACTCCCACGACTTTGGGCGTCGATCCGCTTGCGCACGCACCATCCCGAGAACGAAGAACAGCCGATTCACCTGATCTACGGCTTCCTTTACGTCGCCGACAAAGAAGAAGGCCTGGTCGTGATCGGCGATCCCAACCTGAAGAGCAAGAGTCCGGGTGTGGGCACGCTGCTCGACTGGCGATCCCCGAAACAACTTTCTGAAGCGCGCGCTGGCCTTCAATCCCAACGGCGCTTTGAACGGAGCGCGCAGAATCACCATCGTCGGCACCTACGCCTACATTCTTTGCGACGCCGGCCTGGCGGTGGTGAGTCTTGGACAACCCGCTGAAGCCGGAGCTGGTGGCGCAGATCGGCGCGCCGTATTTGATTGATCCGCGCGGAATCGCCGTGCAGTTCCGTTACGCCTTCGTCGTCGATCGCTGGGGACTGAAGGTCTTCGACATCACTCACCTCGATCATCCACAGCCGGTTGACGGCGCCAGGGTTCGCGATCGAAGACGCGCGCAACATTTACGTGGCTCGCACCTATGCGTACGTTTCCGCCGGCAAGCAGGGCGTGGCGATCGTGGACATCGAGCACCCCGAGCAACCGAAGCTTGATCAGGTCTTCAACGCGAATGGCGTAATGAACGACGTCAACGACGTGAAGCTGGGAATGGTGTCATCAGAGTTGTTTGCCTACGTGGCCGATGGCAAGAACGGGCTGCGTGTGCTTCAGTTGTTCTCGCCCACCGACAACCCCAATTTTGCTGGATTCAGTCCTCGCCCCACACCCAAACTGATTGCCAGTCGTCACACCGCAGGACCGGCGCTGGCGATTTCGAAAGGCATCGACCGCGATCGCGGTGTAGATGAGAGCGGGAATCAGATAGCGGTGCTCGGACGCCGTGGTGCGCGTCCCTTCAATCTGCAGGAAATGCAGCGCATGTATCTACGCAACGGGCAGGCTCTACACGGTCTACGACGACCCGCCCAAGCCGGCTCACTGAGACAATCGTGCCGCATGCGGCTACTTCGCCGGCCTGCAACTGCGGGATCAAATACTTTCCCTTGATCGGTTGTTCCTCGCTTCCAGTCGTGATAGGAATGGCACTCGGAACAGTTCCCACTGGCGGCATCGTGTTGCGGCCCCCGCTGCTGGTGGCAACTGCGGCAGGATGCGACGCCGGGCAGCAGAATGTCAGCCGTATCGCGGCTCTCCGGAGTCCGGTTATGGCACGCCATGCACGTCAGCAGGCGGTGGGAATCGTGGCTGAAATCGGCGTGCAAAAACCACCGCGCCGGAATGGACGACTTGGCCACCGCGGGCAGCGGCGCGTTTCCCTCGATCATCACGTGGCACAGCTTGCAGCCCTTGTCGAATAACAGGCGATCCGCCAGCATGATCTGCTGGTCCATCCATTCCTGCCGATTGTGCGGCACCGGCAGCGGCAACTTGATCTTGCCCGGCAGAATCCGCTCCGGTGCCACCGGCTCCGACAACGCTCCCGGATGAGACGCGAAGTAGTCGCTGTATTTCTGCAACAGGAAAGCCTGAACCACGTCCGGCTTGTCATGCGGCGCCGACTGATCGAAACGCTTGTCAAATTGCAGATCCTTCACGTGACAGCCAGCGCACTGGTTGGCGTAAAGAATGGGCGCCATGTAATCCCGGGAGCGCGAGGGCTTCATGTCCCGCGCTCATCGCCCGGCCGCGGCCGGCTTTGCCGGCTGAGATCGGCCCAGGCATCGCATACGGCCACGCACCCTCCATCCCTGTCGGACGATGGCAGTCCTGACAATCCATCTGCACCGGCCCAGTCGGTCCCGCAAGATTGGGACGCAGATGCGCATAGTGGTTCAGCTTGACTTGGCCCGGATCCTTGCCGCCTGGCCGCAACACCGCGAACTCCGGATGTTCGTGGTCGAAGTCTTTAATTTCGCGAACATACTGTGGCTTCCCGTCCGAGTGCGCAATTCGGCATGACACTGCGTGCAGCTGGCAGTCGGCCGTGCTCGCCAGTTTCAGCGACCCCTTGTGCTCGAGGTGACAAGAACCGCAGGCCGGCGTGAAAGCGACTTTATCGGCGTGGTGCGCGGGAGCGTCGTGACACTTCAGACACGCACTATCACTGACTTTCGCGCGGAAAAATCCCAGCGTGGTCACGTGGCAAACATCGCAGCGTTTCCCGAGCACAGCATGGGACGCCGAAAGCGGTCCGCTACTGTAAACCTTCTGCCCGTTGGCTCGCTAGCGCCGCGAACCAAACCACCGCCGACGACCGGAACCAGAATCGACAGCCACAGCCGCCAGCTTCGAAAGGGATGGGGCTGCGTGAAATACTGCAAGTCCATCCGCTTGGCCAGCTTCTTGGTTGTCCGTATGCGTCGCAGCATGTTTTCTCAGTATCGCAACGCCATCACGGCGTGCACTGCCCCCAGCAGCAACAAGGCGTAGGAAGCAGGAATGTGCACCAGCAGCCAGCCGTGAAGAACGCGGTGATAACGGGCCTGCTGGTCGAGTTCGCGCTTTTCCTCGCAAATATTTTCCAGATCATCGACCGTCGAATGCAGGTTGGGCGGCAAGCAGCGTTCTCAGCTGCCGAAACATGGCTTGGGCACGGTTGCGATCGGCCAAGCGTATGTCCGTGCGATCCACTCTGCCCGAGAAAGGGCTGCATCTGGCTGCGAAAGAACTCCGGTAAGTTCGACGCTGGCCTCCTCGTCCACCTGCATGCCCGACGCCACCGTCAGTCCGCCCATGGTTCCCGCGCTCGCCGACGCGGCACGCTGCTGTTCGGTGGCCTGCGAAACGTCACCGTGCGAGAGACGCGCAGGCCTCGTCCACCAGGGAACTGTGCTTCGTCCACCAGTTGCGACACGAACCCGTCCGATCTGCTCGTAAATGGTTTCCAGCGGAATCCGTTGGGTAGTGAGTCGCGGCATGAAGTGTTGCAACACCGCGCCGACAATCCCGCTGACAAAGACCACCACAAACAGCCACATCAGCGCCTTTGTCAGTCCCACGCCAAAGTGAAATCCGGAATGAAACAGGATCAACGGAAAGCTGACAAGGCCCAGCCAGAGATGTCCGCGCATCCACGCCTGCGCCCGTCCCACGCGCCAGATGGGCACCTTCTTGCGTGCGCCCAGCAATCCGGCGAACAGCATGAAAGCGGACGCCGACGCTGCCGTAGGTCAGTCCCATTGTCGTTCCACCGCTCGCGCCCTGCGGCGAACTGCGGCTGTAGGGAACGTAGACGATGGTCGGCGACCGCCAGTCGCTACCAGACTGCCGATGAACCATTTCCGATGGGTCTCGTCAATCCGCAAGTATCACTTCTCCGGCCTCGGCACGGTCTGGCTGCTTCAGCAGGCCGCCGAAGAATTCCAGTGGATTCACGCGATGCGCGGCATCATGCGGGCACGCATACACGCAACTCGGTTCGGCATGGTCCAGGCAAAGATCGCACGATGTAGCCTTCAACTTTACGCCTGCCATTCTTCTGCCCGGGTAGGCAGGATCGTCCATTTCCACCGGGAAGGGGTGCATATTGATGTTTCCGTACGGACAATTGTTGGCACACTGGCCGCAGCCGATGCACCAGTCCTCGATGATCACTTCGAGCGTATTTCGCCGGCGAATGGAACCCACCGGACAGCCCACCATGCATAGCGGGTCGCGGCACTGCCGGCACGAGGTGGCAACCAGGTAGCGATCGAACCGCAGCCCGTCACGAATCAACCGGCTGACGCCGTCGTGAGCGTCTGCGCAGGCGCGTACACACTGGTCGCAGCGCGTGCATCGATCGAGGTCGAGTATCAGCAGGCTCTGCGCCTCCATCAGGCCCTGGTTGAGGAACTGGTCCACGGGGACATCGGCGACCTTGGTCACTCGCTGCCGGTTCTGCTCCATGTGCTCCGCCGCGGCTGCTTCCAGACTTGCGCCGGATCTCGGGAAAGCGATCCAGCATGAGCTGGAAAGTCTTCGCCGGGGATGCGGACAACCTCCACGTGGTCGAGCGCGCGTGCAGGTCGCCATACGCGGCGTGCCGGTAAGCAGGGCCATTTCGCCGAAATACGAACCGCGCGCCAGATAGGCCAGGACCAGCTCTCCGCCGGGACGATGCTGCGACACCTTCACAAAGCCCGAGCCGCACCAGATAAAAGCTGTCGGCGAGCTCGCCCTGGCTGCAGATGACCTGTCCCGGGCGAAAAGCGCAGCAGTTCGACACGGTTCCGCAAGTGATCGATGAAGTCCGGAGTCAGCGACGCCAGCACCGGAACGCTGCGCAGGTGCGAATCCAGCGCGCGCTGTCTGTAAGTGCGGTCCAGTTGTTCGCGGAACGTCTTGTTGCGCTGCATGATGTCGAGAACATTGCGCAGCATCTCGAGCATCGTGCAGTCGGTCTTGGCGCGCACCGTCGCCGAGCGCGGGTAATAACTCATGCACGTCATCTCGCCGAACAGATCGCCGGGTCCTAGTTCGGCGATCGGGTTCTGATAGGGAAGATCGACCGGGGCGTCGATGGGAATCGTAGGACTCGCGCTGCTTTCTTCGTTGCGCTGATCCTGTTGGCGCGAGCTGAAGCAGGCTGCGTCAGCTTGCTGAAGAATCCGTGCGCGCCGCCCTCGGTCTTGACATGCGCGATCGGGCTCGAAAGATAAACCTCCGTCGTTGCCGTCGAGGATGTAGAACGCGGTCGCTCCGAAGTCGCCTTCGCGGCAAATAATTTCTCCGGCGCGAAACTGTCCGTTCGACGATCGCATGACTGGTTCAACTCAAGAAAGGTTCCGGAGACATTCTTGAAGATTGGCAAGCCCCAGCAAGGCTCCGACATCGAGCGCTCCTCCCTCCAGTGCTTTGTGCCCACTGCACTCCGATTGGTCAAAGCTCCGGTGGGGCAGGACACCATGCATTCACCGCACGAAACACAGGAAGAACTCGCCCATGGCCAAATTGTTGTCGAAGGCAATGCCAGCCTGATATCCCTTGCCGCGTCGCGCCAGCACCCAGTTGTTGCGAATCTCATCGCAACCGCGGATGCAGCGATCGCACAAGATGCAGGCTTCATGATCGACAGCAATTGCCAGGGACGAATCGTCACGTCCGCGCGGGGTCGTGCGCCGCGCAAACCGCGGTTGCTCGAATCCCGGCTTGCGCTGCCAGACGCTCCAATTCACAGTCTCCGGAATGCTGCTGCCGCGCGCAGGGAGAGGGATGGTCGGACATCAACAGTTCAACCAGCGTGCGGCGAACGCCCAACACCGGCTCGGTGTTCGTCTTCACCGTCATTCCTTGCTCGGCCTGGCGAATGCACGATGCGGCGTAAACTCTCTGGCCGACGTCCACCACGCACACGCGGCACACTCCCACCGGATTTTCATTCTGCTGGTGGCAAAGGGTGGGGATGGGAATGCCGTGGGTGCGGGCAGCGTCGAAAATAGTAGTCCCCTGCGGGACGGACACGGATGTGCCGTCGATGGTCAGTTCCACGTGTTTTGCAGCAGGGCGCCCATGAGTTTCTCAGGACTAGCTGAAGCAAATACCTCCCGGACAGCGGCGGTGGACAATGTGCTCTTCCACCAACCCGGGAAAATGTTTCATCACCGAAGCGATGGGCACTGGCACCACCTGCCCCAGTCCGCAAATGGATGCCTGCCGCATAGCCATCGAAAGTTCGTCCAGCAACCTGCATGTCTTCGTTGGAGCTCCGGCCTTCGGTCCAGCCTTTGAGCATCTCGACCAGCTTTTGCGAGCCCACCCGGCAGGGCACGCACTTGCCGCACGACTCATTGCGGTAGAAACGAGTGGCATTGAGCGCCATGTCCAACATGCATCTACCTTCGGCGCACACCACTATCGCTCCTGATCCGACCATGGATCCCGCCGCCGCAACCGCGTTGCAAGTCCAGCGGGAGGTTGGTCATGGAAGCCGGCAAATATCCCGAAGACGGTCCCGACGGCGCAAAAGCCAGAAGCTTCTTGCCACCTGTAATTCCGCCCGCATTCTCATTGATCAATTCGCCGTAGGTGGTTCCCATCGGAACTTCAAAAATGCCGGGGCGGACCACGTCGCCGCTGACACCCACAAACTTCATTCCCACCGATCCATTCTTGCCCTGCGCCTTGTACCAGTCGGCGCCGCGCCCAAGAATTACCGTCGCCAAACAGAACGTCTCGACGTTGTTGATGACGGTGGGTTGGTTCCACAGGCCATTGGTGACCGGGAAGGGAGGTTTGTTCCGGGCTCGGCACGCTTGCCCTCGATTGCCTCAAGCAGCGCACTCTCCTCCCCGCAGATGTAACCTCCGGGGCTGACAAAAATCTCCAGATCAAAAGCTAAATCACTGCCCAGGATTCGCTGCCCCAATAAACCCTGCTTGTAACAGCGATCAATCTCTTCCTGCAGAACTTCTTTGGGATGCTCGTATTCGTGGCGGATGTAAAGAATCCCCTTGTGCGCCCCCGTAACCAGACCGGCCATGATCATGCCCTCAATCACCAGATACGGAACGTTTTCCATGATGCCGCGGTCTTTGATGGTGCCGGGTTCACTCTCATCGGCATTGCAGACGATGTACTTCGGGGTCGCGGGCGCGTTGCGGACAATTTCCCACTTGCTCGAAGTCGGAAAGCCGGCACCACCCATGCCACGCAATCCGGCCGCTTTCAGAGTTGCAATGATCTCCTGCCAGTCCCGTTTTTCTGCAAAACGGCGCACCACCGCATACTCGCCCGATCCCTTATACGGATCAGAGACCACGGCCATCCGCTCCTGGCTATGTTGATTTTCCGGGAGCGCCTTGCCTGCGAGAACGTCTTGCGCCATGGCGACCGCATCCCGGCCATTCGCGTGGGCGTAAATAGAGTCATTCACCATCATCGCCGGGGCCTGGTCGCACCTGCCGAGACAGGAAACGTCGCGGATACAAACTTCTTTCAGATCAGTGCCTTGAAAAGCAGAGTCGAGCGCGGAGCGTACTTGGTCGCCTCCCCGGAGGTGGCAGCTCATGTCCGCACACACGCGCACATCGACTTTCGGTGGAGGGCTGAGGTGAAAGTGGGGGTAGAAACTCGCTACCGCATGGATTTGACTGACAGGGACGTGGATTCTTCCTGCGAGCGCCTTGAGTTGATCGGCGGGCAGGTAGCCGAAATCTCGTTGTATGGCCCTCAGTTCTTCAAACACGACGCCAGAGACTCCGCATTAACCTATCTGAGGTTGAACTTGCTTAAAATAGGCGAGAGCGCGAATGCTATAGCAAAATGCATTCCATGTCCAGACTGGTGATGGTGTCTCACTTTGGAAAATGGGACATCATCCGATCAATGCTCTCGATTGATTTCTCGGCGATTTCGTCGTATAACGGCCACCCCGACAAAAATCACCCCAGGCGCGTTGGTAACGGGGACCACGAAGCAAGCAAAATGCGGCTCGTGAGGAGAGATAGCGAAATGCGAAGGCAACTGCTAGCGGTTGCTGTGCCGCTGTTCGTACTGCTGGCGGTTGGCGAAGCGCAGAATCCTGGTCCGAGTCCAGCGATGGCTGCTTCGCCCGCGGCGCCGCTCTATGCCCAGAAGACGGCCGCTGCCGGCTTGTACATTGGCCCGGGTGGATGTGCGGCCAGCAGTTGCCATGGCAGTGTGCAACTCAAGACCACCACTCGCATTTTTCAGAACGAATACACCATCTGGATCGCGCAGGACAAACACGCGCGAGCTTTCGCTGTGTTAAGCAATCCGGTTTCCGAGCGCATTGGCAGAATCCTGAACATCGGGCCGCCCAGCAAAGCCCCTAAGTGCCTGGCTTGTCACTCGCTCTACGTGCCCGCCGATCAGCAGGCACAGACCTTCGAGCCCGCCGATGGCGTGAGTTGCGAGAACTGTCACGGTCCGGCGTCGGGTTGGCTGGGCCCTCATACCACGAAAGACTGGCCGCATGAAAAGTCGGTTCAGCTGGGTATGTACGACACCCGCAACCTGGAGAAGCGTGCCACCAAATGCCTGACCTGTCATCTGGGTACTGCCGACAAATTTGTCGATCACGAGATGATTGCCGCCGGACATCCCGATCTCACGTTCGAGCTCGGTCTGTTTACTTTTGTCATGCCGGCGCACTGGAAGATGCCGGAGCAGAGCAATCCCTGGCGGGAAGTGCAGGCATGGGGCGTCGGGCAGGCGGTGCAATTGCGCGAGTCCCTTAACCGCTTGGCACGCCGGGCGAATGGCCCGGTATGGCCTGAGTATGCGGAAATCGACTGTTTCGCCTGCCACCACAGTCTGACGCGGCCGGAGGATAGCTGGCGTCAGGAACGTGGTTACGCCGGGACGCCGGCCTGGCAACCCGCCGTGGAACGAGTCTCGCGTTGTCGTTTTTCGTGATCTGGTTGGGGAGATCAGTCCCAACTCTGCCAAGCAATTAAACGATGAGGTTACGCAGCTTGCGAGCCTCATGAATCAGTTAAGCGGTAATCGCGAACAGATCGCTGCCTCGGCCACGCGAACTTCCGCCTTGGCCGATCAACTGGTGAAGCAGGTTGACGCTCAGGGTTACGACTCAGCGCTGACGTTGCGACTGATGCGGCGAGTTGCGAGTGACGGCGCGGCAATCTCAATCGAAGGCGAGCGTTCGGCGGAGCAGGCAGCCATGACCCTGGATTCGCTTTGCCGTGCCTATAACCAGAATGTGAAGCCGGCGAACGTCAGTGAAGTGCGCAGCGCAATCGACGGCCTGTTCGCCCTGCTGCAGGATCCGTCATCCTATTCGGCGCCTCGTTTTGCGGCGCAAATGCAAAAAGTCAGCGATATTGTGGGGCGCTAGCTTCCTCGGACCTCAAACGCATGTGCCTGATTCGGCGCCAGCTTGACGTATAGACCGTTCCTGTCCAGATCCGGGCATTCCCGCACATACTCGCTACCATCCAACACGTCGCGAAACAAACAAGTCTGAGATGTACCCACGCCTGCGCTCCGGACTTTCCCCTGAGCCGTTCGACCGCCTAGGTTCACCACGATAAGCCTGCTATCCGCCCCGTGATGCCAGCGGTAGGCGATGAGGTCCTGAAACGTATCATCTCCGGCTGGTTGCACGTCGAGAAGCTTCCATTCACCGGAGTGAAAGACCTCCGCATCAGCGAACCGCAGCAAGCGTTCGTACAATGCCCGAATCTGCTGATCCGCAGGTTCGGATTGTGTCTTGGCCAGGGGCATCGGCACGAACGTTTTCCGCCCGTCCAGTTGGCCGTGATGATAAAAACGCATTCCTGGAAGCGTCGCATGCAGTGTGGCCACAGCCGCAATTCGTTCTCGCGGGAATACAGCTGCACAGCGAGGTTCGTCGTGGTTCTCGAGAAAGCGTGCCAGTTTGCTCTGGTAGGATATGTCGGCAGCCAGATGGGCGCGAACCTGTTCTGGCGACGTCTCCTTCAAGCGATCGTACAGACGTTTGTCGTAAGTGAACTGGAACCCCAGCTGTTGCATCCGCCATTCCATGTCCCAGTAGACTTCCGCCAGCCACACCAAGTCTGGCAGCGCTGCGATCGCCTCTTCCCAGAATTCGGTCTTTGGTGGGGGCCACGGTTGCAGGAAACGCCCCCAGGTGCGATTGAAGATTTCATTCGTAACCAGCATCGCCATGTCGCATCGCACCCCATCACAATACTGGGCGATGTTTTTCAGGATTTCGATCATGCCCCGGCGACAGTCAGGGTTGAAGTAATTGAGCTGTGCAACGTCAGACCAGGGAGGAAAATAGGGATCTCGGCCGCGGGCCACAAACAAATTCTCACCGCCCCCCTTCTCCACTAGATAAAAAGCCGTGGGATCGCTTCGGAAATCATCTTCGCTTCCCTGGATGTAACGGTCGGGATGCTGCAATATCCAGGGGTGATCAAACCCAGTGTGGTTGGGCACAAAATCGAGAATCAAACCCAGCCCTCGCCTTCGCAGCTGATTGTGCACTTCGCCCAGGCTGTCTGCGGTGGCGATACGAGCATCGGGAGTGTAGTCCTGGATCGAGAACGGCGAGCCGACCACGTCACGTATTTTCCAACCCGGCAGGGCGGCATCGAAATTCCCGAAATTCCGAGGGTCAGTGCGAAAAATCTGTCGGCCGACGATACTCCGCTTCCACACGCCCATCAGGTAAACAAAATTGAATCCCAGGTCTGCGAGGCGGTCCCATTCTTCACCTGGTACATCCGGCAACCTGATGCAGCGGCCGTGCTTTGCAGAAAGTTCCTCCAACCACACCCAGGTGTTGATCTCATAGAGGTGCGGGTTGGCGCGATAGGAGAACTTGGGCAACGGTTCTCGAGCACGGCTCGGCGTCACTTTGAGTTCCTCCCGGACGACGAATCAGCTTGAGAGTGTACTCGTATGGCGAAGCAATCTCGCGAATATTTAATACGATTCTGCAGCGGGCTGCACAAGTGAAAAAAGTTGGTCCGCCCATTCGCCGAACTTCAGATACAATTTCGCCCTTACGGTGTGCGACCAGCAATTGTGTTACGCGGCTGGCGTACTGGAGGTCAATTGGCCGATCGCAGGCAGCGGGCAGTCCATTCCCCTCAGAGCCACACACCGCCCCTACCAAGGAACACGCCCGGCTGGTCGAACCCTACGTTGGCTCTGTGCCACCCTGGCGAAAATGGGGACCCTACGTCAGCGACCGCTCCTGGGGAACCGTGCGCGAGGACTACAGCGCCGATGGGAACGCGTGGGATTTTCTCACCCACGATCAGGCGCGCAGCAAGGCCTATCGCTGGGGTGAGGACGGCATTGCGGGGATCTGCGACCGCTATCAGTTGCTGGTGTTCGCTCTGGCATTTTGGAATGGCCGCGATCCTATTTTGAAAGAGCGCATGTTCGGGCTCGCCTGCAACGAAGGAAATCACGGCGAGGATGTGAAAGAGTACTGGTTCCACCTCGACAACACTCCCACCCACAGCTACATGCGCATGCTCTACAAATATCCGCAACGGGAATATCCGTACCGCCAGTTGATCGAGGAGAACCGCAAGCGGGAGTCAGGTCCGGAGTTCGAACTGCTGGACACCGGCATCTTCGATGACGATCGATATTTCGATATCTTCATCGAGTACGCCAAAGCAATCGCCAGAAGATATTTGCATCCGCGTAGAAGCCTTCAACCGCGGTCCCGAGCCTGCCGAGCTCCACGTCTTGCCGCATTTGTGGTTCCGCAACACTTGGAGTTGGACCGAGCCCGCCCAGTGGTGAGCCCACCATTCAGGCAGGCGAGGCTGGAAAGCACCATGTGATGCTCGTGGCCGACGATTCCACAGCCAAGCCGCTGCAAAACATTCAATTGCAATACGCGCTCGGCCGGCGCTACTTGTATGCTCCCTCAGGCGGCGAATTGCTGTTTACCGACAACGAGACCAACGCCTCCCGTCTCTACGGTCCACCTGCGGTCAGCCGTTCTCCCTACGTGAAAGACGCATTTCATCGCTACGTCGTCAATGGCGAGCGGTGTGTGAATCCACGGCCATTGGGCACCAAGGCCTGCATTCACTACCACGGCCAGGTGGCGGCGGGGAGTTCGGTTGTCTTCCGGCTACGCTTGACCGACAAAGAGATGGCCGACCCACTCCACGATGTGGACAAAGTGGTGGAAGAGAGAAAGAAAGAGGCGGACGAGTTCTACGAAGCCATCCATCCTCCCAAAGCAACGGAGGAGGAGAAACTGATTCAACGTCGCGCGTTTGCGGGCATGTTGTGGGGGAAACAGATTTACCTCTTCGACGTCAATCGCTGGTTCGAAGGCGATAGCATTCCTCCGCCGGAAGGTCACAAGAAAATTCGTAACATCCATTGGCGCCATCTGAACTCGATGCGCGTGCTCACCGTGCCCGACAAATGGGAATTTCCCTGGTTTGCCGCATGGGACTTGGCCTTTCAGTGCACAACGCTTTCCTTGGTCGATCCGGCATTTGCCAAAGAGAATCTTCTGGCCTTGCTGTTCGAGCAGTTCCAGCATCCGAATGGACAGATTCCCGCCTACGAATGGGAGTTTTCCGACCTGAATCCGCCGGTTCACGCCTGGGCCGTCTGGCGCGTCTATCAAAACGAAAAAGTCCGCACCGGCAAAGGAGACAGGGCATTTCCTGGAGAAGTGTCTGCACAAGCTGCTGATGAATTTTGCCTGGTGGGTGAACCGTGTCGATAGCGCGGGAAACAACGTCTTTGAGGGCGGCTTCCTGGGTTTGGACAACATCACGGTGGTCGACCGCAGCGAGAAACTCCCGGGAGGCGCGGTTCTCGAGCA
Source organism: uncultured Acidobacteriota bacterium (assembly GCA_963734415.1). GTDB lineage: Bacteria > Acidobacteriota > Terriglobia > Terriglobales > Acidobacteriaceae > JABCZH01. The sequence continues at coordinate 555,119 of CAVTHF010000005.1, read as the reverse complement.
GTCGGATGCCACCGGCTGGATGGGCTTCTTTTGCCTTTACCTGATGCGGGCGGCCCTCGAACTGGCCAAGTACGATGAGGCCTACGAGCTGCTCGCCACCAAGTTCTTTGAGCACTTCATCTACGTCGGTGCCGCCATGAAGAAGATGGGCGGCCGGCGACTATCAGCTGTGGGACGAGCAGGACGGTTTCTTTTACGATGTGCTTCGGCTGCCCAATGGGGACTTCAAGAAATTTCGCCTTCGCTCCATGGTCGGCCTCATCCCGCTGTATGCCGTTGAAGTAATCGACCGGCGAAGACCTGGATCCTCATCCCGAATTTCTCGGCAACGTCGAGTGGTTCATGAGGAACCGTCCCGACCTGGTTGGGAATGCCTGCTATTCGGTCGAGGGCCAGCGTTACGTGCTTTCTATCGCGGACTCGGGCCAGTTTGCCCGCGATTTTGCAGCACCTCTGGGATCCGGAGGAATTCCTTGCCCCGCACGGGATTCGCAGCCTCTCCAAGTATCATCGAGCAGCATCCCTTCTGCTTCGGGGGGGCCTGTGTCGGATACGAACCAGGCGAATCGAGCGGTGCGAGATCAAGGGCGGTAATTCCAACTGGCGGGGCCCGTTATGGTTTCCAACTACCTACCTGTTAATTCGTTCTCTTGTTGAAATTCGGCCGCGCTCTGGGACCGAGCTTCGCCGTAATAACACGCCGGCAGCAACGGCCAGCCGATCACGCCGCTCGCCATGGCAGCAGAAATCGCCGATCGCATGATCGGGTTGTTCCGGAAGGATGAGCATGGGCACCGTCCCTGTTTCGGCCCGCTACCGCAAGTTCCAGGAAGACCCGCACTGGCGGGATTACCTGCTATTTAACGAGTACTACCATGGAGACACGGGACAGGGCCTGGGCGCGAGTCATCAGACAGGCTGGACGGGCATGGTAGCCAACCTGATCGACGAGTGGCGTCGCTAATGCTTCGCAGACGCCTGATTTTCGCGGGAATCCTGTTCCTGAGCCTGATCACCGTAAGCGTTACCGGTTATCGCCTGCTCGGCGGACCCTCCGTCACCTTTCTTGCAAGCACTCTACATGGCCGTCATCACGCTGGCCGGAGTCGGTTATGGAGAAATTGTGGACACCGCCCATAACCCCGCCCTGCGGGTCTTCAACATGGCAGTGGTGCTGTTCGGTGTGGCGGTCACGGTCTATGTGTTTTCCGTGGTGGCGGCTTTCCTGGTAGAAATCGAAATCACAAATCCGTTTTGGAGACGCAGCATGCAGAAACGAATCGGCGAACTCAGGGGACACTACATTGTCTGCGGTCTTGGAGATACCGGCCGGTATGCGGTGGAGGAGTTGCATCGAACCGGGACGCACTACGTCGTGGTCGATCTCCACGAAGATTCGATCAAGAAAGTGGGCGAGACCCACCCGGAACTCTATCGTCGACATGTTGTACGTCGTCGGTGACGCTACCGAGGAGGAAATCTCAGCAAAGCGGGCATCGAACACGCCAAGGGCCTGATTACCGCTCTTCCCGAGGACAAGGACAACCTGGTGGTGACCGTTGTCGCACACCAGACATTTAATAACCTGCTTATTGTGGCCCGCTCCGCGGAGCGGAAATTTGCCGATCGCATGTTGCGAGCTGGGCGCAAAATCCACCGTTTCCCCCAGCCACATTGGCGGACTCAGGATGGCGAGTGAAGCTGATCCGACCGCAGGTCGTGGGATTTCTTGACCTTATGTTGAAGGACCAGTCGCAAACTCTGCGAGTCGAGGAGATTGAAATCGACGCTTCTTCGCCGTGGGTGGGCCATTCCTTAAGCGAAATCAAGATTCACCCCAAGCACAACCTCCTGGTGCTGGCGGTGAAGAACGCAGGGGGATCGGGGCCGCTCCCAAGTTGTGGGTGAATCCTCCGGATGCTCTGGTAATCCGGGCCGGAGCTGCAGATCATCGTGATGGGCGATGTTAAGAATATTCGCGAGGCACGTCACGAAGCCAAATCGGCGGTTGCCGAAAGTCGATAATTCCTTCACTTGGATTTCATCACGTAGACGCCATCCCAATCCGGCTCAGGTGGCTTCCTGCATGAACTCAATGCACCGCTGCAACAGAATTTGTGTCGGACCATCGTCAGGATATTCCGCCAGCAACTCGCCCAGCTTGCCGGTCGCCTCGCGCCAATCGTGGGTCCGGTAGGCAGCCAGCGCCTCGTTGAACTTTGATAGAAGTGGTTCGAAGCGGAAACGCTCCTCCACCGGGCCCAACAGCTCATAGATGGTGACCGGCTGGGTTTTGCCTTTAACTCGAATTTTGTCGAGTTCGCGGCAGACAAACTGGCTGCTGACCTGGCGATAGGTGTTTTCGCTGATGATCGTGGTGCAACGATACTGCTTGCTCATGCCTTCCAGCCGCGACGCCAGATTGACATTGTCCCCCATGACCGTCCAGGCCAGCCGTTTGTCCGACCCCATATTGCCCACGTTCACCAGCCCGGTGTTCACGCCGATGCCGATCGCGATCCGCTTGCGCCCTTCTGCCGTCCATTTCTGGCCCAGCTTTTCAAGCGCGGCCAGCATCTCGATGGCGCAGATGCAGGCTTGGAAGGCGTGGTCATTCTGCGGGTAGGGCGATCCCCAGAAGGCCATAATGGCGTCTCCGATGTACTTGTCGAGGGTGCCCAGGTTCTTGAATAGCACGTCGGTCATGGCACTGAGATATTCATTCAGCAGCCGCGCCAGTTCGTCAGGGGTGAGTCCTTCGGAGATGGTCGTGAAGCCGCGGATGTCTGTGAACATCACCGTCAGTTCTTTTTCTTCGCCGCCTGCACGAATGTATTTCTCTGGATCCCTTTCGATAAGCGCAATCACCCCTGGTGACAGATATTGCGAGAAGGTCTTGCGAATTCTTCTCTTCTCGCGTTCCTCGAAAATCACGCGATAGCTGGTGATGGCAGCGTAGTTCACAACCAGTGTGCCGGCAGGGACCACAAATCCGGTCCACAATCCCCAGTGCGAAAAGGTGAAATAGCTGAACCACGCAAATGCCCCCAGAACAAGGAGTACGGAAATGGTGGAGGTGAGTGGCTGGCTGTGTCTGAACCAGGTCCCTAGCACCAATCCGAAGAAGAGAATGAACCCGATGTCAAACCATTCCTCACGGGCACCGCGGACCAGGAAGGTGTGGGAGGCATCGTCGCTATGCAGCAGATTGTCGAGAATGTTGGCGTGAACTTCGACGCCCATGTAGCCGCTGTCCTGCTTCTGGAATGGAGTGTTGCGAATATCGCCGATCCCCAGTGCCGTTGCTCCGACGAACACAATCTTGTCGCGGAAGGTTCCCGGAGGCGTTGCGCCGCTGATTACATCCCACATTGATGCCTGCGGGTAGGTGCGATAGGGACCGGCATAGTTGATCAGGGCACTCGCGTCATGCCAGGGCCGCAAGTCGTGTTTCCCATAGTGAATGCGTTCCACCCCATCTTCTGAAATGTAGGCTGCAATTTCTTGATCTGGAATGTTTTCGTATTGACGCAGGACCTCGAGGTCGAGCGACGGAAAATACAAATCTTCCTGATAACGAATAATGAAGGTCGCACGGCGCAGGGTACCGTCGGCGTCGGGTCTAATGTTGAAAAACCCATAGGAAGCCGCAGCGTCGGCTAGCTGCACCAGATTCGCTTCTGCGCCTTCCGCGACCGAGCCCCCGCTTACGATCCAGGCCTGGCCGAGGTCGAAATCTCTTCCATGCGACTTCACTTTCAGCACCTGGGGAAATGCCTTGGCCCAAATGACATTGAGGTAGTTTTCCGCCAGCTTAGGGTCCACCTGCGTCGCCGCGTCATGGCCAAGAAAAAGGTGCCCTAGGACTACACTGCCGCTCGCCTTCATGGCGGCGGCGAACTGGGTATCGGGATCTTCAGTTTGTTGCAATTGTTTGATTTTCTTCACTACCAGGGAGGGAGCATGGTGTCCCAGCTCTGTTTCCAGCTTCTGCAAGGCTGCTCCGGCGGGATAGTTTTCAGGAATCGGAAAAGTGGCGTCGAATGCAATCACCCGGGCGCCATCTTGCGCAAGCTTGTTGACCAGGGTGGCATAGGAACTTCGAGGTAAAGGGTAAGCTCCCGTCCTGAGTACGGTCTTTTCGTCGATGCCTACAATTACAATCCGCGGGTCGGGTTGGCGGGATCCACGGAGGCCAAAACGGAGATCGAGGGTCCTCAGTTCGGTATTCTGCAAGAACAGGAATCCGGCGCGCTGATTGCCCCCGATGCCGGTGAAGGCGAAGAGTACGAGTCCTAAAACGGTGACCAGCACAGCAATGACGGCATCGGCTTTGCTGACCGCAAACTGCGTCACCGTTCGCCGGGGTTTAGTACGGTCCTTCACTCGCTGTACGTCGGCCAAGGATGCAAACTGCTCAGTGCACGACCAAATTGAAACTGACGTTCTGCGTGAATGTCGTCCCGGTTGCCGATTTGAAAGTTGCCGTCACGGTGAGCGGGTAGGTGCCGGAGGCCGTGCCCGGTGGATCCGTGGTTCCCCCACCGACGCCGCAGGACGACATCGTCGCTACGGTCGAAACCATGCACAGGAGAAAGATCAACCCAAACAGTCTTCGCGCATGTTTGCTCCGGACCCTTCCTGGCAGAATCACCAACGCACCCAGCCCGGCCATGCCTGCGAACCCGACCAGTCCTGCCATTCGGTTGCCGTCTTGCCGGTCAAAAGGTGATTTCAGGAAACCCGTCGTCGCGGCCGTGGTCGTGGCCGTGACCTTAGCCTGAACCGTGGTCGCGCCGTTCAGCGTCATCGCACTCGGACTCACCGTGCAGGTTGCCAGCGCGGGCGCTCCACTGCAACCGAGCGCCACGGACTGGGTGAACCCCTTGAACGGAGCCAGATCCACTGTATATATCGCCGACTGCCCGGGGACAACGGTCAGGCTGGTACAGGTCGTGGTCAATGAGAAAGGCAACTGCCCGGTTCCAGCCAAGGGGATGCTGCGAGGACTGCCAGCGGCATTGTCGGTAATGATCAGCGTGTCATTCGCAGCTCCCGCGGCTGCGGGAGTAAAAGTAACGTTGATGGTGCAGGTTTGCAAGGGCGCTAGAGGGGCGGGCGCAATTGGGCAGTTATTGGTCTGCGAGAAAGCGTTGGCGTCAACAATGCTGGAAATCAGAAGATCATCTGTTCCCTGGTTGGTAAGCGTCACTGGGACGGGAGTACTGGCGACACCTCCCGCCTGATCGGGGAAGGTGATGTTCAAAGGTGCAAGAACCGAAGTGGGTGCGAGCTGGACGAAGCGAATGCGGTTGTTGTCGGCAATATACAGGCCGCCGGTGGCGTTGATCGCCAGGCCACCGTTTCGAGGTGTGGCGCTAGTAGCAGGGCCACCATCGCCGGCGAATCCGAACGCAAGCGGCTGCTGCGCATTCCCCGCCACCGTGATGACGGTGTGGGCGGCGACATCCACTCTTCGTACCACCTTATCAAGGCCACCGCTGATGTAGAGATTACCCGCCGGATCCACGACAACCTTGTTGGGAGCGGTCATACTGGCCGATGTGGCCGGACCGCCATCCCCTGAAAAAGTTGCCTGACCGTTGAAGGCAACAGTCGTGATGATATGCGTGGTGCCATCTACCCTGCGGATGAGGTTATCGCCGGAGTCCGCAATGAAGACATTGCCAGCGGTGTCGACCGCAATCCCCGTAGGACTATTCAACTTCGCCAATGTCGCTTGTCCGCCGTCTCCACAGGCGTTGGGGGCGGCGCAAGCCACACCAGTTCCCGCAAGTGTGGAAATGTTTAGGGACGTATGGTCCACAAACCGGACTCGATTGTCCGATGAAGATATTGCCAGCCGTGTCGAGTGCAATCCCTGTCGGCGCGTTCAACTTCGCCAGCGTCGCCTGTCCGCCATCTCCGCAGGCGCTGGGTACAGCGCAAGCCACGCCAGTTCCCGCGATGGTAGAAATGTTGAGGGTGGTATGGTCCACCATGCGGACGCGATTGTCCCCGGTGTCAGCGATGAAAAGGTCGCCCTTGGCAGTCAGGGCCACACCATTCGGAGTGTTCAGGTTGGCTGCACGCGCCAGTCCTCCGTCCCCGCACGGCGCGGTGGAAGAACTGCAAGCCGTGCCGTTTCCAGCGTAGGTAGCGATCAACGTGCCGGAGGCTTGGCCGGTAACTGTAGTGCGAACCACATTGTAGCAGAGTCGGCGATGAAAATGCCCGTGGGGCCGACGGCGACACCGCGCGGGTAGTCGAGAGTGGCGGCGGTGGGGATCTGCCCATCTCCGCTATAGCCCGCAGTGCCGCTGCCAACGAAGGTGGAGACAACTCCGCCCGCCACCCCGTTGAATACGGCTATTGGAGAAATCTATGATGAACATGCTGTTCGCAGCGCCGAGAACGAGATCGTAGGCGTAGGCGAAATTAGCATTCAAAGGAGCACCCCCATCGCCCCCGTCGCCGCCGCCAGCAATCGTGTTGATGTTCTGGTTGCCGTCCACTTGTCGTATGCGATTGTTACCCTGATCAGCAATGAAGATGTTCCCGCCAGCATCGATGAAAACTCCCGTCGGATCGGACAGCGGGGCCGTAAGAGCAGGTTGTTGTAGCCGTCCCCAGAGAATCCGAAAGCGCCATTACCGGCAACCGTCGAGATGTTCCCGGTGCCCTATCCACTGCGCGAATCTCTTGATCGACCTGGTCGGCGATGTAAATGCTAGGCCGCCGCCCGATTCGGCCTTCGAACTGCCGTAGGATGATTGAGAGTCGCCAAGGTCGCCAGGTCACCGTCGCCGCAGTACCCGGAGGGGCGCTTCAGGGCACAGGCGTCCCCGTACCCGCGATGGTCGTAATGATGCCCAGGGTGACGTCAACTTCGCGTACCCGGTTATCGCCTGAGTCGGCCACGTAAATCTGGGTGTCGCCAACTCCCAGTCCTGTGGGATTATTCAAGTTGGCCTGAATCGCAGGGCCTCCATCTCCGCAGAGTGCTGTGGAGGGTGCGCATGCAATGCCATTGCCCGCTATCGTCGTAATCAAGCCAGTCGTGGTGTCAATTTGGCGTACCCGGTTATTCCCCGAATCTGAAAAGTAAATCGTGGTGCCGAACACGACAATGCCCCGGGGCGAGTTCAGCAGCGCCTGGGTTGCTGGCCCCCCATCCCCGCCAAAGCCACCCGATGGATTAGCCGCGGAAGCGCTCCCCGCAACGTTGGTGAGGACACCAGTCCCAACATCCACGCTATAGATATGGTGATTCAAAGCGTCGGCAATCAGGAGGTTTCCATTGGCGTCAATTGCCAAGGCGGCGGGAGCGCTCAGAGTTGCGCTGGTCGCGGGGCCGCCGACTCCGGCAAAACCAGAGAACCCGGTCCCCGCAAAAATAGTGATAGCCAGGTTGCCGTCTATCTTGAAAACGTATTCACCATAGAGCGAACTGACGTAGAAACTTCCGTCGAGACCCTGCACGATCGACGTGGGGGCGCCAAGAGAGGCGGAGGTTAGAGTGGGGCCGTTCAGCGGATTACCTCCCCCGACGATGGTGCTGATGACGTTCTGGGCGCGACTCACCGACGACAACAAGGCAATCGCAAGCAGGCATCTGAGACCAACGACTCTGCGCACGGCTTCCTCCAACTTAGAAATTTATGGCCCGCATTTGGCCCGGCCCACAGCACCCGCGGCTGCTACAGCGCCACAAGTCACCGGCGCCGGGATAGTGGGACTGGATGACCCACCATTGTGAGTCAACACGACGCCGGCGGCGACACCGCCTGCCACTCCGGCCACAATCGGTATCCAGACTTTTGGCTGGGCGATGAATACCGTGGGGTTGATCCTCGTATCCAACATCGAAGCGTGGATCACCTCGGACTCAGGCGCAAACCCTTCCGGCGGAATCTTTAGGCCGATTACCACCATTTGCCCTGCCCCTAAGTTCGTCTGATGTTGGTTCGACGGTGCCTGGTCAGACTTCCTGACTACCTTGGCGGCGCCCTGAGCGATTACGCTGACCTGGCCGACATAACAAATCACTGTCGTCAGGTCGTTTTCATAGCCCACAAAGAAGTCAGTGCCGATGACGCCGATCACCGCGTTGGGCGTTTTCACCTCGAACTTGCCGTTGGGCTGCGTGATTTTGACGACCTTGCTGCGCATTTTTCCGTAGCCGATCTCGAGCGAGGTTTGCTGAGAAGCGGCATCGTGCTGCACCACCCGCAGTTGGCTATTTGACCCTAGGCTCAGAATCGACCCGTCGGTTAACCCTGCCCGCAGGCGGCCGGTCTGGGCGGTCTGTAACAGATCATTCCATACCAGGCCATCCTTGCTCTGAGCCGGCTGAGAGTTGCGAGTCGCCGCGGGAATCACCGCAGTGATCTTGCCGGCGGACTGATCGGCAGCCATCGCCGGAAGCCCGGTCATGGTAAGAGACAACAGGAGAGCGAGAATGCGCTTGATCATGTACACGGACTCCATGAAAGCCGTCTTGAAGAATGATCGGCTTCCAAATTCCACCCTGGATCCAGAACAACGAAACCCAATTTGTCTTGCGGAAACGAACCGGTGAGCCACAATCCTCTCCCCGGATCGAATTCATGTCAACCGGAAAGTTTGCGCGGGGTGTCACGGCGAGAAACAGTAAGGTGGGCGCAGAGCCGGCCAAGGCGAAAGATTTTGCGAGTGCTCAGGTTGATTGCTCGTTCTTCACTGACTGTCGTGGTAAATCACGCCCAAGGTGAACCGGATGCCACGCTTCACACGACTGACTCCATGACGGAGGTTGGTGCGGTAATAGCCGCGGCTGCCTTTGACCGGGCGATGGCGCGTGGCGAAGATGAGAATCTGTCCTTGCTCCGGGGCGATGACTTCCACTTTCGATTGTGCCCGCGGTTGTTGTTCCATCAGCACGAATTCGCCGCCTTCGTAGTCAACCCGGGCCCGCCTGAGAAAGCAAGTCAATTGCAGCGGGAAGGCCACCGCACCGTAGAGGTCCTGATGAAGACAGTTGAAATCGCCGGCTTCGTAATGCAGCAGCAGGGGAGTGGGCCGGGTTTGGCCGTGCCGGTGGCAGACGGCCAGAAATTGCTCGTGCGCTTCGGGAAATGCTTCCGAAAGTCCCATCGCAAAATTCCACTCATTCGCCACCGGGGCTAAGTACGCATAACTCTGCTGGCGCAACTCCTGAACGATCGGCGGCAGGGGATAGTCGAAGTACTTGTAGTCTCCACGGCCGAAACGGTAGCGGGACATGATGATGTGGCTGCGGAACCGCTTGTCGTCGCCGTAGATTCCGGTGAGACCAGCACATTCCGCTGGCGTAAGCAGTGGGGGAGTTAGCGCATGTCCGTAGTCCCAGAGCGATTGGTGAAGCGCCCGCCAGTCCAAGTCGGCCAGTCTCTTTGAGATGACATTGTTCATCCGTCGGCTCCTCTGACCCAAGTTTAGGAGGCACTCACCGTTTGAGCTATCCGGATCTTGGCGTCAGCTGATGGACGGCAAGAGTGGGCGGGTGCAAAGAAGATCGACGTGACTAGGGGCCGGTTAACAGCTGCCTGGCAAGGTCGTAGGACGAGGTAACGCTTCGAACATCGCTCTCGCGACGGAACGTCCCTAAGGAATGGGAACTAGTCTCCCGCTGCGTCGTAGGCTGGAGTGTCCCAGCAATAGCCTTCTTCGCCATGCTGCGAAAGATCGAGACCCTGGATTTCCTGACCCTCGGCCACTCGCAGCCCGACGGTCACATCGACGATCTTAAGGGCGGCCAGAGTCCCAATGATCGCCAGCGCCCAAGCCACTCCAACGCCAACCAGTTGGTTCATCAACTGATGCGCGTTGCCTTCGAGCAGGCCGGAGGGCGCCGTGGCGCCTTGGGCATTCTTGAAAATGGGATTAATGGCGCTTGAGGCAAACACCCCGGTCAGCAGAGCGCCCAGCGTCCCTCCGGCACCGTGTACGCCGAAAGCGTCGAGTGAGTCGTCGTAACCGAAGCGGGCTTTGACGGTCACCACCATGTGATAGCAAACCACGCCCGCAATCAAGCCTATGGCTAAAGCCGGCATCGGTCCAACAAAACCTGCGGCTGGAGTGATGGCGACCAATCCGGCAACCGATCCGGAAATCGCGCCCAACGCGCTGGGCTTTCCATTGCGCAGCCACTCCGCTCCGCCCCAGCCCACAACTGCCGCCGCAGCCGCGAAGTGTGTAGCGACGAAAGCGCTGGTGGCCAAGCTTCCGGCTGTCAGCGCACTGCCGGCGTTGAAGCCAAACCATCCCACCCACAGCATGCAGGCGCCGATGAAACTCAATACCACGCTATGCGGCGGCATAGGCTCTTCGGGATACCCAACGCGGCGTCCCAGATACAGAGCGCAAACCAACGCCGAGACTCCGGAGGTGACGTGAACCACCGTTCCACCGGCAAAGTCGAGAGTAGGGAAGTGCCCACCCAGAGCAGCGTTCAGCAGGCCACCTTTACCCCAGACCATGTGTGCCATGGGATCGTAAACCAGCACGGACCACAGCACCATAAACAGCACCATAGCGCCGAACTTCATGCGCTCAGCAAAGGCCCCGGTGATAAGTGCGGGCGTGATCACGGCAAACATCAACTGGTAGATCATGAAGGTCTGCGACGGAATGGTAGCGGCATAATCGCCATCGGGCGCGGCTCCGACGCCTCGCAGGAACAGGTTGTGAAGGCTGCCAACAAAACTGTTGCCCGGCCCAAAACACAGGCTGTAGCCGACCAGCGCCCATAGCACCGTGATGATGGCCATCATGGCGAAACTCTGCATCATGGTTCCAAGGACGTTCTTCTTGCGGACCAAGCCGCCATAGAACAGGGCCAGCCCGGGTCCCGTCATCATTAAGACGAGGGCGGAACTGGTTAGCATCCAGGCGTTGTCGCCCGAACTCCTGGCCTCCGCCACCTGCCGCTCGAGGCTCGCCATGCGGTCTTGCTGGGGCGCGGTGGCTGAAACTTGACCGAACAGTGGCGAAGCGACGGTGAGGATGAGAAGCGAGAGGACCATGAACAGCACAACTCGATGCTTTCCCATAAATAACGGTGACTCCAGCGCGTGCGGCGCGCTTAATGGGGTCACTTTAGCTGCGTGTGTGTCCCTTGGGAAATTGAAAGTATTTATGGGATGTATCGGGAATTGTTATGGCGATGCTCGGGAGAAAAATTCCGCGGGCTCAATTCCTCTTCGCCGCCACTTCCAGCCGGGTCTCGGCGCGCTGCAGGTCACCGGTCACTCGCTCGAAGTCCTCTTCCGTAGCTGAGGCTGCAAGATTGGCCTCGGCGCGCTGCTTCGCTGCCTGCGCACGGCTGGTGTCGATCTCGTTGGCGCGTTCGGCGGTTTCGGCAAGAATCGTAACCTTATCGGGCAATACTTCTGCGAATCCCCAGGCCACGGACAAGCGGTAGGTAGTGTTTCCATTGCGATAGGTGATTTCGCCCACGGCCAGTTCGGAGATCAGCGGCGCGTGACCGGGAAGAATGCCCAGATATCCATCTTTTCCAGGAATCTGTACTTCTTCCGCCAGGTCGCGCACCACCATCTTCTCCGGGGTGACGATCTCGAGTTGGAATGTGTCGGGCATAAAACGTCGTTGGTCGTTCGCCGTCGGTCGTTCGCAATTACCAACTCGCCAGCCGTCGGCCAAGGACCAACGACCAACGACCAACGGCAGTTGTTACGCTGCTTTCAACTTCTCTGCCGCCTCCAGCACTTCGTCAATTGTTCCCTTCATATAAAACGCCTGCTCCGGGATGTCATCGTACTTGCCTTCGTTGATATCTTTGAAGCCCTTCACGGTATCGGCGATCTTCACGTATCGCCCGGGAGCGCCGGTGAATTGCTCGGCGACGTGGAAGGGTTGCGAGAGGAATCGTTGAATCTTGCGGGCTCGAGCCACGGTCACCTTCTGGTCTTCGCTAAGTTCATCAATACCCAGAATGGCGATGATGTCCTGCAAATCTTTGTAGCTTTGCAGGGTTCTCTTGACCGCCTGTGCCACATCGTAGTGTTCCTGACCGACGATGCGGGGGTCGAGAATACGCGACGTCGAAGCCAGTGGATCGACAGCAGGATAAATTCCGATTTCAGTCAGCGCGCGCGAAAGCACGGTAGTGGCGTCGAGGTGAGCAAAGGTCGTCGCCGGCGCCGGATCGGTTAAGTCATCGGCGGGGACGTAAATCGCCTGCACCGACGTGACCGAACCCTTCTTGGTGGAAGTGATCCTCTCCTGCAATTCGCCCATTTCGGTGGCTAGATTGGGCTGGTAACCCACCGCGCTGGGCATGCGGCCCAGCAGCGCGGAAACTTCGGATCCGGCCTGCGTAAAGCGGAAAATGTTGTCGATAAAGAGAAGCGTGTCGGCGCCTTCTTCATCGCGGAAATATTCGGCGACGGTGAGTCCGGTGAGCGCAACCCGGAGGCGTGCGCCGGGCGGTTCCGTCATCTGACCATAAATCAGCGCGGCTTTGGATTTCGACGGATCGCCGGGCTTAATGACGCCAGACTCGGTCATCTCAAGCCAAAGATCGTTGCCTTCGCGGGTGCGTTCGCCGACTCCCGCAAACACTGAGAATCCACCGTGCTGCTTGGCGACGTTGTTGATCAGTTCCATGATGACAACTGTCTTGCCCACTCCGGCGCCGCCGAACAACCCGATCTTGCCGCCCTTTAAGAACGGCTGAATGAGATCGATGACTTTCACACCGGTCTCAAACATCTCGGCACTGGTGGCTTGTTCGTCAAACAGGGGTGCCATGCGATGAATGGGCATGGTCTTCTTGTGCTCGATTGGCCCCAACTGGTCTACCGGCTGTCCGATCACGTTCATCACGCGTCCCAGGGTGCCGTGGCCCACAGGAACAGAAATCGGCCCGTTGAGGTCGATGGCGTTCATACCACGCACCATGCCATCGGTCGCTTGCATGGCAACGCATCGCACGCGGCCTTCGCCCAGGTGTTGCTGAACCTCGAGAATGACGTCGATCTCCGAAGGGACCTTGAAGCCGGCACTTACCACCCGTAGGGCCTCGTAGATCGGCGGCATTTTGCCGATTTCAAATTGCACGTCCACGGCGGGACCGGAGATTTGGATTACGTGTCCTACGTTTTCTGGCATATTTTTCGACTCTCGGCTCTAGTAGCAATTAGCACTTGGTGAAGTTGCTTACCCCGCTGCTGCTGCTCCACTTACAATCTCAATAATCTCTTTCGTAATCTTGGCCTGGCGTGCGCGATTCATGGCCAGGGTCAGCGAATCGATCATGTCAGTCGCGTTGCTGGTAGCGGCATCCATAGCGGTCATGCGGGCGGCGTGCTCAGCGGCCACCGACTCCAGCAGGCCTCGGAAGACCTGTATGCCGACGTATTTAGGCAATAGGGAACGGAACAGATCTTCAGCCGGCTGCTCGTAGATGTAGTCCACCGGGGCAGCCGCGAACTTCGCCGCCGCCGCATCCGCTTCACGGGTGTCTGGGGGACGAAGGCTGACGCCGGCCCCCTTGGCTGCTTCGATTGCGCGCTTTCTTTCTTCCTCTCCCATGGCCTCAGCTTGCGCGACGCTGATTTCGCCGACTTGCTCGATCGGCAGTACTTTCTCGACGATCAGGCGTTGGGAAATCACCGACTTGAATTCGTTATAGACCAGGTACACGGCGTCGATATCGGTGTTGGCATACCGCTCGATGACTCGCTCCGCTATCCCGGACGCAAGCGCGTAGTCAATCTTGTTGAATACACCGATTTGCTCACCGATGAGCGTGATGCGAGCAGGATCGTTTGAGTCGGCAGTTCGTGGTGCGGCGGTGGGATATCGGCGCCGGAGAAAGTCACGACCCTTGCGGCCAATGGTTTCAATCTCGACATTCTTGCCAGCCTGGGTTTGTAAGAATCGCACGGCAGCTTTCAGAATATTCGTGTTGAAAGCGCCGGCCAGGCCTTTGTCTCCGGTGACCACAATCAGCAGAATGTTCCTCTCCGGACGCTGCGCCAACAGCGGATGCTTGGGCTCCCCGGTTTCGGGATCGTAGATTTCCGCTCGAGAAACCAGAGACTTCAGTACATTGGTCAGCATTTGTGCGTAGGGTCGCGCCGCCAAGGCGCGCTCCTGCGCACGGCGCAACTTGGCCGCGGAGACCATTTTCATGGCCTTGGTGATCTGCCGCGTGTTGGTCACGCTGCGAATCCGCCGCCGAATGTCGAGAATGTTGGCCATAAATGCAGCTCTTGGCTCTTAGCAGTTAGCTCTTAGCTTGGCTCCGCGCTCTCGGCCGTCATTCTTCGCGACCTCTGCGAGGACTTTTTTATTGCTACACCTTCACACTCAGCTTCGTTGGCTCCAAGCCAATAGCTAAGAGCCAAGAGCCAAGAGCTACTTCTGCCTCTGCGCCACAAACGTTTCCTTGCACTGCTTGATCACCTTAGTCATCTCGGCTTTCAGGTTGTCGTCGAGAATCTTCTTTTCCATGATCGAGCGCAGCAATCCGGCATTCGTGGTCTCCACAAACTTGTACAGTTCCGCTTCGAAGTCCCGCACCTGATCGATCGCCAGATCGTCGAGGAATCCGTTCGTGCCGGCATAGATAATCAAGATCTGCTTGGAAAACGGCAGCGGCGAAAACTGCTTCTGCTTGAGCACTTCGACCAACCGCTGTCCACGATTGAGCTGGGCCTGGGTTGCTTTGTCGAGATCGCTGCCGAACTGCGCGAAGGCGGCCAGTTCGCGGAACTGGGCCAACTCCAGCTTCATGCTGCCGGCGACCTGGCGCATAGCTTTAATCTGCGCACTACCGCCTACGCGGCTGACCGAAATACCGACGTTCACCGCAGGACGGATGCCGCTGTTGAACAGGTCCGTCTCCAGGAAGATCTGTCCGTCAGTAATGGAAATAACGTTGGTCGGAATGTAGGCAGAGACGTCGCCCGCCTGGGTCTCGATCACCGGCAGCGCGGTCAGCGATCCGCCACCGTTCTTGTCACTCAGTTTGGCCGCGCGCTCCAGCAATCGGGAGTGGAGGTAAAAAACGTCGCCGGGATACGCCTCGCGTCCGGGTGGCCGCCGCAGAAGCAGCGAGATTTCGCGATACGAGGCAGCGTGCTTCGAGAGATCGTCGTAGATCACCAGCGCATGGCGTTTGGTGTCGCGGAAATATTCGCCCATGGCACACGCCGCATAGGGCGAGATGTACTGCATGGGCGCGGGTTCCGAGGCCGAGGCCGCAACTACGATCGTGTATTCCATTGCGCCGGCATCTTCCAGAATCTTGACCACCTGCGCAATCGACGACCGCTTCTGGCCGATGGCGTTGTAAATGCAAATCAGATCGTTGCCCTTGCTGTTGATGATGGTGTCGAGAGCAACCGCGGTCTTTCCGGTCTGGCGATCACCGATAATCAGCTCTCGTTGGCCGCGGCCGATAGGGATCATGCTGTCGATGGCCTTGAGGCCCGTGGCCATAGGCTCGCGCACCGGCTGCCGGTCGATGACGCCCGGCGCCAGGCGCTCCAGAGCAATGAATTTGTCGGTCGCGATTGGCCCTTTGTCGTCGATGGCCTGGCCGAGCGAGTTCACCACGCGGCCGATCATGTTGTCGCCGACGGGCACACTCATGATGCGGCCAGTGCGCTTGACTTCGTCGCCTTCCTTAATCTCGGTGTACTCGCCAAGCAGCACGACGCCCACCTGGTCTTCTTCCAGGTTCATGGCGATGCCGGCCACGTCGTGCGGGAAGGCGAGCAGTTCTCCGGCCATGACCTTGTCCAGGCCGTAGACGCGGGCAATACCATCGCCCAGTGTCACCACGGTGCCCACTTCGTCGACTGCGATCTTGGATTCGTAGTTCGAGATCTGCTGCCGGATTAACTGCGTGATTTCGTCTGCTTTGATTTGTGCCATAAAGTCAGCTTTTAGTCTTTTGGTCCTAGCCCTTAGCTTTTCTTTGCGATCTCTGCAGCATTTCTTTGCGGCCTTCGCGGTTCAGGCTTTTGGCCTCACCTCGCCCAAGGGCTAGGAGCCAATCGCCAGCCTTATTCTCTCCAACTGTCCTTCCACCGATCCGTCGTAGATGGTACTGCCGACTCTGACCACCGCTCCTCCCAGGAGCGAGGGGTCTCGCGAATAGCGGGCGCGGACTTTCTTCCCCACCATGGCCTCTACCTGATTTTCGAGCGCGGCGCGTTCGGTCTCGCCTAGTTCGCGGGCGCTGGTGATTTGTGCCTCTGTGAACCCCATGCGTGCGTCGAGTTCCAGTTCGAACTGCTTCACGATGGCTGCCAGAAAGCCGATTCGACGATGGTCCATCAATACCGCCAGAAAATTCCGTACTTGGCGCGAAATCCCTTCCCGTTTGACGATCGCATCCAGCACCGCGCGCTTTTGCTCGGCGGGGATCGAGGGCGTTGCCCAGACGTCCCGCAGTTGTTTGTTCCCGGCTACCAGTTCGGCCAGATCCTGCGCCTCCTTGAGGGTCTTGCCGGGGTCGAGATGGCTGCTAAAAACAACATCGGCGAAAGCGCGAGCGTATGTGTTAATGACCGTCGCCATTTATTGTTTGCCCTTCGGCGCGTCGCCACTCGCCGCAATCTGTTGCGCGAAGCTGCGTACCAACGCCTGATCGGTGGCGGCGTCTACCTGAATTTGCTTTCTGGCGAGCGTGACCGCCAGATCGGCGGCGTAAGCCGTCAATTCCCGCCGCGCCGCTTTTGCCACAGCCGCGATCTCTTGTTCCGCCGATGCCACGATCTTGCGGGCATCTTCCGCCGCTGCAGCTTTGATTCTTTCTTCTTCGGCGGCGCGCATCTCTTTCAGCAGCGGCGCGCATTTCTCCGATTTCAGCGTCCAGCCGGGAAAGCCGTAACTCAATATCGCCCAGCCGCCGGTTGGCTTCTTCGCTGGTTTTGCGCGCTTCTGCCATCGCTTTCTGGATTGAAGCCGTGCGGTTGCGGAACATGCCCGGCAAACTCTTCCTGGAGAACCAGAAAATTACCCCGGCAATCACGGCGAAATTCAGCGCTACGCAAAGCCAGTAGGCAGATTCCAGACTCAAGCCGGTCAGCTTTGATACCAACTGGACCGAGCTCGAGTGCTTGAGTTTGGCATTGTCGTCTTCACCCGCCGCTTCGCGGGATTCCTTCGCCAGTTGCTGGCCAAAGCCGGGGCCGCTCGGAGGCGGGCTCGCAGGCTGCTGCGCATGCGAAAAAGTCGCCAAGGCAATGCAAAAGGCAGCCACGGCAATCCACGACAATAAGCCTCGACGCTTCATCGGACGCCCCCCGCTACCGGAGCGCTCCCTGGCCGGAGCACGGTGCGAATGATTTCGGCCGCGATCCTGCCGCTTTCGGCCTGCAGCTTTTCCTGGGCAGTAACTTTGTCGCTCTCCATGGCCGCGCGCGCCTGCTCTACCTGGCCCTGTGCTCTGGTGCGGGCTTCTGCCGCAACCGCGGCCCGCGCCTGCAACGCTTGTTGCCTTCGAGCTTCCTGGCTCTTGAAGACCGCCAGACGCGCTTCCCGCAGGCGTTGTTCGTACTCCGCGGTTCGAGCCTCGGCGGCGGCGATGTCGGCGCGCGCTTTCTCAACCGCGCCCTCGGTCTTGCTGCGGCGTTCAGCCAGCACCTTGACCAGTGGTTTGTGGACGAGCAGGTTGTAGAGTCCGTACACCAGCACCATGAAAATAATGGTGGGTACTGACCCGAGCAGTAATTCCCCTACTTGTCGCAGTATCTGGTCCATGTTTGATCTTGAAATGTCTTGAGTTAATGAGGGCTTAAGAAACCAATAAACCTAACATCCTGCAAGGCTTAGTGTCAACGCAAGCGAAGATGGTGTTGGCGGCGTGGACTGTACTTTCGGCCAATTGTCAAGCGACCAATTTTCTACGCAAAGAATGCTTGACTTCTGAGGTGAGGGGACTAGCATAAAAGTATCACCTCCGATCCAATTCAGGATCGAATGGGCCGGCAGCCAAGGAATGTCACCGCTTCTTGGTCGCTGGCCCATTTAAATTTGGTTCGACAATCCTTTGAATGCTTCACACTACCCACTCCCCAACCCTTCTCACCACCGATTCCGGTGCTCCAACTTCCAATTCCACCACACCGTCTTTGTACGCGCGGGAGTATATCCGGGCACGCGCTTCCAGCATGGCCAATGTCTTGCCTTCTTTCTGCGGGACGCGCAGGCGAATCCGGCTGACGGCGTCCTCGGAGAGAACCTCGTCGATCCGGTCCAACAGAGTGCTCATGCCGACGCCTTTCGCCGCCGAAACATGAACTGACATTGCATCATCACGCAGGCTGTCACGCTGTTTGGGAGGTAACAAATCGATCTTGTTCATCACTCGCAGCCGTGGCTTGGTGTCGACTTCCAATTCCTTCAGCACTCGATCAACTTGTGCATCCTGTTCGGCGGAGAGCGGGCTGCTGGCGTCGCAGACTTGCAAGATCAAAGCCGCACGCTGTACTTCTTCCAGCGTGGCTCGAAATGCCGAAACCAGCGTGTGCGGCAGGTTGCGGATGAATCCGACGGTATCGGATAGCAAAGCTTTTCGTTTCGATGGCAACGTTACCCCGCGAATGGTCGGGTCCAACGTGGCAAACATCCTGGGTGATGCGAGCACAGTGGCCTGGGTCAGGGCGTTGAACAGAGTGGACTTCCCGGCGTTGGTGTAACCCACCAGCGCAATCGTCGCCACTGGAACCGATTCGCGGCGTTGTCGCTGCTGCGCGCGGATGCGCCGCACGTTTTCTATTTGCTCCTTGACGTGGCGAACACGCCGGTAGATTTTCCGGCGATCGGTTTCGAGTTGAGTTTCACCCGGACCGCGGGTACCAATGCCGCCGCCGAGCTGTGACATCTCAATCCCCTTACCGCCGAGCCGCGGCAGCATATATTCCAACTGGGCCAACTCCACCTGTAACTGGCCCTCACGGGTTCGGGCGTGACGGGCAAAAATGTCGAGAATGAGCTGGGTGCGATCAATCACTCGAATATTGACGACCCTTTCGATGTTGCGCTGCTGCGATGCCGTCAGGTCGTGATCGAACAAAAGCAGATCGGCCGAGACCGAGGCTGCTGCGCCCGCAATCTCTTCCAGTTTCCCCTTGCCGATTAGCGTGGCCGGATCTGGCCGGTCGCGATGTTGCAGGAATTCGCCGGTTACTTCCGCGCCCGCGCTGAGGGCGAGAGTCCGCAGCTCTGCCAGCGATTCTTCGGCGCTGAACTCCGGAATGCTTGGCGCCCTTGACTTTGCCGTGGCGCCGTCGCGGGCGGCCTGGGCTTCGGTAGTTAAAGATTTCTTTCCCGTCTTGGAGTGAGAAGCGCGAATACGGTATTCGATCCCGACCAGAAAAGCGCGTTCGACTGAGGACCGTCGGGCAGGCTTCAACGCCGAGGGGACATCTCCTCGGGGAGTCTCGCGAAGGGTTCTACTTTTTGAACTGCGCAAAAAAAGCTGCCCTATCCTTCCGTACCCGAAGCGGCGGCAGCGGTCGTGCCCGGCTCAGCCGCCGGCGCGGCCGGTGGCATGATGGTCGGCTTGTCAGAGTGGCCGTGAATCATTCTGCCCATCGCTACGGTGGAAATGGCGTGCTTAAAGATCAGCTGTTCCTGATTGTTGGTCTCGAGCACGACAGAATACTTGTCAAAAGAACGAATGCGTCCCGTCAACTTCACTCCGCTTAATAAATAGATAGTGATATTGAGGCGTTCCTTGCGGGCGGTGTTGAGAAACGAATCCTGAATGTTCTGTGCCGGCTTGCTGTCCATGCCAATCTCCTCGGCTCCCTGACTGCGAGAGCTTTCTGAAGTGCCACGGTACATCGATCCCTCATGCCAATTGGGCATGAGGAACGGGGGGAAATTCGAGAAACGTGAGTCCCGAACTTCGGGTGTCTCCGTCTCTCGAAGCAATCCTCCGTACAATACGGCCTTGGTGGCCACTTTTCAAGCTAACCAGACCGTCACCTCACCTGGTAATGCGTTACCTCTCAATCCGGGCGGTTGACATAAACACCGCAAAGTGCAAATATTCCAGCGCCGCACTGCAACTAGAACAAAATGCAGGTACCTGTGGCTCGCGATTGTGGGTCCAGCGGACGGGCCTGGGTTGCGGGCACACTGCCGCGCGCCCTCCAACCCCGGGGTCGGGAGCGCACGTTACAGATTGGCGGAGGAAACAAATGCACGATCTGATTGCCGTCACAACGTCATGGGTAATGCCTACCCACACCGGCACTGAGGCACTGGCGTTCCTTCTACGCTGGGTTCACTTCCTGGCTGGTATCACTTGGATTGGATTGCTCTACTTCTTCAACCTGGTCAATGTTCCCTTTATGAAGCAGGTGGATGCACCCATGAAGCCGAAAGTCTTTCAATACATGACCCTGCCAGCACTGCAACTGTTCCGCTGGAGCGCGCTGCTTACGGTTTTCGTGGGCTTCTGGTATTGGGGGCAGATTTATGTAGCGGCGGACGCGGAGCGCATGGGAGTCAGCTCCTTGAGCACGATCGGATTCTTCCTGCTGCTTTGGATTGTAAGTTGGGGCGTCCTCTATTTTGTGATCTCAAGAGCACCCAGCGGATACGTACTGGGACTCATCACTACCATCGTCGTCATCGCTGCCGGTTACTTGTTCTTGAACTACACGCCGGTGGGTCGGGACGATAACCACGTGCTCTCGATTGGAGTCGGGGGCGGCATGGGCATCATCATGCTGTTCAACGTCTGGGGAATCATCTGGCCGAATCAGAAAAAGATTATTCAGGGTACGCTGGCTGGCACGCCGCCCGCCAACGCCGCGGCCTTGGCGCGTCAGGCTTTTCTCGCTTCGCGGACGAACTTTTTCCTTTCGGTTCCCCTTCTATTCTTCATGGCTTCCAGTTCCCACTACGGGATCTTCGGCGCCTAGACCATGGAGGGTGTTGCTAACCTCGCGCTCCGGCGCGAGGTTTTCTTTTCTGCGAGGGCGACGGATGTGACCGCAAACGAGCACGAATACCTTCATGGAATCGCGCTGTTCAACCAGGGGAGATTTTTCGATGCTCACGAGGTCCTGGAAGATGTGTGGCGGGCCGCGCCCCACGAAGAGAAAAAAATCTGGCAAGGACTCGTCCAGGTTGCGGTCGCCCTTCATCATCACTCCACCGGGAACTTCGTGGGCATGCGTTCCGTGATGGTACGAGCGATGAAAAACCTTGCCGGACACCCGCGTGCCTTCCACGGGATTCAGGTTCCCCGCCTATTGAAATCGCTGGCCCGGTGGTTGGAGGCATTCGACAACGACCAACCACCTCCGTCGCTGCCCCGGATCGAGATGGCCGATTGAGACGCATAACACTCACGGTTGCCCTGGATGCTTTTTCCTTGCTGCCGGCTTTGACGCCGTCTCTCCAGGCGCCAGCACCCTCTTCACAATCGGCGTATTGAGCTTGTATTTTCGTTCGGCAATGTTGCCGCTGTCGTCTTTCACTCGCAACACAAACACGGCCAGCATGCCCTCCTTGTCAAAATTTTCCTGCGTAACTGTCGCTGGCAGGACGCCGTTTAGGTTGTGCTCGCGATAGGCGGTTTCATAACGGTGACGCTTTACGTTCCAGGTGTAGACCCGCGCCTGGTTGAAGTCGAAATTCATGCCGTCGTGGGGTTCGGTCAACAGCACCAGGTATTGCGGGACTTTCTTGTCCGCGTCCGCGACCTCGTTGAGTACAAAAAATGCAACGATGCGCTGGCCTTCCGCGTACTGCGCGATTTCGAGAGGGGTGTCGATATCCACCAGTCGCGCCAGCACCCATCCGACGCGTTGCTGAGGATCGCGGATCAGCCACCAGTCTTCCATGGTCGGGGTGGGGGAGTTAACTGGCTTGCCATCCACTTTCGGTGTGGGGGCGCCCCCGGGAAGGACTTTCTCAGCGGTGGCACGTCTCAGAACCGACACTTTGGCGCCCTGACTCAGAAGGTATAGGTGCTCGGCTTCACGGCTCGGCTCCAGATGGATATTAGTATCGTTGCGCGTCGTGCCGATGGCTTGGACCGGATCGTTCTGTTCCTGCTGCACCAGTTTTTGAAACCCGTCGAACACCTGCTGACTCACCAGGTAACGTTGCTC
This sequence comes from uncultured Acidobacteriota bacterium, assembly GCA_963734415.1. Lineage (GTDB taxonomy): Bacteria > Acidobacteriota > Terriglobia > Terriglobales > Acidobacteriaceae > JABCZH01. The sequence continues at coordinate 532,986 of CAVTHF010000005.1, read as the reverse complement.
CATCCAGCCATCAAGCCCGCCCTGGGTTCGCACGCGGGCGAATCGCTTCTCCCGCTCCAGAATCTGGACCCTTTCGCCATTCTTTACTGTCCCATTTTTGTTGAAGACGGCCGCCACGCGATCGCGGAGCACGACCTGGGGAGCGGAAACATAGGCAATTTCCTGGGATTTGCCACGGCGGCTGCAAGCACTGATTACCAAGACCGCCAGCGCCACCAGCAACCACCTGGGAAGTGACCTGATTCTTGAGGAGATCACAAACTCAATATAGCGCAGCGTCAGACCCAGGATGTTTAGCTGATTGGTAAGCCTTGGGGTCAGTCGCCAAAACTAATCCCGATCGTGCGCGCAACGCGTACCAACTCTCCCTGAGGATCGACGGTCTTCAATTGGCCCACGGCATCAGCAATGTCGACACACCCAATACACTCGTTGCGCAGGCAGACCATTTTTCCGAAGCTTCCCTGAGCAATCAGATCGACGGCTGCGACCCCGAACCGCGTGCCCAGAATCCGGTCAAAGGGCGTAGGGGATCCGCCGCGCTGTATGTGTCCCAGCACACTGACTCGGACATCTTTGCCGGTGCCGGCGGCCACTGCGTCGCCAATCCTGGGACCGGCCGAGCCGGTATGGCGTTTCTCCTTCCATTCGTGAGGCAGCTTAATTCCCTCGGCGACCACGATGATGGTGAAGCGCTTGCCATAGCTTTCCCTCAGGGCGATATGCTCACAGATTTTTTGTACGGTAAACGGAATCTCGGGAATCAGAATTACGTGTGCGCCCCCGGCGATGCCGGCTTCAAGTCCAATCCAGCCCGCATCCCGGCCCATGACTTCGACCACCATGATGCGGTGGTGCGATTCGGCGGTAGTGTGAATCTTGTCCACCGCATCGGTAGCAGTGTGCAGCGCAGTGTCAAAACCGAAGGTGACCTCAGTGGCGCTAAGATCGTTGTCGATAGTCTTGGGCACTCCTACGATCTTCATGCCCTTGGCAAAAAGTTCCTGCGCGATCTTCTGCGAACCATCGCCTCCGATGCTGATCACCGCATCCATACCCAGCTTGCGGGAGTTGGCGATCACTACATCGGATATGTCTCGAGTTACTTCAACACCGTTCTCCACACTCTTGTGGTGGAAGGGATTGCCCCGGTTGGTGGTGCCGAGGACAGTGCCACCGCGCGGCAGGATTCCGCTCACATCCTTGAGGGTAAGTTCGCGCGACTTCTCCGGCCAGATCAGACCATCGAAGCCATCGGGAATGCCGATGACCTTCCATTTATATTTGAGGAATGCAGCCTTTACTGCCGCGCGAATCACGGCATTGAGGCCGGGAGCATCGCCTCCTCCAGTGCAGATGCCGATACAGCGAATATCAGCCATAGATGCCGCTACTGCGTGACCGTGATAGTGGCATTCGCTACAAAGGTAACCCCGCTACCGCTAAGGTAGCTGGCCGTCAAAGTGATCTTCGCACCGGGGGTTGCAGCACCGATGGTAACCGTCTCCGGATCGACCCCTTGTGTCAAGGTGGTGTTAGTCGTGTCGCTGGCGGTCCAAGTGGCGGTGGCAGTGACGTCCACCGGTTGCCCGCCCGAAACAGTGGCCTTCGCGGTAAATGTTCCGGTTCCGCCGTTGGCCTTGATGTTCGCGGTGGTGGGACTAATTTGCAGGCCAGTCACATTTGAGAGCGATACTGTGATGGTGGAAGTCCCACTAACCGTTCCGGAGGAACCGGTAACCGTTGCGGTCCCAGGAGAGACGCCCGTTACCAGGCCGTTGGCGTCGACGGTGGCCACGCTTTGCGTATCGCTACTCCACTGTACATTCGTCAGGCTTTTGCTTGATCCGTCATTGTAGGTGCCAACGGCGCTTTCTTGCACCGTTCCCCCCTGATTGATCGTCGCGGTGGGGCCGACGGTCACGGAGGTTAGGACCGGATCAACAAAAAAACCATTGCAGCCGACTACACCGGCAAATGAAAAAAGGGCCGCAGTCGCAGCTAGAATCTGAAGTTTCTTCTTCCCACTCAACATGTTAGACAACCTCAACCAAGGATCGTTCTAGCCTGCGCACGCCCTCAGAAAATTGTAGCAGAGAAAAACTAGGGGCCGCGCAGTTACGGGTACCTTCGTTACCAAATCGGAACCGACTCGTCTCATGATTGGAACGTAGTTGGGTGCCAGAACTTGCACGAGATCAGAACTGCGGAGTGGGGGTCGCCAGGGAAGCCCTTAGGGGTGGTTCTTGGATTCACAGAGTCTGACCAACTAGTCGTATCATGGTGTCGATACCTGCACGGCAGCCATCGCAATGACCGCGGTGGATCATTAGGAGTTCGACATGACCAGAGTCGCTCGCATATTGAACATTTGCCGCTTCGTTCTCCCGCTGCTGATGGCGGCCGGGCTCTCCGGACAGGACCAGACCGGCCAGACCCCAGCAATATTTACGTCGAGGACTAACCTCGTGCTCATCCCCGTGGTAGTTGAAGACGGGGGCAAACACGTTCCCGGGCTGACGAAAGACGACTTTGTCGATCCGAGAGAATGGCAAAGAAAAGCCGGTTGCAGTCTTCGAGGTGGTCAATACAACCTCAAATCTCATGACGCGCACGCCGAGCCGAGCGGGAGTCTACACCAATGAAGTAACCGGCGACAATTCCCCCAAACGACTGACCATTTTCGCGCTGGACACGGTTAACACTCCTTTTCTTGATCAGAAATATGCCCGTGAGCAGTTGATCAAGTTTCTCGCCCGCCGCATCGACAGCAAGGAACCTTGCGCGCTAGTCAGCATCCAAGGGAATGGTATCCGCGTGCTTCACGACTTTACGTCGGACCCGGCAGTGCTGGTTGCGGTCCTCAAAAAGGTAACGAGTACCGTTCCCAGCCCAGCCCCAGGCCTGGCCCCGCAGACACTCGAACAGAATTCACCCCAATCGGCCAGTCAGGGGGCGCAGGATGCTGGTAACGTCAATGGACTCAGACTCGCGGCAACGCGCGGGGGAGATACCGGCGCGCAGCTCCAGCAGTTCGAGACCCAAGAAACTGCCCTCGACAGCTTTTCTTAACGGCAGCGATCTTCGTTTTGCCACCTTTGCGCAGGCCAATCTGATTCGCGTGACCCTGGAAGCATTTCAACATGTAGCTGAGGCGTTTGCCGGTGTGCCCGGGCGCAAATCACTGATCTGGGCGACGGCATCGTTCCCATTTGGGTTGGACCCGACGACAGGCACCTTCTAGCTCCTAGGGTCTTGACCAAGGGACCGCTGTCTCCGCGAACACTATGTCTGCGACAGGTAGCATTGCCACGTTCCCGACGTCAACCGAATTCGAAGCAGCAACGACCTAAAGGCGCTTGCGCCCGAATATGAGCGAACCATCCAGATGCTCAATGATGCTAACATTTCCCTCTATCCGGTGGACGCCCGTGGTCTGATTACTTTCTTTGCCGACGCAACGACCAGTCAGATTGCTGGTATCCACGACTTCAACAGCGCACTCTTTGAGTCCAGCCGCGAAACCATGGAGGGCTTCGCCGAGATGACCGGCGGCAAAGCCTTTTACAACCGCAATGATCTTGACGCCGCTTTCGGCAAGGCGGCCGACGACTCCGACAGCTACTACATGCTTGGATACTACCTCGACAAGAATGCCAAACCAGGATGGCACAAGCTGCAGGTGAAGGCCAAAGGTAGTGGGCACGTACGTGCGCGTAATGGTTTCTTCGTCACCGCCGAGAACAAGCAGGCGGAAACACGCCGAATGGATGTGAAATTAGCTCTCGCCTCTCCCCTCGATTACACCGCAATCCCAGTGAGTGTGCGCTGGACTGGCACGCAAGCGGCGGGGGCGAAAAAGAAAGTCAGTTTCCAGATCATGCTGCCACCCAGCGCCGGCTTGGTGGACGAAGCCAACAACAACCACCTCAGCCTGGAGATGGTTGCGGTGGCAAGAACCGCAGCCGGGAACGCCGCCGACCAGTTTGCCGAGCACCTCGAAACCAACCTTAAGCCCGAGAACATGCCGGCGCTGCACAAGGACGGTGTCAACTACAACAGCAATATCGAGGTTCCACCGGGAGAATATTCGGTGCGCTTCGTGGTGCGGGACGATATCAGCGGTCGAATAGGAAGTGTGAGTGCGCCGCTACGAGTTGCGCCGTAAGGTTTGGGATCTGGAAGTGCTACCGGCTAGTTGGTTCTTTTCGCCTTAGCGATACGCTCGTCGATCGGCTTGCGTCCGGCAAAGCCTTCGCTGATCCCGTGCCAGTGGGTAATTCCATTTTCTCCCAACTTCCAGCACAGGAGCACAACCCGGCCCTCCACTTCACAGGGAAAATCAAGCAAGCCAACGTCGAGGTCTTTGACCTGCACACCGGTGGCGTCAATCTCGGCCAGGGCATCTTTGACACCCTGAATCGCTTTTTCGCGCTCCGCCTTGCGGCGCGCCATGTGGACCACGTTGACCATTAGTCCACCCTGCAGGAACACGCGATGTGCGAGTTCCTGAAGCTCGGTGTCCACGGATTCGATCAGTTTCTTGCCCTCAATCGAGGCCCGTAACAGGGATTCCAGGATGGGTAACAGGGTTTGCGCTTCTTCGAGAGTAAAAGTGCGGTCGGACATCGGATGTGTAACCATTTTAACACCAAGAGTCGTCCGCGCTTGCATTTAGCATGTACAGGGTGACCTCGTTAACTCCGTCGCGAGTGGGGCTGGCGCGCGCACTGTCTAAGCTCGGGCATTGCTCTCGCTCGGCGGCCTTCCCTCTTATTCGCGCAGGACGAGTCGCGGTCAATGGGACCATTCAGCGCGATCCAGAACGGCCAGTCAATTGGCAACGGGATCGGATCGAAATCGAGGGCCGGCCGATTGCCGCTCGGGACAAAGTCTATCTGATGCTGAACAAACCTCGCGGTATGGTGACAACCGCCCGCGATGAGAAGGGCCGCAAAACTGTATATGCGGGACTGGATGCAAATCTGCCCTGGCTCGCGCCAGTCGGGCGTCTCGACAAAGCCAGCGAAGGTCTGTTGCTGCTGACCAACGATTCCGAGTGGGCGGCACGGGTGCATGCTCCGCAGACCCATCTGGATAAGACCTATCATGTGCAGATTGCGGCTGTAGTGGACGATGAGCTCCTGAGTGCACTCATCCAAGGCGTGTATCCGGGAGCAGGCAAGATGCTGCGAGCCAAGGCCGCCCGGTTCTTGCGGGGTGGGAACAAAAACAGCTGGCTGGAGATCGTCCTCGACGAAGGCAAAAACCGCCAAATCCGCCGCATGCTGGCCGGGTGCGGTGTCGAAGTGCTGCGGCTGGTGCGCGTTGCTATTGGACCACTCACGCTCGGGGATCTGGCCAAAGGAACGTCACGTTTCCTGACCAACGAGGAGAAGCAACGACTGGACCTGGCCATGACAGCCTCGCACGGGCCGGCCAACGGTTTACGCAAAAATAAAAGGTGAAGGTAAAAACTTGAATTGGACTAGCGTTGTACGAAGTTAGGGGTGGACATGCCTACTTGCCGGAGTCTTCCATGAGGAACGGCAGAGTAGCTGCGACTCGTGCAGCAGCTTCTAGTTGCTGCAGATCATCCAGCGTGAAATCCGGTCCCGATGTCGCCAGCTCAAATCCCTTGCGGCAGATCTGGATTACGCCCAGGACCTTTTTCTGCGGATTCAGGATTGGCGCTGACATTAGCTTCTGGATAGAGGTCTGCTCGGAGTGATCAGTCTCCTCCGCGGTTCCCAGCCGGACGGTTTCGAACACACGCGCGTGTTTTACTTTGGCAAACGTATTGAACAGTTCTGTCTTCTTGGTGGACGCGGTATGCGCAGCCACGGAAGACGAACTGGAAACTGGAATCGAACCGGCGGTTTTCAACTGATCAGGGAAGACGAACTTCAGCAGCCCTTTCTCCAGGCGCAACAAGGCAACTTCATTAGGGCGCACACCAAAGACTTTGGATACCGCAGCGCGGAATTTTTCCGGCGTGTCAGCCTGTGCCAATGCAGATTCCACAGAGGATTTCGCAGCCCGCGCCGGCGCTGCTGCCGTTCCCGAAGTCGAGTTCAATTTTCCTGCCATATCGTCTTAGATCTGAGCGCTGCACCCAGAGTGGATCCAGGTCCGTGTCACTATCGTGACCTGTCGAGACCGTGTCTTCAAGTTACCGAAGTACTTTCGGACGGAGATCGGGTCCTGAGGAGCTGCCTCTTCACCCCTTGGTCAGAGGAAATCCCTTTTCACGCCAATCGCGAATCCCGCCATCCATGGAAATTACCTGGGTGTAGCCCATTTTCTGCAGGTTGTCGGCAGCCAGAGCCGAACGGAAGCCACCGCCGCAGTACAGGATCATGGGTGTGTTCAGGTCAGGAACACGCGCCTCAATGTCGCGCTCTATGATTCCTTTGCCGAGATGGACGGCGCTCGGTAGGTGGTCCTTGGCGTATTCGTTGTCTTCCCGCACGTCAATCAGCAAAAACTTCTCGCCTTTGTCCAGCTTGGTTTTGACCTCAGCGACCGTGGTCTCCCGAACCCGCTGTTTGGCATCTTCAACAATTCGTAGAAAACGGGGAGGATGCTGATGTGCCATAAGTATCTCCTATGATGAAATCTCGATGTCGACATTTTAGCGGAACCGGACCTGTGGACGGAGAAAACGGAAGCAGCGCAGAGGTCACAGCGCAGGAGCGGAATCCGTGGCAGAAGCCGCTTCAATGCTTTCCTCGGAGACGGAGGCGGAGGCCGTCGGCCCCGTCAGCAACCTTTGGAGATTCGCCTGCAGCGCCGAGCGCTCCGCCTCGTTGAGGTCAGCAAACTCGAAAGGCTGCAAGTAGCCCTGCGTCGCCCACATGGGAAATAGCACACGCGCTTGGCTGCGGACGGTGCTGTTCCCTACATGGAAAATCACTTCAACCTTGATGCCTTCGTCGAGAGGTTTCTCCAGTTGCAGAAGACCACCGGTAGTAGAGAGTTGATGCAGCTTACCCCGCAATTGACGGCCGTTCTCCAGACGTGCCAGGAATAGCACGGTACCCCCGAGCTTCACCCGCGGTGCCCGCTTGACGTTCTTTTGCTGGGTGGATCTAGCCATGGTTGTCCCTTGAATATCGCATTAAACCCTTGCCAGAGGGAGATTACGAAAGAACGCGGCCTAAGACGAACGCCGCTATCACAAAGTAAATACAGGGCTTGTGTTAGTTCCCTGGAAAAGTCGCAAAGTTCTTTTCCTGGCCAAACTCCGCCGCATATCCCGGAATGTTCCGCGCCGGCCGCGCGGGCTTGTTCTTTTCGCATCTTCCGCCAGCGTCGCAGAAATATCTCCGCAATTGGTTCGCCCACCGCCGCCTCAAGCGAAAGGATGCGGTACGTGTCCTTCTGCCCCAAGAGAGTCTCGACACTCTCGCCGGTTGGCTTCCATCTAGTCTTGGGTTTGCTCATGCCATGCTAGACTCGCTGTTCTTTGGACTGACGAGCGCATGTCTGACCTGACCTTCCTGCCAGCAGTTTCCATGGCTCAGCAAATCGCTGCAAAGAAGCTGTCTCCGGTTGAGTTGGTCGAAGCACACCTGGCACAGATCGAGAAGTTGAACCCCAAGCTCAATGCATTCGTGGAAGTCGATATTTCCAGCGCTCTCAAGCAAGCACGTCACGCGGAAGATGCTGTAATGCGCCAGCAGAAGCTCGAACCGCTGCACGGTGTGCCGCTAAGCATCAAGAGCTCAATCGAAGTGACGGGCCTGCGCTGCGAGGCTGGGACAAAGTTGCGGGAAGGAGTAATCGCGGAAAAGGACGCGCCTCTGGTCTCAAGGCTACGCGACGCTGGCGCGATCATTCTGGGAACCACCAATACTCCGGAGCTGTTGATGGCTTGGGAAACCGATAACCTGCTCTATGGGCGCACCAACAATCCTTGGGATTTATCGCGAACCCCCGGTGGGTCGAGCGGCGGGGAGGCAGCAGCCATTGCCTCCGGGTGCTCCGCAGGTGGAGTAGGCAGCGATGGTGGAGGCTCTATCCGTGTTCCGGCACATTTCAGCGGGATCTGTGGCTTGAAACCGACGCCGGGACGCGTTCCGGCGAGTGGGCACTTTCCGACCTCAGTTGGGCCTTTTGCGTTGTTGGGTGTCGTCGGTCCCATGGCCCGGACCGTGGCTGATTTGAAAATCCTGTTTGAAGCAATGCAAGGTCCGGACGATGGCGACCCATCAGCCTCTCCGGTTCCGCTGCGATGGCCCAGCCGAGTGGATGTCAAGAGCCTCCGCATTGGCTACTTCGAGGACGATGGCCGAACCCCTGTAACCTCCGAAACCGGCGCCGCGGTACGCACCGCAGCGGATGGCTTGAGGCTTGCCGGGTTCAAGGTCGAACCGTTTCGCCCAAAGGGACTCGAACAGGCGCGACAGCTATGGTGGCAGCTCTTCGGAGTCGCCGGCGGCATGTTGCTCGGTCCCATGACCCAGGGTAGGGAAGCAGACCTGAGCCCGATCATCAAAGAGTTTTCCAGTTGGGTGGCCACCGAAACGGCTCACACCGCCCAGACTCTTCTCGACACCTGGATCCTGCGTGACGTGGTGCGCATGCAAATCTTCGAGCAGATGCGCAACTATCCCATTTTGCTTTGTCCCGCCGCTGCGATTCCCGCGTTTCGGCATGGCGAACGCAATTGGAAGATCGAAGGAAAGGTCGTTCAATACCTCGACGCTTGGAGCTACACCGAGTGGCACAACCTGCTGGGAACTCCTGCGGTCGTCGTTCCCGTTGGCCAATCGCGGGAAGGCTTACCGATCGGAGTGCAGATTTCCGCGCGCCCCTGGCAGGAAGAGCTGGTGTTGGAGGTCGCGGCCGCGTTGGAAGAGGCGTGCGGCAACTGGCGCCAGCCCCCGATTTCCTGAGCCAATCGGGATCATCAACTGCTCCGGTTTATACTGTGCGAACGAAAGAGTATTGAATCGTTTCAAGAATGACAGCGGAGCCACGGTCTCGGGGATTGACGCAGGGCCGTGCACTCACTGGGCTGCTGAGCTTTTTGACCGTCTCCGCTGCCTATCTCTACGCATTTCCCCAACCCAATCTGTTCTACGCCGGAGTTGTCCTATTGCATGCTTTGGCCGGAGTCATCACGGCGTTCCTCTTGCTGCCGTTTCTGGCTCACCGCCTGCGAAGTCGAAGTCTTGCCACACGCCTGGGCTGGATATTGCTGACCGTTGGGGCGCTGGTCGGGCTCGTCTTGATTAAGACCGGCACCGCACGACCGCAATGGAACCTGATGTACCTGCACATCGTGTTGTGCCTGGGCGGACTCGGAGTCCTGTTTGCCGAAGCGGCCGGATCACGCGGATGGTTGTCTCGAGGCATTTCCGGTCCACTTCTTCGTTATGCGGTCTGCCTGCTTTCGATCGGACTGCTGGTCGTGGGCGCGCGCTATCTGCGAGAGTCGCGCTGGCGGCATCAAGCGCGCATTGAGAATCCTGCCATGCCTCCCGTGAACATGGACGGCGAGGGTGACGGTTCCACTGGGCCTTTTTTCCCCAGTTCCGCGCAGGTGCATGGCGGGCAGAAAATTCCCAGCAAGTTCTTCATGGAATCGGAGTCCTGCAAGCGTTGCCACGAGGACATCTACAACCAGTGGTTCGGTTCGGCGCACCACTTTTCGTCGTTCAATAATCAGTGGTACCGCAAGAGCGTCGAATATATGCAGGACACAGTTGGCACGCGGCCCTCGAAATGGTGCGGCGGATGCCACGACCCGGCCGTGCTTTACAGCGGGTTGATGGACACGCCCATCAAACAGATTGTGCACCGCCCGGAGTCTCAGGCGGGGCTCGGCTGCATGATGTGCCACTCCATCGCTGCGGTGAAGAGCACCATGGGGCAGGGCGACTTCTATCTGGAGTATCCCAAACTGCACGAATTGGCGGCAGCCACGAATCCGGTCGCCCGCTTCTTCCACGATTTCCTGGTGAAGCTGAATCCCGAGCCGCACCGGCGCGTGTTTCTGAAGCCGTTCATGCGGGAGCAGACGGCCGAGTTCTGCTCCACCTGCCACAAGGTCCATCTCGACGTGCCGGTGAACCACTACCGCTGGATTCGCGGCTTCAATGAATACGACAACTGGCAGGCCAGCGGAGTCTCCGGCCAAGGGGCACGGTCGTTTTACTATCCGCAGCAGCCATCACAATGCGCGGATTGCCACATGCCGCTCACGCGCTCGGCCGATCTTGGCAACGCCGGCGGATTCGTTCACTCCCACCGCTTCCCCGGCGCGAACACCGCGTTACCAACCGCCAATGGGGACAATGATCAACTCAGGATCACCGAGGATTTCCTGAAGAACAATATCTTGAGCGTAGATATATTTGCGTTCACCCGCGAGGCGGGTCTTCCCCAACCTGGCATCTCAAGCCAGCCCGAGCTGTCCACGAATTTTGCTGTCGGGGAAGAAGCCGAAAGCAAAGTCGAGTCTGTTAGTGAAGAGGAATTATCACCCGTTACTGCACCTCTGAATCGGATGCAAGCCAGGGTCCGGCGAGGCGACACGGTCCGCGTAGATGTAGTGGTTCGTACAAGAAAGGTTGGCCACTTTTTTCCTGGTGGCACCGTCGATGCCTACGACACCTGGCTCGAACTGAAAGCCGTGGATGACAAAGGCCAGACCATATTCTGGAGTGGCATGGTCGAAGATGGCGGCAAGGGTCCGGTCGAGAAGGGCGCGCATTTCTACCGTTCACTGCAACTCGATGCCCACGGCAACCGCATCAACAAGCGTAACGCCTGGGCTACGCGGGCGGTTGTCTACGTCCATCTGATCCCGCCCGGCGCTGCAGACACGGTGCATTATCGCCTGCAAATCCCCCAGAACGTCGGCGACAAGATCCGGCTCAAAGCACGCCTTTGCTATCGCAAATTTTCCTGGTGGAACACGCAATTCTCGTTTGCCGGGGTTCCACAGGCTGCTGGTGAGGTCACGGCCGACTATGATGATCGCAAATTTGCGTTTACTGGTTCGCTCCGAGGCGTGTCAGCCAAAGAAGAGAAAATCCCCGATCTCCCCATCGTAGTGCTTGCCGAAGATGAAGCTACTTTGAACGTCATGCCGCAAAACGCCACCACGCCCGAGTCCGATACGGTTTTGCAGGCGGTTGACTGGCAACGCTGGAACGACTACGGAATCGGGCTTTTCCTGCAAGGCGATCTGAAAGCCGCGCGGGCGGCGTTCGAGAAGGCAACCGACGCCGATTCCGGAAATCCCGACGGCTGGGTGAACCTCGGCCGCGTCGCGGTGCAGGAAGGCGATATGGACCGTGCCGGCACCGTGCTGAGCAAAGCGTTGTCGCTGAGCCCTTCGCTCGCACGTGCGCACTTTTTTTATGCCAAAGTACTGCGCAGTGAGGGCCGTTACGACGAGGCTGCTGCCAGTTTGCGCGCGGTGCTCGATCAATATCCGCGTGACCGCGTTGCTTCGAATGACCTCGGCCGCATTCTCTTCCTACAACGCAAGTACACAGATGCCGTGAAGGTGTTGCAAAGGGTTCTTGCGGTCGATCCCGAGGATCTGCAAGCGCACTACAACCTGATGCTCTGCTACAGCGGTCTGGGGGACGCGAAGCAGGCCCATGAGCACCAAATACGCTACTTGCGCTTCAAAGCCGATGAGGCCGCCCAGGCCATCACCGGCCCTTATCGCCAACTCAATCCTGAGGACAACAACGAGCGCCAGGCGATTCACGAGCACGTGTCCGTGCCGTTGAGCGGGATTGACAAGAGCTGCGTGGGGATAGCCACCCCCGGCTGTCCGGCTGAGCGAGGCACGGTTTCAGTCCGCAGCGGTGGGTCCAAGTGATCCGACACCTCTTGGCGATCGTGTCTCTATCGATCCTCGGCAGCGCCGCGCATGCTCAATCCATCCAATTTCGCGACATTACCGCCAAGGCCGGCATCCACTTCGTCCACAACAACGGCGCCTTCGGAAAGAAGTATCTTCCCGAAACCATGGGCCCAGGATGCGCCTTCATCGATTACGACAATGATGGCTGGCCCGACATTCTGCTGGTGAATGGTATGGACTGGCCTGGACACGCGAAATCCGGCGCCACCACGCTGAAGCTCTACCACAACAATCACGACGGCACGTTCACCGACGTCACTCAGAAATCCGGCCTGGCGGTGCCGATGTACGGGCTCGGAGTCGCCGTCGGCGACTACGACAACGACGGCTATGACGACCTCTTTATTACTGCCGTCGGCCAGAGTCACCTGTTTCACAACAAAGGCAACGGGACTTTTACCGACGTGACTAAGACAGCCGGACTGTGGGGCCCAAACGAGTTTTCCACCAGCGCCGCCTGGGTGGATTACGATCGCGACGGCAAGCTCGATCTGGTGGTCGCGAATTACGTGCAGTGGTCGGAGAAAGCTGATCTCTACTGCACGCTTGATGGGATCCACAAGTCTTACTGCACGCCGGAGTCTTACAAGGGCAGTTCAGCACGGTTGTGGCACAACCTCGGCAATGGAAAGTTCGAAGACGCCACCGCGAAAGCCAAGTTCTACGATCCGACCTCCAAGAGCCTCGGCGTGGCGATCCTCGACTACAACGGCGATGGCTGGCCCGATATTTTGCTGGCCAACGACACCCAGCCTAACAAGCTGTACCTGAACCAGCACGACGGCACGTTCGAGGAGAAGGGAATCGAAGCCGGTATCGGCTTCAGCGAAGATGGCGTCGCCCGCGCCGGCATGGGCGTGGATGCTGCCGACTACGACCGCTCCGGCCGTTCCAGCATCATCATCACGAATTTCGCCAATCAAATGCTGTCGCTCTATCACAACGAGGGCAACGGTTTGTTTGTGGATGAAGCCCCACGCTCCGAAGTAGGCCGCGCCACGCTGGTCACCCTGGGATTCGGCTGCTTCTTTTTCGATTACGACAACGACGGCTGGCCCGACATCTTTGTGGCCGACGGCCATATCGAAGACCAGATCGAGCGCGTGCAGAAGCGTGTGACCTATGCCGAGCCACCACATGTCTTCCGCAACCTTGGTAGCGGCAAGTTTCAGGAAGTCACGGAATCGCTTGGGCCCGCGTTTGCCAGCCCCAAAGTCGCCCGCGGCGCCGCTTATGCCGACATTGATAACGATGGCTCCCTGGATGTACTTCTCACTACTAACGGCGGCCGCGCATATTTGTACCAGTCCGAAGGCGGTAACAATCGCAGTCTGCGGGTGAAGTTAGCTGGGGCCAGGTCGAACCGCGACGGCATTGGCGCAGTGGTGCGCGTGACGGCTGGGAAAGACACGCAGTGGCAGACTGTGCACAGTGGCTCGAGTTATCTGTCACAAAGCGAACTGGTGCTGACGTTTGGACTCGGCACATCAGCAAATGCCGACGCCATCGAAGTGCAATGGCCCAGTGGGCAAATCGACAAGCTCGTAAACATCGCCGCCAGCCAGACCATCACGATTCAGGAAGGCAAAGGGATCGTTGCCCAGCGACCTTTCTCGGAGCCTGCTGCGAAGGGGCGATAACCACAGAGAGCACAGGGGATCACAGAGGATCGCAGAGGAAAACCTGACGAAAAACCTCTGTGTTCCTCTGTGCTCTCTGTGGTTAACTGGTTTCGCGCATGACTCGACGAATTGCAATCTTCCTTGCCGGAATTTTGGTAGCGTGCGCACTCTTGTTTGCTGCTTCTCCCGAGAAGCCTACGGAACCTACCTCTGCCAGGGCAGCGCACCTCAACAACCTCGGCGCGGCCTACATGAATCAGCAGCTCTTTGAAAAGGCCTTGGAAGCCTTCGTTGATGCAGCCGCGCTTGACCCTAAGCTCCAGACTGCGACACTCAATCAAGGAATTGCGTTGCTGAATCTTGGCAAGGTCGATGCCGCTCGGCCGCTGTTGGAAGAGGCGGTGAAACAGGATGCCAACGATCCGCACGCGTGGTACAACCTCGGATTGCTCTTCAAGAATAGTGGCGACGCGAAGGCTGCCGTCGATGCGTTCCGTCATGTCACGGAAATCGATTCCAACGACCCTGATAGCTGGTATTTTCTCGGCGCTTCTTATGCGGAAAATAAGCAATATCCCGAAGCGATGGAGGCCTTCCAGCATGCGTTGAAGCTGAATCCACAGCATGCTTCGGCAGAGTTTGGCCTCTCACGAGCCTTGCAACAGTCGGGCGATCTTAGTCGCGCCCGCGAACACCTAGTCCGCTTTCAGTACATCACGCAGAACAAGCTGGGATTGCCGATCAGCCTGGCTTACGGCGAGCAAGGGAAGTATTCGCTGGCAGAAGAGTCGCCGCTGGCGCCGGAAAAGGTGCCGGAACAGATTAGGGTGCGCTTTGTGGATGTGACCAAACAAACAGGATTGCCGACCACGAGACCCGCGGGTATGGCTGGTAATCCGATGCTGCGGCTGGGAACTGGGGCGTGCTGGATCGACTACGACGGCGACGGGCGGGTGGACTTGTTCGTTGCGGGCAAAGGGTTGTTCCATAACCTTGGCGGAAAGTTCGAAGATGTTAGCCGCCGGGCGGGTGTCGAAATCAACGCTATGGCTTGTACAGTTGGCGACTACGACAACGATGGCGCTCCCGATCTTGCTGTTACCGCGGGCACTCATCTTCGCCTCTACCACAACGAAAAAGATGGCACATTCAAGGATGTTGCCGAAAGCGCAGGATTAAAGCAGGAATGGTTTCAGGGGGCCCCGCTATTCACGGACTATGACCACGATGGCGACCTGGACCTCTTTGTCACTCGATTCATTGACGAGGCTCAACGGGACAACAAACGGCCAAGTCCGCTCACCTATGCCTCTACTCATCCCCCCAATCGCATGTGGCGAAACAATGGGAACGGCACCTTCTTGGATTTGACGAAGGCCGCTGGGTTGGAAGGATCAGCGCCAAACCTAGTTGCAATCGGTACAGACTACAACAATGATCGTGCCGTTGATTTGCTCCTCACGCGTTGGAGAGCTTCGCCGGTCATTCTTGAGAATCCGCGAGAGGGCAGGTTCATTGAACGCACGTCCTGGTCCTCAGACATTTCGCAATTCACCAACGCATTAGTGGCGTTGGATTTCGATCACGATGGCTGGATGGACTATGCGTTCACACAATCTGACGCTCCGGGCATTACCTTATGGCGCAATGAGGAAGGCAAGGGATTTAAGCGCGTTGCTCTGCCTGCGAACAATTGGATAAAGGCATGGGGACTTGCGGCCTTCGACTACGACAACGACGGCTGGATTGACCTTGTCGCGACTGGAGAAACGGCTGACGGCAAACCCGAAGTGCGATTGTTTCGCAACCTCGGTCCAGGTGGATTCAAGGATGTAAGCGCTGAAGTCGGTCTGTCAGAACTCGAGTTGGATGAGCCGCGCTCGATCACTGTCGCGGACTATGACAACGACGGCGCGGTGGATCTGCTTATTCGCCAGAATTTAGGGCCGCTGATCCTCCTCCGCAACGAAGGCGGGAATCAGAACCACTGGCTCCGCCTGAATCTCACCGGCCTTGCCGACAACAAGAGCGCCATCGGAACCAAAGTCGAAGTCTTCGCCGGAGGCAACCGCCAGAAGTTTGAAATCGCCGGGTCTTCGGGCTACTTAGGGCAAAACTCGCTGCAACTCACGGTCGGCCTGGGTCAGGCGAAGCAAGCTGACGTCGTCCGCATGCTGTGGCCTACAGGCGTATTGCAGGACGAAGTCGGCGTCGCCGCCGACCGCGACCATAAGTTCATGGAGATTGATCGCCGTGGTAGTTCCTGCCCCACGCTGTTCGTTTGGGACGGCGAGCGCTACAAGTTGGTGGCTGACATGATCGGCGCAGGCGTGGTCGGACACTGGGTTGGTCCCGGCCAGCGCAACCTTCCGCGGCCGATTGAGTATGTGAAGGTTCCGCGCGACTCCATTCGCGCGAAAGACGGAATGCTCAGCTTCCGCTTCATGGAGCCGTTGGAAGAAGCCGTCTACCTTGATCAGGTTGAATTGCTGGCCGTCGATCATCCCGCCGATTTGGACGTTTATCCCAACGAATACTTCGCCAGCAATCCGCCGTATCCGCCGTTCAAGGTGGTATTTAGCCGCGACGCCCGGCCGCCAGCTGCGGCAACCGATGAGCATGGCCATAACCTGCTGCCGAATTTGCTGGCGCATCGCTACGTCGGCGATTTTGAAGTCCTGCCCTTCGCGGGATTTACCAAAATGCACAGCCTCGAACTCGATCTCGGGGAGCCGTATCGCGGCGGACCGCTGTGGCTGCTGATGCATGGCGAGATCGAATACTTCAGCGCGACTGGTATGTACGCTGCCGATCAGGCCGGACTGCAACCCATCGCGCCCTACGTCGAAGCGCTGGGTGAAAACGGAAAATGGACGCGCGTCATCGATGACATGGGCTTCCCCGCAGGTGGTCCGCGCACCATGACGGCTGACCTCACCGGAAAACTGCCGCAAGGAACGCAGCGACTTCGCATTTCGACGAACCTGCAAATCTATTGGGACAACATTCTGGTCAGCCGTACCGCCGCAGGACCAGAGCGGTCCGCGTGAGCAGCATTCCGCTGGCTCATGCCGACCTCGATTTCCACGGATTCCCCCTGAAGATCGAAGGCCGACCGCCAGGGAATGTGCAATACATCTACGAGCAGGCTAGTGTGACTGGCCCATACACTCGCCCGGCGGGCAATTACACTCGCTACGGAGATGTGCTGCCACTGCTCACGGCGCTTGACGACCGGCTAGCGGTGTTTGGATCCGGTGACGAAGTGGCTCTTGAATTCGATCCCTCGAAATTGCCGGCTCTGCCCCAAGGCTGGGTGCGCGACTACTTCTACGCCGCCCACGGCTACGAGAAGGACATGGATTTCTACGCGTATGATTTCGATCGTGTGGCTCCCCTGCCGTTCGGGGGAATGGGTGAATATCCATATCCTGGGAAGTCGTTTCCACTGGATGATGACCACTTGAACTATCTTCTCGAATACAACACACGATACATGTCGGGGCATGAGGCGCGAGGGTTCGCCTTTGAGTACGGAACACATCCATAATTCGAACTAGCGAAATCGTTTTAATATTGACAGTTTCACGCACTCGTAATCCAATACGCCGAGATGGCAACCACTCCCGCTTCTGCCCGCCTGCGGCGCACCCTCACTCTTTGGGACCTGATTCTTTACGGCGTCATTGTCATTCAGCCGGTTGCGCCCATGTCGGTATTCGGCGTGCTCAGCCAGCGCGGCCATGGACACGTGGTCACCACGATCCTGATCGCCATGGTGGCCATGCTGTTTACGGCGATCAGCTATGGCCGCATGGCGCGGGCTTACCCCAGCGCTGGATCGGCCTTTACTTATGTGGGCCAGGAAATCAATCCTGCGCTCGGCTACGTGACCGGATGGAGCATGGTGATGGACTACATGCTGAATCCAATGATCTGCATCATCTGGATCAGCCAGCAGGCCCACGTATTCGCTCCCGGAATTTCCTATGGGGTTTGGGCGACGTTTTTTGCTTTGGTCTTTACCGCGCTGAATGTTCAGGGGGTCAAGACTTCGGCGCGGGTGAACACTGCGCTGGCGGCGGGCATGGGTGTGGTCATCGCGATCTTCTTTGTGGCTGCGGCCCGCTACATTTTCGGAGTTCCAGGCCACGACGCCGGTTTTTTTACGCGACCCTTCTACGATCCGCAAACCTGGAATGCGAAAACGGTTCTGGGCGGGACTTCGGTTGCCGTGCTCACGTATATCGGTTTTGATGGCATCTCGACACTTTCGGAAGAGGCCGAGAATCCCCGGCGGAACATTCTTCTCGCAACCGTGCTCACCTGCCTGGTCATCGGAGTTTTGTCCGCCCTTGCAGGTGTATGCAGCCCAGTTAATTTGGCCGGCCGCCGAACCTTACCCCAATGTGGATACGGCTTTCACCTTCGTGGCCGGCCGCGCCTGGGCGCCACTGTTTGCGATCGTGGGATTTACCTTGGTGGTGGCCAACTTCGGTTCCGGGATGGGCGCCCAACTCGGAGCGGCACGTCTGCTCTATGGGATGGGCCGCAGCAACGCGCTTCCGAAATCGTTCTTTGGCGCAGTGGATCCCAAGCGCCACGTGCCGCGCAACAATGTGCTGTTCGTGGGCGTACTCGCTCTGGCTGGCGCCTTTGTTCTGCCGGCCATAGCCGGGGCAGCGACCGGCTACGAACTGGGCGCGAACCTGCTCAACTTCGGAGCGCTGATTGCATTCATGGGCGTGAACCTTGCGGCATTTGTTCGCTACTATCTGCACGAACAGAACAAAAAGCTTAGTAATCTTCTACCGCCGCTGCTGGGGTTCGTCATTTGTTTTGCACTCTGGGTGAACCTTAGCCCCAAAGCCCTGGTTTTCGGAGCCGTCTGGATGGCGGTGGGTATCGCCTTCGGGGCCTGGAAGACACGAGGCTTCCGCAGCAACCTGGTGAATTTCGAGCTTCCTCCAGAAGACTTGTAATCGAAGAAAAAACCACTGGTCCCGGTCCTTTGAATAGTGGTGTTTTTCGTCTGATTGACCGAAATTCCTGCCCCTCGCCCAATCCGACCTTAAGGAATGCTTTGGTTTATAATCAGGGGTCTGCCTTTATTCCTTGGAGTGACAAGAAGATGATTCGATTCCTGCAAACCCCTGGGCCTCTCAAGAAAGTGATTCTTGGCGGCCTCCTAACCATCATCTGTGTATTCATGGTCGTCACGCTAGTCCCCGGCTTTGGCAGCACGGACTTCTTCGGTACCGGTGCTCCGGCCAAAGGAGTCGTCGCCACCGTGGCTGGAAACGACGTCACCACGCTCGAGGTACAGCGTGAAGCCCGGCAGATGGTGCAGCAGCAATTCCCGCGGGGCGGGGCACAGGTTGCGATGTTGATGCCTTATTTCGCCTCGCAGGCGGCGCAGCAGCTCATTAGTCGAAGCGCCATCATCGCCGAGGCACAGCGCCTGGGCCTGCGCGCGACCGATGACGATCTGCGCGACGAATTGCAGCATGGCCGCTACGCACCGGCCTTTTTCCCGGAAGGCAATTTCATCGGCCAGGCCGCCTATGAAGAACGCCTCCAGCAGGCAAACCTGACGGTCCCGCAGTTCGAAAAGGGTGTGAAGGATGACATCCTTCTGGAAAAGCTGCGGAACCTGGTGGCCGGCAGCGCTCTGGTCACCGACGCCGAAGTCCATGAGAAGTTCGTAAAGGACAATACCAAGGTCAAGTTCGACTACGCGGTCCTGCGTAAGGAAGATATTCTCAAGACGCTCAAACCGGCCGAGGCTGAACTAAAGGCGTACTACGACCAGCACAAGGCGTCGTATGCGAATTCAATCCCGGAAAAGCGGAAGATCAAGTACACCTTGCTGGAGACCTCGAAGATCCAGGCCGGCATGCAAGTTAGCGCTCAGGAGATTGAGGCTTATTACGATCAGCACCGCGACGAATACCGGGTGCCGGAGCAGGTCAACGTCCGTCAGGTCTTAATCAAGACGCCGCTGGCCGGCCCTGATGGCAAGGTCGATGCCAAGGGAGTCGAAGATGCCCGCAAGAAGGGCGAAGATGCGCTGCGGCAATTGAAGGCGGGAGCTAAGTTTGAGGACGTCGCCAAGAAATACTCCGATGATCCCAGCGGCAAGACCGGCGGTTCAATTGGCTGGGTGAATCGTGGTGGATTTCCGGTTCCTGAGGTGGACAAGGCAGCCTTTTCCCTGGCCAAGGGTGCGAATAGCGACTTGATCAACGCCGGGTATGCCTTTGTCATCTTGCACGTGGATGACAAGCACGATGCGCATGCAAAGACCCTCGATGAGGTCAAGGATCAGATCGAGCCAGTCATCAAGGCGCAGAAAGCATCCCAGGCGGTAGATGCTCAGGCAACCGCTCTCTTGTCCCAAGCCCGCTCGGGCGGTCTGGAAAAGGCGGCAGGGGCGAAGGGGCTGCAGACAGTGGCCACCGATTTCATCAACCGAACCGACACATTGCCTGGGATTGGCAACTCCCCTCAGCTCATGGAGGCGGTGTTCAACGCGACTGACAAGGCTCCGCCGGATGAATTGGCCCTGCCCCAAGGCATCGTGGTGTACGAGTTGATTGCCATCAAGCCACCGGGGACGCCCAGTTTCGAGGAGATTCGGGCACGGGTGGAAACCGAGTTTAAGGACTCGCGCGCGGCCGCCTTGTTGACACAGAAGACTCAGGAGCTTTCCGATCGCGCCAAGTCGGAACACGATCTGAAGAAAGCTGCGAAAGAACTTGGGGCCACGATGAAAACCAGCGATCTGGTGGCTCCCGATGGCCAGGTACCGGAACTGGGTGCCATGTCGGGGCCGGCAGCGGTCGCTTTCACCCTGAAGACCGGAGAGATCAGCGGGCCCATTGATGCCACCAGCACCGGAGCAGTGCTCTCGGTGTTGGAGAGGCAAGACCCCAGCGACCAGGACTACGCCGCCAAGAAAGACCAAATCCGGGATTCACTGCTCCAGAACAAGCAGCAGGAGCTCTTTGGCTTGTTCGTCAGCAATCTCCGCCAGCAAATGGAGAAGTCGGGCAAGATCAAGATTAACCAGCAGGAACTGAAGAGCCTGACCCGAAGGCAGAGCGGTGAGGACGAAGGCGAATAATCGCCCCGGAACTGCCCGAGACTGCGTCAAATAGTCCCAACCTCGGTAGCGGTTTCATTTCGCGCCAAGCCTCATCGCAGTGTCGCGTGAGTAAGCGCAAATCTCCTTGCCTGCACAGCCCAGGAAATTGAAGATGGAATCATAGGTCAATATGCCATTTTCTCGTGCCACCGGAATCCTGCTGCACCCGGTTTCGCTGCCGTCGCGCGGTGGGATTGGAGACCTGGGTCCCGCAGCCTATGAGTTTCTCGATTTTCTGGCCACGGGGCGACAAGGTTTGTGGCAGGTATTGCCTCTGGGACCGCCCGCCAACGGAGATTCACCTTACTCCTCGACTTCGGCATTTGCTGGCAATCCGTTGCTGATCAGCCTGGAGCGTTTGGCGGAACGCGGCTGGATTTCCGTCTCGAAGCTGCAGGGGCTGCCTGACACGGTTGAGCCCATCGACTATGCAGAGGTGCACCGAACCAAGTTGCCGCTGCTGAACGAAGCCTGCGGCAAGTTCCTTGCATCCGCCAACCTGGAGCAACGTTCCCGGTTCGACCGGTTTTGCGGCGATAACTCCTGGTGGCTGGAAGATTTTGTTCTTTACGATGCCTTGCAGTCTCGCCATCGGGTGAAAGTTCTGGAAGGATTGGCCAGAGGACTTAGCTCGCCGCCAGCCCGCAGCGCTGGCGATTGCCAGGGCGGAGCTGGTGTCCGAGCTGGCCATCCGCCGCGTTTTGCAGTTTTTTTTCTACGAGCAATGGCGCGCCTTGCGACGGCATTGTGCCCAGAAGTCGGTTCGCGTGGTGGGCGATATCGCTATCTTCGTAGACTACGAAAGCGCCGATGTCTGGGCTAACCGCGAACTGTTTCGCCTGAATGACAAGCTTGATCCCGAAGTAGTGTCTGGGGTTCCTCCCGATGCCTTCAGCGCTACCGGCCAGCGTTGGGGAAATCCCCTTTACGACTGGAAGGCCATGCGCGAACGCGGTTATCAATGGTGGGTGCAGCGCCTGCGCTGGGCCACGCAGACCTGTGACTACATTCGCCTCGACCACTTCCGCGGGTTTGCTCAGTTCTGGGAGATTCCTGCCACGGATGACACCGCCATGAACGGCCGCTGGGTGGATGGCCCCCGGGACGATTTCTTCAACAAACTTCACCAGGAACTCGGCAGCCTGCCATTTTTCGCTGAGGACCTCGGCTACATCACGCCCGATGTTCACGCCCTGCGCGAAAACCACAAGATTCCCGGGATGGCCGTGCTGCAGTTTGGCTTCGGCGATCCAGGTGCGCATCAGTATTTGCCTCACCGCCTCACACCCGACCGCGTGGTGTACACCGGTACCCACGATAACGACACCACCCTGGGCTGGTGGAACAGCAGCGCCACTGACCACGAGCGGTCCTCCGCGCTCGCCTATGTGGGGTGCTGCGAGGACGGTATCAACTGGGCGATGATTCGCGCTGCCCAGGGTTCCCCGGCCAGTCTTTCGGTGGCGCCTTTGCAGGACGTTCTGGGGCTGGGCAGTGAGGCCCGCCTGAATGTCCCCAGTGTGAAAACGGGGAACTACCGCTGGCGCTTCCAGCCCGGTGCGCTAGCTCCAGCGCTGGCGGCCAAACTGGCGTCGCTGGCTGATGTCACCGACCGGTTGCCGCAACCCCTAGCCATTCCTCCTGAAGAACCCTTTGCAGCCTGAAGCCAGGTCCTGAAAACACAAAAAAGCCGGGATCTGGTGATCCCGGCTGCTAGTTGGCTGGTTGCCCGGATAAACTTGTGCGAATCTCGTCCGCGCCGCCCGACCTAGGCGCTTCTTCTCGGCCGCACCGTCAGATCGCGTACCTGGGTCAGGATGCTCGACATCTGCATGCCGTTCAGTTGCGTCACAAAAGGCAACATTTCCGCGATGAAAGGATCTTGCATGAGCTCACGGACTTCCTGCTGCCGGTTACGCTCCCCGCCGCTAAGCAGATCAGGCACGGTGACCTCCAGCGCCTTGGCCAGCCGCTCCAATGAGGAGAGGGTGGGCGTGGCTTTCTCATTTTCTATTTTGGACACGTAAGTCCGCGGCACCGACATACGCGTGGCTAGTTGCCGCTGGCTGAGCCCATTGCTCAGGCGGATGGACCGGATCGCAGTCGCCAGGTGCAAGTGACCGTGACTGTGCCCGTTGGTCGGTATGATTTGCGGCGGGGGCGGAAGCGAAACTACTTCCGGCTCATCCTCATCTAACGATCCATGGCAGCGGCGGCAAAGGTTGTTGGTAGTACGAAATTGGACCAGTAGGCAACGGTCACAACGAACCACTTCCCTGGAATCTACCGGGGCAAGAGTTGTAGCCATCAGGTTTGGGAGGGGCCAGAGCGGGCTTCCCGAAGGAACCGAAAAACGAACCAAACTAGGTACTTGGTTCCAGACCTGCAGCGTAATCTGAGGCAGCAGCACTGTGGATGTCAAGTAAAATCTCATTATGCGCAGCGAGCTGCCGACCCAAATGGCAGATGCGACGGGCGAAGATCTGGCGAAGCGAAGCAGCGAGCGAGAAAATAGTTTGTGCAGCATTGCGGAGTGTTGTGGTTCTCATTCAATCTGCCAGAACCCAGCCCGAGCAGGCGTTTTGGTCCGGTTAGATGGATTCTCGGGAGACCATCGAGAAAAAATATGAAGGGCAGAGAAGAAGCCTGGTGTTTACTAACTGAGTTCACCCAATCGGAAAGTCTGCGCAAACACGCCCTTGCGGTAGAGGCCTGCATGCGGGCTTACGCGGCCAAGTCTGGCGAAGACGAGGCACTGTGGGGCGTGGTGGGCCTGCTGCACGACTTCGACTACGAGAAATATCCCAGCCGCGAGGATCATCCCTACAAGGGCAATGAGATCTTGAAAGAGCGGGGCTGGTCGGACGAAATCCGACGCGCGATTATGTCGCATGCTGAATATTCGGGCGTGACCCGCGAGTCCCGGATGGAGAAAGCGTTATTTGCCTGCGATGAGCTGGCAGGATTCATTACCGCCTGTGCCTTGGTGAAGCCGGGGAAGTCTTTGGCCGAGGTTGAAGCCAAGTCGGTGCGGAAGAAGATGAAAGACAAAGCCTTCGCCCGCAGCGTGAGTCGCGACGACATCATTAACGGCGCAGCTGATTTATGTGTCGACTTGGAAGAACACATCGCGTTCTGCATCGAGGCGATGAAGGGGATTGCGGAGCAACTGGGATTGGATGGGAGTGCGGCGAAGACGTCGTAATCACGCGGCACGGCCAGGCATTTCTCTGTGACTCGGTGTCTCTGTGGTGAGGCTTGTCCTACCCCAGCGCCGCCGCCACCTTCCCACTCGCAATCAACTCCGCGATCCGCGCGAAATCCTGATACATCACCCGGTCTTTGTCCATGGTCGGACAGACCGACCGGATCGCCGCGTGGGCTGCCTGTCCTCGTTTGCCGGGCTTGAGCGGGGCTAGAAAGTCCAGTGCCTGTGCCGCCGCCATGGCCTCAATGGCGAGTACGTTGTTGACGTTAGCCACGATCCGCTTTAGCTTCAGCGACGCGGTCATGCCCATCGAAACATAGTCTTCTTTATTGCCCGAAGTCGTGATCGAATCCACCGACGCGGGATGCGCCAGAATCTTGTTCTCGCTGACCAGCGCCGCCGCCGTGACTTGCGGCATCATGAATCCAGAATTCAACCCTGCACCCGCCGCCAGAAACGGAGGCAGGCCTTCGCTCAGCGCCGGATTCACCAGCCGCTCCAGCCTGCGTTCAGAAATCCCCGCCAGCGCGCTCAGAGCAATTCCGAGAAAATCCAGAGCGAAAGCCACCGGTTCACCGTGAAAATTCCCGCCGGAGATCACATCGCCCTGGCCATCGGACTGCTTCAAGTTCTTCACAAACACCAGCGGATTATCCACCGCCGAATTGACCTCAGTCTCCATCACCTCGCGGCAGTGCTGGAGCGTATCGCGCACGGCGCCGTGGACTTGCGGCATGCAGCGCAAGGAGTAGGCATCCTGCACTTTGTCACAGTCGCGATGGGACTCGCGAATCTGGCTGCCTTCGAGCATGCGCCGCAAATTCTCCGCCGTCTTCAATTGGCCAGGGTGAGGTCGCGCCCGATGGATGCGTTCGTCGAAGGCTACATCCGTTCCCTTAAGCGCATCCAGAGTGAGCGAACCGATCACATCGGCAGTGTTCATCAGAGTCTCGGCTGCCAGCAGCGCCAAGATACCGACCGCCAGCATGCCCTGTGTGCCGTTAATCAACGAAACCGCTTCCTTCGCTTCCAAAACTAGCGGCTTGACTTGAGCGCGCCGTAGAGCTTCGACGGTAGGAATGCGGACACCCTTGTCATCCAGGCATTCGCCTTCGCCGATCAATGCCAGCGCCAGATGTGCCAGGGGCGCGAGATCGCCGCTGGCGCCGACGCTGCCCTGCGATGGCACAAAGGGCGTGACTCCGCGATTCAGCATTTCGCAAAGCGTGTCAATAGTCTCGGTGCGCACGCCGGAATAGCCCTTGGAAAGCGAATTGGCCCGCAACAGCATCATGGCGCGGACCTCCGCCGGTGCCAGTGGTTCGCCCACGCCCACGGCGTGCGAGCGAACCAGATTTACTTGCATCTCCCGAATTTGTTCCCCGGCAATGTGCACATCGCTCAGCTTCCCCACGCCGGTCGTGATGGCGTAGGACACCTTGTGGTTGGCGATCAAGGTATCGACCACGGCGCGCGCCCGTTGCACGGCTCCACGGGCGTCAGGATCGAGCAACACCGGTTGATGTCCGACCGCGACCTCGCGCACCGCTTCCAGCGTCAAATCGTTGCCGTTGATATGCAGAGCGTTCAAAGCAATCACTTTCCTGCCGCCGCGCGTAATGCCTTCATGTATTTCTCCGGAAACGATGTACTTTTCTTTTCCGAGTCGATGGCCAGGTGCATGGTCTCGCCGGTGGCCAGCAGCTTGCCATCATTCGCACGCCGCAACTCGTACACAAAGTGAGCCATGGACTCACGCACGTTCTTCAAATGCGTACGCACGATAACTTCCTCATCGTAAACCGCTGGGGCGCGATAGCGACAGTGCGCGTCCACTACCGGCATATGGCAATTGTCGTGCTGCTCCATATCCTTATAAGAAAACCCCAGCTGCCGCATCAGCTCCACGCGGCCTACTTCAAACCAGATGAAATGGTTGGAATGGTAAGCCACGCCCATCTGGTCGGTCTCGGCATAGCGCACTCGCAGGCGGACCTCATTCACCACAGGTATGGAGGTCTGCCCGCCGGCCTTCACTTGCCACTCCACTGCGGCTTGCGCTTTTCGAGAAACGACGAGATGCCTTCCCGGAAATCGTGAGTCGAGCGAATGCCTGCATTTTCGCGGATGGCGGATCGAATCTGCGCGTCGAGCTCCAGGCGGGCATGATCGCTCAGCAGCCGCTTGGTACTGGTCAGCGAGGCCGGACTGTTCTCCATCAACTGCGCAGCCAGTTCGCGCGCGCGAGGCATGAGTTGTTCAGCGGCCACTACTTCGTTGATCAACCCCATGCGATGCGCTTCCTCCGCATCAATAATTCTGCCGGTCAGCAGCAAATCGCGCGCATGTTTCTCACCGATCTGGCGCAAGAGAAATGTAGAGACGATGGCGGGCACGAAACCGATCCGCACTTCGGTGTAGCCAAACTTCGCTTCCGGCGCCGCCAGGGTAAAGTCACACAATGTGGCTAGTCCGCAGCCTCCGGCGATCGCGGCCCCGTTGACCGCGGCGATGGTCGGCTTGGGGAAGTCGTAGAGTGAGCGAAACAGCCGCGCCATGGTTTCGGAATCTTTCAAATTTTGTTCTGTGGAGCGTCCTGTAAGCGCCTTCAGAGTCTCCAGGTCCATCCCGGAGCAGAAGGCCTTGCCCGCGCCGGTCAGAATCAATATCTGCGCCGACGACTTGGCAACTTCGTCCAGCGCAGCCAGCAGATCTTCTATCAACTCGTAGCTGATGGCGTTACGCTTGTCCGGTCGGTTCAGCGTAACCGTTGCCACGCTTGAGTCGATCGCAAGTTGGATGGTGGTGTATGCCATGCTAGAAGTGCCGGAGATGAACCCCGATCATCTTACCAACGATTCGTGTCACTCGGTGGCTAGAGCGCGCTGTACCGGCCTCCAATCTCCGTAGTGGCCCGCAGCAGCACATCGAGCGGCTTCAACGCGGGCAATACCGCACCCCGGGCGCTCAGAGCCTCGACAACCCTTTCGGTGGGAATGTTGCCCACCAGGGCATCTTGCGCAAACGGGCAGCCTCCCAGTCCGCCCAGGGCGGAGTCAAAGCGGCGGCAGCCTGCGTCGTAGGCCGCCACGACCTTCGCCGCGGCTTGATCGGGACGGCTGTGCAAGTGCACGCCGATTTCGAGATAGCCAAACTTCGCCATCACCGCAGATACAAGTTCTTGAATCTGTTCGGGACCCGCAACGCCTACCGTGTCGGCGAGTGAGATCATGCGAATTCCCGAGGACTCAAGGATATCCACCGCGTTGACTACCTCGTCGACACTCCACTCATCGCCGTAGGGGTTGCCGAAGGCCATTGAAATATAGACGACGATCCCCAACCCGGCATCGTCGCTCTTATTCTGGATCTTATCCAGTTCGTCGATGGCTTCCTCCAGGGTCTGGTGCTGATTGTTACGCAGGAAAGTCGGCGAGACGGAATACGGAAATCCCAGCGTGCTTACCGCATTCGTACCAATCGCCCGCTGCGCTCCCTTTTCGTTCACCACAATGCCGATGATCTCCACGTCATCCGGCGGATCAAGCTCTTTCAAGACTTCTTCCGAGTCCGCCATCTGGGGCACGGCCTTCGGCGATACGAAGGAGACAGCGTCAATGTGCTTGAATCCCGCGCTGATTACGGCTTTCAAGTAGTCAACTTTCAGGTGCGCGGGAATCTGCCCTTGCAATCCCTGCCAGGCATCGCGTGGACACTCGATAAGCTTGACCGTTTCAGACATGATTTGATTCAGGTTGTTGATAGTCCGCGGCAGAATCTAGGTTTGCAGCACGCCCACCTTGAATTCCGGAACGTCCGGATTCAGTGATGCCGCTTCGAGCGCCTGCGTGATAGCTTCCCGCGTCTCGCTGGGATCTATGATCTTGTCGATCCACAGCCGCGCGGCTCCGTACCGCGGATCCGTCTGCTCGTCGTAAGTGCGCTTCACCGACTCATACAGTTCCTTCTTCTCTTCCTCACTCAGCTTCTTGCCGCCCCGTTCCAGCTGCCGAATTTTGATCTCGACCAGTGTTCCCGCCGCCGCGTCTCCGCTCATAACCGCATAACGGGCGGTCGGCCAGGCAAACACGAAGCGCGGATCATAAGCCTTGCCGCACATGGCATAGTGTCCCGCGCCGAAAGAACCGCCTACAATCACCGTAATTTTCGGCACCACGGAATTCGACACCGCGTTCACCATCTTCGCTCCGGCCTTGATGATGCCTGTCCACTCGGCATCTCGGCCGACCATGAACCCATTGACGTCATGGAAGAACACCAGTGGGATTAGGTTCTGATTGCAATCCATGATGAAACGCGCGGCCTTTTCCGCTGATTCGGTGTAAATCACGCCTCCAAACTCAATTCTCTTGTGGCCTTCATGATCCGTCGCGTGCGCGTGCAGCTTCTGATTGGCCACGATCCCCACGGCAAAGCCGCCAATGCGGGCATAGCCGCAGATCAACGTCTTGCCATATTCCGCTTTGTATTCGTCGAAGCGGCTGCCATCGACGACGCGCGCGATAATTTCCTTGGTGTCATACGGCTTCGCGGGCGAAGAGTCGTAGATGCCATAGATTTCTTCCGCTGCTAGAGCCGGGTCCTGGGGTTTCTTACGGTCCCATGGGGACTGCCGCCGGTAACCCCACTTTTCGATGATGGAGCGAATCCGCGTAATGCAGGCTTCATCATTCGGCTCGCGAAAGTCGACGGTGCCGCTGATGGCGGAATGCATCGCTGCTCCACCCAGTTCCTCGGCCGAAACTTTTTGTCCAATCGCCGCCTGCACCAGCGCCGGCCCAGCCAGAAAAAGCCCGCTGCCTTCGGTCATGAGCACGTGGTCACACATCACGGGGAGATATCCGCCACCGGCAACGCACATGCCCATGATGGCGGCAATCTGGGCGATGCCCATGGCCGACATCACCGCGTTGTTGCGGAAGACACGGCCAAAATCGTCGGTGTCAGGAAAGACGTCTTCTTGCAAGGGGAGAAATACCCCCGCCGAGTCGACCAGATAGACCGTGGGGATGCGGTTCTCAATGGCCATATTCTGTGCCCGGATGACTTTTTTCGACGTCATGGGGAAAAAAGCCCCGGCCTTCACCGTGGCGTCATTGGCTATGACCATCACCAGGCGTGTATGAATCCGCCCCAACCCGGTGACCACGCCTGCAGCCGGTGCTCCACCCCATTCCTCATACATGCCATAGGCCGCGAAGGACCCGAGTTCGAAAAATGTTCCCGCATCGACCAGCAGGTTGATGCGTTCGCGCGCGGTGAGGCGGCCTTTCCCGTGCTGGCTTTCGATGGCTTTTAGTCCGCCGCCTTCGCGAATCTTTTCCTCTTCATTGCGAACCTGTGAAACCATGTCGGCGAGGAAGCGCATGTTGGCTTCAAAGCGAGGCGAGGTGGGATCAACGCGCGTTTCGAGGACGGGGGAGTTCTGAATCGCGGTGGTTTCTATACGATCGGCCATGAAGGGAAACGCCTGAAATTACTTACGGTATAACAGTGGAGCTGGAGTGCGCAAACCTGGGCTTTTCGACGCGCTACGTCATGGCCCGACGACTCACTGTGACGCCGCCTTGATCTGACGCACCGCTTCTGCCACCGGATCCTCGGCCACTGCATCCACCAAACCGAGTCGCAACGCCTCTGCGGCATGCAGCTTTGCCGCGGGCACAAACAATGACAAGGCTTGTGCCTTCCCGATCAGCCTTGGCAGCGCCTGCGTCCCGCCCCATCCGGTGATCAGGCCGAGTGCGGCGCCACGATGGCCAAAAACGGCGTTGGGAGCTGCGATGCGTCGATGGCAGGCCAGCGCCAGATCCAGTCCTCCACCCATGCAATAACCTGCAATCGCCGCGTAAACCGGAGCCGGAAAGCATCGGATGGCCTGCATCAGTTGTTGGCCGCTGATCGAAAAATCATATGCCGCCACGCCGGTTAGGGCGCCAATTTCCTGGAGATCCGCCCCTGCTGAGAAGAACTTTCCATTCCCAGTCACGACCACTGGTGCCGGTATTCGCATCCACTCCCGGAACCCTTCCTGGAGTGCCTGCACACACGCTCGGGTGAGGCGATTCGTGCTGTCCTGTGAGACCAGCCGCAGAATCCTGACACCACCTACTTGTTCCGAGTGGAAGAAGAGATCAGGCACGTCAACCGGTCGCAGGTACTCCGCGTGGTTTGACGTTGGCGCGGATGAACTGGACGATCTCATCCATAGCAGTGCCCGGCTGAAAAACTGCCGCCACGCCGGCCTTCTTAAGGCTAGAGATGTCCTGGTCGGGAATGATGCCACCCACGACCACCACCACGTCGTCCATCTTATGCTGCTTGAGGAGATCCATCACTCGGGGCACGATGGCATTGTGCGCGCCCGAAAGGATGGAAAGGCCAATGACGTTCGCATCCTCCTGCAAGGCCGCATTCACAATCATCTCGGGTGTCTGGCGAAGTCCCGTATAAATGACTTCCATGCCGGCGTCCCGCAGCGCGCGTGCGATCACCTTGGCACCCCGGTCGTGACCGTCCAGACCAGGCTTCGCCACCAGGACGCGAATCTTCGGATCGACCATGTCTTCATTTAACCACAGCCGGGCCAGGGAAGCACAAAGACGGGCTCGGGGGAGACTCACTTCTCTTTGAGATCCAGGCTTCGCCACAAGTACCAGCAAGCTACGCTGCGATATGGTTCCCAAGCCCTGGCAATTTTTGCCATCTGCAAAGGCTTGGGTAGCTTTCGCTTCTTGTAGTGCTTCTTGATCGCCATTTGTACGCCGAAATCGCCGGTAGGCAAGACGTTGGGGCGCCTGAGTGTGAACATCAGGAACATTTGTGCAGTCCACTCGCCGACACCTTTGACCTGGGTCAAGTGTTTGATCACGTCTTCGTCGGGCAACTCATGCAATTTGCTGAAGTCGAGATCGCCGCGCACAGCACGCTCGGCCATGTCCCGTAAGTAGGACGACTTCTGTTTGGAGAGGCCCACAGAGCGCATCTGCGCTTCAGTCAGTTTCAAAATTCCCTTCGGCGTGACGGGATCGCCGGCGAGGGTGGCGAAGCGATTGAAAATCGTGAACGCCGCCTTGCCGTTCAATTGCTGATAGACGATGGATTCCGCCAAACTGTGAAACTCCGGTGGCCCGTACTCAATACGGCAAGGTCCAACTCGCCCAATAATAGCCCGCAGAACGGGATCGGATTTCTTCAGGTGATCGACGGCGGCACGCATAGAAATATTTGACTCAGGTCAGGCAAAGAGGATGCAAAACTTGGCGGCAATACCGGCGCTAATCAGGTAATGCTGGTTTCAGTATAGGTTCCGTAAACCTCACGGAGCGCCTCGCAGATCTCACCAACGGTTGCATAAGCCCGCACCGCAGCCACGATGTAGGGCATCGTGTTGGCAGATGAAATTGTGTCCTTCGTGCCTGCGTTGGGCTCTTGAGCCGCGGCTCGCTTGAGCTCATCCAAACAGCGGCGTACAGTTTCCCCAGATCGCCGCCCCCGCAGCGCTTTCAGTTTGGCCGATTGCCTTTGTGCCACGCTTTCGTCGATGTAAAGGATGTTGGGCGATTCCTCTTCGATGACGAACTCATTCGCGCCTACAATGATTTTTTCTTTGGCTTCGACCGCTCGCTGGTTCTGATACGCTGCCTCGGCAATCTCTTTCTGCGGGTATCCCCGTTCGATCGCTTTTACCATGCCGCCCATCGCGTCCAGTTTGCCGAAATAGTCGAAGGCGCCCTTCTCCATCTCGAGTGTGAGGGTCTCCAGGAAATATGACCCACCCAGCGGATCAACCGTGTTTACCACTCCTGACTCGTAGGCGACAATCTGCTGGGTGCGAAGAGCGATCCGTGCGGCCTCTTCAGTCGGAAGTGCCAATGCCTCGTCATAACCGTCGACGTGTAGAGACTGTGTGCCACCCAAAACCGCAGCCAGGGCCTGAAGCGCCGCACGCGCGATGTTGTTCATAGGTTGCTGCGCGGTCAGCGACACGCCTGCGGTCTGGGAATGGAATCGCAGCAGCCGGGAACGCTGGTTCTTGGCCTTGAAACGGTCCTTCATGACCTTGTACCAGATCTTGCGGGCCGCCCGGTATTTGGCAATCTCCTCGAAGAAATCATTGTGCGCATTGAAGAAGAAACTCAAGCGAGGACCGAATTCGTCCACATCCAATCCGCGCCGTAGCGCCCACTCCACGTACTCGACTCCATCGTAAAGCGTGAAAGCCAGCTCTTGCAGCGCGGTGGACCCGGCTTCGCGGATGTGGTAACCGCTAATCGAGATGGTATTGAAGCGAGGAGTAAACCTGGATCCGAACTCAAAGGTGTCAACCACCAGCCGCATGGAGGGTGCCGGCGGATAGATATATTCCTTTTGCGCAATGTATTCCTTCAGAATGTCATTCTGGACAGTGCCCGAAATTTTCTTCCAGTCGGCCCCCTGCTTTTCCGCCACCACCAGGTACATCGCCCACAATACGGATGCGGGAGAGTTGATGGTCATGGACACCGTCGTTTTTTCAAGATCGATTCCGTCGAACAGAATCTCCATGTCTTCGAGCGAATCAATCGCCACACCGCACTTTCCAACTTCTCCTTCGCTGGCTGGATGGTCCGAGTCGTAGCCCATCAGGGTCGGCAGATCGAATGCAACCGACAACCCACCGCCGCCATGTTCGAGAAGGTATTTGTACCTCTGGTTGGTCTCTTCCGGCGAAGCGAAGCCAGAAAACTGCCGCATGGTGAACAGCTTGCCGCGGTAGCCAGTGGCATGGATGCCACGCGTGAAAGGAGGCTCTCCCGGATGTCCCAGGTATCGGTCGTAGTTCCAGTCTTCGGGCAGGTCAGCCTGCGTATAAAGGCGGCGGATGGGAACGCCTGAGATGGTCGTAAAACGCGTGTTGCCGTTCTCATCCAGATTGACGCCTGTCGCGGCGCCAATGGGACGCTCGGGACTTTTTTCTAGCGTAGGTCCCAGGGTCTTTTCTGCCCAGTCCTTCTCACTAGCCGAAGGATGTCGTCCCTCAAAAACATCGCTGATCGGGCTTTCCGCGACCCGTGGTTTCTTGTCCGCCATTCTCACTCCTGATCTATTCGATGATAGAGGACAGGGAATCGCCCCGCAAGCTTGCCTCTTAATCAGCTCCGCTGGTGCCGCTTCGCCAACTCCCACGCTTTGGAATACTTCCAGGAGACGTAAACCGAGTGGTAAAGGTGCAGCAGAAGGCCTTCGCGACCGTCGAGGAAGCCCAGCCGAATGAGATAGTTGTAAACAAAGGTGAGAATCGGCCGGGCTACGATGTTAACCACGCTAAAGCGGCGGTAACCGCGTTCCACTGCGACCTGCGCGCCGGACGACGAATAACTGTTCATGTGATCGATGTAGCCGCGAAGGGTGGGGTAGGCGTTGTGTACCAGAGCATGTTTTAGCCTGCCCGTCTGCCCCGTAATTTTGATGGTGGGATGGGCGCCGTACTCTTCGAATTTCCCTGCTCCACGGCGAATCAATCGCAGTTTCGGGTCCGGATAAAATCCACCATACCGAATCCAGCGGCCAAGAAAGAAGTTCTTGCGGGGGATCCAGTACCCTTGGAGGGTTGAAGTTGTTCCTAGCACCGTTTCGATTTCCGCAGCCAGCGCCTCTTCCAGAGATTCATCCGCATCCAGTTGAAGCACCCAATCACCGGAGGCTTTGTCCATGGCGGAATTCTTCTGCCCTGCGAAGCCCTTCCAGGGTTCAGAGAAGACCTTGGCCCCATGGGACCGCGCGATCTCCAGGGTGCGATCGGTTGAACCCGAATCCACTAGGATGATCTCGCCGTGTCCATCCCGCACCAGCGGCATCACGCTCTCCAGCGTGCGTGCCAGATTGGCTTCCTCATTCTGCGTAATCAGGACGACGGAAAGCTTCACGCGCAAAGCATAACCGGAATGAACGTGGTTTGAAATGACGTTAAGGGTGACCCGGAGCAGCCTTCGTAAGACAGAAGCGGCAGTCCGAAACAGAGAACTGCCGCGTAGCAGTTTGTCCCCGACTATTGGGGTGGTTGCTGCCCAGCCGGCATCACCGACTGCGGGTTTTCGCGCGCGGCCACATAAGGCACGTTAGGCATCTGTGTGACTTGTCCTCGTTCCGCATCGGCCATGATGATTCCTGCGTGATCGAGCAGGAGACCAGTGGC
Organism: uncultured Acidobacteriota bacterium; assembly: GCA_963734415.1. Classification (GTDB taxonomy): domain Bacteria; phylum Acidobacteriota; class Terriglobia; order Terriglobales; family Acidobacteriaceae; genus JABCZH01. The sequence goes on along the minus strand of CAVTHF010000005.1, from coordinate 498,918 downwards.
ACGATCCATCTCTACCTTCGACTTTTCATAGGCGGCCATGGCCGAGACCAAATTGGATTCGGCGGCGGTGAGCAAAGACTGGTCCTGCAGAACTGCCGTTGAAGTGCCTACGCCGACGGCCAACTTCTTCTGATCGGTGTCGAGAGTCTGTCGCTGAAAATCAACCGCGGCCTGGGCTGCATCCACACTGGCCCGGTTTTGTTGGGTGTCAAATTGGGCGTTGCGCACTTCGATGCGCACCTGGTTTTCAAGTTGCTGCAAGCGCACTTGCGCCTGCCGGTACTCCAACTGGGCGCGCACCTGGTCAGCTTGTGCAACCCGGTTCCGCAGCGGGATATTCAGGGTTACTCCGATTCCTTTGTCGGGGGCTACCGAGGTCACTAACTGATCCAGTGTAGCGCCGTATCCGACTGGGCCTCCATTGCGAAACGGCGGCGCAGCTGTGCCCGGAGTGAAGCACTTTCCGAACGCAGACGTTAAACAACCGGGAGGAAGTATGGCGGGGCTCACATCACCTCCGATTCCGGATCCGCCATAGTAGGCGTACACGCTCAGAGTGGGCAGCATGGCGTTGCGTACCGCCCTGTCATTGATCTCGCGGCTGCTCAAGTCAACGCGCGATTCAGCGAGTTCAGCTCGATGGCCAAGGGCAGCGCTGATCAGGTCCTGCGTCGGCACCGCCGCCTCCTGTGCAGGCAGTTGCATAATCGACGTGGGAATGACTTCCGCGCCAGCGAGGTTCGGATCTTCGAGGTTCCGGCTGAGAGCATTCTTCACCAGCAGTTCCTGCAACTCTAGGTTGGTTCGGGCCAGGATAAGGTTCTGCTGATCGGTGGAAACGATGCTCTCCGCGCTGACCACCTGAATCGGCGGCAGGGTCCCAAACTTCACTTGCTTCCGATTGTCCTCCAGCACTCGCTGCGCAAAGCCCAGCGCCTCTTGTTGCACTCTCACGTTTTCGTAGGCGTAAACCAGGTTCCAATACAGATTCTCGATTTGGTCGACCGTGGTAATGATTTGCAGGCGGAAGGCAACATCGGAAATCTCCCGATTATTCTTCGCGATACGGATAAAGCGCGTATTCGGAAGAAAACCGAAGCCCTGCAACAGCTCCTGAGAGACTTTGACCTGGAAACCGGATGCCAGGCTCGGGGTGTAGGAACTGGTCGGATTGCTGGTGGTGGTGTGGGTGTTGTTGAATCCCACCGCGAGATTTGTTCCCCAATGAAATCCCTGCAGGTAGGAGAAATTGGCGGTGCCGGTATTCGTGTTCACCACAGAAACGGGTGTGAAAACACTGCTTGACTCCACAAAATTCCGGTCCATTTGAAGCGTACTGGTGACGATGGGGTCGAAACTGGTGATGGCGGTTCCGATCCCCAAGGTTGAACTGACCAAGCCGTTCGTGCCCGTACCGACGCCACCCGCAGCCACACTGGTACCGCCGGTGCCGGAGCCGACCGTCCCGCTCAAGCCGCCGGTTCCACCGCCAGGGGTGTTCTGTACGATGCCAGTGTTCACACCCAAAACGTTGGCCCCGCCTTTGGCCCGTAGGATGTCAGTGTCAGCGATGTTGAGGTTGTAGCGCGCCAGCACGATGTCGAGATTGTTCTCCAGGGCAAGCGCAATCGCATCGTTGATCGACAGCATGATCTTGCCATCGTGCATCAGTTGATCGGTGCGAGGAGTGTTGCTCAGATTGGGGGGCGGCACGGTTTCCGGATTGTAAGGAGCGAGAGGGTTGGGAAACTGCGATCGCGGTTTGCTGTAATCCCTGGGCATGTCTGGTTCTACATGCACCTGTGCGCCCACGGGCTGTGGTGTCTGAGGCAGTGCGCCTTCGCCCACTTGCGAGTTGGCTTGTTGGGCTGAGGTGGTACCGACCAGGGTTCCAACTAGAACGAAGGCGGCCAAATGCCGCACGGCAGAATCGAAACCGGCAGAAAACATTGTCTCTCTCCTTTGATACATTGCTGCTGAGTGCAGCGCAGCTTTTCTTGGATGCAAACAGTTCCGGGAACCATCTGAAATTTCAAGCTCGCCTTAGACTAACGCCACTGCAGGGCGCATTACAGGGAGGGAATTGTAAAGATTTATAGCTTGGCAGCCGAACTCTTTGTCGGGAACAGAGTGAGTGCCAGCAACCATCTGGAAAATGAAAACGGCAGTCCTTGGTACGAGGACTGCCGCTGCTTTTAGCTTAAGAAACTATCCGACTACGGCTGAGCCGGAGGCATCACCGACTGCGGATTGTCGCGCGGGGCTACATACGGGACGTTCGGCACGTGCGTGACTTGGCCACGCTCGGCATCGGCCAGGACGATACCCGCATGATCCAGCAGCAGACCGGTGGCCCGGTCCAATTCCAGTCGTGATTTCTCGTAGGCCGTCATCGCCGATACCAGAGTGGATTCCGCGGTCGCAAGTGCTGATTGATTCTGCAGCACCAGCGTGCTAGTCGATGCTCCCAGGTTGAACTTCTTTTGTTCTGCGTCCAGAGATTCGTGTCCCAGCCTCACGGCGGCCTGTGCAGACTCTACGCTGGCCCGGTTCTGTTGCACCGCGAATTGCGCGTTACGGACTTCGATACGAATCTGGTTCTCAACCTGCTGTAGCCGCATCTGCGCCTGCCGGTATTCCAGTTCGGAGCGAACCTGCGTCGCCTGGGCGGCACGGTTCCGCAGCGGAATGTTCAGAGTCAAGCCGACACCCTTGTCTGGGGCGGATGAATCCACCAACTGGTTCAACGCGGTGCCATAACCCACGGGGGGCGTCACTGGGATCAGGTTGGCGGGTGGTCCCGCACAACCGAACCCCTGTTCTTGCGCTGAAAGGTTTGCGCACAGGTTTGCCGGATTCTGCGACCCCGCAAGGCCGGAGCCGCCGTAGTAAGCAAACAGATCGAGCGTGGGCAGCAACGCGCTGCGAACCGCTTTATTGCTGATCTCGGTGTTTGCCAGGTTGATACGCGTTTCCGCCAGTTCGGCGCGATGGCTGAGCGCTTCGTTGACCAGGTCCTGGGTTGGCTGGATGTCCTCTTGCTCGGGAAGCTTCACGGTTGAGGTAGGAATTACCTCGGCGTCTGCCAACCGGGGATCAACCAAGGTCCGGCTCAAGGCATTCTTCATCAGCAATTGCTGCAACTGGAGGTTCGTGGCGGCCACGGTAAGGGCCTGCTGGTCGGCAGCTACCGTGCTTTGAGCCCGGACCACCTCGATAGGGGCCAGGCTGCCGATTTGCACCTGTTTTTGATTGTCGGACAGGGTTTTCTGGGCAAAGGCCAGCGATTCCTTCTGCACTCTCACATTCTCATAGGCGAACACCAGATCCCAATAAATGCTTTCGATCTGATCCACTGTGGTGATGACCTGCAAGCGAAAGGCAACGTCGGTGATCTCGCGGTCGTTCTTGGCGATGCGAATAAACCGGTTGTTGGGCGCGAAGCCAAAGCCTTGCAACAGGTGTTGGGTGAGCCTGAACTGGAAACCCGAGTTGATCAATGGGCTCAATGTAGTGAACGGGCTGTTGGTGCTGACCCGGCTGTTGTTGAAGCCGACGGACACGTTGGTGCCAGTCTGGAAACCCTGCACGTAGGAAAAATTGTAGGTTTGAGTATTCTGGGCCAGCACCGGTACGCCGGTAAACGAACTGCTGGCGAGTTGATTGAAATGATCCCATTGCAGCGTACCCGTGAGGATGGGGTCATAGCTGGTGATGTTGGGGCCCAAACCCAGGGTGGAGGTGACCAATCCGCTCAAGCCTGCGCCCGCACCTCCCGCACCGGCACTGGTGCCGCCAATTCCCGACCCGACCTGGCCCCCGAGACCTGCCCCGCCGCCACCCGGCGTGCCCTGCAGCAAACCAGCGTTGACGCCTAGAATGCCGGCTCCGGATTTCGCCCGCAGCAGATCTGTATCAGCGATATTCGTGTTGTAGCGGGCAATGGCGATATCGAGGTTGTTCTCCAGCGCCAAGGCCACGGCGTCATCAATTGAAAGCATGATCTTGCCATCATGCATCAGGTCCGTGATGCGTGGCGTATTACTCAGATTTGGAGGCGCAACCGAGCGCGGAATGTAGGGCCCAACCGGGTTGGGAAAATGCGACCTTGGTTTGGAGTAGTCCTTCAACACAAACCCCTGAGCCGGAGCTGGCTGAGAGGCTTGGGGTGCGGATGGAGCAGACGGCGGCGAGTCCTGGGCGACAGCGCCAGTTGAAAATACGCCGGCCAGCAACACCGCTGCCGTCAATCGGTTGACTGAATTCAAACGAGGCAAAGACATTTCGCTTTTCTCCATACCTGCAAGGGCTTTTCGTAAAGATGACACTGCCGTCCCTAAGATCAACATTTATTACGCGAGAAACACGTCCCAAGTTTCAACTTTTCGGGTCCCGGGCGAATTTGCGCGCGGCTATGAAGCCGGTGACGGAATGCAATAGTATAGCTGACGGGGCGAGATTACTTCGCATCCCAACCCGCGCAACGGCGTGAAACCGCAGGGACTTGCATTGGCTGATCAGCGCAGCGCGGAGAGAACCAAGCCGCTCCTCCATGCGCAACCTTAAGATCGTTCTCGCTTATGACGGCTCCGATTTCTCAGGTTGGCAGGTGCAGCCCGATTCCGCCACCATCCAGGGCACACTAGCCTCAGCTATTGGACGAGTCACCGGTGAAAACGTCTTGCCGCAAGGTTCGGGGCGCACCGACGCCGGTGTTCACGCCCTTGGCCAGGTAGCCACCTGCGCGCTCGAAACGCGGATTCCGGTTGAGAATCTGGTGAAGGCCCTGAATGATGTTCTGCCCGCTTCCGTCCGCGTGCATGAAATAAGTGTGGTGCCGCTTGAGTTTCATGCCCGCAAATCCGCGCGCGCGAAAACCTACCGCTACCGAATCTATCGCGGTGCTATTTGTCCACCGTTTCTGGCCCGTTACGTGTGGCACCATCCTTATCCTCTGGATGAAGATGCGATGCACCACGCCAGTGGCCTGATTCTGGGCGAACACGACTTCACATCCTTTGCCGCGGTGGATCCGGAGCGTGGAAAGGACGAAGGAAGTGTGATCAATGTGCGTCAGATTTTTGCCTCGGGTTGGCAGCAGGAAGGGGAAGAATTGATTTACACCGTGCGGGGCAGCGGCTTTCTGCACCACATGGTCCGCAACCTGGTGGGGACGTTCATTCTAGTAGGGAAAGGAACGCTGGGTCCGCAAGACATCACCAGCATCCTGGAAGCCAGGAACCGATCCGCTGCCGGTGCGACTGCGCCCGCTCTCGGATTGTTCCTGGTCAATGTGGAATACTGATCCTCGTGTGGCGCGGGCGCGCCCTGCCGCGTAGACTTGCCACAGCCGATGGCTACCGATATTCAAATCGCGATTCGAAAGATCACATCAGTCAATCCGGCGACGGGAGAAATCCTGCGCGAATTCGAATCGGCAACTACGGCGGAGGTAAACACTGTTGTGGCTCGCGCCCACGCGGCGCAACCCGCTTGGCACAGCCTTGGAGTTCGACAACGAATCGGCATCCTCGACAAGTTTCGCCAGCTCCTTCACGAGAACAAGGCCGAAACCTCCCGGTTGATTGCCACGGAGGCCGGCAAACCCCAGGCAGAAGCCTTGCTCACCGAAATCATGGTTGTGCTCGATGCCGCGCGCTTTTACTCGGAGAACTCCTACGCGTTTCTGCGCGACCAAACGGTTCCACATGCCAATCTGGCGATGAAAACCAAGTCCGGAATGCTCGTGCGCGACCCTTACGGGGTGATTGGAATTATTTCCCCGTGGAACTATCCGTTCTCCATTCCAGCAACGGAGACTCTGGCCGCCTTGGTCGCTGGTAATTCGGTTGTGCTGAAGCCCTCGGAATTCACCTCCCTGATCGCGATGCAACTGGCTACGTTGCTCTGGAAAGCAGGCACGCCAAAAGACGTCTTGCAGGTCGTTGTCGGCGATGGCAGCACGGGCACGGCGCTCGTCGACTCAAATATCGATAAGCTGGTTTTCACCGGAAGCGTGGCTACCGGCAAGCGCATCGCCCAGACGGCGGCATCTCGCCTGCTGCCGGTAGTGCTGGAGTTAGGCGGGAAAGACCCCATGTTGGTGCTCGACGACGCCGACATCGATGTGGCCTCGAGTGGCGCAGTCTGGGGCGCATTCACCAACGCGGGCCAGGCCTGCTTGTCGGTCGAACGCTGCTACGTTCACCGCAGCCTATACCAGCCATTTCTAGAGGCGTGTGCGGGCAAGGCAACGCAGTTGCGAGTTGGCAATGGGATGGATCCGGAAACCGACATGGGTCCGCTGATTCACGAGCGCCAGCTTCGCAACGTGGAGGCTCAGGTAGAGGATGCGCGGCTGCACGGAGCGCGGGTGCTGGCTGGAGGCATGCGCCGACACGACCTTGGCCCGAATTTTTACGCGCCCACCGTGCTCGCCGATGTCACTCACCAGATGCGTATCATGCGCGAAGAAACCTTCGGGCCGGTGCTTCCCATCATGCCGTTTGAGACGGACGATGAAGCCGTGTCCCTTGCCAACGATTCCGACTTTGGCTTGGGGGCGAGCGTTTGGACGCGGGATCGTACACGTGGCGAAGCTTTGGCCCGCCGACTCCATGCGGGTATGGTGATGGTCAACGATGCGATATCCTGTTTTGGCATCAGTGAGGCTCCCCACAGCGGAGTAAAGTCCAGCGGCCTTGGCCGCACGCATGGGATATTCGGACTCGATGAAATGGTGCGCATCAAGTACGTGGACTCAGATCGCCTCCCGGGTATGAAAAAAGTCTGGTGGTATGGATATGGAGCATCGTTCACACGCCAGATGGAGGGCTTCGTCGATCTGATGTTCGCCGAGGGGTGGGGAAAGCGACTGCGAGGCGCCCTGCGTTCCGCTGGTGCGGTTGCTCGAAAGGGGAAGATCTGAAAATGAGCACCGCAGATCCCAAACGCGAATTGCTCCGCCACACTTTGGCAACCTTGGCCTATCGTGGCGCGAAGCCTCTCCGGGATGCGCCCGCCACGTTCGCCAATTTCAACGGTGCGGGACGGACTCCGGCACAAATTCTGGCCCACCTCGGTGACCTGTTCGATTGGGCGCTGTCTATGGCGGCCGGAGCCCAGCAATGGCACGACTCAAAGCCACTGCCATGGAACCAGGAAACCGACCGATTTTTCAGCGCACTCAAGAAGTTCGACGACTATTTAGCTTCGTCGGAGCCCCTACACGCCCCTGTCGAGAAGCTTTTCCAGGGCCCAGTCGCCGACGCCCTGACTCACGTCGGTCAGTTGGCGATGCTACGGCGTCTGGCAGGCGCTGCGATTCAGGGCGAGAACTATTTTGCTGCGACCATTGAGGTTGGCCGAGTGGGTACAGATCAAGCCCCGCCCAAGCGCACCTTCTGACCAGCCGTCTGGCGTCCTGCAAAACCCTTCGAGTAAAATGAAACATCAGTTGAACCCCGGCGGCGATAGGCTGCCCTACGAGGACAAATTTGGCCACCAGCGGAACCGTAAGCACCCAAGTACCACAGCTTCCCAGGCACAAGGTCAAGATCAAGAAGCCGGGACAGCGCGCCTGTAACGAGAAGGACGCCAAGGGCAAGTTCTGCGGCGGCCATCTCAAGCGCTGGTTCTACTCTGAAGACGTGCAGGAGCAAGCCTGCGGCGACGCCGAAAAGGCCTGGGGAAAAGATGCCGAGGTCTACCGCTGCGAGCATTGCAAAACGCTCTACCTGCCCAGCCCCGAGGAGTCGAGCATCAACGTTGCCGGACCTGGGCAGACATCAATATTCGGCCTGACCATTCCCGGCAAAGAGCGGTGAAATCCTCCGAACTCATCCACGACTGGAACCGCATTCATCCCGCGTCCATGCGGCCGGTAGGGCCAATTCTGCTCAACGATGAGACCCTCCGTGACGGCCTGCAGTCCCCCTCAGTGCGCGATCCTTCAATCGCAGAGAAATTGGCCGTCCTCCATCTGATGGAAGTGCTGGGCATCAATTCTCTTGATCTCGGCCTGCCCGGGGCTGGCGCGCGCGCGGTCGAAAGTGTGGAAGCCCTGGCCCGCGAAATCGTTCAGCACAAGATGAAGATCAAGGCCAACTGTGCCGCCCGCACGCATGAGAACGACATTCGGCCCATCGCGGAGATCGTTCAGCGCACCGGGCTGAACATCGAAGCCGCGATGTTTATCGGATCCAGCCCCATCCGCCGCTACACCGAAAACTGGACCGATGACTTTCTCTTGCAGACTACCGAGAAGGCGGTGAAGTACGGGGTTTCACTCGGACTTGAAGTCATGTACGTTACCGAGGACACTACGCGCTGCGACCCCGAAACCGTGAAGCGCCTCTACTCTACGGCCATCAACTGCGGCGCGCGAGCCATCGTCATCTGCGACACTGCCGGCCACGCTACGCCGATGGGCACGTTGGCGCTGGTCCGGTTCGTGATGGAAGAGGTGGTCAAACCCTCAGGCGAAAAGATTCGCGTGGACTGGCACGGTCACTGCGACCGCGGCCTTGCCATTGCCAATTCCATGGCAGCGTTGATCGCGGGTGCAAACTGCGTTCACGCCACCGCTCTAGGCATCGGTGAGCGTGTCGGCAATACTCAAATGGATCAGATGCTGGTCAATCTCAGACTGATGGGAATTCCACCCTGGGACAATCAGGACCTCACCCGGCTGAAAGATTATTGTCAGGCGGTGTCGCGCGCCACCGGGGTGCCGATTCCGGCGAATTATCCGGTAGTCGGCGAGGACGCCTTCCGCACCGCCACCGGCGTGCATGCGGCTGCGGTGATCAAGGCCTTCAAGAAGAACGACATTGAACTGGCCAATACTGTTTACTCCGGTGTGCCGTCCCACGTTTTCGGACTAGATCAGGTAATCGACGTCGGCCCTATGAGCGGCAAATCAAACATTCTCTTCTGGCTGGAGCGTCGAGGGATCTCGGCCCCTGAGGACGTCGTGGAGCGGATCTACAAACGTGCCAAGGCTGCCGACCACACCCTCAGCGAGGCGGAAATTCTCGAGTGCGTAGAAGCTAAAGCGCATTGATGTCGGCTACAGCGGCGGCAGCAGTTGCAAGGCAAACTGAATTTTCCCCATACCGACCGTAGCTGCACCCAGAATTGCCACATCTCCGTCGAACCCTTCGGTTGTTGGCTTCCAGCTCGCCAAGCCATTTACGTCGGACTGCGCCGAAGTCTGACCGTTGAAAAGAATGACCGGAGAAGGATCATTGCCAATGTTTGTATCTCCACCTGAAATGATGGTCGAGTCGCCGCCTGCGCGTTCTCCCGTATATTGAAACCCGACGCTGGCCCCGACCACGGGTTGGGCAGGCGTGGACGAATCGGTCACACGCACAGTCACCGGCTGTAAAACCTGTCCTACCGTCACTACCTGCGGGCTGCCGGCCACCGCTTGAAGTTGCAGTCCCGAGGCGGCAACCGAGGTTCCAGAAAAGTTCAGGCAGGGACTGTTTCCCGGAGCGACGCAGGCGCTTACCAGCAGATCGCCAGCCATGGACGTGATCTCCACCACGGTGCTGGCATAACCGTTGGAGTTGGTGCTAACAGTCGAAGCGCTCAGCCCCGCCGATCCCTTGAGCACCTGGAAATTAACGTTGCTGCCGCCGAGCGGGAACCCATTCGACAGCACCCGCGCAGTGAGCGTCACATTCACGGTCGCGCCCTGCATGATCGAAGTCGTCTGCGGAACCAGCGCGATATCCAACCCCGAAGACTTGCCGACCAGAGTGGTTTGCACCTGCCGGGGGCTTGAATAAGAGCCCGGGGCCAGCTGCGCGGTCATAGTCATGGCACCGGCGGAGAGCACCGTGACAAAGGTGGAAGCCTGGCCACCTTCATCGCTCAACACGTTGCACGTAACGGCGCCGGAACATGCGGAGAAGCCTGCTGAGGGGTTCGAAGTAAATACCACGGTTGCCCCTTGCACCGGAGTCTTACCATCCGGCGCAAGAACTTGCACTTGAACCGGGTTGGGAGCCTGCCCGCCAACCGGCGTCGCAGGATTGGGGAGCGGGATGAGCACCAGAGTGTCAGTCGGTCCCGCGCCATAAGTCAGCGCGCCGGTGAGGACCGAGTTGGCCAGCGTGGGAGGATCAGTCAGCCCGACATCCTGCAAGCCGTCCGGCTTGGCGGGGGCCGTGATAAGAACCTGATCGGCCGAAAGGGCCAACGGCGTCGCAATCACATTTCCGATTGTGATCCGCATGTTCGATTGAAACCCTAGTCCCTGAATCGCTAAAGCAGTTCCGCCCGCAACGCTCGCCCGCGCCGGGTTCACCTGATCGCCATAGAGAATTCGCGCGTGATAACGGTAGTCAGCCCGGCCATCACCGCGGTAGTCGGCAATTCCAATCCGGAAACCTGTTGCTTGCAGAAGCTGCGCGTTCAACATCGTCATCCCGAACACGGATGAGTTGAACGCCGAAGGCGTATTCGCTGGGGCGGGTGAGATTTCCGGGTCCGATAGCCCCCACATTCCGATCACTGGTTGTGACTTGCTCTCCGAGGCCGCACCCTTTTCGTCTAAGGCGGTCACGAACACCGAGAGTGTGCGACTCCCCTGACCTACAAACTGAAAGTAGTCAATGTCGCCGTAAGGATTAAATGAACCCTTCCAGTCGCCGCCTAACGGCACCACAGCCGGTGTCTGATAGGTTGTGAGCGGAAACGGGTCTTGCACGGCCAGCGCACTGCTCTGCATCGGGAGGTCCTGCTCTACATCTGCGCCGAGGCTCACGTTCGCAATGATCGGCAGCGACTGTCCCGAGAGTCCGACCTGTAACGGTCCGTATGGCTCCAGTCCCGCCGACCAGAATGGATCAACGTTCTCGACGGTCAGCTGAAATTGCGCGCTGGTTCCCCCGTTGGGGATCTGCAATCCGCCCAGATCAAAGAATCCTTCGAGCATGGTGTCGTTGGATCCAAAACGGTTCAAGGGCTGTCCGCCGCTGTCGTTGAATCCGGTGACGGTATTGCCTGCGTTTCCGCAGAATAAAAATCCGGAAACCGAAGATGCGGAAATGGCGTGCGAAGGCAGCCCGCTGTGGGGATCGATCCAGCGCGCGATCACATTCACTCCCTGCATGCCTTGCGTAGCCTGCCCACTCGGGGTGGTGAAAAATACGCTGCCGTGGATGCGCGCCGTGCTTCCACCACCCACTGGATACAACCGCGACAACGCCGCTTGATCATCAATCTTGGGCTGATAAGGATTGGGAAAACAGAGCGTAATGGGAATGCAATTAGGCGGATCGGTCGCGTGCATCACAGGAAAGCCGGCATAGTCATCTGGTGTGGGCGGCGGGTTGTGGGTCAGCACATTAATGTTCACCTGCGACCAATCGAGTCCCAACACCCGTCCCAGCACCCGCACCAGGCGATACTCCACGTCGGGAAGCTGCGAAGTGGTTTGCGCGCAGGTGCCATTCAGAACGACCAGCGCGTGCAGAAAGTCCGCGTTGGTTCCCAGGTTGTCCACGCCGCCAAATGCTGCGTTATAGAAACACTGTGATGGATCGCCCGCGCCTTGCCCCAGAAGCGCATCGGTGACTGCGCCGTCGGCGTCGTAAACCACTCCCACCGGCGTGGCCGTGGCGGTGGGCAGGATGTCGGATGGCATGGTGATGGTGCCATCGGGATTTACGAAGACGTTGGCGCCGCTAACGTCTTCGGCGAGTTGCCCTCCGCGGGTGGCAACAACGGCAGCGATTGGGATCGAAGTCCACTGGCTGAAGGCATCAGCAACGAAGACATCAGCGCTCGGTCCCGGCAGGGCAGCGCTGAGATCGCCCTGGTCGGTGTAGTAGGTGATCGCTCCCTGGCTCCAGGTCAAGGGCGTGCCTGCCAGTCCGGGATCGAAATAGCTGACCCCGGCAACATACTTCGGGCCGCCCGCCCGAGCTGAGGGCAGCGTGATTGCTACCAACGCGATGATAGTGGCTCGTGAGAGAAGTGCACGCTTCGAGAAAGTCACGGATCACTCCTCCTCTGCCCTGTGCAAGGTGCGGTAGAAGTCGCGCGGACCCATTCGGATCGGTCGAGGAAAGCGCGTCCCGGCGGAGCCCGACCCGCGAGGTTCGATAATGACCTGCCCCCCCGGGTCGACAGGAAACCGTCCGGATGCGCCCCCCACCGGGCTGGTCAGCCCCAACTTGCTTGGCGGATAAAGAAACAGCATCACCCGTTCGCCCAGTCGGTAGCGATCGCCCGCCTGCCACAATCCCGCCCACTCGCGAATGACCAGCGTCTCCCCGGCGCGCGTCCCGCGAATGCCCTGATCCACATGAAAGGTGATGCTCATGACCGCCACGCTGTCCTTCGTGCGTGGCGCCAGGCGCTCGACTGCCTTCACAGTGCCAGAAAAGATGTACCCCGATCGCAAGGTGAGGGAGCGCCGCACAGGCAGGATGCGATCCTCCGGCGACTGCACTGGCTTCACCGCCGCCACTGGCAGCGAACCAAGAAGGACCAACCCAAGAAGGGAGAACCTACCGCGTGTGCACAGCATCGCAAGCCTCGCATGAGGAAAGAGATCGAGGCCAGCCGTTGACGGGAGTTAGAGGATGTTAAACCCCTGCTGACAGAATGCTCTGTGCACATCGTCACACCATAGGTGTGACGGATGGAGCACCGAGCGCTGGACCTCGATGCCCAATGAGTATTTTGCGGTGGAAGCTCACGCCCGGGATTGGGTCTCGCCGAAGGTTCTCGCGGCCGTTCCTTTAAACGGAGGCGGGGCCGACGGACGCGGCTCGGTCCAATGACTTGGGCGAATATTATCATAGAGTTGCATGGCATCCGGCGGGAGAGGAAACGTCCCAGGGTGCCGCACCGGATGAATCAAACCGACGCCCGGGAACCCCGGGTCACATTGTGAAACGTTTCACTGGCTGCAATTCTCCTCTTGCCAGAAAAAAACTTCCTGATATTATTCTGTGCTCGTTGCCCAAATTCAGTGCAACAGTGTTCGTAAGTTGAGGCTGATGTTGCGTGTAGTCGAAACTCGCGCCACCACCACAGGCTCCAGAGCTTTGCGCCGTGCTCTCTTCACCACGGCGGAAATCTCGGGAGCCTTTCTTGTTGCGCGCGAGTTGAACGGTGAACGCCGCGGATGCCATGTTGTCCACAAGGCTTTGAGGGGGATGTGACGAAGCGTACGCTTCGCGAAGCCTGTGGAATTTCAAACTTAACAGAGGCGAAAGGAGTTTTCTGTGAGAGAGAAGGGCACAGTCAAGTGGTTCAACGGGGCTAAAGGATACGGATTTATCCAGCGGTCCACTGGGGAGGATGTCTTCGTTCATTTCTCCGCGATCCAAGAGAACGGCTATCGTACGCTGAACGAGGGCGAAACCGTCGAGTTCGACCTGCTGAAGGGGCCCAAGGGGTTCCAGGCGGCTAACGTCGTCCGCGCATAAGGGCTCGCTTTTCCAAATTTGCCAACCCTCGCAGTAACCGCTGCGAGGGTTTCTTGTTGGTTGCTCCTATCGGCCTGCCGGATTGCCTGAAACAGCTTTGAAGTCTCAGCACCTCTTCAACTTACGAGATGACTTTTTCTTGAGATGCGTTTGAGGTCGGGTGTATTGCCATCGGCGCGCCTTTGATGGAAAGTTCTCTTCCGCAAGGAGGAAACTTTCATGTCAAGCGCCACGACTTACTCAACTGACCGCGATCGGGAACTCGCTTTTGCCCCGGCCACTCGGATTCAGGAAAGCTTCGTCGCCTCCGCCGAAAAGCGAAGCCTGACCTGGCTGGCCCAGCGCACACCCGCCTGCATCAACTCCGATCATTTGACCCTGCTGGGATTCATCTCTCAGTGCCTCGCCGGGGCTTGCTATGCCCTGGCGCGCTTCCACCCCGATGCTCTACTCGTCGGGATCCTCTGCCTGGCCCTCAACTGGCTCGGCGACAGTCTCGACGGCACGCTGGCCCGGGTGCGCAACCGGCAGCGTCCACGTTACGGTTTCTACGTGGACCACATCACCGACACCATTGCTGCATTTTTCCTCATGGGCGGACTGGCTCTTTCCGGATACGTGCATCCCGGCGTGGCGCTCGGAATGCTGGTCGCGTTCCTTATGTTATCCATCGAGGCCTACCTCGCCACCTACACCCTCGGCCGGTTTCAGCTGTCCTATTGGAAGTTTGGGCCCACCGAGCTCCGCATTCTGCTTGCCATCGGCAATGTGGCGCTGCTTCGTCATCCGCTGATCAAATTCATGGGGAAGCCGCTTCTTCTTTTCGATCTGGGAGGTGTGATCGCGATCGCTGGCATGGCGCTCATGCTAGCCATCTCGGCGGTCAAACATACTGCCCAGCTCTACAAAGAGGAGAAGCTGGCATGACCCCGGGTCTTCGCCTGTTCCGCTTCTCCTTAGTCGGACTTATCGGCATCGCCGTCCAATTGGGCGTGCTGGCTGCGCTCACCGCGATGAAAATGAACTATCTGCTTGCGACGGGGCTGGCAGTGGAAGCAGCCGTTCTGCACAATTTTCTATGGCACCAGCGCTTTACCTGGGCGGACCGCGCGGGCGCCGGCGTCCGGGCGGCTTTGGCCCAACTGCTGCGCTTTCATCTGAGCAACGGATTGATCTCGATCGCCGGCAACTTGCTGCTGATGCGGCTGCTCGCGGGATGGCTGGGCCTTCCCGTGTTGCTGGCCAACCTCGAAACTATCTCGCTATGTTTTGTGGCCAACTATCTGGCCTGCAATCGCTGGGTGTTTCTATCCGGCCGGACGCTCGCGCATCAGCAGCAGAGTGCGCTGGGAAAAGGGGAGATAGATCAAAGCGGCGGTGGCGGCCAGAGACCAGCCCAGCCCGATCTGTGGTGCCAGCAGAAACGGCGAGAGCGCCCAGAGTTGATCGAGCACGAAGATTCCGGGGAACAGACGAAGAAACTTTCGGCTGAGACCAGCAACATCAAACCCGACCGCCGAGAGCAAATAGAGACGGACCGGAATGCCCACCGCGGCCGATGCCACCAGGATGGCCGTGATCCACGCCGGGTGCCCGAACGCGTGCTCCAGCAGTTCTTCGACTACGCCCAGCCGGGCCAGCGCGCCGATGTAGAGGCTGAGATAGAGAATCTGAATGAGCAGAAAGAGTACGCGCACATACCCGTGCGGGACCGCAGGCAGGTCTTCGGAACGAGTGAGCAATGAGGCCGGTGACGACCGCGGACTCGGGACTCTGGCGGGGGATACCGCGGCTTCGGCCTTGCCGCCGGCATTCGTCTCGACGGCTGCAAGAAAACGATAGCCTCGCTTCGCCAGGGTCTCGATGAAGCGCGGATTGGAAGCCGAATCACCCAGCACTTCACGGAGCTTGTTAATGATGGTATTCAGGCTGTGGTCAAAATCGACGAAGGTGTCTGCGGGCCAAAGTCTTTGCCGCAATTCCTCCCGGGTTACGATTTCGCCGGCGCGCTCGAGAAGCACCACCAATACTTGGAAAGGCTGGTCCTGGAGCCGCAGCCGCACCCCCGACTTGCGCAGCTCACCGGTGGCGGCGTCAACTTCGAACACGCCGAACCGGAATATTCGTCTCGCCTCTTCGGCCATCGCAGGCCATCATAACGTAGTGAAGACTCTAGTTTTGACAACCATCCTCGCGATTGGCTTCTCTGCCTCCGCCGAGCAACTCAAGCCGGAAACGGTTGCCGCATTCGATCACTACGTGGAATTGAGTGAGCGGCAAATGCCCCTCACGCCATTTCTCTTTATTGACGGTTTACCTTCGTCCGAACGCGACGCAAGGTTAGTGCGGCTGAAGGCGGGTGAAGTCATCACCGGTCGTCTCCAGGCCAGTGATCAAGGCCAACCGCTTTCAGTTCCTGGCGGTCTCATACACCACTGGCTCGGTACCATCTTCATTCCCGGAGTGACGCTTGCCCAGATCATCGCCTTTGTCGAGGACTACGATAATCAATACAAGTTCTACGCGCCGGACGTGCAGCAGTCGAGGCTGATTGAACGTGAAGGCGACCGCTTCAAGATATTCCTCAGATTGCGCAAGACCAAAGTCGTGACCGTAATCCTCAACACCGAGTACGACGTCAAATACACCCGCCTCGATGCAGACAGGGCCACGTCCGATTCGCGCAGCACCCGCATCGCCGAAGTGGAGAATGCCGGCAAGCCGAACGAATTCGAGAAGCCTGTCGGCAACGACAGCGGCTTCATGTGGCGCTTGAATTCCTACTGGCGGTTTCAGCAGCGCGACGGCGGAGTCTACGTGCAACTTGAAGCCATCTCCCTGACTCGCGACATTCCCACTGGCCTGGGCTGGCTCATCAGCCCATTCATTTCCAGTATCCCGAAGGAATCGCTGGTGTTCACGCTGACACACACTCGGGATGCGATCGAGCAGACCCAAGGAGGCCGAAGATGACAGAAACGCTATGTCTCAGGCGCTTGGTGTGGTTCTGCCTGCTTTGGATCAGTCCTTGTTCCATTGGTCAGGTGATAACGATTCGGGTCATCAATGCCAAGAATGGGCATCCGCTGCCGAAGAAACACATCATGGTCTCTCTGCCCGGCGACAAGAGCGAAAAAAGACCTTCACCTGTGCAACTTGAAACCGACGTCCATGGCGAGGCTCGGTTTACGCTCCCGGATTCGGTTCCTGCAAAGTTGTCGGCCGTGGTCCTCCTGAGGTCGCGGTCTTGGAGTTGTCGATGCTGGGCGTTCGTCGCCACACGGGACGTTGTCCAGCAAGGAGTCGTGGAAGGGCAGAATCTGGCCAATGCCGCTGGGCCCCTGAAGGCTGAGCCTGGACAAATCGTTTTCGTTGCTCGCCAACGTCCATTCCTTGAACAACTGCTGGGAACTCTGCTTGAGCCGCTGATGGAATAACCTTATGGCCCATGAAAGGCCGGGTGGTACTCAAACTTCCTACCGCAATTCCAACGACACCAAATCCCCGTCCGCCATTCCGCCGGCCTTGTAGTTCACCTCGACCTGCCGGTTCGACCAGTCGCAGGAGAATGTGTCTGCCCCGACCAGAGTCAGTGACTTGTAATCCGGAGTGCGTAGTCTCAAAGGCTTTGCCCCAGAAGAGAAGCTCAAAATCGCCACTGGAGCCTGAGAACAGTCGACGGAAATCAGTTTTCCTTTCAAGTAGTGAATCGGCCTCTTATCGATTAACGGCTCAGACGGAGTCTCCGAAATCTCGTCACTCAGGTCAGCCGCGGTTGAGGTCGCAGGTTTGCTCGCCGGCTTCGCTGCTGGCGCAGGTGCGTTCGCGGGCTTGGCTGTTACGGGTGCAGTTGGCTTGCCGGTCGTCGTCGGGGCGGCAGATGTGGTAGCCGGCGCGGCCGCTTTGCTCACCGGCGCTACGCCATATTTCATCAGGTAAGGGAGATTCTGCAGATCGTTATGCGCCTGTGTTGCCACCTGTGCGTCCGGACTCGTACTCAGTTGTTGCAACAACGCGCTGGCCGCGTTCCACTGTTTCGCCGCAAGGTATACTCGTGCCATCTCCAGCAGGTAACTTTGATTTCTGGGAGCCAGGTGGACGGCCGCCCGCGCCGAGTCCTGAGCCGCATGGATACCGCCACCCTGGCGTTGCGCCCATCCCAGCAGGTAATAGCCTTCTGCGAATTCTGGCATCGATTCCAACACCACATGCAGGTCCTGCATCATGTTGGCCAGCCCTTTAACTTCCTGCCCGGTGGACTGAGCCTCGCGAAACTTCGTCAGCGCCGCGTAATAGCGTGGCCAGGTGTCTTTGTTGTCCGCCTCCTCGGCTGCGCTGAACTCTTCCAGAGCAGCGTCAAACTCCCCTTTGGCCAAATGGTCCCATCCCAGCGCGCGATGGGCGACCGCGTTGTCAGTCAAAGGTTGGCTGGCAATGGTTTCGAGCCACTGACGAGCCTGCTCGCGGCGATCCGGCAAACGCAGATCCATTTCTGCCACCAGCGACCGTGCAGTCGCTTCAGGAATCTCGGCCGTGCTGATGCCTACATCCTCATAGGTGACCGGAGCCGCCGAGGGCGCCGTCGGGCCGGTAGCCGATTTGCCGGCTGGCGGCGGCAGGAGCGTTGCAGAGACAGAATGAAAATAGTCCTTCACTGCCTGATCCAATTGCGCCGCCGTCATGCCGTAGGCCTTCTGAATGGCTTCTTCAATCCCAAGTTTGTCGGTCTGAACCAGGCCGAAGTAAGCTCCGGTCTCCGAAAGCTTGTTCTTATCGACCAGGTAATGCATCACCATCCAGGACTGGGCAGTGAACAAAGTCAGGCGGTTGTTCCCCTGCGAGCTTTCCGGCTTCGCCGCAAACAGCGCGGGAAGAGGCATCCAGGGAGTCTTGTTCAACAACTCAACCAGTGGTTGCGACGGGGTGCCGGTACGCGACGATTTTCCCACCACGCTTTCGCGGACTGCCGGAATGGACTCCGGGTCCTCGCCGACTTGCATTTGCTTGTTGTCCAAGTGGAGGCTGGCAAAATACTCGGTGAAACCCTCATCGAACCAGGCCGGCGTCGGCGGATAATTGAAATTCAAGAGCAGCCGGGCGAATTCATGGGAGATTGCTCGCCAACTGTCTTCCTCGGCCAAATCCAAAACGAAATATTGCCGGTCTTCACCAGGAATAGAGAAAGCGGCTTCAAAAATGGGTTTGCCCTGCGGCGAAGGAGCGGCGCTGGCGTACTCGTCGTCGCTCTTGAAGGCAATAATGTCGACAGGCAGCGGCATGTTCACGCGGCTGCGCGCCAGCAATTGACCGAAGACGCCCCGCATCTGCTCGAAGCGCACCACGACCTCGTGGCCCTGCTTCTCATCGCCATTGGTAAGAACGGCAAAATGACCAGACGCCACGCGAATCCAGCGCGGTTCGGAGGCAGAAACCGGCGACACCAATGCGGCCACAGTCAACAACAAGGCCACGAAAAGCCGGAAAATAGGCATGGTCAGGTCTGCGATTCTGAAATCATGCTAGCACGCATGATGAAGGGTGCGTCGAAACCACTTCACGAGGTGGAAAGCTTCTTCGCTGCCCACTTCGCGTGCTGCGCCACCACGGGATCTTCATCTTTTGCCAGTTTTTCAAGAACTGGCGTGAATCGCCGATTCCCACTGTTGCCCATGGCGATGACTGCGTTGCGCCGTAACCCGCTACGCTTAGCGCGACGAATGGGAGATCCACGAAAGTTGTCGCGAAACTCTTCTGCGGACATCTCGGCAAGCCAGTCCAGCGCAGGATTCACCAGGCCCGGGCGAGGCTGGAACTCCTCGGCGTGCGTGGCCGGCGCTTTGCGGTTCCACGGACAGACGTCCTGGCAGATGTCACAGCCAAACACGTGCCGTCCCATGCCTTCGCGCATCGCTTCCGGAATCTCCCCGCGTTTCTCAATGGTCAAGTAAGAAATGCAGCGATTGGAATCGAGTTGGTACGGAGCGATGAGCGCATCGGTCGGGCAGGCGTCAATACAGCGGGTGCAGGTACCGCAGCGGTCTGGGGCGGGGAAGTCTGGAGCAAGTTCGAGCGAACTAATGATCACGCCCAGAAAAAGCCATGAGCCAATCTGCTGATTGAGAATGCAGGTATTCTTCCCGATCCAGCCCACGCCTGCATACTTGGCATAGACCCGTTCCACCACTGGGCCGGTGTCCACGTAGCAGAGGGTCTGGAGTGACTGTGTCGCGGCGGTTAGTTGTCGCAATCGATCTTCGACCATCCGCAGCCGGCGCAGCACTGCCTTGTGATAGTCCTCTTTGCTCCAGGCGTAGCGGGAGATCCATCCCCGATCGGTGTCTTGCACCTGAGTGGAGTAGGGAAGCGCAGTATTGTAGTTAATGGCACAGACGATCACGCTGCGCGCCCAGGGAACCGCCGAGCGTAAGGATGCGCGCCTTAGCTTTCCAGCAGCGTCGCGCGTTTCGAGGTAGTGCATTTCGCCGGCATGGCCGGCTGCGATCCACTCGGAAAAACTGCTGAGCTCGGGAAAGTCATGGGCAGCAGCGATCCCGGAAAGCTCAAAACCAGCATTCTTAGCCGCTTGTTTGACGAACTCCGTTATTTCGCTGACAGATTTCAACTCGGTTTCCCAATGCTGCAATCTTGATTATTTCAGCATTGGTGGCTGGAGTCATCGGCAGGGTTATGCCGGTCCAACTATTCTTTCAGGCTGCGGCTGAAAACCTTCTCCTGCGGATTCCAGCTATGAACTGCCTTGTTGAAGTCTCGCGGCGCGGATTCGGAACTTGGTGGTGCCGGGGTGGTATCCTGCGTGCCCTGCTTTTCAGTCAGACATTCTTCCATCTTTGCCCTGAGATTGTTGCTGCTGTTCAGCCAGCCCAACAGTTCAGCACGGTGCATTGCATCCAGACCCGTAAGTATCGGGCACCTGAGCAGATCTTCATCTCTCATGACATCCCCCGCGGGCTACGCCCGCTCTGGCCGTCACATCACCAGCCACCTCTATTACAGTTCTTCTGTCGGACACGGAGCAGTGATTGGAGGCACAGGGAGTTGTGAGGTAAGTCACATCCGCAGGCTTAGCCCATGAATGTGAAGGTTTTGTGTTCGATTCAATCAAACCGACGTGTTGCGGACCATGGCCTCGACGGTAGAGGAGAAGACCGAGCGCAGCTCTGCAACATACTCCGCAGGGATTGCCTTGGAAATCAGAATCATGGCCGTCCCATGAGTCACAGCCCACAGCGCAAGCCCCAATCGCGTATGGTCTTCAGGGGCGCCGCCAAGACGGGCGGCCAGCTTAGTTTCCATCAGCGCCATGGTAGGCCGAAGCTCCCTCAGCGCAGCGGTACGGGCGGCCTGGGGCGGACGAGGAAGCTGATAGGCATGCTCATAAAAGAGCTCGTATTCGTGGGGATGACTCAAGGCAAACTCAAGGAACCGCTCGCAAGCCTCCTCGGCGGATTGGCAAGGGCGAACGATGTCGCCGACATCGTTCTGTATGCGTCGCAAGAGGGCATGTAAGATGTCACGCCGGTTCTTGAAGCGGCGGTAGACAGCGGGAGTGTTGGTTCCCGCCGCCTTTGCTACTGCCCGCATGGTTAGGGTCTTTTCCGCCCCCTTCCTCCACAATTTCCAGGCGGCGTTCAAAATGCGTTCTTCGAGATCAGGATCAGGGCGCCGAGGCATGCGGGTATCCCTCAATCACGAAAACGTCTTTCAATTTATGTTGACAGCGTAAACGTAACGCTGTATACATAATCAGTATAGGTCTTTTCCGGCAGTTTGCAAGCCCAAAACAGGAGTCTTGTTAAATGTTTTCCTGGGAAAATCCAGATGACCGGGTCGCTATTGTCCAAATGAACGCGGAACTACGCCACGCTCAATTGGAACTGCTCAGCGCACAGTGCGCCACTCATCAGCTGCGCCTTCGCTTTTCCACCGACGATCTTGCCCGCTATGGCCAGCCCGAAGTCTTACGAAAGGCGATTGCCACCGCCAGCGGTCTAAACGAATACTACGCTTCCGTCGAAAAGCTCATACCGCGTGAGGAGGCAGAAGGCCATACCGGGGTAATGCTGGGCGAAGAGCAGGTGATTCGAGCCACGGCGCGCGTGTTGGATTATGTGCGCGAGCAGCGCGCCCGCTTCTATGCCAACGGTGAACCGCTAGGCACTGAGTACAAGGTCCTCATGCAGCCCTTCTTTTCTCCTGGCATCCTCGACCGGGTCCGGGTAGTAGAGTTGGACGGGGCGAGACTTCCGAATCCGGCATTTTACTCCGACGCGAAAGCTCTCGGCATCGTCAACCTGCCGCAGATTCCTCACCTGGCCTCTCTGACCTTCATCGATGCGGTCGTGTTTAATGAGAAAATTACAGAGCGGGCGCTCTTTCACGGTTTGGTGCATGCTGTTCAGTTTCAAATTCTGGGGCCAGAACGTTATACATGCGCTTTCGTGGATGGTTTTTTGCGGACGAACTCGCATTTTAGCGTGCCCCTTGAAGCCCACACTTTCATGTTGGAATCGAAGTTTATTCAGCATCCGGCAGAAGGCTTCTCGGTAGAAGAGCAAGTGCGGACTTGGGTCAGGGAACGGCGGTACTAGGAGAGTCCCCGGCAGTGGGTTCTATGGCTCTTGCGGTTTAAAGATCATTCCAAGACTGGTTTTTCCGTTCATCACCACGACCAAAGGTCGCTCGAAGCGGAGATGCCGCACACACCCTTGTTCCTCTACTGCAGGCTGGGCACCGAGCCACTGCCAGTCTACGAAGCCTTCGCCCACGTCCGGGTTCACGGTGAAATATCCGACCTGAAACGCAGTGAGGTTCTGAAAGAAATGGCTGCCTTGCGATGGGGTCACACGGAAGTCTCGGAACCCTGCCTCGACAATGACCCGCGCTCCAGAAATTTCGTCCCACTCCACCGGAATTCCCAGCCAGGGATCATTTGATCCCCAACGGCCTACGCCAATCAATAAATACGGCGTCCCACTCTCGCCGAGCCTGGCGTTGAAGTAGGCGACACCTTCCGCGACGTCCTGGCTGTGGGCCCGTTCGAAGCGGTGGAGGTCAACCACCACCAGGTCCCGCAAATCCTGGATTCTTCCATTCCCCAGGACCTTGGTGCTCTGGCAGATGAGCTGATTTGGGCTCACATCCTCCATGCGCAACTCTTCGCCCTCGCGTGAGAGTACGAGGGGGCGAATCTGCAAGAAGCCAAAATCGGAGGGCTCTCGCCGGTCCAACGGCAATCGCACCGCGAACTCGATCTCTACCGGACGTCCGAAGGCGTCTTCGCCGATATTGGTAAGACGTTCCAGAATTCCCGCCAGTGGGAACACCTCATGCTTGAGGACCCCGGCAAAGCTCACGATGCGTGTGCCAGGGCGGCTGACGCCGTCATACACGACGTGATTGTCAGCCGAGTAGGTAGAGGCCACACTGTGCAGGGTCTCGTCACTCTCTGCGGCATCGAGACCGAACTGCATTTCGCGCAACTCAGCCAGCGGGTCCGCGCTCTGCTCCTCATGATTCAGATCCAAGGCCCAGAACTCGCGCTGCGAGTTGGCCAGAATATCTTCCACGGAAGAAAACTGCACCAGGTTGCGTGGATAGCGCGGGCAAAACGTCAAACACTTGCCTCCGTCCACCACTGCCCGGCCCAGGCCCAGCGCCACCGCCGCAATACCATCGCTGTAGTTCATAGGCGGAACCGGGTAAAAATTGTGGGACCGAACTACACCGGAGAAATCAGGATAGAAGCGCTGTCCATGAATGGCGCCCACCACTTGTTGCAGGATCACCGCCATCTTCTCTTCTTCCAGACGATAGGGCGTTGCCCGCACATAGGCCTTGGCGTGCATGCTGAAGGTGGACGCGTACACGCGCTTGATCGCCTCCATAAGCTGTTCCAGACGGATCAGGAGATCTGGATGCTGGTTGCCCAGCATGAAAGTTTCATACACGCCGGTGAACGGTTCGTATTGCGAGTCTTCCAGCAAACTCGAGGAACGCACCGCCAGTGGATAGTGCACCTCCGCCAGAAACGCCAATAGATTGTCGCGCAGGGCGGCCGGAAATGAGCCTGCCAGAAACCGCTGTTGAATCTCGGCGTCGTCGCTCGAGTGCATGGCGAAGTCGAGCAGATTGTTCTCGTTGACAAAGGAGTCGAAGACATCGGTTGCCAGGACCACACTTGGTGGAACCGCAATGCTGACGTTGGAGAAACGCCGCGCGATCCGGCTGTTATGCAGCAGGTGGCGGACGAAGGCCAGCCCACGGGCTTTCCCCCCCAGAGAACCGCCGCCGATCCGCAAGAAATAGTTATCGCCCGACTTGAAAGTCGCGGGGTTGAAATCGCCGATCAGGATCTGGCTCTGCTCGCTCCGGTACTCGGCAATGGAGTCGATCAGGTCATGACGCAAACCTTCTATGTTGGGGAAGTCAGAAACTTTTCGCGGACGGAGCTTTTGCGCCAGGGCGAATTCGGTTCGTGCTCGCAACCAGCGAGAGAAATGGTTGCGCTCGCTGTGATAAGCGACACTCTCCTGAGGAACCTCTCCCAGCCGGGCCTCGAGTTCGTTCAAATCACCCGCCCGTGCCACTTCGGTGTGGTCGGGCAATCGGAACACAAAGTCGCCGAAGCCCAGGTGCTCGGTCAGCACCCGCCGCAGATCGCGCAATAGCGTCGGCGAACGCTTACGCAGGAACGAATAGCCTTCGGCATGGGCCCGTGCCCGGAATTCCGTGCGGCTGGATTGCAGCACGATGGGGACGTCCGGCACTTTCTCCTGGACCCGGCGCGCCAATTCGAAGCCTGCCTCGGTGCTTAATTCGCCGCCGAGCGGAAATTCTATGTCTGACACCACTCCCAGCAAGTATTCGCGATACTCCATGGCTTGCTGCAAGGCGTCTTCGTAGGTCGAACTCAGCAGAATCTTGGGGCGAGCCCGCATGCGCACCAGTTTGTGCGCCACGTTCAGGCCTTCACTAATGATGCGACGGGACTGGGTGATTAACTCGGTATAGATCACGGGCAGAAAAGCCGAGTAGTAGCGAATATCGTCTTCCACTACCAAAATCACTGGTACGCCGACGGTCTGGGTGTCGTGGAGAACATTGCGCTTGTCTTCGATGTAGCTGACGATCGAAATCAGAATGCGGACGTTGCCTTGCCAGAGAAAGATCGATTCCAGGTCAGTGACCGGGTTGCGGGCCACAAAGTTCTTGATCTCGCGATAGTCGTAGGCCAGCACCACGACGGGAACATCCAGCCCGGCGGTTTTGACCTCGCGGGCCAGTTGCGCAGCGCCCATGTCTTCGACTTCCAGATTGGTTACGATCAAGTTGAAGCGCGGCTGGGAACGGGCCAGCTTCAGAGCCTCGGCCCCGCTCGAAACATGGGTGATGCCGGGAATTTGTTGAAGATTGAGCTCGAGCGATTCGCCGATCAGCAGTTCATTGAGCCGGCCGTCTTCGCGCAGAATGAAAGAGTCGTAGAGGCTGGAGACCAGCAGGATGTCCTGTACCCGGAAGGGCATCAAGTTTTCGAAGCCCTCGAAGAGGCGTTCGGCATCGACGATGGGGTCGGGAGTCTGCGTTATGGGCATGGCGCATCTTCGACTTCAGTATAGACCTGCAAAATGCACGAACCGGCGGGACATTACTTACTGCTTGCTTCCACCCGCGGGCAGTGGATCACGCTGCCATCGCTGTTATGCACAACCATTTCAGTAATCTTCTCGCCCGGATCTTTTTGGAATTCAATCTCGGTCTCTTCCGTGCGCAGAAAGAACTTCGCGTCCGAGGCGGCGAACAGCCAGTAATAAGGATTGCCTGGAATCTCTACGAGCAGGCGACCATCCTTCAATGTGACACTTGCTAAACGGTTCCCGAGTTTGTACCAGCCGACGAAGGCGGCAAGCTGGCGATCGGTCAGATTCACCTCTTTGCGCTGGGCCAAAGATACAAACCGGTTGAAGCGGGTCACTAATTCCGCCGGACGTTGAAGCTGGATCAGGTGTCCAGTGTCTTTCCAGACCTCAAACGACGCCAATGGCACTGCGGCTTCGATTGCACCCGAATAGGCAAATACGTCGGCGATGTCAGCGTCACCAACCAAAACCAGTGTAGGGACATGAATTTCTGACAGGCGCACAACGGTCGGCGGGGAGGGACGGATTTCCAGCGCGCCACTGACCTTCACGTTTTGTGGGTTTTGTGACAGGCCATCGTAGAGTTGCCTGCGCGACCGAGGGTCGTCACCCGCGATGATGAACCGGTCTTTCGACCAATTTTCAGCAGCAGCTTTGTTATCGCCCTGGTCCAGGGGTGCGTTGTTGCGGCTGCCGCGCTCGTTGAAGTAGTCCGAACTGGCCATGCCATGCACGACGGGGCCGATCAGGAACAGTCCATCCACCTTTTCCGGGTGGGCGATGGCGAAATCCAAGGCTAAGCCGCCGCCCGAAGAATTTCCCACCAGGATGGCGTGATCAACGTGCACTTGGCGCATGACCTTGAGAAGATCGTCTTCGGGAACGAACGTAGTCCTCGTCGGTTCAGAGCGGCCATATCCGCGACGGTCATAACGCACAACGTGGTACTTGGCGCAGAGCGCCGGCCAGATGCCGTCCCAGGTGATGGAGTGCAGCAGGCCGTCGTGGAGAAGAACGACCGCAGGAGCATTCTGCGGTCCGCAGTCTTCGTACCAGAGCTTTACGCTACCGACATCGAGGTAGTGGTCGGCAGACGAAGCAGTTTGGGCCGTGGAGTAGAGACAGAAGAGCAACAGGGTCACGACGGGCAAGAGAGTACGGATCATGCCTGATTCTCGCACGGTTGTTTCTGACCAAAGACTTGCGGGGTGGAATCTTCTCCACCCCGCATCATAGCCACGCGAGAGGTTGCGAGCAACGTCTCTACACAAAGCGGCAGAGGATGGCCAGCTAAACAAACGGGTAGTATGTCAAAGATTGACATCTAGACCTTCCGGGCGTAGGTTTGGAGGGAAGAGGTCGCACGCCAGAGGGCGGATCCATGGATCAGATGAACATATCGATTACCGACCGTCTTGCCGGCTACGTTCGCCAGAAGGTGAAGAGCGGCCGGTACAACAACGCAAGCGAGGTAGTGCGCGAAGCCTTGCGGCGGATGGAGGATGAAGACGCACGGGCCGTGAGGCTGGCAAAGCCGACCGCGGAAGACATCCTCACGGATCTAACCGGGCAGCAGGTCGAAGGCATCCGGCAGCGGGTCCGGGCCGGCATCGAAGCCATCGATGCGGGCGAATATACGGAATATGAAGGACGGGAAGGATTGATGAAGCTGGCGGACGGGGTGAAGGGGCGGGGGCGAAAACTTCTTGCCCGGGAACTCTCCAAAGCATAGCGTCGGCATCCTGTCAGGTCCCTAGCTGGCGTGCGCCCAGCTGTGCAGCCGCAGCGGATCCAGCCCTACCAAAAGGCAATGCGCTATCGGGTCACAAGGCAGGCGGAACAAGACCTCGACGAGATTTATGTTTATTGGGCAAGGCGCGCAAGTGCCGAGGTTGCGGACCGCCTGATTGATGGGATCGCGGACCGCTTCTGGCTGCTCGGCGAACATCCCGATGCCGGGAGACCTTCGGAGGACATCGCTGCCGGAGTAAAAAGCTTTCCCGCAGGGAAATACCTCATCTACTATCGCGCTACGCGCTGGGGAACCGATATTCTCCACATTTTTCACGGCGCTCGCGATCAGGGGCAAGCTTTCAGGGCGACACGAAGGCGAAGCTGAGTTGTGGCTGCCATGTGCGAGGGAAGCCGACGACTGCTTCCGCTAGGGCGTGACTCCAAAAATCTGCGGGGTGGGACCTTCCCACCCCGCATGATACTTCCAACCTGAACCCGAGACTACACAAGCCCCTGGTCCAGCATGGCATTGGCGACCTTGAGGAAGCCGCCGATGTTGGCGCCGTTCACCAGATTGCCCGGCGTGCCGTACTTCTCGGCCGTTTCGAAGCAGTTCTTGTGGATGGCGATCATGATTTTGTGCAAGCGATCGTCCACTTCCTCGCGCGTCCAGCTCAGCCGTGCGCTGTTCTGGGCCATTTCGAGGCCGGAGGTAGCCACGCCGCCAGCATTGGCAGCCTTGGCCGGTCCGTAGAGGATCTTCGCATCCAGGAACAGCTTGGTGGCTTCGAGCGTGCTTGGCATGTTCGCGCCTTCGGCAACCAGTTTGCAGCCGTTCTTGAGCAGGTTCTCGGCGTCGCGTTTTTTGATTTCATTCTGCGTGGCGCTCGGGAATGCACAATCCGCCTTGATGTTCCAGATCGGGTTGTGCTCCAGTTTGATGTCCGTGGGCATGAACACGCCCTTCTTGAACTTATCCGTATATTCGCGGATGCGTCCACGGCGGACATTCTTCAGTTCCATGATCCAGGCCAGCTTCTCGCGATCGATTCCATCGGGATCGAAAATCACGCCGTCGGAATCCGAGCAGGTGACCGGCTTCGCGCCTAGATCGAGCAGCTTCTCAATCGTGTACTGGGAAACGTTGCCACTGCCCGAAACCAGGCAGAGCTTGCCTTCCAGGGTTTCTTTGCGGGTCTTCAGCATCTCGGCGGCGAAGTATACGCAGCCGTAGCCCGTAGCTTCGGGACGAATCAGCGAACCGCCCCAGTTCAAGCCCTTGCCGGTCAACACGCCGGTGAACTCGTTGCGCAGCCGCTTGTATTGGCCAAACATGTAGCCGATTTCGCGGCCGCCCACGCCAATATCGCCCGCCGGCACGTCCGTGTCGGGGCCGATGTGGCGCTGCAATTCAGTCATGAAGCTCTGACAGAAGCGCATGACTTCGTTGTCGCTCTTGCCCTTGGGATCGAAATCCGAACCGCCCTTGCCGCCGCCCATGGGGAGCGTGGTGAGGGAGTTCTTGAAGACCTGCTCGAACGCCAGGAACTTCAGGATGCCCAGATTGACTGAGGCATGGAAACGCAATCCGCCCTTGTAGGGGCCGATGGCGCTGTTCATCTCAATGCGGAAGCCGCGATTGACTTGAATTTCACCCCGATCGTCAAACCAGGGTACGCGGAACATAATTACGCGCTCGGGTTCGGTGATCCGTTCCAGGATCTTCGAAGAACGATATTCGGGATGGCGCTGTAGCACCAGGCGGAGAGAATCCAGTACTTCCTGGACCGCTTGGTGGAACTCGGGTTCGGCCGGGTTCTTGGCTTTTACGGTGGTTAATACTTCTTCAATGTAATCGCTCGGATTCTTGATCCCGGGCGGTGTCATAACGCTCATAGTAATACCCTCCAATGTAAGAAGACTGTCCAACGCTCCATTTGAGACTCAGGAGCCGGGATGCGCTGTGACCTGGATCACTCGAGGTCGTGACAATCGTACTTCGAATGGGCCAAGAACGGCGCTGTTTTTTGTCCGCTGGCCCTAAGAAATCACCCCCCCGTGCTCAATCCTCGGGAGAGCCTCGGCTGGGAGCGTAGGTGCAGCCAAACCCTGTAACTCCTTTGCCCAGAATGGGAATTGGCGCATTGTGCAAATCAATTTATCCGGTTCAGAGACCGGGGGGTGGGCATAAGCTCGAAAAGACAGAGTCGCGCCGGTCTCCATCGCGTCCTCCAAAATCTCATCTAGGAAGGAGCAACAAATGCCGCAAACAACCGCCATTCAAATCTCGATTATCAATGCCAGCACGGTGCTGACAGACACCGAGATTCGTCCTGTGGTCAACGCCCTGCAGCAACAAGTCACCAATGACTTTCGTCCGGCATGGGGAATTGACGCTGAACTCACTTTTGTCCCAACCGGCTCTACACCCCCGATTGGTACTTGGTGGCTCACCATTCTTGACGATTCTGATCAGGCCGGCGCTCTCGGCTACCACGACCTTACTCCCGACGGCTTGCCACTGGGCAAGATCTTCGCGGCAACTGACTTAAAGTACGGCAACAGTTGGTCGGTCACTGCCAGCCATGAACTGCTGGAAATGCTGGCCGACCCCAACATCAATCTCACGGTGTTCGTGCAGAACGAAAACACCACCGGGCTACTCTATGCCTACGAAGTATGCGACGCCTGCGAGTCCGATGCGTACGCCTACAAGATCGGCAACGTACTGGTGTCAGATTTCGTGTTCCCTTCTTGGTTCGAGGGTTTTCGGGCCGAGGGATCGACTCAATTCGATCAGACCAACAACATTCAGGAACCCCTGGAACTGGTCTCTGGGGGCTACATCGGCGTGTTCGGGGTTAGCGACGGGACCGGGTGGCAACAGATGACCGCCCAGAAAACCCCAACCGATGCCACCCACCGCGGCAATGTGGGCAGCCGCCGCGAACGGCGGCGCACGCCGCACACGCAATGGGTGACTAGCCACACCTACAAAGAGATCACTCACCGGACGACGTTGTATCGGGAACGCCTGCAACAAGTGGTGGCGCGCAAGACTGCAGCTTGAGTCCACTTTTATTTGTACGCAAGCCCCACGAACGACGTGGGGCTTTTTTCGCTGGATTGCGTCCACCCTGCGATTCTGCTTCGAATCCTTTTGACTGTTCCCCAGATTCCTTCTACCATGCTGTTCCCGAGGGGAATTATCACTTCATCAATGATCGGTAAAACGATTTCCCACTACCGCATCCTGGATAAGATCGGGGGCGGCGGCATGGGCGTCGTCTACCGCGCCGAGGATACCGAACTCGGCCGCTTCGTGGCCCTGAAGTTTCTTCCCGAAGATGTTGTCCATGACGAACAAACCCTGGAACGCTTCCGGCGGGAAGCGCGTGCGGCATCGTCTCTCAATCATCCTGGGATTTGCACCATCTACGAGATTGGAAAGAACGAGGGACAATCGTTCCTGGTCATGGAGTATCTGGACGGTACCACCCTCAAGCATCGCATTGAGGGCCGTCCGCTGGAGATGGAAACCCTGCTTGGGGTCGGCATCGAAGTGGCCGACGCTTTGGATGCAGCCCACGCCAAGGGCATCGTCCATCGCGACATCAAGCCGGCCAATATTTTCATTACCAAGCGTGGGCACGCCAAGATCCTGGACTTCGGGCTGGCCAAGATTACGGCGGCAAGCAAGCCGGCCAGCGCCGATTCTCAAACCGTCGCAGACGATTCGCTCCACCTGACCAGCCCGGGGACCGCGCTTGGCACTGTGGCCTACATGTCGCCCGAGCAGATTCGGGGTAAGGAACTCGATTCCCATACCGACCTGTTTTCGTTCGGAGTGGTGCTCTATGAAATGTCCACTGGAGTCATGCCGTTTCGCGGAGAAACCTCGGGCGTCATTACTGAAGCCATTCTCAATCGCGCTCCCACGCCTGCAATTCGCCTGAATCCTGACATGCCGGCGGAACTGGAGCGCATCATCACCAAGGCGCTGGAAAAAGATGTGGAGCTGCGCTATCAAAGCGCGGCCGAGATGCGTGCCGACCTGAAGCGCTTGAAACGCGAGATCGACACCTCGCGCATTTCGTCATCGGCAGTGAAGACGGCGGAGAGCGGTTCAGCCGCGATCTCTGCGGTTCACCCTGCTCAACCCGTAGCCGTCGACCAGGTTCCACGTTCCCGCTATCAGCGGGCTCTGGTGCTGGCTGGAATCGCGATCCTCGCAGTTCTGGGGATGGCGTACTTCATCATCCAACGCCCTGCGCAGTTGCCGCCGCCCTCTTATCATCTGCTCACCTATCGCCGCGGCACTATCCGCATGGCCCGGTTTGCCAGCGACGGCCAGACCGTGGTCTACAGCGCCGCATGGGAGGGTGCGCCGGTGGAGGTGTTTACGACCCGCATTGGTACGCCGGAGTCCCGTCCTGTGGGTATTCCAGGCGCCGAGATTCTGGCGATCTCTTCCACGGGCGAGGCCGCTCTACTGTTGCACAGTCAGCAGTCGAAGTCGCAAGTGCACACCGGAACCTTGGCCCGCATGCCGTTGGTAGGCGGTGCGCCGCGAGAAATTCTGGAAGATGTGCAGTGGGCGGATTGGTCTCCGGACGGCAGTCAGCTCGCGGTAGTGCGAGATGTCGGCGGGCGCAATCGTCTGGAATACCCCATCGGCAAGGTGCTCTACGAAACCGGCGGCTGGATCAGCCATCCCCGCATCTCCCGCCACGGTGACCTGATCGCTTTTATCGATCACCCTATTCCGGGCGATTCGATCGGGGGCATTTCCATCGTCGATCTTGCTGGAAAGAAGCGCAACCTCTCCGGTTATTACGGAGGCGGTGCGATTGGCCTGGGCTGGTCCCCAAAAGGTGATGAGGTATGGTTCACTGCCATTCAAATGGGAATCGATCGCGCCCTCTTCTCGCTGAGCATGTCGGGAAAAGAGCGGATGGTGGCCCGCGTTCCCGCTGACCTCACACTGCAGGATGTGACGACCGACGGAAAAGTCCTGCTGGCGCGGGACAATTGGCGGCGGGGACTGATCGTTCGTGCCGCCGGAGATGCTGCGGAACGAGACTTTACCTGGTTGGACTGGTCGTACCCGGTGACGCTTTCCGCGGACGGCAAAATGCTCCTGTTCCGTGAGGAAGGCGAAGCCGGCGGGCCCAGCTACGCGGTTTATCTCCGCAAGACGGACGGCTCGCCTGCCGTGCGCCTCGGGGATGGGCAGTCGCTGGCGCTATCTCCGGATGGAAAGTGGGCGCTTTCCAGCCGTGGCGATAATCAGACTGATCTGTTCCTCCTGCCCACCGGACCGGGAGAGCCACGGCAATTGGACGGGCACGGAATTGTTCATGGAAATGCCTGCTGGTTTGCGGATGGCAAGCACATTCTATTTTCAGGTACAGAGGGCAACCATGGCGTCCGGCTGTACGTGCAAGATACCACCAACAGCAAGGTCGAGGCGATCACTTCCGAAGGCATTAACGCACTGGCGTTTGCTCTGTCTCCCGATGGACGCGAAGTTGCTGCCGTCGGCCCTGACGACAAGGCATATCTGTTTCCCATTCCTTCCGGCGACCCGCGGCTGATCAAGGGCTTTGAACCCGGAGAGGTGCCGGTGGCCTGGGGCAGCGACAGTGGATCATTATTTGTTTATCGCAGTGGTGATTTGCCTGCCAAGGTTTTCAAACTGGAGATCGCCAGCGGCAAGAGGACACCCTGGAAGCAGCTCATGCCTCCCGATCCCGCCGGCGTGGAGTTCGTGGGTCCCGTCCTGCCCACGCCTGATGGCAAGGCTTACGCATACGGCTACCGCCGATTGCTCTCAGATTTGTATTTGGTGGAAGGTTTGAAATAGAAGTCGCCAGCCGCGTTTACACACCCAGCTTCTTGACTTCTTCCTGGTAATACTTGCGGTAGAGGATGTCCCACTCCTGGCTGCCTTCGAGGATGGTGCGTTTCTGGTTCTCGATCTTGTGCCGGGCGGACTGATCGATTTTCTCTTCCTGATTGAGCAACTCTTCCATGACTCTCCGCACTTCGAGACGAATGGTGTTGCGGTCTTCGACGAAGTCCAGTTCATTCACTTCAGCCAGGGCCTCAGTGACCGCGTGCGCGACCTTGTTCACTTTGTCGCGGCTGATTCTCACAACACCGCCTTATATTTGCGCACCAGTTCGTTCTTCACCTTGCGGAACATCTCCTGGTAGTTGGCGCCGGTTTTCTGCATTTCGGAAGAATAGGCTTCCAGAATGACGCGCACTTCATCATTAATGCGGTCTTCGAGCGTGAATTCCTCGAGCATGGCGGCGTGCACCTTTTCGGTGACCACGGGCACGGCCTTGGTCTCAATAAACTCGCCAGCAATGAGTTTTTTGGTGACTTCGCGGGCCAGATAGCCCACATATTCTTTGGAAAGAAGCATGTGCGGAGTCAGGAGTCGCTAAGAAACAACTAGTGTAGCACAGGGCGAAGACGTCGTTGGTCGTCGGTCCTTGGTCGTTGGCCCGGCACACGCCGACGCGGGCTTTGCCAACGACCAACGACTATCGGCCAACGACGTTCAGGAATACAATATCCCCATACTTCGTAAAATCTCTATGTCACCGCAGCCTGACGATCTCGCCAGCCTCAAAGATGACATGATCGCCTTCATCGAAGGCCACGGTCTGCGCCGTTTTCCCGGATTCATCGACTACGAAGAAGTACAGAGCGTCCCTTGGAAGTCGGCCGACAATCCCGATGGCTGGAAGGATTTTGTCGAACTGGCCAAAGCTGCGGGCGCGCCGTTTCTGATCATGGATTCATGGAAACTGGAGCGCGAAGAACTCGATGCCATGATCGAGCGCCTGAGCAAGGCCGAGTTTACCAACGACGAGGACGTCGAAGAGGCCCGCTGGCTCCGCACCTACGTCGGCAAAACCGGCTTCGTGCAGCTTGGCTTTGCGCACCAGGGCGTGATGATGGTGTACGAGGCGTCTACTGCCTGGTACGACCGCTATCAGGGGATTCTCGAAATGGCGGAGGACTTCAGCGGAATGCCCATCGACGAGCCTGGCCTCGACGACGAACCGTAACACGTCAGACAGTCTTCCTGTGAACCTCTGTGCCCTCTGTGGTGAAAAGTGCGAAACCACAGGGGGGCACAGAGGTTCACAGAGAGAGAAACTCATGAACTGGCTTCACAGAACGGCAGACGCCGCCCAGGCCGAAACGCTCGCCAGCCAACTGGGCGCCATACCTGGCCTGCGACTATCCGATGAAGCCGCGCGCACACTCGCCCGCCTGTTGGTGATTCGCGGAATTACTGATCCCGATACTGCCGAACGCTTCCTGAATCCCTCTCTCGCCCAGCTACATTCGCCCTATCTGATGTTGGGCATGAAAGCCGCCGTCGACCGCATCGACGCTGCCATCGAGCGCAAAGAGGGCATCCTCATCTACGGCGACTACGACGTGGATGGAACGACTGCCATCGTCATCTTGAAGACCGCGATCGAACTCTGCGGAGGCGCTCCCGACTTTCACGTCCCGCATCGCATCAAGGAAGGTTACGACCTGCGTGGCGATGTCATCGAGCGCGCCGCGGCGGCGGGAATTCAACTCATCATCAGTGTCGACGCCGGCATCCGCGCTTTTGCCGCCGCAGATACTGCGCGACGGCTCGACGTGGACCTGATCGTCACCGACCACCATCTGCCCGGCCCCGACGGCACACCGCATGCGCTCGCCGTACTGAACCCGAACCAGCCGAGTTGTGACTATCCCTGCAAGGCGCTCTGTGGCGCCGGCGTGGCTTTCAAGCTGGCGCAGGCCTTGATGGAGCGCAGACTGCCCCATCGCGATCAGGCGGCCCTGCTCAAGTCTTTCTCTAAGATTGTCGCCATTGCCACCATCGCTGACTGTGTACCGCTTACTGGCGAAAATCGGGTCTTCGCGAAACTAGGGTTGGAAGCGCTGCGTTCCGCCGTAAACCCCGGCCTCAAGGCGTTGCTTGAGACTGCGCAAGTCAGCGGTCGCGCGCTTACTTCCGGCGAAGTCGGATTCCGCGTAGCACCTAGAATCAACGCCGCGGGACGTATGGACATCGCTGCCGACGTCATCGAACTGTTCAGCACAAAAGATGCGGCTCGCGCTCGCGAAATCGCCGCCAAGCTCGATCAACTGAACTCCGAGCGCCAGGAAGAAGAACGTCGCATACTGGATGCAATCGCTGCCCGTTTCGAGGAAGATCCCACGTTGCCAGCATCGTTTTGTATCGTGGTGGATGGCGAAGGCTGGCACCGCGGCGTCATCGGTATCACCGCTACTCGCGTGGTCGAGCGCTATGGACGTCCGACGCTGGTGGTCTCGCGCGAAGGCGAAGAAGCTCACGGCTCGGGACGTTCCATTCGCCCTTTTCATTTGCTGAATGCGTTGGAGTCCTGCGCACACCTCTTCACCCGCTTCGGCGGACATTCGCATGCCGTGGGATTCTCGCTACCTTCGGCGCGGGTGCGGGAGTTGCGAGCCCATCTCGATAATCTATGCCCGCTCTTGCCTGACTCGTGGCCGATTTTGAGCCGACACTCCACATCGACGCCGAGCTCGAACTCGGTAACGTGACTCCGGAATTGTTCAAAGCTCTTAGCCTGCTACAACCGTTCGGAAGCGGCAACCCGGAGCCGGTTTTCGCGGCTCGCAATGTGAGGCTCATGGCGCCGCCACAAATCATGAAAGAGAAGCATGTCCGGCTGAAGCTGGCGTGGAACGGAAATGAATTGCGCGAAGAAGCCAGGCCGGGAATGCCCCGCTGCCATCCTGATTCCGCCAACATTCCTCGCAGGTCTGAGAACTGGCGAAAATCCGTCGTCTACAAAGCGCTGGGGTGGAG
The DNA here is from genome assembly GCA_963734415.1 of uncultured Acidobacteriota bacterium. Lineage (GTDB taxonomy): Bacteria > Acidobacteriota > Terriglobia > Terriglobales > Acidobacteriaceae > JABCZH01. The sequence continues at coordinate 463,192 of CAVTHF010000005.1, read as the reverse complement.
ACTGGCGGAGCGAGTGCAGCAGGCGCAACTACTCCCGGGTGATGCCATCGACATTGCCTTCACGCTTGACCACAACGACCATCCCGACTTCGGCGGTTTGGAGCTCTCGCTGCGAGACTTCGCCGTTCCACCAAGGCCCATTTCCGAACCTGGGATATCGCCGGCCGAATCCCTGGTGAGCGATCGTTAGAACCGGCGAGGCACCTCCCCTGCGGTTTCTGTAAACTTGTCCTCAGATGCCTCTATTTATCACCCACTTGCGCCGCTGGTTTGCCGCGGGCGCTATTGCCCTGGTGCTGCTGGTGGGCGGCGTCTATTTCTATGCCCGATTGCGGGTACGGAATGCGTTGCAGCAGGTTCCGGAGAAGATCGGCCTTGAAATCCAGCAAAGTGCCACTGGGTTCACGATTTCTAAGTCCGAACAAGGTCGCACCTGGTTCAAAGTCGAAGCTAGCAAGGCAGTCCAGTTCAAGCAGGGCGGAAAGGCCCAACTGCACGACGTGACGGTCACGATCTATGGGCGCGACTCCAGCCGCTATGACCGCATCTCGGGCGCCGATTTCAATTACGACCCGCAAGCGGGGGAGATAAGCGCAAAGGGCGAGGTGCAAATCGACCTGGAGGCGAACCCGGAAGGCGCTGCCACGCCCGATCAGGCTGTCCCCAGGAGCCTCAAGAACCCCATTCACCTTAAGACCAGCGGTTTGGTCTTCAACCAAAAAACCGGTGATGCTTCCACCAAGGAACGGGTCGAGTTCAGTCTGCCGCAAGCTAGCGGCTCAGCCGTTGGAATCCGCTACTTAGCTGCCACCGGCGAACTCTTACTGGATTCTCAGGTCAACATCCTGACGGGATCGACGGGGGTGACCCTTACTGCAGCGCGCGCGGCTATTGTCAAGAGGAAACGTCAGGTTTGGCTTGATCATCCTCAGTTGACTACCGCGCGACGACGATGCCAAGCCGACCAAGCCACGGTATTTCTTCATCCCGACAATCGAGTCGACCGAATCCTGGCCAGCGGTAATATTTTGGTCGAAGCGGATGCCGAGCCAACAGCAACAGCGCGAGCCGACCAACTCGAACTCGTGATGGGCGAAAAGCGGGAGGGCTTGCGCACCGCAATTCTCTTTGGAAACGTGAGTGCGGACCTGGCCGGAGCGCAACCCATGCAGGCCAATGCCGGGCGCGTGGTATTCGACTTTGGTAGCAGGAATCAGGTCACCAAGGTTCGCACCGAAGAAAACGTCAGGCTGGTCCAGCACCAGGTCTCGTCCGACGCGTCACATCCTTCGCAAGATCTGGATCTGACCGCGTCGGCCGTGGACTTCTTGCTGACCGGCAACGGTCGCCTTGATCGCGCAGAAACCGCCGGTGCTGCCCAGATTGCCATCCATCCTGCAGGACCGAGCGATGGGACACAGACACTGGTGACGGCCGGCAGGTTTGAAGCACATTTCGACGGCTCGGGCCAGATCGCGTCCGTCCATGGCGCTCCCGACGCCCGCATCGTAAGCAAGAATCCCGGGCAGCCCGACCGGGTCAGCACCAGCCGAACGCTCGATGCTACTTTCCGGCCTGGACGGGGTATCGAATCTTTGGTTCAGCAGGGAAGTGTGGTTTACAACGATGGCGAGCGCAAGGCCTGGAGTGAACAAGGACGCTACACGCCTGCTGATCAGATATTGATCCTCACTGGTTCGCCGCGCGTCGGTGAAGGTGGCATGACGGCGACTGCCCAAAGCATGCGGCTGGAACGCGCAACCGGAACCGCATTTGCCGAGGGAGACGTCAAGACTACGTACAGCGACTTGACGCCCCAACCCAACGGAGCACTCTTGGCCTCATCCAGCCCTATCCACGTTACCGCGCACTCAATGACGGTGCATAGCTCGGCAGCAAATGCTCTCTACCGGGGAGGAGTGCGGCTGTGGCAGGATGCGAATGTTGTCGAAGCCCCAACCATCGATTTCGATCGGAATCAACGATCCCTGGTCGCGCAGGGAACGCCCACACAACCAGTATCCACGGTGCTGGCGCAAAGCGACTCGCACGGAAATTCCACGGCGGTTGCCATCACCTGCTCCCGGCTCACGTATCAGGACGCCGAGCGCAAGGTTCATTTCGAGGGCCAGGTTCTGGCAAAGGAAGCAGACATCTCTATTACCGCCCGGGAAATGGACGCTTTTCTGCAAGCTCGCGGGCAAGTGTCGGGCAATCAACCCTCAACTTTGGGAAAACTCGACAAGATAGTGGCTACAGGGCAGGTAGTGGCGACCCAGCCGCAACGGCGGGCCGAAGGTGAGCACTTGGTCTACAGCGCCCACGAGGACAAGTTCGTGTTGACCGGCGCTTCGCCTAGCATTTTTGATGCCGAACATGGCAAGATTACCGGGGTTTCGTTGACTTTCTTTAGACACGATGATAGGGTGCTGGTTGAAGGCAACAATTCATCCCCCGCCGTCACGCAAACGCGAGTGGCACGATAAATGCGTACTCTGGCCACTGACGAAATCGGAAAATCTTACCGTGGTCGCCGGGTTGTAAATGGTGTGAGCCTGCGCGTCGAGCAGGGCGAAGTTGTTGGTTTACTTGGACCTAACGGCGCTGGCAAGACCACGACGTTCTATGCGATCGTCGGCCTGGTTCCCCCCGACACGGGTCGGGTCTTACTCGACCAGGACGACATTACTGATGTCCCGATGTACCTTCGGGCGCGTCAGTACGGCATCAGTTATCTCCCCCAAGAAGCATCGGTTTTCCGCAAGCTGACGGTTGAGGAAAACATCCTTGCCGTGCTCGAAGCTCAGCCCATCTCCTGGCACGAACGCCGGGAGAGGATGGAAAAGCTGATCGATCAGTTGGGACTGGAGCATATTCGCCAGAATCGGGGATATGCCCTTTCGGGTGGGGAACGGCGAAGGGTCGAAATTGCTCGCGCTCTGTGCATCAACCCGGCTTTTATATTGCTCGACGAGCCATTTTCCGGGATTGATCCGATTGCTGTGCTCGACTTGCAGAAGATTATCAGTGACATGAAGGCTGCCGGAATCGGAATTCTGATCACCGATCACAATGTGCGGGAGACGCTGTCAGTCACCGACCGGGCCTACATCATTAATGAAGGCAGGATCTTCTTCCAGGGAACGCCGGAACAGTTAGGAGGCAATCCTGAGGTGCGGCGAGTGTATCTGGGAGAGAGTTTTTCCTTAGTGTGAGACTGATGGTGAACGGCAAACGAACGACCAACGACTGAATCTATGGTGATGTTGCAGCACAAGCTGAGTTTGAAAGTCTCGCAGCGGCAGATCCTGACCCCGGGCCTGGTGCAGATGGTCAGTGTGCTCGCGCTCAACAAGCTGGAGCTGCGGGACATGATTACCGCGGAAATGGTCGAGAACCCGGTCCTTGAGGAACTGGAAGACGCGGTTCCCCTGCTGGACGACGTAAATCGCAAGGAGGAGGACCGCGACCGGCCGGCAACCGAAGAAAGTCCGACCGCGGCGGCCGAAAGTAAAGACCCTTTCGAGGAAATCGATTTCGGTTCGTTCTTCAAGGACTACCTTGACCCCGGCTACCGCAGCCAGGGCGAGAGTGAGGACATCGAACGTCCTTCCTTCGAGAATTTTCTTTCCAAGCCCAGCAATCTTAGCGACCACTTGATCTGGCAGCTGGGTTCGATCCCTACGACCGCTGAAGTGCGGGAAGCGGCTGAGTTGGTGATCGGCAACCTCAACGAAGATGGCTACCTGATCGCCAGCGACGATGAGATGATGGGCGTCATTCCGCCTGCGGCGCCCGAGGCCGATTCTGCGGTGGTGGACAAAGTTGTACACGAGGCCGCCGCTTTAGGCCTGAGTGCCGAGATTCCAGACTCCGAAGAACTGTCTTCGCCGGATGAGGCTCTTTCTCCCCAACCTGGTTTTGACCCTGGGTGGGATGGAAATGGCCCTGAGCTAGTGGACGAGGTGGTCGCAACCGCCGCGGTTTCGCCGGAACCTCCCGTCGAAACTCCCAAACCAGTTGCTGCGTCTGTTCCCGTACCAGTGCCACAGTTTGTCCCCAACTTTAATCTGAACGAATTGCACGAGGCGATCGAACTGGTCCGCCAGTTGGACCCTCCCGGTGTTGGATGCCGTGACCTGCGCGAATGCCTGCTCTATCAATTGCGCTTCCACCAGCAACACCTTGAATCGCAGAAGAATGGCAACGGTGAGCGCGAAGCTGCCGTTCGGGTCATTGCCGACGGCATCGCCATCGTGGACCAGCATCTGCGCGCGGTGCAGAACAAGCAACACAAGGAAATCGCACGTACCCTCGGTCGTCCTCCGGAAGCCATTGAGCAAGCCCTGAACTACATTCGTACTCTCGATCCACGTCCGGGTCTTCGCTACAACAAGGTTCAGCCGCGACTGATCGAGCCGGATGTTGCCTTCGTGAAGCATGGTGACGAGTGGCTGGTCATCATGAACGATGAAGATGTTCCCCAGTTGCGCCTCAATCCGGCGTACAAACGCCTGCTGGTAAAGGATGGTAACGACAAAGACACTCGCAACTACGTTAAGGAGCGCTACAAGAGCGCCATCCAGCTCATCAAGAACATTGAGCAGCGGAAGCAGACCATCATGAAGGTCTGCTACTCGATTGTTGCCCGGCAGCAGGACTTTTTGGAAAAAGGCATCGACGAACTGAAGCCGATGATGATCAAGGAGGTGGCCGAAGAAATTGGCGTGCACCCTTCCACGGTTTCGCGCGCAGTGGCCAGCAAGTATGCTCATACCCCCCAGGGCGTATTTGAGTTGCGGTACTTCTTCAGCGAAAGCGTCAACGGACCCGAGGGCGGCAACACTTCGTTGCTCATCCTGAAGCGCCGTGTCAAGAAGTTGATCGAAGAGGAAGACTCAGCGCGGCCGCTGACCGATGAGCAGATCACCCGCATCCTGCAATCGCAAGGAATTCAGGTGACCCGCCGTACGGTCGCGAAATATCGGGAAGACATGCGCATCCCTAGCACCCACCAGCGCAGGGTAAAGAAATAGGTAGCTCCGGCGTCCTCGCCGGCAGAGGAAAATGTAGTGCCCGTTACACGAAATTAATTCAAGGAGGGCGCTCGTGAACGTGGAATATACTGGCAGGCACTTCGAAGTCACTCCCGCCATTCGCAAGGATGTTGAAACCCGCCTCACCAAAATCCGTAAAATTCTTGGCGACAAGTTCGAGACCAAGGTGATCCTGGCAGTCGAGAAGCGTCGCCACAAGGCTGAAATCACCATCAATCCGCGCAACGGGCCGATTGTCAGCGAGGCGCAGGCCGGTGATATGCCTTCCGCCGTCAACGAGGCCTTCGAACATCTGGAGAAGCAGGCAGTCAAATACAAGACCCGGTGGCGCACCCAGAAACGCCACAATCACAAGAGCGCAAGCCCAAAGAAGTGGAATGGGAGTGGGGGCCAGGATTCCGTGGTCACTGCGGTTGGCCTCAGCGAAGCCAGCGCCGTCGACGTGGTGGTGCACAAGTTTCCCGCGGTTGCCAAGACCACTGAGGTGCACCTCTCGCGCTCCGAGGACGCCGTTGCCATGCGTCCCATGACCCTGGAAGAAGCCATCAAGGAAGCCCACTTCCGCGATCGTGATGTCTTCGTTTTCCGCGATCCCAAGGGCAAAGTGATGGTGCTGCACCGCACCCGTGACGGCAAGATGGAATTGATCGAAGCGCCATAAGCTGTGAGCTCTCAGCTTTCAGCCATCAGCAAGAGCATGTGAGGACGGGCGTTTTTCGCCCGTCATCCCATGCCCTGCCACGACGCGCTCCCAAGCGTATGATGAGCCCTCAGTCAAATTCATTTCGCCTGGAGACTCCACATGAAACATATCTACCGTCTTGTCGCTCTGCTATTGTTGCTCGCTCCGGCATTGGTTGCTCAGGAGCACTACACTGAAGGCCCGGTCTGGCGGGTAACTCTTGTCCGCGTGAAACCTACCCAGATGGACGCTTATCTCGCCAGCCTGCAACAATCCACCAAGCCGCTGCTCGATGAACAAAAGAAGCAGGGCGTCATTGTGGATTACAAGCTGTTCCTCAAGTCCACGAAAGCCAACCCCGAAGACTGGGACGTCGCCCTGGCTCTCGAATACAAGAACCACGCCGCCATGGATGGTCTCGCCGCCAAGAGCGAAGCCATCCGTGACAAGATTCTGGGAGGCAAACAGCAGGGTCAACAGTTGACCGAGAAGCGCATCGAAATGCGCGAAACCGTCAGCTCCGAATTGCTGGAAGAAATTTACTTGAAGTGAAGGGATTGAAGTCGCAACGCACAGGGACGGGCGCCAGCCCGTCCTTTCCTCACAGCGGTATGGGTTGCAGGGGAGATCGCATCCCGCAGTCATTCGCTGCCAGGATCTCGATGTACCGTCTCCATGGAAAACGCAGGCAGGCATACCGCGATATATTCGGCTCCTCCTGCGGCTGGTGTCGAATACTGGATCCACTCCCCGCGATGGGTAATCACTGCCTGGCCGGCGGTGATGTCCATCTCTCCCTGCCGGTGTCGCACGCGTAGAGTGCCCTTGAGAACTATGGTGAACTCCTCGAATTCCGGAGTTTGTCCGGGTTCTATCCAGCCTTGCGGACTGCGCATGTGGGCTACGCTGACGCCGCCGGTCTTACTGTTCACCCGGCCAATGTATTCGTCGATCAGTTTGGGTTTGTTTCCAGCCGCGGTGATGCGGGTGGCTTGCGGGATGAGGGTGGGCATGGATTCTCCAGAGGAATAATTTAGCAGGTCGCAAGAGTCTTATTGCAGGACGAAGGCTGTGCTCCACTAGGCGGGCTTAGCTTCCGCCGGCTGAGCTAGCGTGAGTTCTGGCCGCCTGCGATGCGGACAGGGTTTCAATCGATGGATATGAAACCGGCACCGTAAGGGTTTGCTCCGGGGGGATGTTCCCGGTTTGTACTGCGTCTGTCAGCATCTCGAGTGCGGTGCCCGCATTGGGAGGAATGTAGACCGTGGCGGTCAAAGATCCCTGCCGTACCCAGGCCTGGCCGCTGTTGGGCAGGCCATCGCATCCCAGGTAGGGCACGCTCAACCAACGGTCGCGGGCAGCGCCATTTGGCAGTTCTTCGAAGGCCTTGCGGGCGCCCATAGCCATGGAATCGTCCTGGGCGGCGACGATGTCAATATGGGTCTGATGAGAAGTGGATAAGCGTAACCACGAACTCACCGTCCGGTAGGCGCTAGCCTCTGTCCATTGCGCCTTCATCAGTTTTGCTTGCACTTCCAACGGCTTGGTCTCATACATGCCTGCCGTACGCTGCTTGGCGGCAAGGCTCTCTGAAGGCCCCTGTATGTAGAGGACCGATCCCCCGTTGGGCAAAAGCGCGGCGAATTGCCGGCCTTGAATGCGACCCACTTCTTCATGGTCCGAGGTCAGGGTAAAGGCCGGGATGCGATAAGCCTTGCGCAACTCGGCGACATACTCAACTTCGCGGTTCAAAACCACCCAGCCGATTCCAGCGATGGCGGCTGCTCGCGCTACCTGCGGCAGGGCAGTGCCCCCCACCGGCTCAAAGATGATTCCATCGGGGTGAGAGTCCGCGTGGGACTGGATGATCTTCAATAATTGCTGACTTTGGTCAATCGCGTCGTTGCCAGCATCCATGGTCCGCAATTGCACACCCAGGCGTTTCGCTACCTCTTCAGCGGCGTGGACCTGCTCCAACTGGTAGTCGTTTTCGCTGTTAGTAAGAGAGAGTACGAAGTTCAATTGCTTCATTGAAAGGGCCTGTATTCCGATCATACCCCCCCACGGTCATCGGCCACAGTGACCACGGTAACCAAAGTACTGTCTGCCGGCCCGGTTGCGAACAGCCGGTGGCGAGGCCGCCGCGGTTTGTTCCTGAGTGCTAGAATTGCCCACTGGAGAAACGATTTAATGAAGAAAATATTCGGGTTTCTGAGCGGATTGGTGCTCTGTGTCAACCTGGGATGGGCGCAAAACAAGCTTTCCGTGCATTGGGAAGAACTTACTGCGGCGGACTTTCGTTCGGCGATCCAGCAATCCGGGGGCGTGTGTCTGCTTCCGTTTGGGATCTTGGAAAAACATGGCGCGCATCTGCCGCTGGGGACCGATCTGCTCAAGGTGCGCTCCGCTGCCTTACAGGCCGCTGGCCAGGAGTATGCACTCGTTTTTCCGGAGTACTATTTCGGCCAGATTTTCGAAGCCAGGCACCAACCCGGGACCGTTGCTTACAGCACGCACCTGCAGCTGGAGCTCTTGCAAGAGACCACCGACGAGATGGCCCGCAACGGATGCAAGAAAGTCGTCATCGTCAACGGTCACGGCGGCAATGAGAATCTGCTGCCTTTCTTCGCGCAAACCCAGCTTGAGAAGGCGCACGATTATGTGGTTTACGTTGTACCCCTCATCGAACCTCCGGCCGGTGGTCCGCCGAAAAAGACAAACGTAGACCTGCACGGCGGCGAGTCGGAGACTTCCAAAATGCTGATTGCTCGTCCTGACCTGGTCCACATGGATCGTGCGCGCACTGAATCCGGAGAGGATCAGGCAAAACTCCAGCTGCCGGATGAACTCTACACGGCAATCTGGTGGTACGCGCGCTTTCCCAATCACTATTCCGGGGACGGATCGGCCGCCACCACCGAGCGAGGCAAGTACGAGATGGATGAGTGGGAAAAGGCGATTGTGAAGTGCATTCGTGCCGTGAAAGCCGACCAAACCAGCTTGCGGCTGCAGAACGAGTTCTTTGAAAAGGCAACTCATCCTCTGGACACGAGACCCTAAACGCTCATGACTGCCAATCCTGGTGGTGCGATGGCGAAACCGTTACCCGCTTCCCGATTACTTTCTCTCGACGTATTCCGGGGTGTGACCATGGCCGCTATGGTTCTGGTCAACAATGCCGGCAACGAGGCCAGTTCTTACTGGCCGCTCCGACATGCGGAATGGAACGGCTGGACTCCGACCGACCTGGTCTTCCCATTCTTTCTGTTCATCGTAGGAGTTTCGATAGCGTTCTCATTCAGTTCACGCCTGAAACACGGGGAGTCGCGAGGGCAGCTTTTTCGCCACGTTCTTTGGCGCGGCTTGATGTTGTTTGCCCTGGGCCTTTTCCTGAACGGCTTTCCCAACCAGTATTTTCTGTCCTCGTGGCGCGTCTACGGAGTGCTGCAACGGATCGCGGTTTGCTACGTCATTGCCGCCGCCTTCGCACTCTGGTCGAATCGCCGGGGCTGGATTGTCGCCGCGGCCGGGTGCCTGGCCGCGTACTGGGTGTTGATGCGCTACGTTCCCGTGCCGGGTTTCGGCGTGCCTACTCATGACATGCCGTTGCTGGATCCCGATCGCAATCTGGTGGCGTGGCTCGATCGCAAACTCCTGGCCGGACACTTGTACGACGGCACGCGCGATCCAGAAGGTCTGATAAGCACCATCCCCGCGATTGCCACTTGCCTTCTGGGACTGCTGACCGGCGACTGGCTGCGTGGCCCTCGCACGGCAAGAGCGAAAGTTACCGGGATGGTGTTATTCGGGGTAGCCGGCGTCGTGGCTGGAGAAATATGGAATTTGTGGTTTCCTATCAACAAGCGGCTTTGGACCAGTTCCTACGTACTGCTGGCTGCCGGACTGGCGCTGCTGTGTCTGGCGTTGTGTTATTGGATACTCGACATGAAACTCTGGCGCGGGCGCTGGACCGCTCCCCTGCTGGTGTTCGGGATGAACCCGATCGCTACCTACGTCGTTGAGGAAGCGAGTTCGCATGCGGTCTCTAATTTGTCCACGGCATCGGGTACGTTCTGGGAGGACGCGCTCTACCAACATCTGTTCGCGCCCTTGGCGAGCCCAGCGAATGCGTCTTTGCTGTATGCGATCTGTTACGTGCTCATGTGTTGGGTGGCAATGTGGGTGCTTTACCGCAAGCGCATCTTCCTGAAAATCTGAATCGACCCCCGTGGCCTGAACTCGCGAGGCGCGCCCGCAGGCGCGACCAGCTGAGTCCTGCAAGTCCTTATTTATCAACTCCAATTTACTGTCACCATGTAACTTGGGTAACGTTTTCCGGGTCTCGATGCCGTGCTACGCTCAACCCATAACAAGTAAAAAAATCAACCATTTCCGAGGGGTCCAATGGTTCGCCGCTGCTGCCTAACCCTGCTCCTGCTGTGGGGTTCGTTCGCGTTTGCCGATGGTAAGACCAGCGCCAAGACTTCCGCCCAGACAGGCAAGGGGCCTCAGCTTCCGGTCACGACTTCTTCCACCCGGGCGCGTGCGGATTTCGAAGCAGCAATGCAAGACTTCGAGCAATACCGCCTTAACGACACGCTTCAGTTCTTGCGGGCTGCCACCAAGTCCGACCCGAAGTTCGCGCAAGCCTTCATCATGATCGCCAAGATCAGCAAGGACCCAGCCGAGCAGGCGGAAGCTCGGGATCAGGCAAAGCAACTGGCGTCAGGCGCGAGCCGGGGAGAACGGTTGTTGATCCGCTGGTTGGCGGGCGCCCAGGAGGACAATTACCTCCCCGCAATCGCCGCCATGAACGACCTGTTGGCGAAGTATCCACGCGACTCCCGCCTGGCATTTCTGGCAGGAGACTGGCTGACTCTGCAGGAACGCTACCATCAGGCGGCGTTCGTGCTCGAACACGCGCTGAAAATCTTGCCTGATTATCCGGCGGCGCTGAATGACCTGGGATATACCTATGCCTTCGACGGAGATTTCGAGAAGGCCTTCGCCGCCATGGACCGGTATGTTGCTCTGGTACCCAACGAACCCAATCCGCACGATTCTTACGGCGAAATTCTGCGCATGGACGGAAAGTTCGACGCCGCTCTTGAGCAATACCGGACCAGTGTTCGCATGGACCCGAATTTCGGCTCGGAAGTTGGCATAGCCGATACCCTGGCCCTCATGGGAAAAGGAGCGGATGCGCGCGAGGAGTACGAGAGGGCGATCATATTCGCTGGGAGCCAGGGCGACAAGGTTCAATATGAAATGCAATCCGCCTTGACCTGGATTCGAGAAGGCAACCACAAACAGGCGGAAAAAGCGTTGGTGGAAGTGGGCAAACATGCGCACGCCGCCGGCCTGGCGCGACTCGAAGCTGAAGCTCACCGAATTCTCGCCATGTCCGAACCCGATGCCAAATCGGCGATGAGAGAGTTGCAGGCCGCGGAATACGCTCTGCAGGAGCCGCACGAGCTTTCTGTGACTGACCGCAACGAAGAGCAGGCCCGAATTCTGCGGGTCCGAGCCACGCGTTTGGCGGATGCGGAGGACATGGAATCTGCAGCCAAGGTCGTCAGTCAATTGGAAAGCATGGCAGGGAAGAGCCGGAGCCAGGTGATACAGCTTTGTTATCACGGAGGCGCGGGAGCCACTTTGGTAGCCCAGGCAAAGTATGCCGAAGCGATTCCACACTTGCAGGAAGATTCCGCTGATCCGCTGTCCATGCGTCTTTTGTGGAGGGCATACAGCAGTACTGGCGCTACTGCCGACGCCCAAACCGTGGCTTCAAAACTGGCCGCGCTTAATGTGCCTACCGTCGAGCAGGCGCTCGTCGTCCCACAATTTCGTGCCCGCCTGGTGAGCCAGGCACGGCAGCCGTAGCTCAGAGGCCCGACTCCCAATGCCGCGTATCCCCATCTTCAGACTCGGGCACCACGCAGAGGAGGCGGTTCCGCTCCGGCTCTCCAGCTTCACCCCGGCGCTCTCGCTAGAAGGCCTCCAGGTTGGAGTCGACAATCTGCGTCACGACGTCCACCTGAGCCCCAAGTTCGTGGAGCAGATGCGCTTGCATATCGCCCGCTTCCTGGTACGCCATGGAGACGTGGAGGGATTGCTGGCAACCGAAGCGCAGCACAGCATGGGAAACATAATCCGGCCTGCTTCAAGTCCACGGCCGCAGCAACGAGTGGAGCTTGCGGACTTGAAGCCATTGCTGGCGGAAGTCCACGTTGCCGCACTGAACCGCGCCAAGGCCGAGGAAAGCCCGGTACTGGATCTGCTGGCGCGGTCGGCAATCATCAAGTTCCTGCGCTTCGAGCTTAACGCCCAGTTTTCACAAATACTGGAGCGCTGCCGCATGACACTCAAAAGCCACGAAGGCGTGCAGCAACAGAGAGCATTGGAATATAGAGAACGGGCTGCAGGCTTCCAGGTAGCCAAGAAAATCATCTTACGCAAGACTGGCCAGGAACTGTTGCGCACACTCCGCGATATCGAGAAGGAGACGCTGGCCCGCACCCGGCGCTCCCTCTTTGGCAACAGCTATGACGAGCAGTACAAGTTGTTTCTCAATCCATTGATCTTTACCGAAGACGGGCGCGACACCTACTTGAACGCCGAGCAGTATGTCATGCTGGGCAACTTTGACCGCGATCCTGACCGCTTTTCCAACGTCCGCAGAATCACGTGCGAATTCCTGCAGTCCCTGAGTCTGGAAATGGGCAAGGAGCCCGAACGTACCCTCGACGGTTGGCTGAATGTACCGGAAAATGCTCACGAACTCGTCGGTGCAGGTGTGCCCGACGACTCCACGCCCGAGGGGAGCGCACAGAAAGACCGGCTCAGTGCCTGGGTGAATCTGGTGGAGCGCGAGAAACTTATGGAGTACGTCACGGCCTCTTATGAAGTGGCACCGCTACTGGCCGAATACTCACCCCGCATCAACGCCCAGCAGCTGAAGAACGCCTTAATCTCAAAGGAAGAGAGAGTCCGGGTCGAGAAGCTGATCGCCGAACACGGGAAGGTTTCTCCGGATAGTCTCTACGCTGCCATTGACCGCGTCGCAGGTTGTCGCGGGGCAGAGCGGGCCAAGAAAGCGGGGCGCTTCCTGAGGGACTTTATTCGCTATCACCGTGACCTGCGCCAACTGGAGGCACTGAATAGCGCTCTGGACAGCATCAACCTCGTCGCCAATGAGAAGATCCGGCAACTCTCGGCCATGAACGGAACGCTGTATCAGTTTCTGCTCCCCGATGAGCAGAAATCCGGCGAAGAAAAGGTCGTACGGCATGTCGTCATCAAGGCTGATATCCGCGACTCTTCCCGGCTCACCCGTTCTTTGCTCGAGCGGGGCATGAACCCGGCCTCGTATTTCAGCCTCAACTTCTACGATCCGGTGAACAAACTTTTGACCAAGTACGGCGCCGTCAAGGTGTTTCTGGAGGGCGACGCCATTATTCTTGCCATCCTCGAGCGTGAGGGGGAACCAGGGCTGGGCGTAGGTCGTGCCGCCGTGCTGGCGCGTGAAATCATCGAGATTGTGCATGGCTACAACCAACTGGTAGAACGATCCGGACTGCCCGGCATCGAATTGGGACTGGGCATCTCCTATCAGGACTCTGCTCCCATGTACCTGATGGATGGAGAGCAGCGAATCATGATCTCGGACGCACTTAACGAGAGCGATCGGCTTTCCTCTTGCAGTAAGCGCGTGCGCAAAACCATGAAGAGCGCCGAGACTCCGTTCCACGTTTATGCGTTCCAGACGGTCAGTGACGCAGACCTGCAGGACAGCCCAGAGGACTTTATCCTGAAATACAACGTAAACGGCATCCGCATGAGCGAAGCTGCTTTCCAGAAGCTGAAGCAGGAGATCTCCCTAGAGCCTTGCAAGCTGGATCTTCCTGAACTCAAGACGCAAGAAGAATACCGTCTGTGGAGTGGGCTGGTGCCTGTGGGCAATGATATCTTCCGCAAGATTGTGGTACGGGGGAGCCGCGTGCCCCAGGTGGAGACTCGGAACCTTTCGCTGCAACACTGGACCGACCAGTGGTATTACGAGGTCTGTGCCAATCCCGCCATTTACGCCAAGCTGGAAGGAAAAACCGCTGCTGCAAAGTAAGGTTCGGTTGCTCGAGAACGAAAGGGAACCAGCTATTGGCCTGCGCGCGCGGGTGAAATGAGCAGGCGGCTCACCGCTTTTTTCTTGCTCTCCGATTTATCGGGCTGATAAACCAGATCCAAAGAGCCTTCAGAGGTGGGTGACGCGTCAGCCAGCAACGCCGCCAGACCCCGGAAAGAGCGGCCAATGTCTATGCTTTCCTGCAACGCAACTGGCGTGCCCTTGTCGATGGCTGGCGCAATGGCTTGGTGATTGTTGGGCAGCTTCCACAGCACTTTGCAGTTGGTGGCCGCTTCCACATCTTCATCGCTGAAGCCCGGAATCTTCTTATAACGGTTCAGAATGAGGCGAACGCGATCGCGCCCCGCCCCCTCCTCCAAAAATGCTCTCATGCGACCCGCACTCCACAGTGAGACCACGTCGGTCTGGGCCACCAGCAACACCGCGTTCGACAGATCACACAGCATCCGCGCCGTGTCATCGATGCGATTCGAGCAATCCACGACCACGTATTGGAAGTGTGATACCAGTAAATCAAACAGCCGTGCCAGTTCGGCGGCGGTGGGGGTTACCACGTGAGGCTGTTGCGGACCGGCCAACAACTGCAGACCGTCCTTGCACTGGGTCATTAGGCCTTGCAGAAGGGAAGTGTCTATGCGATGGAGATTTTGCAGCGCATCCATGAGCCCAAAAGTCGGACGGGCATTGAGATGAAGAGAGGCATGTCCCAGGGATGCAAAATCCACCAGCAGAACTCCGCTGTGCACTTCCTGCAGCGCGATGGCTGTGTTCACAGCTACCGTGGTCGCGCCCGCTCCGCCCTTGGCGTTGGTCACTGCGAAAACCCGGGCCCGGCCCGACGACGTACGCGCTTTGCCGCGTGACGCCGCGAAGCGCGTGAAAGCTTCCACCATGCTTTCCGCGCTGGAGTTGCGCTCCAAATACTCACGTGCCCCGGCCCGCATGGCAGAGACGATGGTCTCGGGATTACTCAACGCCCCGACCGCAAAAATGACAATCTCATTCGTGTTGGCGTGGATGAGTTCGATAGCCCGGATTGCGCGATGAGCATTCTCCGGGTCTATATCAACCAGTACAACTTCGGCATGCACGTCCTGAATTTGACGGAGCAAAGGGTCGGTTTGGCTGGCAGGGAACCCCGCATGACCGAAAACATTGCGGCCGATCTGGGCGTTCTCCAGGCGTTGCTGGAGCACCTGCAGTCGTTCTTTGTCCTCGGTAAGAAGGGTGACCGCTATCCCGTGCATGAAGAGGGCCTCAACGAACCCGGTACTTGCATGTTATGAAGAGTTTGGCCTGACGCCAAGTGACTTTTGTAACTGAACGCGTCGGCGAAACTCCTTTCCAAAGCTCGGCCAGATTCCCACTCAGGGCCTGAACACACGCAGTGGCGGAAAATGCCAAACCTTGGAGGAGGGGTCCGGGGATTGCAAGTATTGTATGCAAAATCGGAGAGATTGCAAATGACCCGTTTGTGCCAGCGCCGCAATGGGTGAGGATTCTAAGAGAACCGCGGATTGGGGACAACGGGGGAGGATTCCTTTGATGCCACCTGCCCGCCCAGTCGTTCGCGGCTGATAGGATAGTTTGCAGAGCGAATTGTGGCATCGCGACCGGAACCTCCAGCCGTGCAGACTCCCAGCCTAACCAGCGGGACGATTCAGTTGTCCGCGACCCTGCGCGCCCTGCGCCACCGGAACTTCCAGCTTTTCTTCAGCGGCCAGCTCATTTCGCTGATTGGAACCTGGATGCAAACCGTTGCCCAGGCGTGGCTGGTCTATCGCTTGACCGGGTCTTCGCTTTTGCTGGGTTCGGTCGGTTTCGCCAGTCAGTTCCCTGTATTTCTCGTCGCCCCGCTCGGCGGCATCGTGGCCGACCACTACAACCGGCAACGAGTTGTGATTGCCACCCAAGTTTCCTCCATGATTCTGGCCCTTATCCTGGCGGCGCTCACCCTCACCGGGGTGGTCCAGGTATGGCACATCTTTGTCCTCGCAGCTCTTCTGGGAGTGGTAAACGCCTTTGATATACCTGGCCGGCAGGCGTTCCTGGTGGACATGGTGGGCAAGGAAGACTTAATGAACGCCATTGCGCTGAACTCTTCCATGTTCAACGGAGCGCGCATTATCGGCCCGGCGATTGCGGGAATTCTGGTGGCCCGGATCGGGGAAGGCTGGTGTTTCTTCGTCAACGCGGTCAGCTACATCGCGGTGATCGTGGGTCTTTGGATGATGCGAGTGCACCCTCCGTCTTACGCGGACGACCGAGCTTCACCCTTGGCCCATATCATCGAAGGCTTCCGCTTCGTGAGTAGCACCGCGCCCATTCGTGCCATCCTGCTGCTTTTGGGTCTGGTCAGCCTGGTGGCGATGCCTTACACCGTGCTGATGCCGATTTTCGCCCACCGAATCCTGCACGGCGGCGCTCGTGAACTGGGCATCCTGATGGGCGCCACCGGAGTCGGTGCCTTGCTCGGTGCCCTTGACGCTGGCCGCCAAGACCGGTGTCCACGGTCTGGGACGCTGGGTGGCTTTTTCCTGCGGAGCTTTCGGTGTCAGCCTGATTCTGTTTTCCTTCTCTCACAGCTTTTGGCTTTCCACTGGACTACTCCTGCCGGTCGGGTTCTTCATGATGCTGCAGATGTCGTCCTCGAACACGCTCATCCAGGCCATGGTGCCGGACCATCTGCGCGGGCGCGTCATGGCGGTCTACTCGATGATGTTTATGGGCATGGCGCCGTTCGGCGCACTGTTCGCGGGCGCGCTGGCCGACCGCCTGGGAGCGCCAATCACCGTGGCCATGGGAGCGGTTGCCGCGGTCGGAGGCGCCGCATTGTTTGCTCTGCAGTTGCCCAAAATCCGCGTCGAAGCGCGTCAGCTCATTGTGGCCCAGGCCATCGCGGGTGGTGAACCGGCAGGGGCGATGACGGCTCGGGTAGTGGAAGACTAGATCATCGCGCGAGCCCCTTCCCAAACCTTGCCTTCAGCACCTACAATCCTTGCGTCCCGTATTGATCCACACATGCCACTTTCTACCGGAACCAAACTCGGCCCTTACGAGATCATTTCGCCCATCGGCGCCGGGGGCATGGGTGAGGTCTACCGCGCTCGCGACACCCGGCTAGAGCGAACCGTAGCGATCAAGATCCTGCCGCAACATCTCTCGGACCAACGCGACGCCAAGGAACGCTTCGAGCGCGAGGCCCGCGCCATTTCGTCGCTCAATCACGCCAACATCTGCCAGCTCTATGACGTCGGCGAGCAGGACGGAATCAGCTACCTGGTGATGGAGTACCTGGAGGGCGAGACGCTGGGTTCGCGGCTTGCTAAAGGCGCGCTTCCGCTGGAGCAGTTGTTTCGCATCGGCGCGGAAATCGCCGACGGACTTGACCGTGCCCACCGCAGCGGCGTTGTGCATCGCGACCTGAAGCCGGGCAACATCATGCTGACCAAGTCCGGCGCCAAGCTGATGGACTTCGGTCTGGCCAAAGCGGTGGCCCCGGTCAGCCCTCAATCTTCAGGCCTGACGCAGACGGTTGCGAACCCGAACCTGCCACTGACCGCGCAAGGCATGGTTGTCGGAACCTTCCAGTACATGTCACCCGAGCAGGTAGAAGGCAAAGAGGCCGACGCGCGCAGCGACATTTTCGCATTGGGCGCGGTGCTCTACGAAATGGCCACCGGCAAACGTGCCTTTGAGGGCAAGACCACTGCCAGCGTGTTAGCTGCCGTCTTGGAGCGACAGCCAGCACCGATCAGTTCGGTCCAGCCCATGACACCGATATCGCTCGACCACCTGGTCAGGACCTGCATGGCCAAGGATCCTGATGAGCGCTGGCAAACCGCCCACGATGTGCGACTGCAACTTAAGCAGATCGGCGAGGGCGGATCGCAACCCGGAGTTGCAGTTCCCGTCATCGCCCAGCGCAAGCGGCGTGATGGGTTCGCTTGGGGTCTGGCCGCCGTCTTTGCAATTGCGGCAATTGTCGCCGGTGGCTTCGCCTATTTCGCCAACGACAGACAATTGCCAGTATTGCGTGTACAGATCACTCCGCCGGACAAAACCCAATTCAATCTTACGGGCGATGAAGCCGGACCCGCCGAAGTTTCTCCCGACGGACGCTATCTCGTCTTTTCGGCGAACGACAATGGCCACACGCAACTTTACTTGCGCTCACTGGATTCACTGACCCCGCAGCCCCTCCCGGGCACCGAATCCGCGACATTTCCTTTTTGGTCGCCGGACAGCCGCTCGATCGGCTTCTTTACTGCAACCAAGGTCAAGCGTATTGACATTGCCGGGGGCCAACCGACCGCCCTCTGCGACACCAACCTGGGACGTGGTGCCAGTTGGGGTTCGAGCGGAATCATTGTTCTTTCACCTTTTTATAACCAGGGAATCTTTCAAGTGCCGGCCAGCGGCGGAACGGCTACGCCTCTCACCAGGGTGGATAACGTCACTGCTACGTCACATCGCTGGCCTGCTTTCCTTCCCGACGGCAGGCATTTTCTCTATCTGGCAGTGAACCACAATGCTGCCGCCAGTCCGGACACTGCCGTGTTCCTCGCCTCCCTCGATGGCAAAGAAAACCGGCTGTTGTTGCATACTTTTTCCAGCGTACGCTACGCTGCCGGCCGGCTGCTTTTTTTGCGGGAGAACACGTTGGTCGCGCAGAGCTTCGATCCTGCCTCAGGCCAACTCAAAGGCGAACCTGAGACCCTGCGCGAAGACGTGCAATTCGATGCTGGTTTATGGCGCTCCAACTTCAGCGTTTCTGAGAATGGAATGCTCGCCTACGCTTCTGGTGTAGCTTCAAACACTCAAAGCTTGGTTTGGTATGACCGTAGCGGCAAGCAGATCGACATCATCAGTGACAACATTGGTTTCTATGATGTCGAGCTCTCGCCGGATGAGAAAAAGTTGGCTGTGACTGACGGCAATGCCGCCGCAGCGACCATTTGGGTGTATGACCTCGCCAGCAAGCTGAAGACCCGTCTGACTTTCGCCGGTGGCACACACCGTTCTCCCTCCTGGTCTCCCGACGGCAAACAAATCGCATTTACCACCAATCAGCAGGCCACCATTGCGGTCAAACCTGCCACGGGTGCATCGGACGAAAGAGTGCTGGTGTCGTCGCCCTCTTCCGCCAGTTCGTTTCCAGAAGTCGACGATTGGTCGCGCGATGGCCGCTACATTTTGTTCGACCAGGGATCGGGCAATAAGCAGCACGTGTTTGTGCTCCCCATGTTCGGCGACGGCAAGCCGTTTCCCTACGCCAGCTCTTCCCCCGACGAGGAAGCAGGAGTTTTCTCCCCCGATGGACGATGGGTAGCATTCAACTCCAACGAGACCGGACGCCCCGAAATCTACGTAGCCCCCTTTCCATGGACCGGGGCGAAATGGCAAGTTTCCATTGAGGGTGGAACCTGGCCTCGTTGGCGGGGGGACGGCAAGGAAATCTTCTTTTTTGAATTTGGTTCCAGCCAACTCATGTCCGCCCAGGTTGATGGCGGCGGGTCGACTTTCCTGATCGGCGGCACCAAGCCGCTATTTCGGTTGAATTTGGAAACCCTCAGCCGCGCCTATCAACCAACGCATGACGGGCAACGTTTCGTCGTAATTAGCCGGAATGGGGGAAGTTCGCAGCCCCTGACCCTGGTACAGAACTGGACCGCGGAGCTCAAGAAGAAATGACGCTGGCAGCGGGCGAAAGAATTGGACCGTACGAAATCCTTGGCCCACTTGGCGCCGGCGGCATGGGCGAGGTCTATCGCGCACGCGATAGCCGGCTTGGCCGCGACGTGGCCATCAAAGTTTTGCCCGAGGCATTTGCCAGAGATGCGGAGCGCCTGCGCAGATTTGAGACTGAGGCTCGTGCGGTGGCGGCGCTGAACCATCCCAACATTGTTTCCGTCCACGATATTGGCACGCACGATGGCGCTCCCTACCTGGTCTCTGAGTGTCTGGAGGGTCACTCGCTGGGTCAAGAGTTGAGCAGCGGACCTGTTCCGCTGCGGCGCGCCGTGGAGTATGGCACGCAGGTCGCACAAGGACTGGCGGCAGCGCACGAGAAGGGCATCATTCATCGCGACCTGAAACCAGAAAATATCTTTGTTACGCAAGATGGCCGGGTAAAGATTCTGGACTTCGGCCTGGCCAAGCTGGCCTCGCCAGACGTGGTTTCAAATGAAGGTGCCACCGTGGAGGCGCAACCAACCTCAGCCGGTGCGGTCCTGGGGACGGTTGGATACATGTCCCCCGAGCAGGTGAAAGGCGAGGCTGCCGATGCCCGCTCTGACATCTTTGCGTTGGGAGCAATTCTGTACGAAATGCTTTCCGGCCAGCGTGCGTTTCGAAGAGATACCTCGGCGGAGACCATGACCGCGATCCTGAAAGAGGATCCCCCGGAACTGAGTGCATCGCGCAGAACTGACTCGCCGGCCGTCGAACGAATTGTACGGCGCTGCCTGGAGAAAAAACCGCTGCAACGGTTTCAGTCGGCACGCGACCTGGCTTTCAATCTGGAAGGGCTTTCCGGTAGTTCGTCGGCCAGCGCTGCGACGCTCGGCCACTGCGGTAGAGCAGTCGCGGCAATGGGTCTTTCCCGTCGCAGTTGGCTTGGTACTGCTTGTTGCAGGTGCATTGGCAGGCTGGCTGATCTCACGCGGCGCGGGCACTGCCGCGTTGCCTTTGTACCATCAACTCACGTTCGAACGCGGGCTAGTCTATGCTGCGCGTTTCGGCCCCGATGGACGTTCCATTTACTACAGCGCGAGCTGGAATGGGCAGCCGTTGCAAATCTATTCGACCGTTCCCGACAGCCCGGAATCACGCTCGCTGGGCCTGACGAACTCTACGTTGTTTGCGATTTCCTCCACCGATATGGCGATTTCTCTCGGCTGCAAAGATCGTTACATCGGGAACTGTCAGGGCACGTTGGGGCAGGTGCCGGTTGCGGGAGGGACGCCGCGGGAGATTGTCAAGGATGCTCTTGCGGCGGACTGGACGACGGACGCGAGCGAGATGGCGGTGATCCGACAGGCCGCGGGGAAGTACCGCGTGGAGTTTCCACGGGGAAAGATGATTTACGAAAGCGATAACCCGCTGCGCTACTTGCGAATCTCTCCGCGCGGGAATGCCGTGGCATTCGCGACACTCGTGGGTGTTGATGGTGATGCGGGATGGGCGCTGGCGGTTGACCGGAATGGAAAAGAGCTGCTCCGCTCGGCAACCTACGTCAGCCTGGAAGGGCTTGCCTGGTCACCTACGGGAGACGAAGTGTGGGTTGGGGGCACGATCCATGACGCCTGGGCGAACGAGATCCACGCCATCTCCCTCAACAAAAAAGAGAGGATTGTTCTTCGCCTGCCGGGCATGCTGCGGTTGCACGATGTTTCACGTGACGGACGGATTCTGCTGACACAAGAGGCCTGGCGCTGCGGAATACAGTACCGGGGGCCGAAAGACACGCAAAGAACGAGATCTTTCCTGGCTCGACTACGCGGAGTTGAGGGACCTTTCGACGAATGGCATGCAGGTCGTGTTCGACGACTGGGGATCAGCGGCCGGTGCTTCTGGACTGGCTTATGTACGAAATTCCGATGGCTCGCCGGCAATCAAACTAGGGGAGTGGTCGATACCGACGATTTCCCCGGACGGCACACTGGTATTGGCGTTTGAGGCCTCGGCCGTGGGAACATCGCATCCCGCGCTAATTCCCACGGGAGCGGGAGAGACGCGCGCGTTGACCTCCACCTTGGTGCAGCAATCGAATGCGATGGGGTTTATGCCCGACCAGAAGGCCATTTATCTTTCGAACGATGATGGCCACGGATGGCGAATGTATGTCCAGGACTTGGGCGGCGGCGCGGCGCGTGCGGTTACACCTGTGACTTCGGTGCGTACCCACTATTTTGAAACTCACATAGTCTCGCCGGATGGCAAGTTGATGTTCGCACGCGACGTGACCGGACAAGGCAGACTCTATTCGATTGCCGGAGGAGATTCCAGAGCCGTTCCCGGCTGGCTGGCGGAAGATATCTGGATCACATGGTCAGGCGACGGACGTTCCGCCTATGTGTATCAAGACGACAAGACTTCAGCGCCGGTGTACCGAGTGGATATGGCCACGGGGAAGAGAGACTTGGTCATGACGCTTGCGCCCAGTGATTCTGACGGCGTGACGGCGATTGTGAGCGTCCGCATGACGGCCGACGGAAAGACTTACGCTTATTCCGATACCAGGGAACTATCGGACCTGTTTGTCGTGTCGGGAGTGAAATGATGCTGAATGCGGGGACAAAACTAGGCCCTTACGAAATTGTAGGCACTCTCGGTGCCGGCGGCATGGGGGAAGTGTATCGTGCTCGCGATGCCCGTCTGTCGCGCGATGTGGCTGTCAAGGTACTGCCCGCTGCCTTCTCTCGTGATCCTGAGCGCCTCCGTCGCTTCGAGCAGGAGGCCCGCGCCACTGCCGCCCTGAATCATCCCAACATTCTGGCGATCTTCGATATCGGTACTCACGAACAATCTTTGTATGTGGTGACGGAGCTACTCGAGGGGGAAACTCTTCGCCAGCGAATTCAGGCCGGCCCGGTCCCCGCGCGTAAGGCAACTGACTACGCGCTGCAAATTGCTCGCGGACTCGCTGCCGCACACGACCAAGGCATTACCCATCGCGACCTCAAGCCGGAAAATGTTTTCCTAACCAAAGACGGACGCATCAAGATTCTCGATTTCGGCCTGGCCAAACTTGCGGAGCCGGGCAAAGGCTCTTCCGGCGAGGATACCCCCACTCTGGCGTTGCAGACCGAACCTGGGCTGGTCTTGGGCACCATCGGCTACATGTCCCCCGAACAGGTTCGGGGAAAGCCCGCCGACCCGCGTTCCGACATTTTTAGCCTGGGGGCAATCCTGTACGAGATGGTCTCGGGCAAACGCGCCTTCCAGGGCGACACTGCTGCCGACACCATGAGTGCGATCCTGAAAGCCGAACCGCCTGCGCTTACCGACACTCAGCAGAGCGTTCCGCCGGGACTGGCACGCATCGTCGAGCATTGTCTGGAGAAGGATGCGGGCAACCGCTTTCAATCGGCTCGCGATGTGGCGTTCGCACTGGAAGCGTTCAGCGGATCAGGCGGCACCAGTTCTGCAGTACAGCAGCTCCCCACCTCGGCCCGGCGGCGGAGCATCCCGCTGCTGGCTGCGATTGGCGCTGGACTCTTGCTCGCCACAGTCGCGTTTGTGATCGCTCGTATCACCGTGCCCGCGGCTCAAGTCCCGACCTTCAAGCAACTTACCTTTCCGCGCGGCTACATTCAGACCGCTCGTTTCGGGCCGGATGGCGAAACCATCATCTATTCGGCCGCGTGGAGAGGCAACCTCGAACGAGCTGTTCTCCACCCGCACCGAAGGCGGCGAATCTCGTGCGCTCGGTTTGCCGGATTCGGACCTGATGGGAGTTTCCTCGAGTGGCGAACTTGCAGTGCGGCTCACGCCCCGCTTTTACAGCGCCTATTCCATTTCCGGCACGCTGGCCCGCGCCATGCTCTCCGGAGGCACGCCTCGCCCTGTCGAAAACGAAATTGAATTTGCCGATTGGTCGCCCGACGGGAAAGATCTCGCCATCGTTCGCCGGATCGCAGGGCGCACTCGGCTCGAGTTTCCGGTCGGCAAAGTCCTCTATGAAACTGTAGGTTGGATCGGCAATCCCCGGTTCTCGCCAAAGGGCGATTCCATCGCTTTCATCGATCACGTATCGCTGTGGGGAGATCCTGGCTTTATCGCAGTGGTCGATCTGGCCGGCAATAAGAAAGTGCTCACCACGTTGTTCGACAGCGCACAGGGATTGGCGTGGTCGCCGCAAGGCGACGAGATTTGGTTCACCGCCACACCTAGCGGAGGCGCTCGGGCACTCCGGGCGGTTTCTCTGCACGGGCGCGAACGATTGATTTATCGCATCCCCGGCATCCTGAATCTCTTCGACATTTCCCGCGCCGGCAAGGTGCTTTTGGCGAAGGATGACTGGAGAGTCGGCATTATCGGGCTAGCTCCCGGCTCCAGCAAAGAGGAAGATATTTCCTGGGCGGATTTTTCCGCCATCCGCGACCTTTCGAGCGACGGCAAGCTGCTGCTGTTCGACGAGTCCGGTGAGGCAGGCGGGCTCAACGGAGGAATCTACCTGCGCAAGATGGATGGCTCAGCGCCGGTCCGGCTTGCCGACGGGAACTCCAACTCGCTCTCCGCGGATTCCAAATGGGTGATGGGTCTCACCGGTACGGATCTCAAACATCTGATCTTCCTGCCCACGGGAACCGGACAGGCCCAAACTGTGAATCTAGGAACGATGGCCTACCATTGGGGCAACTGGCTGCCTAACGGGAAGCAGGTTCTGTTTTTAGGTAACGAACAAGGTCAGGGCAGCCGCATTTACATGATCGACGCCCCGAACGGCAAGCCTCGACCGGTGACCGCGGAAGGCGTAGGCGTCGTCAATTACACTCACTTTGTTTCCCCAGATGGCCAGTCGTTTCTGGGTTTGGATTCCGACAGGAATTCCGTCGTTTATTCCATTCAGTCTGGCGAAGGCAAGCCGGTGTCCGGTTTGAATCCAGCAGAGGTCGCATTCGGCTGGACAGGAGATGGCAAGAGCGTTTACGTCTATCGCCCAGCCGTACCTGCGTTGGTGTATCGCGTCGAACTCAGCACGGGGCATCGGCAACTGTGGAAGGAACTCAACCCGCCCGATCCGGCTGGAATCAATTTCATCCGCACCCCCCACATCTCCGCTGACGGCAAAGCCTATGCCTACAATTACAATCGCGTCTTGTCCGAGCTGTTCCTGGTGGATGGCTTGAAATAGGAATGTGGGCGCGGGTGTCCTCACCCGCGCGAACCGGATCTACCGCCGGAACTCCCTGAATAGTTCCAACAGCGAGCTATGCGCAAACGGCGCTGGTGCCAGTGTCAAGATGAGCATCGTCAAGGCAAACACCGTCAGCCAACGCCTTGCACCAGTCACTTCTGGCCACTCTGCGACAATGGGATGCCGCATACCGCTGATCCGCAGTAGAATCGCCCAAATCAGCCAGCCCGCCCAAAAGTAGAGTGCCATCGGAATCAGTGCAAGGATGGTTAGCCTCGAAATCTGTTTGTGGGCGCGCGGTGCAATCGAGAACACGATGTGTCCGCCGTCGAGCTGTCCGCCGGGAAGCAGGTTGAGCGCGGTGGCAAACATTCCCACCCACGCCGCAATCGCCGTGGGATGTAAATACATGTCTTGCAGTGCCGTAAAGCCTGCATGCCTGCCCGCCAGCAACAGCGACGCGATTCGAAAGATCAACGGATATCCCAATTGAACGTCAGGATCGACCGCGGCCGCTGGCATCGCCTTTGAGAGCGGCAAAGCAAAGAACAGTACCGTGGTTGCGGCGATGAATCCCGCGATCGGTCCAGCAATGCCAATGTCAAACAGTGCGGTGCGAGAACGTATGGGCGAGCGGATGCGGATAAACGCTCCCAGCGTGCCGATCAGCGTCGGAGCCGGAATGAAGAACGGCAGCGTGGCATTTACCCCGTAGTAGAGGCAGCACAGATAGTGCCCCATCTCATGTGCCAGCAGAATCAGCAAAAGAGTGGAAGCGAAGGGCAAGCCTAGGAGCAGGTTTGACGGCTGCGAGAGGGCCCAAGTCGCTGGGAAAAACGGTAAATCGTCAGCTTCCATTGAAAAAGCCGGGCGGCCCTGTTGGAAGTTATATTCCATGCGCGATCCCACCACCAGGGTTGTGAACACAGTCACCAAAAATAGGAGAATGTGCAACCAGAAGCGAGGCCGGGGTCGCGGGACATAGAGCACCTGCATCGGGGGCGCGAAATCGTTTTCCGCAGGTACTGGAGGAACGAGATCAGACATGAAAACTCAGAAATCCCAATCGAGGAGACAATGCTTTCCGCAGTAGTCTTGGATGCTCCCATCGCGTGCCGGGACGCGGCACCCTGAGCATCGGCAATCAGTCGATGGACTGCAGCTCTTTGCCGGGTTTGAAGCGCACCGCCTTGCCCGGCGGGATGGAGACCTCAGCCCCGGTACGTGGGTTGCGCCCGATGCCGGTCTTACGCGGCCGGACATTGAACACGCCAAATCCACGCAGTTCGATGCGGTCGCCTTTGGTCAGTGACCGCTTCATGCTTTCAAACACAGTTTCCACGGCCAGCTCGGCCTTGGTCTTGGTGATCCCGGTTTTGTTGACCACTTCGTTGATAATGTCGAGCTTAATCACATGCGGCTCCTGCGTCGGAATGGTTGCCGTGCACCAAGTTATTGATGCTAAGGAAGATATGGGCGATTGTCAACCAGGAGGTATCTACAATAGGACGGTCCAACCCTGAAGCTGAAAAGAAGCCAGAAACTGAAAGCCTACTTCGCGTTCTCTCCTTCTTTGAACATGTATTTGATCGCAGGCTTGTAGATCATCAAGTTGGCGGCGCCGTTGCGGTTTACCTTAATGCAGCTTTTGTCGTACCACTCGATGACTCCGTGGACTTGTTCGCCATCGCGCAGCACGATGACCATCGGGGTTTTCGATTGCATCTGCTTTTGATAGTAGAAGTTTTCGGCGTTAGTCTGTTCGGGTGGGCTTGACTTTCTGCCGCCGCCTCCATTGCGGTCACCGCGCTCCGGACGGTCACTGCGGCGCTCGGCCGCGGGTGGCGCGGAATGGTTGTGATCGTTGCGGCTCAGTGAAGGGCGGATCAGCTTGCGGTTGGCAAAGCTTTCTGGTTCGATTGTCCGCTCGGCTGGCATGGAATCAATCGCATCTTTCATAGCACCACCTGTAGACACGCTTTTAACGCGGGCCACAACACACGGCGCGACTGTGATTGTGGGTTTTGAAGGCGTGAACTTGCCAATAACCTAGCACAGGAGCGAAAAGATGACAATGGGACATGTGGTGGGAGTAGAAGCAGTTAGCTGTAAGCTACTTGCTGCGAACCGCAAACGCATCCAGCGACAGCGACCGGAGCAAGTTACGCCGCATCCCGCGTTCCACCTCAGCCAGGCCGTCAGCCGCGGCGGAAATCCAGTCAAAGTCGGCTGCCTGCGCCAGTTTCCGCAACTCGGCTTCTATATCAGTATTGTGAATTGACTCCGCGGTACCCGAGTTGATGAATAGCAAGTCCTGCAATAGGGAGTATAGGGTGCGCAAAAGCCGCTCTGTTTTTTCCCGGCCCTCGGCTCCGGCCCGGTAAGTCTCGGTGACTTTGAACAGTTCGCTATGATCCGCGGCCCCCAAAGCAGAGTTGAGAACGGTCAGGGCGTGCTGGCGGGCCGCCGTGTATGCCACCAGATCGAAGCTGCGCGCCCGCCCCACAGCGCCCTCGCTAAGTCGCGCAACCAGGGCCCGCTGTTTCGGATTCCAGTCGGGCTTTTGCTTCGCGAGATATCGCTCGATTTCCTCCGCTGGCAGCGCCTTCAGACCTACTACCATCGAGCGTGAGCGGATCGTGGCCAGCAACTCCCCAGCGTTCTCTGCCAGCAGAAAAATAGTCGCGAACTCCGGCGGCTCTTCCAGCACCTTCAACAAGGAGTTAGCTGCCTCCTTCATGAAGGCCGAATCGGTGAATATGTAAACGCGCTCCTTAGCGTCTCCGGGCCGGTAATAGATGGTCTCGATCACCCGGCGAACCTGGTCAACCTTGATCATCATCTGCGGCGGGTCCGGTGGGATCACCAAAACATCGGGATGGGTCTGCACATACAGCCGCGTTTCCTTCTTGTCAGTCTCGCGCAAGTTTTCGCGCGCTTCCACTGCTTCCACTGTTCGGGCATCGAGATCTTCCGATTGCGCGATTCGCACGCAGTTAGAACACTTGCCGCAGAAGTCTGGAAGTCCCCCCGTCGTAGTGGGCTCCATGCAATTCATTGCCTTCGCCAGCATGAGCGCCAGTGTGTACTTGCCAGCGCCTTGCGGCCCAGCCAGGATCACCGCCTGGGGAAAGCGTTGGCGCGAGAGCATCTCGCGCAGACGATCCACTACGTCCGAGTTGCCGTGGAAATCAGAAAAGGGCATGTTAACCAGTAACCTATGCGGATCTTGCCAGCTTCAACTTTCTCCCCACTACCTCTTTGATGAGCTTGTGCGTTTCTTGCGGCGTGCCACGCGCATCCACCACCACCACGCGCTGAGGCTCACGTTCCGCGATCGCCAGATACGCATTCCGCACCCTTCCGAAAAAACGCCCGGCTCTCCTGCTCGAAGCGGTTCTCGTCATGTTCAGTGCGCCTGGTACCTGGTGAACTCGCCTTATTGCGGCGGCGGGCACGCTCTACGCTCATTACCGGGTCAGAGTCCATCAGAATGGTGAGATCAGGTTGCAGGCTTCCGCACAGGGCACGGTGCAGCGCCAGTACCGGTTCGCTACCCATTTTTCGTCCACCACCCTGATAGGCCTCGCTCGAGTCAGTGAAGCGATCGCACAACACGATGCGGCCTTCGCCCAGCGCCGGGTGAATCACCTCTTTGATGTGTTGAGCCCGCGATGCAAACATCAGCGCCAATTCGGCCATTGGCGCTAGCGCTGAGGTGCCGGTATCGAGCAGAAGATGACGAATCTTTTCTCCCGTTGGGGTTCCGCCGGGTTCGCGGGTTACCACCACCGACAGATGTTGCGCACGCAATACCCTGGCAAGTTTCTCCAGTTGTGTGCTCTTGCCGCATCCGTCGAGCCCTTCAAACGTAATGAACTTGCCATGCTGGGGATGGGCAGACACGCCGAAATCATAGCAGAGCGACCTCGGGTCATGATTTCTGCGACATCCGCTGACAACCCTGACATTCAGTATTGAAACGTTTCTGTTATATTCTGAGGTTCTTGCGCCGTTGCAACCAGACCAAGGGAGATTCAAATGGACTATTCGGGCCGTGTGTGGTCGTGGCTGTTCGTGTTTTGGGTTTTGATGGTGCCAGCGTTGGCGCAGAAGTCATTCGCTGCTGATTCCGCAGCCCCTGCAATCAACATTGCCGTCGATGCCAGTGATGCGCCCCGCAAGATCTTTCACGCGCAACTGGCCATTCCCGCGACCCCAGGCACGCTGACTCTTTACTATCCCAAGTGGATGCCCGGCGAGCACGGCCCGACCGGTCCGATTCAAGAACTTACTGGACTCAAGTTCTCCGCCAACGGTCAGCCGCTGAAGTGGCGTCGCGACCTGCTGGACGGTTGGACGTTCCATGTCGATGTGCCGCAAGGCGTCTCGGTCGTGAATGCGTCCCTGGACTACGTCGCGCCGGTCGCGCAGGATGGCATCTATACCGGCGGGATGTCGGCGACTGAGAAGATGGCGGTGCTGAGCTGGAACACCGTCCTGCTCTACCCCGCCAACTGGACTTCCGACGAACTCAGTTACACCGCCAGCTTGCGCCTTCCTAAGGGGTGGAAGTTTGGAACACCGTTACCGGTCGCGTCGCAAACCGGCGCTGAAATCAAGTTCAGTCCCACCTCTCTGACCACACTGGTGGATTCGCCGGTTATCACCGGCGAATATCTGCGCATTGTTCCGCTGGCAGAGAACCCGCACCAGGAGATGGACATTGCAGCGGACAGCGCTGCCGCCCTCGACGCTCCCGCCGACGTTCTCGACAAATACAAGACCCTGACCGAACAGGCATTCAAGCTTTTCGGAGCTCGGCATTTCCGCGAGTACCACTTCGTCTACAGTCTCAGCGATCACCTCGCGCACTTTGGCCTTGAACATCACGAGTCGAACGACAGCCGTGTCGATGAGCGGGGCCTGGTTGATCCAGAGCACCGCCTCTTGCACGCTGGTCTGCTGAGCCACGAGTATGTGCATTCCTGGAACGGAAAATACCGCCGGCCCGCCGACCTGGCGACACCCGACTACGAAAAGCCGATGCAGACCGATTTGCTTTGGGTGTATGAGGGGCTCACGTCTTATCTCGGGGACCTGCTCAGCGCGCGCAGTGGGCTCCGCACGCCCGAGCAATACCGCGATTTCGTCGCCCTGATTGCTGCCCGTCTCGACAACCTTCCCGGACGCACCTGGCGCAACTTGCAGGACACCGCCGATGGAGTGCCCGCCATGCAAGATGCTCCCGACCAGTGGCAATCATGGCGGCGTGAGCTCGACTACTACGATGAGGAGGTTCTTAACTGGCTCTGGGTTGACACCATCATCCGCCAGCAAACCCAAAACAAGAAGTCAATGGATGACTTCTGCCATCTTTTTCACGGCGGACAGAGCGGGCCTCCCGCGGTAAACACCTACACGTTCGATGATGTGGTCAACGCTCTGAACCAGGTTGCTGCCTATGACTGGCGCGGATTCTGGACGGAGCGGCTCACCAATCACGGACCTGGCGCGCCGCTCGGGGGCATCGAACGTAGCGGCTGGAAACTGGTTTATGACGATAAGCCCTCGGAACTGTTCCACGCCATAGAGCACTACGACGAGCAGGTTAACGCAGCTTACTCGATTGGGCTGCTGTTGAAAGAAAACGGCACCATCATCGACACCATTGAAGGTTTGCCCGCCGCCAAGGCTGGCATTGGCCCAGGGATGAAAGTGGTTGCGGTGAACGGCCGCCGCTTTTCGGCCGATGTGCTTCACGATGCGCTTCGGGACGCGTCCGCACCTCTTTCGCTTCTGGTGGAGAACACCGAATACTTCACAACCTACGACATCGACTATCACGGTGGAGAGAGGTATCCCCATCTGGTGCGCGAGTCGTCGAAGCCGGACGTGCTGAGCGAGATCATCAAGCCGCGATGAGGAAAGAAGTTCAACGCTGGAGGTCCTGTCATCGTCCTCTGAGCGCAAAGGGATTGTGTGTTTAACCTTCTTCGATTCCCGCAAATAGATCGGTCTCAGGGAGAAGCGGTTGCGAGTTGATCGATGCCGCCAGATGGAACCTTTCCTGGTGGCCATATTGACGCATGCGGGATTCGAAAAGCGGAAATAGAGGCGCCTGCGTTGCGTGTACCTTGAAGGCCTCTATTTTGGTTTCGAGACAGCGGCCAACCTCGATGACTGCGGTTGTTGGCGAGGGTGTGACCGGCGGCCGGTCGGGCAGAGTGAAATTTGCGGTTGCGTAGTACAACTTGTGCGGTCGATGAGGACGGATGTGATCGCTGAATTGGTCAGCAAAGCGGTTGCTACGTCCCGCCCAGTGAAAAGCGAGCGTGGCGAAGATTGATGCCATAGAGTGATCTGTGTGGGCGGTGACTCCACCCTCTGGCCCAAACGTAAGCAGCACATGCGGACGAAACTCCCGGATCTTGAGTACGACCTCACAGGCTACCTTGTACGCTTCCAGGCGATGCAGTTGTCCGTCCGGGTAATCAAGCACGACGCCATGCTTCACTTTGAGAATCGCACATGAGGCAGAAAACTCTCGCCGCCGCAGATCGGCTAATTCCGTGTCATTCTTGGCGTTGCCGCGATGGGTCGCCGCCTGCCCGGGCGTGAGGCAGATGACGCAGGTTTCCACTCCGCGATCAGCATAAGACAGCAGACAGCCGCCAAAATTGCCCGCCTCATCGTCGGGGTGAGCGGTGACGCACATCATGCGAAGCATGGTCCCCATTGTAACTGGCGTGCATGCGATGCAATCCGCAGGAGATATTGTGCAAGCTTTTGCACCGCGACCGCAGTTTCTCAACGAAAAGCTTTCCCCGCCGGCGATTTGGCAATAGAATATGACGGTTTGGGCCACCAGGTCTGGTCCGAGCGAAAGCGCAAGTTCCCCCTGGAAATAAGGACAAGCCAGTGCACGTTCTTGTCACGACTGACACGCTGAGTGGGGTGTGGACCTACACCCAGGAATTAGTCACTGGACTCATCAGTCGCGGCGCTCGCGTCACTCTCGTCAGCCTCGGCGATATTCCGCTTCCGCAGCAGACCTCCTGGATGGAGAACCTGCCTGGCCTCGATTACCGGCCAACTGCTTTCTGCCTGGACTGGATGCAGCAAGGCCAGCGCGATTTCGTCGACTCGTGCCAATACCTGACCGGTCTGGTCAAAGAGATCCAGCCCGACCTACTGCACCTGAACCATCTGTGTTATGGCGGCCTGCCGGTTAGAACGCCCCGCATAGTGGTCGCCCATGGGGACCTGATCAGCTGGTGGCAAGCGGTCCACGGACATGAGCCGGAAGAGAGCCGCTGGCTGCGCTGGTACCGCGACCTGGTAACAGATGGTCTGGCGCAGGCGAGCGTTGTGGTAGCTCCTTCGCTGTGGATGCTGGACACGATCCGGGAATGCTATGCCCAGCCGCGGCGTGAAGCTGTAATCTACAACGGCCGCGATCCGGTGGCGTTTAATCCTTATGTGAGTAAGAACGATTCGGTGCTGGCCGTGGGACGTTTGCGGGACGCCGGTAAGCAGATCTCGCTGTTGACCCAGCACATGCATCCGCTCCCGGTTTGTATCGTGAACTCCGACGAACCGGCTCCCGTTCCAGCCATTCCCATCTCCGCCGATGTGAAGCTGGCCGCCAATGAAACCACCATTTCGTTGAAAGGCGCGCAGACCGAGGCCCAACTGCGCATGCTATACAGTCGTGCCGCGATTTTTGTAGCTACGTCGCGCTATGAACCCTTCGGGTTGGCGCCTTTGGAAGCCGCCTTCTCGCGTTGCGCGATCGTCGCCAACGACATCCCGTCGTTTCGCGAAATTTGGGGCGATGCCGCCATTTACTTTCGCGAAAACGACGCCGCCAGCCTCGCGGGTGTGATTCGCCGTCTGCACGAACAGCGCGACCTCTGCCGCGGCTACGGCGCCCGCGCATTTCAACGCGCTCGCGAATGCTTCACCGCCAGGCGCATGACGGACGAATACTTGAAGCTTTATCACCGCACCCTGCAAGCCGAAGTGCGCGCGGCGTGAAATCAGTAAAGGTTGTCATCCTGAGCGCGCGTTCTTTGCGCAGCGAAGGATCTGGGCGAGCCGCGCGAAGCATCGCGTTCTTTGCGATGCAATAATCGCGCGTTTGGCTCGCTACGTTGAGCTGATAGCTGACAGCATCTCGTGGTACCTTTGCTGTCGAACCCTTCTTCAGAAAAGAGGCCTCATGGCTACAGTAAAAATCACTGTCCGTCCCAACGGACCCTATCGCGTGGAAGCTCCTGAAGGCACAATCGAGATGGTTGACGTTAACGGCAACAAGTACGACCTGACTGGCAAGCCGGCTTTTTCGCTCTGCCGTTGCGGCGGGTCAGTCAATAAGCCGTTCTGTGACGGCACCCACAGCAAGATTGGTTTCCAGGGAGCTGAGTTGGCGGTAAAGAAGGTCGAAGGAACTTAGGGATCACCTCGAACCATGGCAGCCGAGCGCAGCTTCGGTGTTTAATGAATCGTCTTCGTCTTTCTCGACATGTAATCCATCAATAAATACTGCCCCAGGGTGTAAGGCGTCGTGAAGTACGCTTTGCCGCGGCACATTTCGGTTACTTTCTGCACGAACTGCACCAGGCCGTAATCCGACGCCAGCATGAAGGTATTAATCATGACGCCCGCGCGCTTGCACTTGGAAACTTCCTCGAGCGTCTGACTTACCACCAGCGGGTCCAGCCCAAAGGCGTTCTTGTAGATGCGCCCATCTTCGAGCGTCAGTGCCGACGGTTTGCCATCCGTGATCATCACAATCTGCTTCATGTCTTTTCTTTGCCGCTGCAAAATTCGCTGAGCCAGCCGTAGACCCTCGCGGGTGTTGGTGTAATAAGGGCCGACTTTTACCCGTGCCAGTTGCGAAAGCGGCACTTCCTCAGCCGAATCGTGGAACAGGATCAGCGACAGGGAATCACCGGGATACTGCGTGCGAATCAAATGCGACAGCGCCATGGCAACTTTCTTGGCTGGTGTGAAACGGTCTTCGCCATAAAGAATCATGGAGTGGGAGCAGTCCAGCATCAACACCGTAGCGCACGACGATTGATACTCGCACTGATGCACCTGCAAATCGGAATACTCGATGTTCAAGGGCAGATTCATGCCTTCCCGCTGAATGGCGCTGGAGAGCGTTGCCGTGATGTCGAGATTCAGGGTATCGCCAAACTCGTACACTCGGGAAGCGCCGCTGGCCTCCACGCCGGTGGCCATATCCCGGGTGTCGTGGCGGCCGAAGCTTGACCTTCCCAGCGATCCCATCAGATCTCGCAGCGTCTTGAAGCCCAAGAAATCCAGGCTCTTGTCGGTGATCTCAAATTTCACCTGCGGCTGCGCCTCGCCCACCTGGCCGCCCACACTCGAGCGCTGCGAAGGATCGTGCGGCTGGTCAATACTGATGTAGTCTTCCTGCTGCATACGCTCGATCAGTTGCTCAATCAGCTCATCCAGCGTGCCTTCCATCTGCATCTGCTGCAATTGTTCGCGCATCTGCTCGTCGAGCACGTCGCTGTTCATTAGTGCCTGCTCGATGGCGTCGCGAAGATCGTCCAGGGTTTGCTCGCCTTCGGGAAAGTCATCGTAGAGGTAATTCTGGAAACCGCTTTGCAGCAGGAAGTCAGAGAGGGCGCTGAGCAGGTCCTCCATGCTCATTTCGCCCGCAGGATCGGGAACGTACTTGCTGTAGCGGATCCGCTTCATAAGAACCGTCGGTGGTCGTTGGCCCTTGGTCGTTCACTTCAAAGCTGGCGCTTAACGTTGTCAGGTCTCAGCAAACGACCAACGACGAACGACCCACGCCTAATTGAACGGTCTTCTCGGCCGGTACGGCGTGTCCTCGCGTTCGAACGGCTTCTCCGGATGCTTCGGCTGCTTTTCTCCCGCCGTGAAGACCCGCTCCTCATTGCGTCCGATGCGCTTGTGCGCATGCAGACCTTCGAGGATGAACTCAGCCGCCGAGACCTGCGTCTCCGGCGTGTCCTTCGGGCCGACGTTCAGTTTCACCAATTTTTCCATCAGGCCCTGAATGCCACGTAGCGACGATAAAGCCTCCCCGGCGCCGGCTGCATCTGCCAGTTGGATTTCGCCCCCGAGATCGAACCACTGCACGACTTGCTGCATGTCCACGCCTTTGAAAAAGCTGTCGTAAGCCTTGGCCACTGCAGTGCGGATCAGTTCGCGACCCACGAAGTCGGCGCCTTTCATCTCACCTTCATACTCCAGCTCAAGCTTGCCGGTGATTGCCGGCATCGCCGCGTAGACATCCCCAATGCGCGGCACCACCAGCTTCTCGTCATGCTTGATCGCCCGTCGTTCCGCGTTCGAAATCACGTTTTCCATGCACGAAATCGGCAGCCGCTGACTTACGCCCGACCGTTTGTCGACCTTCTTGTCTTCGCGGGCGGCAAAAGCGATTCGTTCAATGACCTCCTGTACATATTTCGGAACGTGCAACTTGTGCCCGTTGCGCTCGGTCCAGGCCTCTTGCGTAGTGATCGTGATCCCTTCCTCGACTGAAGCCGGATAGTGGGTACGAATCTCCGAGCCAATGCGGTCCTTCAACGGCGTGATGATTTTTCCACGTGCGGTATAGTCCTCGGGATTCGCGCTGAACACCAGGGCAACGTCGAGCGGAAGGCGAATCGGATAGCCCTTAATCTGCACATCGCCTTCCTGCATGATGTTGAATAGCCCCACTTGAATCTTCCCCGCCAGGTCGGGCAGTTCGTTGATGGCAAAGATCCC
This sequence comes from uncultured Acidobacteriota bacterium, assembly GCA_963734415.1. Lineage (GTDB taxonomy): Bacteria > Acidobacteriota > Terriglobia > Terriglobales > Acidobacteriaceae > JABCZH01. The sequence continues at coordinate 427,664 of CAVTHF010000005.1, read as the reverse complement.
CCGGTTCGCACGCGGCAGCAATCCATAATGGACGGTCATCTCGCTGCCTAGTTCGTGCCCACCGCGCGCCGCCTTGATGGGATCAATGTCGCCGATCAGGTCCGCGATGGTTACGTCCGGCGTGGCCAACTTTTCCACGTAGCGCTGGTCTGGCATCAGATACGCGATCGCAGTCGCATCGCCGTGCTGCGCGATCTTGTCTCGGCAAGGGCGGCAGATAGGCGCATAGGGGTTGTCGTGAATTTCGCAGCCCGCAATGTAGGGCATTTGGGGGTCGAGCAGGTTGGTCAGAGCACGCAGGATGCGGCTCTTAGCCTGGCCGCGCAGCCCCAGGAGGATGAAATTATGCCGTGAAAGGATGGCATTGACGATCTGGGGCACCACGGTATCGTCGTAACCCACAATCCCTGGGAAAATTGGTCCGCCCTGGCGCAGTTTCACTACGAGATTGTCGCGCAGTTCGTCCTTCACTCCGCGCGTCCGCAGAGCTGATTCAGAAAATTGACTTTGGCGCAATTCGCCGAGCGTCCGCGGAAGACTCATGATCAGAAAACCCCCAGGAGAACAACTTCGTGTCTCGATTATACGCCGCGCCGCTAGCTGGCATGGCCGTTCCCGCCGGCCTTGCGGCGCACGTGCAGAGTGCGGCGCACGTTCGGGAGAATGTTTTCAAAGAAAGTAATGACCGCCTGCAGGCGCTCCGGCTCCGATTTCATCCCCAGGAGGGCCTGCTTGAAATCAAGGTCGAGCGGCAGTGATCCGACCAGGTGAAACGACAGCTCCTGCTCATTAACGTCAGAGGCATTCGCGGGTTCCGAGCCAGCCAGTTTCATGATCTCGCCATGCAGTTCGAGTGCTCGAGCAATCTCCTCCCTGGTTGCCGCACCGGGTTCGTCACGCAAGTAGAAGACTTCCGCCTGTAAGAACGACCTCTCAGGATGGATCTGCATTACTTCAAAACGCTGGCGGCCCTGGGCGATGATGTCCATTCTCCCGTCGTCATATGTCTTGGCCACACTGAGGATTTCCGCAGTGCAGCCAATCTCGGCGACTTCCCCCTCTTTGGCCCGCAGAACTCCGAACGGCTGCTTTCGCTCCAGGCACTCTCCAATCATCTCCTTGTAGCGCGGTTCAAAGACATGCAGAGGCAGGGGCGCTCCTGGAAGCAGAACGGCATCCAGCGGAAACAGCGGCAACAACGCTCAAGCGCAGCCTCCGGAGATGACCCGCAACCTGGGCTCGGACATGCCCTGGATTGTACGCCAGACGCAGCGGACGTTCCCTGCTACCCCCAGGGTGTTAAGCGCTCTTGACTCGCTCCGGCGGAAGGCATAAGAACACCACATGACATTACCTGGGAAAGTCGTGGTGGTCACTGGTTCTTCGATGGGCATCGGCGAAGCCATCGCCAAACTATTTGCCGATGAAGGAGCCCGTGTAGTGGTGTTGTCGCGTGATGCCGCGCGTGCCGAAAGCGCCCGCCAACGTATCGGACACGGCGACCGTACGCTGGCGCTTTCCTGCGATGTGCGCAACCGCGAGGAAATTGACCGCGTGCTGGGTTTGGCGCTGCATCATTTTCAACGTATCGATATCTGGGTGAACAATGCGGGTCATGGTCTGCTCGATTCCGTCTCCCGAGCCGATCCCGCCGCGTATCGCGAAACTTTTGATACCAACTTCTTTGGTGCGCTCCAGGCCATGCAGGCCGTGATTCCGGTGATGAAGCAGCAGGGCGGAGGCGCGATCATCAATATCTCCAGTGTTGCCGGGCATGTCCCGTTACCCTTTCACGCTATCTATAGCGCCACCAAGTTCGCCATGAACGCGCTCGGCAAGGCGGCGAGAGTCGAACTGAAACAGTCCGGCATTCATGTGTTGACCGTGTGTCCGGGCTATGTCCGAACAGATTTCGGTGCCAATGCGCTGCGAGGAGGCGAACAAAAGCAGGTCCGGCCAGGTTCCGTCCGCGGCATTAGTGCGGATCGCGTTGCTCAAGCGGTGTTGCGAGGATATATCAAGCGAAAAAGGGAAGTCGTCGTGCCCTGGACCATGCACCCGGTAATCAAGCTCTACCAGCTATTTCCAGGATTGGTCGAGTGGGGGATGTCGAGAATGGTTGCGCGAAGGGAAGACTAGCCTTTTCTTTGCGATCTCTGCGCGTGTTTCTTTGCGGTCTTTGCGTTTTAAGGTGTTGTTCTTGCTTGGCTCTTCACTTCAGTTCATCCAGCAGGGCCGTCATTTCTGATTGTGCGTGGGAATTTCCCGTCCGCACGGCCGACGAGATCCCTTCCACCAACATCTTCCGCGCCTCGTCCTTGCGGTTGGCGGCTACCAGGGTCTGGGCGGCCATGAAATATCCTGCTGTGTAGTCGGGATGAGCTGTAAGAAGCTTGGCGAACTCCTCCATTGCCTGCTCTACGTTCCCAGACTTCGAATACTCCATCGCCAGTCCATATCGGGCGAATGCGTCATTGGGACTCTGCGAAAGAATCTCACTCAGCATGGCTAAGCGATCCATAGTTCAGTGCCTCAGTTCTTTACCAAGCTGCGAACCAACTGCCGAAACTCATCGTCGGTCAGCAATCCCCGCTTGGCGATTGCCCGCTTCTTGACTTCCGCCAGGACCGGGCCACGCTGCTCCGCTTGAATGCTCAGCCCCAGTTCTTTGCACTTGAGGTCAATGCTGTCCAGCCCACTTTTCTTTCCCAGCACGATGCTACGGCAGGCGCTGACCAATTCTGACGAGTACGGCTCGATCGCCTCCGGCATGTGAAACTGACTGGCGACCGCCCCGCTTTCGCGCATGAAAAGATTCTCTCCCACCAGCGGCTTCCAGGCATCGAGCGTGTAACCCGCGGCTTTGCTCACGGAGGCCGATGCCTGCCGCGCCTTCGTCAAGTCCAACACAACCTCCACTCCATAAAGACAGCGTAGCGCGAGCGCGATTTCACAAATGTCGGCATTCCCCGCGCGTTCTCCCATGCCGTTGATCGTTCCTTGAATCCAAGTCGCGCCCGCCCGGTACTGCGGCCACCGCACACGCCGTCGCCAAGCCGAAGTCGTTGTGACCGTGCCAATGGACTGGGACGCTTGGACCCACCCATCCGCAAACTTCGGCGACCAGGAAGCCAGCGGCTTCTGGCCCGCAGGCGCCAATCGTATCCACCACGACGATTTCAGTCGCCCCAGCGTCCAGCGCTGCCAGATAAATTCTCTTGAGGAACGCTAGATCAGTGCGCGTGCCATCAACCGCGAAATAGGCAACAGTAATGCCGTTCTGCCGGGCGAAAGAGATGGCTTCGGTGACACGCTTGAGCACTTCGTCGCGGGAAATGCCGTAGGCCTTCAGCTTGATGTCGCTGGTAGGGGATTCGATGATGGAAGCCGTTAGGCCGAGCCGAACCAGTTCTTCCACATCGCCCTTGACGGCCCGCGAGAAGCCCCACAGCTCGGCCTTGATGTTCGCCTTCTGCATTAGCTGAATGGCTTCGACGTCTTCCGGAGAAACCTTGGGGAAGCCGGCCTCGATGCGGTCTATCCCCAGTTGGTCGAGCTGGCGGGCGATTTCCACCTTCTGCTGGGGTGAAAGGACAACGCCCACGGTCTGCTCGCCATCGCGCAGGGTAGTGTCGTAGAAGTGGATCGCCCTGCCGGAAAAGGCCGAGCGAATTTCGGGCCGGGAGTTGAGTTCGCTTACCCAGATTTTGGAATGATCGTCCATGGGTGCCGCTGAGGGCATTCCTTTGTGCCCCTTCGTGTCCTTTGTGGTGGTAGCTTTTCCTGGACTACTTTGCTACTTCCTGCGTTGCCGTTTTCTTCGGCTTCTCCCCGTACGCTTCTTCCCATGAAATGACTGGATTCCGCAGGATTCCAATCTTTTCGATCTCACACTCCATCACGTCCCCCGGCTTCAGATACCAGGCCTTGGGATCGCCGCTGAAGGCTGCGACTCCGGAAACCGTGCCGGTGGAGACCACATCCCCGGCGCTGTACCCCATGGGCGAATAATGCGAAAGAATCTCAGGAATCTTCACTGACATCTTGCTCGAGTGCGAGCGCTGCCGCGACTCGCCGTTCACCCGTAGCTCCATCGCCAGATTGTGCGCGTTGGGGATCTCATCGGCAGTCACAATCCACGGGCCCAGCGGACAGAATGTGTCGATTCCCTTACAAAAACTGAAAACCCCAGACTTCATCTCGCGGCGTTGGATATCGCGCGCCGTAATGTCATTGAAAATCACATAGCCGCCGACGTGGCTGGCCGCTTCTTCCGATGTGAAATGCTTCCCGCCCTGCTTCAAAACCACCGCCAGTTCCAGTTCATAATCCAGTTCCTGGGTGAGGTGCTCGGGATAAATCACCGGCTCTTCATGGCCGATGATGGCGTCCACATTTTGGAAGAACACAATCCAGGGCATCACCGGATGCGAAAATCCGGCTTTCGTGGCCTCCTCATGGTGCTCACGGAAGTTGCCGGCAGTATGAAAAAACTTCTTGGGGATAATTGGAGCTTTGAGCGCAACTTCGCCCAGCGAGTACGTGATTGGTTCACCCTGAGGTCCGATCAGCCCGTCACTTTGCTGGGCGTAATCGACTGCTTTTCGCGCCGCTTCCAGGCTGGTGTCACCGCCCAGGAACAGGGCGCGCATGTTGGCAGGGACCAAAGCATCCGCGAGACGATGAAAGGCATTCTCGTTTTCCACGTCACGCAGGTACAGCGCGCAGGCGGAGTTAAGATCGATGACCCGTTCATCCCCGGTCACCGCGCCAATGCGAGAGCGGCGCACAGGGTCTTCAAAAGTGATTAGTCGCATAGTAGGAAGGTGGCACAAGCAGTTTATTCAGGCCCCAGAGGCCTTGTCCACCGCTGTCGCCCCAATGCGGGCGTCTAACCCACTCAAAACGCGATCGCTTACCGTCGAAACTTTTCCGTGCATCCAGACTCTAATCGAGTACGTACAATTATCAGATCGCTTGAGGTCACTCCAATGTTTCGTTCTTATCTTCGGGTTTTGTTAGTGCTTGTGTTGGGGGCATCTGCGTTTGCGGAAAACGGCGCATTCCCGGCACCTACGGTGGACGCGCCCTTGGCGAGGACATCAAGTCAGCAAACGGCCGTGGTTGCCGGAGGTTGTTTTTGGGGAATTCAGGCTGTTTTCCAGCACGTCAAAGGCGTCGTCAGCGCGACGTCAGGCTACTCGGGTGGTTCGTCGCTTACCGCCCAGTACGAAATCGTGAGCACGGGAGCAACCGGTCACGCGGAATCGGTGAAGATTATTTACGATCCCTCACAGATTACCTACGGTGAGTTGCTGCGAGTGTTTTTCTCTGTTGCGCACGATCCTACCGAACTGAACCGCCAGGGTCCAGACGAGGGCACGCAATACCGCTCGTCGATTTTCTACAGCAGCGATGAACAAAAACATATCGCCGAGGCCTACATCGCCCAGCTCGACAAGACAAGAATCTTCTCTCATTCCATCGTGACTCAGGTGGTGCCGCTCAAGGCGTTTTACGCGGCCGAAGCCTACCATCAGAATTACGCCACCAATCACCCGGACGACCTCTACATCCGTTACAACGATGCGCCGAAAGTTGCCCATCTTCGGCAGCAGTTCCCGGATCTCTACACCGGCAAGTGACAAAAGGATAGACGCATGTTCGATTCTCTTGATAGTGGTACATCGAAAGGTAAGCTGGGCCGTCGTGAGTTCATGGCCGCCGCCGCGGCCGCCACGCTGACTTTGGGCTATGGCTGGCTACGAAGGCCGAAACTGGTCGAAGCGGTCGCATCCAAGCCAGCGGATAAGTCTGGACAGGTAAAGATTGTTCAATTTTCTGATTTGGGTCAGCGGCTAAAGATCGTTCACGTCCCCAAAGTGGTCAAGACCGAAGCAGAATGGCAGAAGCAGCTCACCCCCGCTGCCTTCGACATTACCCGCCATGCTGACACGGAAATCGCCTACACCGGCCAGTACTGGAGTCTCCACGAAAAGGGTCTGTTCCGCTGCATCTGCTGCGACAATGCACTGTTCAGCTCGGAGACCAAGTTTGATTCCGGCACTGGCTGGCCAAGTTTCTGGGCGCCAATTGCGGCGGAGAATCTCTACACCACTCGGGATATCAGCCTCGGGGTGCCTCGTGACGCGGTCGCCTGCACCCTATGCGACGCTCACCTGGGCCATGTGTTCGATGATGGCCCGCAGCCGACCGGTCTTCGCTACTGCATGAACTCAGCCTCGCTGCACTTTGTGAAGCACGCGTAAGGACAGGGTGGAACCGTGCCGCCTTCGACCGTAAAATAAACTCTACATGTCCACTCTCCCTGTATTCCGCCCGCCCACATCCCTGGAACGCGTTTTCAACCGCGTTTACGGTTTTCTGGTTGGACTGGGTATTGGCTTTTCCCACGCCTACCTGCTTCAGGTGAAAGGCCGCAAGAGCGGGAAAATTTACTCCACACCTATCGATCTGCTGGAAATGGACGGCAAGCGCTTTCTGGTGGCTCCGCGCGGACGCACGCAATGGGTGCGTAATGCAGAAACTGCCGGAGAAATCACGTTGAAGAAGGGAACCGCCCGGCGGAGATTTCGTTTGCGCCCCATCCCGGATGCTGATAAGCCTCCTATCCTGAAGGCCTACCTTGATCGCTTCAAGAAGGAAGTCCAGCGCTACTTTCCGGTGACCGCGGGTTCACCAGTTGAATCTTTTCGGGAGTTGGTTGAGAGCTATCCTGCATTCGAACTCATCGCACTCTGACACCGGATCCAGTTCACTCCAATACGCTGTCGTCTAGCTTCTTTCGTCCCCAGTCGGCCGCCGCCTGAACAAATGCGATCACCAACGGATGTGGCTTCTTAGGTTTGGACGAGAGCTGTGGCTGATACAAGGTCGCGATGTAAAAGTGATGACTAGGCGATTCGATGGCGCGAATTTCGCCCTTGGATCCGCGCGCCGACACCGGAAACCCAGCTTCCATCGCCGCCCATTCATATTCTGGATTTACCTCAAAATTGCAGAAGAATTCCTCGGTGACGACATCCTGGGTGTAGAAGGAACGCAGATACGATCCTGGCCGCAGGCGGATTTCAGGTATCTCGCCAGAAAGCTTGGGCGCATCCTTAGCCCGCTTCGCGACCGCGCATGCTACCGGGTAAATCACAATGTTCTTCGATCCGGAATCATTCTCCGCTGAGTCTGCGTCTTTAATGCCCAGCACATTGCGTGCGCACTCGATCAGCGCGTACTGGAAGCCTCCGCACGTCCCCAGAAAAGGCCAGTCCCGTCGCCGTGCACACTCGATCCCCTTCAGCATGCCGTCGAAACTCTTGTAAGGACTGCCCGGCGCGGCCCAGATCCCGTCGAACTTCTCCAGCGCTTTCTCCGTGTTGGGCTCAAGGAGGGAAGGCGTCGCCAGCCATGTGGATTCAACCGTAATGCCCAGCTTGGCCGCCGCATGCTGCAACGATTTGTCGACAGCTGGCAGCGTCGGAGACTTCGGATCGAAGTCGCCTAATATGCCGATGCGAACGGAGTCAGCCACGGGCCAATTCTAATTGAGAAATTCAGGTCACGGCGGTTACGGAGGTGAGAAGGCTGATGCTCCAAAAAGATGAAGGCGCGAGTGTCCTCACTCGTGCTTTTCATTAGAGAGGCTTCTATCCCGCCGCTCCAAAGCTCAGCTTCACTTCCGCTTTGTCTGCCTCTTCCACTTTGAACATGGGTTGCGGCCGCACATTCATAAATGCAGCGATGAAAGTGTCCGGCACCTGCTGGATGCGGACGTTGAAGGTGTTGACCGAGTCGTTATAGAACTCCCGTCGGTCGGCGATCTCATTCTCCAGGTCGGTGATGCGGTTCTGCAGCTTCAAGAAATTGTCATTGGCCTTCAGTTGCGGATAATTCTCGGCCACGGCAAAAAGACTGCGTAGCGCTGAAGCAGTCCCTTGTTCAGCTTGCGCCTTCTGGTCAACCGAAACCGCCTGCTGGTACTGGCTGCGCGCCTGGGTGACTCTCTCCAGCGTTTCACGCTCGTGAGTCATATAGCCTTTGCAGACCTCCACCAGGTTGGGAAGTTCGTCATGGCGTTGCTTGAGCAAAATGTCGATGTTTGCCCAGGCCTTGGCCACGTCGTTTTTCACAGCGATGAGGCCGTTGAAAATCATGACTACATAAACCGTCAAACCTATGACTGCGAACAGAAACGCCAGTGTAAGAATGTTGTCCATTTTGTGCCTTTTTCTTGTTCTTTAGCGCCAGCCGAATTCGCCAGCGAGAATGTACACGCACAACAGGGCCAGCGCCGGTCCGCACCAAATCATCAGCGCCGACTTCCATTCAAGAGACCGCAATACGTCGCGCTGGCTTCGCCATGAAATGAAAAAGGCCGGGCTGTGCGCGCCTTTCATTAGCACCGTCTTAGGATGCAGATCAAATTGCTCGGGTGCAGCCGCGACCGCTGCTGCGGCTCCTCCGCTGGTTGCCGTGACCGGCGTTGCCTTTGAGGTTTGGTTGATTCCCGCTGCCGCCCAGGCCGCAGGACTAGTGATGCCTGCCTTGGTAAGCGCATCAGCGATTTTCGCTTGTTGTGCCGGGTCCAAGACTTTTGTCTTCGAGCTCTGGGTCAATGCCTGTGACTCGGTGTTCCCATTAAAGCTGGTCAAGGTCGTCGTTTGAGAGAATGACAACACCGAACCCAGACTGAATGAAGCCGCGTGTTCAACCCCCCGCGAGGTGCGCACCGGGACCGCACTCACTTCGATCCCGGGATTGCTGGCCAGCGTTCCCAGTATGAAGAGCGCGTTCTTGGGCTTGATGCAATACTCTTCGATCTTGACCTTCGCAGTGGTGTCGACTCCGTGAGCGGTAAGGAAGCCGGTAATGTGAGCTGGAATCTCCAGGCTGCTGGAAAATAACGAATGGCTGAACTCCTCCTGGAAGTCGCGATGGATGTCCAGTTCTGCACCTTGCGGATTTACCAGCACGCGCGCCGTTCCGTCATCCAGGTAAAACGGTACATGCAGACTTTCGTCCGCTTCCTTCACCCAAGAACTACCTTTGCCATGCTGTTTCCATTGCCAAACCATGGTGCGGTAGTAGTAGCAGGGAACTCCGGTGATGGGCGCGGGCAGCGTGTAAGGACCGGTCGCCAGACCGCTGACTTCGATCAACCCCATGGCTGCGCTGCGAATCTTCGAGGACGGGGTATTCATGATCACGCGCTTTCGCTGCAGCAACTGAAAGCCGTGGCAGAAGAGATACACTCCGGCGCCTGCCCCCACCACCGGCCAAAACCAGGGGGCCGACGAACTGAAGATGAACGTCAGCGGAAACATTGCAGTTTCTGACGCAGCACACCGCGTCGGGCCGAGTTTACGGGGAATTACAAGGCGAGGGCAGCAGGAAAGGGCACAAAAGGCTTACGTTGGTAATGAAGGCTGTCGGGGGCGAACGCTCGATACAAAGGCCGCTACCGCACCTCTACCGCCCGCTCTTTCAAGATCTCTTCCACGGCGTTGATTCCAGTCTCCAGCTCTTCATCCGTGTTGTAGAAGTGCGGCGACATGCGAACGCCCGCTTTGGGGCGCCAATCCACTAGGATCTCGCGCTTGATCAGCTCCCGGCAGACGTCCTGCGGATCAGGAACCCCAAGCGAAACCGTTCCGCCGCGCTGCTCGGCGTCGCGAGGAGAATTCACCCGCCAGCCGTGCTTGCTGGCCAGTTCAATAAGCCTCCCGGTCTGGCGCTTTGACTTCTCTCGAATGCGTTCGATACCCGCTTCAGCAATAATCTTCAGCCCGGGCCGCGCCGCTTCGAGCGCCGGAACGTGCGGAGTGCCATTCATAAAGCGGTAGGGTGGATCGGTGTAGCGAATGGCTCCCGTCTCAAATGCAAATGGGTTCTCATGCGCAGTCCAGCCGGTAAATTTCGGCTCGAGCTTGTTCCCTAAATCCGGCCGCACATACAGATAGCCTACGCCGGGTCCGCCGCAGAGCCACTTCAGCACCCCACCGCAGGCGAAGTCCGTATTGAGCGCCTGTACGTCCACTGGCACGGTTCCGAGCGACTGGAAAGTATCCAGCACCACCAGCGCACCCACCTTGTGTGCCTTCTCGATGATGGCCCGCGCATCCTGGATGAAAGCGCTGCGGAAGATCACATGCGAAATCGGCACCAGCAGCGTAGTTTCATCGATGGCGTCCAGCAGCCTTTGCAGCGGAACCGTGATGCCATCATCGGTCTTCACCATGTGGACACGGGCGCCCCGCGACTGCTGCGCCTCCCAGAAATACATCACCGAGGGAAAGTTCATGTCGCTGTACACGACCTTGTTGCGTTTGCCGGAGAAGTCGAAGCAGGACGCCACCACCGCCTGGCAGGTCGTGACATTCTGATGGGTGGAAACCGATCCCTTGGGCGCGTTCATCAGCACGCCAATCTCGTCGCCAACTTCTGCCGCCAGCATCCACCAGCGCTCCTCCCAGGCGCGCACTCCGCGCATCGCCCAGGTGTCGGCGTAGCCCTTCATCGCGTCGTAGACGCCGCGCGGCATGGCGCCTAGAGAATTGCTGATGAGGTAAGTGGTCCGTTCCAGGATAGGGAACTCAGGGCGATACTGAAGGAGATGGTCGGTCACGGAAGTATTGTACTTGGTCTCCGCACCTTTCTCATCATCGCGTAAGCCACGGAGAAGAGCGCCAGATACGCCACTCCGCTTATCAGGTTGACGCGCGAATCCCACCAGGTGCGCAGGATTGCCGCCGTCACTAGTGTGAATCCCACAACCGAGCCCCACATGCCGAGCCGGGATCGCATAGGCAGAGATCGCAACTCTTCCTCCGATGCCCCTCGCCGGAACGAAACATGTGCCGCCAGCGATGTCAGCCACGACAGCATCAACCCGAATAGAGCTGCGCTCAGAATGTATACAAACGCGTTCTTCGGCGCCCAAGTTTCTGCGACCAGGGCCACCACAATCCCGTAGGAAGAAGCCAGCAGCGCTAGCTTCGGAGACCCCGCTGCATTCAACTGGCCCAATTTCGCCGGCGCCCATCCATCCCGCGCCAGGGAAAACAACAGGCGCGAGCCCGCGTACAGATTTGCATTCGCTCCGGAAAGCGCCGCTGTCAGAATGACGAAGTTCATCAAAGCGCTGGCTGCGGGGATTTTGACCATGCGAAATACTGTGACAAACGGACTCTCGGAGACGCCTACATGGTCCCATGGCATCACTCCTGCCAGCACTATCACCGCCCCCAGGTAAACCACGGTCAGCACCGCGAAGGTGTAAAAGACCGCTCGCGGAATCTCCGCGACGCCACGGGATTCGCCGGTGGTAATGGCTACAATCTCCACTCCGCCGAACGTATATAAAGCAAACGTCAGAGCCAGTAACGACGCCACCGGGCCGTTGGGAAAAAAGCCGCCGTGAGTTGTGTATTGCGGAGGCACGTGGCCGCTCAACAACAGCGTTCCGCCAATGGCGATGAACGCCAGCATGGTGGCGAGTTTCACCATCGAGAACCAGTACTCAAACAGCCCGTATTCATGCACGCTCCGCAGATTGACCAGCCCTAAAAGCAGGGAAAATAGCGCCACCCAAAACAACGGAGGGACCGCCGGAAACCAATACCGCATATAGGTCGCCGAGGCCACCAGGCTTGCTCCTACCGATAGGCAGATTGCCGCCCAGTATCCGGCGCGCGAGACGAAGCCCGCCCACTGGTTGAGATAGAGGTCGGCGTAAACACCAAATGACCCCGCCGCCGGGTGCATGCTGGAAAGTTCTCCCAGTGCCATGGTTACGGTCCAGTTGATGAAGCCGGCAAGCAGGAAACTCAAGATCACGCTTGGTCCGGCCACTTCGATCGCCGCAGCGGAGCCCAGCAGCAGTCCTGTACCGATCGATCCTCCCACCGCAACCATTGCCATCTGGCCGGCTGTTAACTGGTGCTGGAGGCCATGCTCCGGATCACGTGGTGGTAGGGCCTGGGGCATCCCGGCACGTATACCAGAAAGTTCCCGCTTCTCCAACCACAGTCCCAGAACGTGCTGTGTTGCTAAAGACTTAATTGCCTGGGTGACTTTCGTAATCGTACCCAGGCTTACTTCATTGCCGCCCACCGTACCCCCTCCTAGAATTTCTGTGGGTCAATCTGCGCACTTCCTGCTCTCATGTCAGATACCGTCAAGCGAATCGACCGGGCCGAAATCAACAAACGCGTGGAGCGTGCCGAAAAGCTTCTGCAAAAGGGAAAGACCGAGGCCGCCCTGGAAGAGTACCGGCAGATCCTGACCGCTGACCCGACCAACGACAGCATCTGCCAGATGGCTGCCGATCTCAGCCTTTCCCTTCAACAGATTCCCCAGGCGGTGACGCTCCTCGGGGCGATGTTCGAACGCCAGATCCAGGCCGGTGACGCGACCCGCGCCAGCCTCACATACAAAAAGCTCGCGCGCTTTGTAAATCCGACCTGGGAGCAGAAAGTCCGCTTTGGAGAACTGCTCGAGAACAACAACCGCAAGCTCGCGCTTGAAACCTATGAAAACGCCTTCGACGAATTGAACAAACAGGGCCGCAAGCAGGAATCGCTCTCGGTGTTGCAACGGATCCTCAAGCTTGATCCCAGCGAGAAGAATCTGATCCACCTGGGAGAACTGTCCTCCGAACTCGGTGATGGCAAGGGAGCAGCGGCCGCCTTCCTCAAGATTTCAGAAATGACACGCGCCTCCGGCGGCAACAGCGCACCCTGGATTGAACGCGCCTACGCCGAAGATCCCACCGACCCTCAGATTGCTCTTGCCTACAGCAGAGGCCTGGTAGAACAGGGACAGGTTGGAGCCGCTATCTTCGTTCTCGAACCGCTGGTCAATGCGGGTTCTGCTCCGCAAGACATTCGCGACACCTATGGCAAAGCCCTGCTGGCCGCGAATCGCTTAAGTGATGCCGAGCCGGTCATCTGGCTGCTGTTTGAAGAAAATCCATCCCGTACCCAGGACGTGGCCAAACTTATCGGCTTGCTGATCGATAGCAACCAGGATGCCGACGCGGTTTCCCTGGCGCGAAAGCTGGAGCAATACCAGCGCCGCAAGGGAGATCGTCGGGCCTTTCTCACCTTGATGCAGGAAATTGTGGCGGCCCACCGGCCTTCTGCGGACATGCTCGAGTTCATGAGCGAGCAGTTCAACTCCTCCAACCGCGAGACCGACTACTGCCAGACCCTGCTCAAGCTGTTCGATCTGCATTGCAGCATGGGCAAATACGACAAGGCGGCCGAGTCGCTCGATCGTGCCGCTGAAATCGATGCCTACGAACCCGGCCACAATAAGCGCCTGGAGATGCTGCGCGGCAAGATTGACGAAAACCGCTTCAAAGTAATTGCTTCACGCTTTTCCAGCATCGCGGATTCGACCGCGACGTCGGCTCGCGCGGAGGAGAAGCTTCTAGGCGCCGCCGCATTGCAGGACCTGATGCTGCAGGCGGAAATCCTGGTGCAATACGGCATGCGTGCTAAGGCCCTCGAGCGTTTGCAGCGTATTCAGCAACTCTTTCCTCATGAGGAGGAACGTAATCCGGCGCTACAGCAGCTTTATCTCTCAGTGGGCTTGATTCCGCACTATCCTGGCGCTGAACCGCCGGTGGTTGCGTCTCCGCCGGCAGCCTCAGTTCCGACGCCTCCTTCGGCGCCGGCGCCACAGTCCTCGGCAACGGATGTCAGTGGCTTTGCCCGGGTGGCGGACATCACACGCAAGCTTTACCGTCAGAGCAATGCCGAGGCGGTAATGTCTACGGCGGCCAATGAAATCGGAGCACAATGGAAGGTGGGCCGATGCGTGGTTGCCATGCGGAAGGCAGGGCAGCGTCCTACCAGCACAAAAGAGTTCTGCGGTCCAGGTACTGAGCCTGCCGACGCCGGGTCGCTAGAGAAAGTGGTTTCTACAGCGCATGAGGCGGTCATTCACCACGGCAGCATGCTCGCGGTCACCAACGTCTACTCGTCGCCCGAATTGGCTGACGTCAGGGAGAACTGCGATCAACTGGGAATGGCTTCACTGCTGATTCTCCCATTGGCGGATGGGACCGAACACGCCGGAGTCCTGCTTCTGGCGCAAAATACTGCTTACGTCTGGAGTCCCAACGACGTATTGGTGCTCAAGACCATCTGTGATCAAATCTTGATCGCCCTGAACAATGCCGGGCTGCGCCGTCTGGTTAAGAGCCTGTCGGTCACCGACGAACGTTCCGGGCTGCTCAAGCGCGCATCCTACCTCGACCTCCTGATGGCGGAAACTCGCCGCAACACGCAGCAGAGCACGTCGCTTTCGATTCTGCTGCTGCAATTCGGAGAGAAGGCCGCCATGCTTAAGGAATTCGGCGAAGCCGCGATCGAGGCTTTGATGCAGCAGATCGGTCAACTATTTGCAGCCAATATCCGCCAAAACGATCTGGCCTTCCGTTATGAGGCCACCAGCATTGCCATCGTGCTGGGCGAGACCACCGAAAAAGAGGGCATCCTGGCGGCAGAAAAACTGCAACGTCTGGTGGCCCAAATCAAACTGCCGGAGAAGGACGATCCCGTCCGCTTCAACGCCGGACTGGCCGAAGCGGTAGTCCGCGCCGAGTACGATCCGGTGGATATTGTCACCGAAGTCGTGAATCGTGCCGAGCAAGCAGTTCACCTTTCGATTGCTCAGGGTGTGGGTAAAGTCGTTGTCCTTGCTGCTTCTGTGGCCGCCGCAGCGACCGCCTGATGATCTAAATCTAAGAAGTGACAACTGATTCTGTGCCGAGTTTCTCGGCGCATTACTGTCGCCGCCGGTGGCACAATCCGTCCTCACGCTGTTACACTGCAAAGTTCCAGGATTCACAGATTTTCTAATCCCAGGAAGTCATCACCTCAGTCATGCTCAAACCAGGAGACATCGCCATCGTTAGCGGGGCGCGTACGCCCTTTGGCCGTTATTGCGGCAAGTTGAAGGAATTCACTGCCCAGGAGTTGGGTGCGATCGCCGCCAAAGGCGCCATCGAGCGCGCCGGGCTTGATCCCAAAGACTTCGATCACGCCGTCTTCGGCAATGCGCAACAGACTTCTGGCGACGCTCTCTACGGAGCCCGTCACGTCGGCCTTCGCGCCGGCCTGCCAATTGAAACTCCAGCCCTTACCGTGAATCGCCTCTGCGGGTCTGGCATGCAGGCTATCGTCAATGCCGCACAGATGATCCAACTCGGAGAAGCTAGTGTCGTTCTTGCCGGGGGCATGGAAGCCATGTCGCAAGCTCCTTTCTCCATTCGCGGGCGAGACGGCTTCTCACTGGCTCCCGGTGGCAAGCTCGAAGACTCTCTTATGGTGGCCCTGCTCGACACCTTCTGCGGATCGTACATGGCGAACACCGCCGAGCTCTACGGCGAGCAACAGGGTATCTCTCGCCAGGCGCAGGATGAGTTTGCGTTACGTTCGCAGCAGGCTGCCGACGCTGCCTACAAAGAGCACCGCCTGCAGGAAGAATTAGTCCCGGTGCCGCTCAAGAATCACAAGGGCGAGTCCACCGGTGAAACCCTGACCGAAGATGATCATCGCCGTCCCCAGACCACCATGGAAGGCCTAGCCAAACTGAAACCGGCATTCGGCAAGAACGGCACGGTGACGGCCGGAAACGCGAGTGGCATCGTAGATGGCGCCGCGGCAGTCACTGTCATGTCGCTCGAAGAAGCCACGAAACGTGGTGTCAAACCCATGGGCCGCATTGTCAGCTGGGGGATCGCAGGCGTAGAGCCGAAACTCATGGGCCGCGGTCCGGTGCCGGCAACGAAAATCGCTCTGCAAAAAGCCGGACTCACTCTTGATTACATTGACCTGATCGAAGTCAACGAAGCCTTTGCCGCTCAGTATCTCGCCGTCGAAAAGGAGCTCGGCCTCGATCGCAACCGAGTCAATGTGAACGGTGGTGCGATTGCCTTGGGACATCCGTTGGGCGCGACCGGTACTCGTTTGGTGATTACCTTGCTATACGAACTGCACCGCCGCAAAAAGAAATACGGCCTGGCGACCGCCTGCATCGGCGGCGGGCAGGGAATAGCGATGATCGTGGAGAGTTTGAATTAAGTTCTATCTGCGTTGATCCGCGTTAATCTGCGGCGAAAAGGGAATCATTTATGGAAATAAAAAAAGTTGGAGTCCTCGGCTGTGGCTTGATGGGCTCGGGTATCGCCCAGGTCTCGGCAACTGCCGGCTTCGACGTCACCGTTCTCGAGGTCGAGCAGAAGTTTCTCGATAAGGGCTTCGCCGCCATCGAGAAGTCGCTGGCCAAGTTTGCCGAAAAAGGCACGCTGAAGGAAACGCCACAGGTAGTGCGCGCCCGCCTCAAGGGCACGACCAACATGCAAGACCTCGCTGGCTGCGACATCGTGGTCGAAGCGGTCATCGAAAACATCGCCGAGAAGAGAAAGATGTACACCGCTCTTGACGGCATCGCCAAGAAAGACGCTATCTTCGCGACCAACACTTCTTCCATCTCTGTGACCGAACTGATGTCGGCGACCAAGCGGCCCGAACGTTTCATCGGACTGCACTTCTTTAACCCTGTGCCGCTGATGAAGTTGGTCGAAGTAGTGAAGACCATCGCCACCACTCCTGACGTCTACGAAACCGCTTACGAGTTTGGCAAGCAGCTTGGCAAGGTCCCAGTCCGTACCAGCGATAAGACGGGGTTCATCGTCAACCGCCTGTTGGTGCCTTATATGCTCGACGCCATTCGGGCCTATGAAGAGGGTGTCGGCTCCATTGAGGACATCGACAACGCCATGAAGCTGGGCTGCGGCTATCCCATGGGCCCGTTCACCTTGCTGGATTTTGTCGGCCTCGAAACCACCTACTACATCACCCAGGTGATGTACGACGAGTTCAAAGAACGCCGCTTCGCCTCACCGCCACTGCTGAAGAGATTGGTCATGGCGGGCTGGTACGGAAAGAAAACGGGCAAAGGGTTTTACGATTGGACAGACCCGGCCAATCCGAAACCGAATAAGCTGTAGAGTCAGCCGCAGATGGACGACCTCACGCCAGAAGAGCGAGCTAAGTATCGGAAATTCTGGGTCAAGTTTAAGTCGCTTGAGCGACTGCAAATCGGGGCGCTGTTCTTAGCATTCGTGCTTCCTCGGATATTTCGGGGAACTAATGTCTCCGTCCACGCCCCTTGGCTTGTCGCGGCTCTTCTTGCAGTCTTCTTGGTGACCCATATTTGGTTGTATAACTTGGATTGTCCGAGGTGCAGTGCCAAGTTTTCGGGAGGGTTGATCGCGCTGCTGCCGAGAGTGAACTATCCATGGAAATGTTATGGATGTGACTTGAGTCGTAGCGAACTAAAACAAGCCTTCAATCAATCGGTTTGATGGCGTAAAGCCTCAGCGCCTGTAAACTTCTCTGCGATGCCCGATGCGAAGAACCAACACCACCAGGCGCTCGTTTTCCAGGGAGCAGATCAGACGGTAATCGCCCACGCGATATCTCCAGAACTCGCTCAAAGTTCCCTGGAGTCTTTCGCCAACTTTTCGTGGATCGTCGAGCTGGCCTAATCGCTGATAGAGGAATTTAAGGATGCGGCGGGCCACTGATCGGTCCAGCTTGTCAAGCTCACGCTGAGCTGCGGGGTCGATTTCAATCCGCCATGCCATAACGCCGCATCGCCTTTTCGATGGGGACTGGCTTGCTGCGTCCCGATCGCACCGCCTCTAGTCGTCTTTCAGCGATGTATATATCCTCCAGCTCATCCAGGTGTTGTAGGATAGCTTCGCGTGCATAGTAGGTCTTGGTGCGGCCGGTGCGCTTCGCTAATCGATCGAGCCGTTTTTCGATTTTCTCTGGAAGACGGATGGCTAGCATGGAATCACCTCGTGCTATACAATTATAGCAGGTTTATCAGTCGGATTAATCTGCGTGGTTCTGCGTTAACCTGCGGCTAAGTGAATTCTATGAACTACGAAAACATTCTCTTCGAAAAGAAAAACTCAATCGCCTACGTCACCGTCAACCGGCCCAAAGTCCTCAATGCGCTCAACATGGCCACCATGGAAGAACTCCGTGCCGCCTTCACCGACGCCAAAAATGATGCCAGCGTTCGCGTCGTGATCCTGACCGGTTCGGGCGAGAAAGCTTTCATCGCCGGAGCCGACATCGGCGAGTTGGCCAAGCAAGATGCCGTCGGCGGCAAGGAATATACGCACCGCGGACAGTCAGTTCTCGATCTGATCGAGAGCCTGGGCAAGCCTGTAATCGCCTGCATCAACGGCTTCGCCCTGGGCGGCGGATGCGAAATCGCCATGGCCTGCACTATGCGACTGGCCGGCGAAAATGCCAAGCTCGGGCAACCAGAGGTGAAACTCGGAATCATCCCCGGCTATGGAGGCACTCAGCGTCTGCCTCGTCTGGTGGGCAAGGGGCGGGCGATGCAACTCATTCTGTCCGGTGAAATGATCACGGCTCAGGAGGCTTATCGCATCGGGTTGGTGAATGAAGTGGTCCCGGTTGCCGAGTTGATTCCCCGCGCTGAGGCCATCGCGGCGAAAATCGTTGCTAATTCGCCCCTGGCTGTACAGTATTCGATGGAAGCAGTGAACCGCGGTTTCGATATGCCCTTGTCGGACGCGCTCTATCTCGAAGCGGTTCTGTTCAGCGTTGCCTGCTCGTCGGAAGACAAGAAAGAAGGCACTGCGGCGTTTCTGGAGAAGCGTGCGCCGCAGTTCAAGGGCAAGTAGCGTCTTGGTCGCCGGATTTCACGGATGAAAAACATCTCACCACAGAGTCACAGAGACACCGAGAAAATCGTCGAAGAGAAACTCCGGAAGAAGGCGGTCGCGGGGAAATTGAATGCGGCCGGCTTCCGCTTCTCCATCGTTGTGTCCCGGTTCAATGAGTTCATCACTGAAAGGTTGCTGCGGAGCGCCTATGACGGGCTGCTCCGTTCGGGTGCCCGGGAGAAGGACATCAGCATCGTCCGCGTTCCCGGCTCTTTTGAAATTCCCTCCGCTGCCCGCACTCTCGCTGAAACCGGAAACTGCGATGCCATCATCTGCCTAGGCTGCCTGCTCCGCGGAGACACTGCCCACTACGATGTCATCGTCAACGAAGTGACCCGCGGCATCGGACAGTCAGCGCAAGAGACCGGCGTCCCCCACGCCTTCGGCGTCCTCACTTGCGAAACTCTCGAACAGGCCATCGACCGCGCCGGTCTCAAAATGGGCAATAAGGGTCTCGAAGCGGCACTTTCCGCGGTAGAGATGGCGAATCTGAAGAAGGCGGTCGTTGGTCGTTCGTCGTTGGTCGTTCGGAAAGGCCAAACCAACAAACGAAAGCCCGGTCGTGCCGTGAGGACCAAGTCAAAGCGTTAAGCATGGCCGCCCCAAAAATAGCGAAAACTGTAAACTGATTTGTAAGAGACGGCCATTGGCCGACGACCAACGACGAACGACCAACGACCGCCATGGGTACCCGCCGAAAATCCCGCGAACTGGTCATGCAAATGCTCTTTCAGTCCGACATGGGCAAGCAGCCGCCCGACGAGGTCCGCCGCACCTTTTGGAGTGAGCATGAGACGGCACAAGGTGAAGTACGCGGCTTCGCCGAGGATCTCTTTCGTGTGGCCACCGACCATGCCACCGAAATTGACGGCCTTATCGAGCGCCACGCCGAGCACTGGCGCATGGACCGCATGGCCGCCGTTGATCGCAACCTCCTCCGCTCCGCGGTGGCGGAGCTTATCGGCTTCCCTGACACGCCGCGAGCAGTGGTCATCAACGAGGCCCTGGAAATCGCGCGCAAGTTTTCCAGTCCTGAATCAGTGCAATTCATCAATGGGGTTCTCGATAGCGTCGGTAAGGAACTGGAGAAACGCGTCGTAGGTCTTTAATGGTCGGTCATGGGCTGAGTCCGCAAAGTCCGACGGCCGTCTTACGGCTTCACCTCTACAAAGTCGGGATTGCATTGCACTCCAGGGAAAGGCTGGCCAGCGGAATTTTGGCACAAACCTTGCGGGAAGGTGATTTGCTGCACGTCGGTGCCGGTGTCGGTCTGCAGAATGTGAAGTGTCCCGTCGCTGCTTCCCACATAGAGTTGAGTGCCATCGGGGGTCAGCGAAGCGTGCAGGGGAATGCCATTGCCGGCTAGCGGAATGGCCGAGGAAGTCAGGGCCCCAATGTTAAACACAAGGATACTGTTGAAATTGGGCGTCACGATATACGCTGTCGAACCGTCTTGAGAAAGGATCAACTGTGAAGCGACGAAGTTGCCGCGGCCCAGATCGAACGACACCGGTATGGGGTCATCGTTCACCACCGTCGGAGTGCACCCCGTCCAGAAAGCTTGCGCCGGAGGGTGTGCGCTGATGATGGAGATCAGAGGCGGCGCCAGACTAATAATGTGAAAGGCGTCAGGCGGATCCGGGTGATTCTTAGGGTCGGCGTTGAGCAGCGAGGCCTGGCCGGGTAGTGTCTTCAAGAACGTTGGAACGGGCGACCCAGGGACAGTGACCTTATCTGCCTGGCCGTTGTCGCACGTTCTCTTCACCGTGATTCCCGCCGGATCCCCGCCTGCCACATAAGCAAATGCCCCTTCTGCCAGAAATGTGACATCATTCGCGGGTGCGGTGAGCGGCTGTGACTGCAGCGCATCCAGTTTGGAATATATGTAGAGTGTACTTCCTGCCAGGATGAATGCCTTTAAACTGTCCGGTGAGAAGTCGGCTGCGGTAGCGCCGGCAATCCGAAACACGGCCAGAGTGTTGTTGCTTGTATCAAGCACGGCGACCTGATTGGGTGAGTCGGTGGTGTCGGAAACCACCACCTTGGTGGCGTCAGGAGAGACTGCGAGCACCTTGCCTGGCGCTACGGTGAATTGATTTACGGTGCCGCTGGCCGCGTCGATCACCGCCAGCCCTTTGCTTCCAAGCAGCCCAGAATTGGTCCCTGCGTAAATCTTCGCTGCCTTCCGATCAAACACAAGCGAGTTTGGCGTCGTCGGCAGAATTATCGAACTTCCCAGCGTGTTCGCCGGGGTTGCGAGCGGAACCACGGTACTGACACAGTCGTCGATCGTTCCACACCCCGAGCTGGAAACGTACACGGTGCCGGTGGGCGACGTGCTGGGTTGCGCCACCATCGTAACCACGTTCTCAGGGAATATTGGCTGTGAGGGCAGCAGGCCAATATTGCACGTGGGTGGAGTACAGGATGCAATAATTGTGGCTCCGCCCCCGCCGGTTACCGCGCTCGCCAGTCCGTTGGTCGCGGTCACGGACGCGGATTCCGAAGAACTCCAGGTAAGCGGTACTCCGGTGATGGTTGTGCCCAGCGAGTCCACCACCGTTGGGGTAATGGTTTTCGACGTGGCAGAGGACCCAGTAACCGTCAACTGGATCGACTGAACCAGACAGGTGGTGAAACTGAAGGGCACGCTGCGGCTGTTACCGACGGCCGCGAACAGCGGGGTGAGGCCAGGTACCAGTGCCGTCACCTGGACCTGATTCAGCGACTGGCCATTGACGAAGTTACTTAGCCCGTTTGCCGTCGTGCTCAGGCTTGCCACCCCCAGGTTCAACATCTGCCAGTTGAATTGTCCGGCGGTCGCGGTAATGTCGACACCGCGGCTGAATGCCGTGGCTTGGTACGTCGCCGCTTGACTAACTGACAGACAGCTATTCGACGGCCCCGGCGGCACCGGTTTGATTACGACACTGTCAATATGCTGATGAACGTACACCCGGGTCGACGGACTGCTCACGCCCTGCGCGGTGGCGGTAATGTCAGCGAATCCAACTGGTCCGGGTGTACAGACTTGTGGAACACTGAGAGAGTCCCAGGTGCCCGCGCATACCAAACCATTCACCGCCACAGTTACCACCGCGCTGTTGCTCGACTGGTAGAAGACAGGTTCGGTAATAGGGGTCTTCTTTGAGTCCTGCGGAGTTGCGATGAACTGCTGGTTGGTTCCCAGTTCCATGGAGATACTATTCTGAGGAAGCAGCGAAATGCTTGTGGGCACGGCAAAAGCGGTCGCATTGACAGCTTTGCCGCTGCTGCAGCCGGCCTGGCTTGCAATCAGCAAGCAAACCACGGTTATGGCACAACCCACCTGACCTAACCTAACCATTCATCCTCCCCGCTCTACAGGCGGTTCACGGTGCGAGCCCACGTTGTACTGGGAAATTTCCAGTGTAGAGGCAGTCTACGTTTTCAGCAATCCTGCAAGAAGGCGCTCTTGTTGGGATGCGCCACAACCCGGTTGACGATGTGTGAAGTCAGTTGCTATATTTATAAGGTTCCGCGAGTCATCCTGGCTTTCCTGTACGCGGTGGGTTTCACGGCATGCGATTGGTATGCCGCACACTCCGCATGAAGGCAGTCGAGCCGTTACGATACACGTCTTCGGATTTTGTTCGAAGATGCCCTCGCTGAAGCGCTCTGTGCGTACTTCCTCCGTTGGAAGGCTATGCAGAGCGATGCTGACGAAACGGAGTGCCTCCTGCTTAGGCTTGGCGCCACCGTCGGCAGCGTTAGACCGAATTTGTGATCCTCCGTTCGCTTAGGCGCGACGGAAGCATGGCTGGCCCACCGCCATCCAGACCCTGAATCAGGGAACAGTTGAAGCTGCGCGGGTTTTGCTGCGCGCCCCCAGGGGTGTGTGGCCGTGTTGCGCGGCTTAAGGAGTTGCGAGAGTGCCGACCTTCAATCAATTGGTGCGAGCTGGCCGCAAACGGCCGCGTTACAAGACGGCCAGTCCGGCGTTGCAGGGATGTCCGCAGAAGCGCGGCGTCTGCACCCGCGTGTATACGCAAACGCCCAAGAAACCGAATTCGGCGCTGCGTAAAGTCGCCCGCGTGCGGCTGACCAACGGAATCGAAGTCACGACTTACATCCCCGGCGTTGGCCATAATCTGCAGGAGCACTCGATCGTGCTCATTCGCGGAGGCCGGGTGAAGGATCTTCCGGGAGTACGTTATCACGTGATTCGCGGCACATTGGACGCCGTGGGTGTGGCCGGCCGTAAGCAGAGCCGATCGAAGTACGGGGCCAAGCGACCGAAAGCGTAAGCCAGTCGTTGGCCGTTAGTCGCTGGTCAAGGTTCAGGCGAGGAGCCAGAAGCTAGGAGCTAAAAGCTGAATGCCTCGAAAAGGACATATCGCGAAACGCGGGGTTGAGGCCGATCCGGTTTACGGATCCGACCTGGTGACCAAGTTTGTCAACTCCATGATGTGGGGCGGTAAGAAGAGCACGGCGGAGAGGATTGTCTATTCCTCCATGACCCGCCTTCAGGAAAAAGGAGGCGGCGACGACGCCCTCAAGCTCTTCAAGAAGGCGGTCGAGAACGTCAAGCCCCTGCTGGAAGTTAAGACCCGCCGCGTAGGTGGCGCCAACTACCAGGTGCCGGTCGAAGTCAACGCGGACCGCCGCACCTCGCTGGCCATCCGCTGGCTGATCACCTACTCCCGCGGACGCGGCGAAAAAGGCATGATCGACAAGTTGAGCAACGAATTGTTGGACGCCGCCAATAACCGCGGCGCCGCCATCAAGAAGAAAGAAGATGTCCACCGCATGGCCGAAGCCAACAAGGCTTTCGCACATTACCGGTGGTAAGAGCGAGACGCAAAGAGAGATAAGGATTTGACCGGTTCAGTCGCCAACGAGCAAGAGTTACGAAAAGAAGAGAGAAAGAAAGCTGTGTCCAGAACAGTTCCATTAGAGCGGTGCAGAAACATCGGCATCATGGCCCACATCGATGCCGGCAAGACCACTACGACCGAGCGCATTCTTTTCTATACGGGGAAGACGCATCGCATCGGAGAGGTCCACGAAGGCACTGCCACCATGGACTGGATGGAGCAGGAGCAGGAACGCGGCATCACCATCACTTCCGCCGCCACTACCTGCACCTGGCGCGACATTCGCATCAATATTATTGACACTCCTGGCCACGTCGATTTCACGGCTGAAGTCGAGCGCTCGCTACGCGTGCTCGACGGAGCTGTCGCCGTGTTTGACGCCGTTCACGGCGTGCAGCCGCAATCGGAGAAAGTCTGGCGCCAGGCCGACAAGTACGGTGTTCCCCGCATTTGTTTCATCAATAAGATCGACAAGATGGGTGCTGATTTTGAGCATGCCGTCGACACTCTTCGCAAGCGCCTCAACGCCAAACCCGTGGCCATCCAGATTCCCATCGGTCAGGAAGACAAGTTCAAAGGCGTTGTCGACCTTATCGAGATGAAGTCCATTATTTGGCAGGACGACACCATCGGCGCTGAATACATTTCCGGCCCCATCCCTGCCGAACTGCAGAAGAAAGCCGACGCCTTTCACACTCAATTGGTCGAAGCTGTCGCTGAAAACGACGATGAAATGCTGCACAAGTTTCTGGAAGGCGAAACCATTTCGCCCGCCGAATTGCGCGCCTCATTACGCAAGTCCACCATCGCTCTCAAGGTGTTTCCGGTGGTTGTCGGAACCGCATTCAAGAACAAAGGCGTGCAACCTCTGCTCGACGCAGTTGTGGACTATCTGCCTTCCCCGCTCGATGCCGGTGAGGTCAAAGGCATCAATCCTGACAACGGTGAAGTGATCACTCGTAAGCCGGCCGACAGCGAACCTTTCTCTGCTCTGGCCTTCAAGATCATGGCCGACCCGTTTGTCGGACAGCTGACTTTCATCCGCGTTTACTCCGGGCAAGTCAAGTCCGGAGACTCAGTGCTGAGTAGCGGTCGCGGACGGACCGAGCGCATTGGCCGTTTGCTTAAGATGCACGCCAACAAGCGTGAAGACATCAATGAGATTCTGGCAGGTGATATTTGTGCCGCGGTGGGATTGAAGAACGTCTCTACCGGTGACACCATCTGCGACGAAACCCATCCCATTGCTCTGGAATCTATTACCTTCGCGGTTCCGGTGATCTCGGTGGCGGTCGAGCCCAAGACCAAAGCCGACCAGGAAAAAATGGGTATGGCGCTCTCCAAGCTGGCCCAGGAAGATCCCACCTTTAAGGTTCACACCGACCCCGACAGCGGACAAACCATCATCAGCGGCATGGGCGAACTGCACCTCGAAATCATCATTGACCGCATGATGCGCGAGTACAAAGTCGAAGCCAACGTTGGCAAGCCGCAGGTAGCCTATCGCGAGACCATCCGCAAGAAATCCGAAGCCGAGGGCAAATACATTCGTCAGACCGGTGGCCGCGGTCAGTACGGTCACGCCAAGATTCGCATTGAGCCGAACGAGCCGGGCAAGGGCTACGAATTTGTGAACGAGGTCATCGGCGGCTCGGTCCCGAAGGAATTCATTAAGCCCATCGATCAAGGCATCAAGGAAGCCATGGAAGGCGGCGTCCTGGCCGGTTACGAGATGGTCGATGTCAAAGCCATTCTCTACGACGGCAGCTACCACGACGTCGATTCCAACGAAATGGCATTCAAGATTGCCGGTTCTATGGCATTCAAAGAGGCTGCCCGCAAGGCTTCGCCGGTGTTGCTCGAGCCTGTGATGGCGGTCGAAGTGGTGACTCCGGAAGACTACGCCGGCGTGATTATGGGCGACCTGAGTTCGCGCCGTGGACGCATTGAAGGCATGGAGCATCGTGCCGGCTCGCAGGTGATCAAGGCAATCGTTCCACTGGCGGAAATGTTTGGTTATGCGACCCATATGCGTTCGAGCACGCAGGGGCGCGCCGAATACTCAATGCACTTCGCGCGGTATGAAGAAGTGCCGCGTAGCGTGGCCGACGAAATCATTGGCAAGTCGCAGGGGCCGAAGAGATAAGACGGCTCGGAATGACAAGGGTTGAGCTAGCAGCTAAAAGCTAGGAGCTAAAAGCAAAATGGCGAAAGAAAAATTTGAACGTAATAAGCCGCACTGCAACGTAGGCACGATTGGTCACATTGACCATGGCAAGACCACGTTGACGGCGGCCATCACCAAGGTGTTGTCCAAGCACAACCCCAAGATTCTGTTCCGGTCGTTTGATTCGATTGATAACGCGCCGGAAGAAAAAGCGCGCGGAATCACAATCGCCACGGCGCACGTCGAGTACGAGACGGCGAACCGGCACTACGCGCACGTGGATTGCCCGGGCCACGCTGACTACATCAAGAACATGATCACGGGCGCGGCGCAGATGGATGGGGCGATCTTGGTTGTAGCTGCCACGGACGGCCCCATGCCGCAGACGCGCGAGCACGTGCTGTTGGCTCGCCAAGTGGGCGTGCCCTATATCGTTGTGGCTTTGAACAAGTGCGATGCGGTGGACGATCCCGAGCTGCTGGATCTGGTTGAACTGGAAGTGCGTGAACTGTTGAAGGCTTATCAGTTCCCTGGCGACAAAGTACCGGTGGTTCGTCTTTCTGCACTCGGTGCCCTGAACGGGGAAGCCAAGTGGGAAAAGCAGATTGACGAGCTGATGGAGGCGGTGGACAAGAGCGTACCGCAACCGGCGCGCGAACTGGACAAGCCGTTCCTGATGCCGATTGAAGATATTTTCTCGATCTCAGGCCGTGGCACGGTGGTGACGGGACGTATCGAGCGCGGCAAGGTGAAAGTGGGCGAGGAAGTGGAGATCGTCGGCTTCCGCGACACCCGCAAGACGGTGGTGACGGGCGTGGAAATGTTCAAGAAGCAGCTGGACGAAGGACTGGCGGGGGACAACGCTGGTCTATTGCTGCGCGGCATTGGCAAAGACGATGTGGAGCGCGGCATGGTGCTGGCGAAGCCGGGATCGATCACGCCGCACACCAAGTTCAAGGCGGAAGTTTACATCCTGACGAAAGAAGAAGGCGGGCGGCACACGCCGTTCTTCAAGGGCTACCGGCCGCAGTTTTATCTGCGGACGACGGACGTGACCGGGGTGGCGGAGTTGCCGGCGGCGACCGAGATGGTGATGCCGGGAGACAACGTGAGCCTGGTGATTGAACTGATCACGCCGGTGGCAATGGAAAAGGGACTACGGTTTGCGATTCGTGAAGGCGGGCATACGGTAGGCGCCGGAACCATCGCGGAGATCGTGCAGTAGGAAGCAAAAACGCGGCTGGCATCATGCCGCTGGTTCTTTCCTCCCGGAATAGCCGGGCGGGGATCGAGAGTGAAACATGGTTGGAAAAGAGAGAATTCGAATCCGGTTGAAGGCGTACGACTACCGCATCCTGGACCAATCCACGGGTGAGATCGTCGAAACCGCCCGCCGCACTGGCGCGCAGATCGCGGGCCCGATTCCATTGCCCACGATGAAGAACAAGTATTGCGTGCTGCGTTCGCCGCACGTGGACAAGAAGTCGCGCGAGCAGTTCGAAATTCGTACCCACAAGCGCCTGCTCGATATTCTCGAGCCGACGCAGCAGACTGTAGATGCGCTGATGAAGCTTGATCTTCCCGCGGGTGTCGACGTTGAGATCAAGGCATTCGGCAAAGAGCATAAGTAGGTTAAGCTCCCCAGCCAATAGCCACGGGCCATGCTGGGAATGGAGAAAAAGGGAAATGGCAAAGGTAGCTGGAATCCTGGGAAAAAAGGTCGGCATGACACAGCTCTTCGACGACAGGGGCGACGTGCATCCCGCTACCGTTCTGCAGGCTGGGCCTTGTGTGGTCACCCAGCACAAGACCGCGACCAAGGACGGCTACGTTGCCGCGCAGATTGGTTTGGTCGAATTCGTGAAGGAATCGCGCCTGACCAAGCCGATGAAGGGTCATCTCGGCAAGAACAATCTTCCGCCGGTGAAAATCATTCGCGAGGTGCCGGTCGAGGTCGACGAAAAGGCCGCGGCGGATGGCGACGGCGCAGTGAAAGCCGGAGACCGCGTGCTGATCGATATTTTTGAAGGTGAAAGATTTGTGGACGTCGTGGGCATCAGCAAAGGCCGCGGTTTCCAGGGCGTAGTCAAGCGGCATCACTTTGGCGGCGGCCCGAAATCACACGGTTCGATGTTTCAGATCACTGGTTCCATCGGCTCATCCGCGTTCCCCTCGCGCGTCTTCAAGGGGATGCGCATGTCGGGCCACATGGGACACGCTCGAGTGACGGTGCGCAACTTGCGGGTGCTGGGCCTGGACAAAGAAGACAACCTTTTGGTGGTGGAAGGCAGCGTGCCCGGCCCCAATGGCGGATACCTGGTGATCACCAAGGCGAAGAAGCCGCCCAGAGAGCGTCGCGGATTTGCCGGATCAGCCACGGTTGATCCGTTGAAGGCGGCCAAACGCGCGGCCAAGAAGGCATAAGAGACTACACGAAAAGCATATGGCAACGATTGAGATCCAAAATTTGAGCGGTGGCAAAGTGGGCACGCTTGAACTCGCCGATGAGGTCTTCGGCTCGGTCAACGAGGACCTGCTGTGGGAGGCGGTGAAGCATTACCGCGCCGCCCATCGTGCCGGCACTCACGCCACCAAGAACAAGAAACTGGTGTCCGGCGCGGGCAAGAAGCTCTGGAAACAGAAGGGCACAGGTCGCGCCCGAGTCGGTTCCATTCGTTCGCCACTGTGGCGGCACGGCGGCACGGTGCATGGTCCGCAACCGCGTTCCTATGACTACGCCTTTCCGCGCAAGAAGCTGTTGGGTGCGCTGCGTTCGGCGCTGGCCGCCAAGTTCGCCGACGGCAAACTGATCGTGGTTAACGCCTTCAGTCTTAAGGAAGTGAAGACCAAAGCGTTCCGTGAGGCGCTCGACAAGCTGAAAGTCGACAGCACCGCTCTGCTGGTTGAAGTGCCGAATCACGGAAACCGGAATCTGGTTCTCAGTTCGCGCAATCTCGAGGGCGTGGAGCTGGTCAGCGGCAACGCGGTCCATCCTTACCACTTGCTGCGCTATGACCGGGCCATCTTTTCGCAGCCTGCCATCGAAAAGTTACAGATCACATTGAAGACTTCGCTGCCCAAGCGTCACAAGCATGCTGCTGAGGGTGAAGGTGGCCAAAAAAAGGCCGCAAAGACGCCGCGGCGTCGCACTAAACATGAAAAAGCGGCGGAGGTGGCCTAATGAAATCGGCGTATCAGATTCTTCGCCGGCCGGTCATTACCGAAAAGGGTTTGGCCATCAAGGAAAACCAGAACACGCTGGTGTTTCAAGTGGCGCCCAAGGCGACCAAGACCGAAATTAGAGAAGCCGTGCAGAGCATTTTTAAAGTCAAGGTGCATTCCGTACGCACCGCAACCTACCCGGGCAAAGAGCGGCGGCGCGGCAAGTTCGCTGGCTATCGTCCGGACTGGAAAAAGGCGTATGTCCGGCTGAAGTCCGGCGAAAAGATGCCGGAGTACGCACAGAACTTATAGTCGTTGGTCGTTCGTCGCTGGCCTTTGGCTGGTGCGGAAGATTACAGCGGCAAGGAAAAGCTAAGAGTCAGAAGCTAAGAGCTGATTATGCCAATCAAGACATACCGACCGACGACCCAGACGTTGCGCTACCGGACGACGATTGTCAACGACGACATTACCCGCACCAAGCCGTACAAGCCGTTGACCGAGCCGAAGCCGCGCACCGGTGGCCGCCGTAACTCGGGCGACACCACCAGCTGGTTCATGGGCGGTGGACACAAGAAGAAGCTGCGCATTATTGATTTCAAGCGCGACAAAACCGGTATTCCGGCGACCGTGGCTTCCATCGAGTACGATCCTAATCGCTCGGCGCGCATTGCGTTACTGAACTACGCCGATGGCGAGAAGCGGTACATCCTGCAGCCCGATGGCCTGAAGGTGGGACAGAAGATTGTCAGTGGTCCGGACGCTGACATTCTGGTCGGCAATGCGTTGCCGCTGCGCAACATTCCCCCTGGCACCACCATTCACAATGTCGAATTGAAACCCGGCAAAGGCGCGCAGATGGTCCGTTCAGCGGGCGGCGCTGCCCAGCTTGTGGCAAAGGAAGCCGAATATGCGCTGGTCAAGCTGCCCTCGGGCGAGACCCGCAAAGTTTCCCAGGATTGCCTGGCCACGATTGGACAAGTTGGCAACCTGGATCACGAGAATGTCACCATCGGCAAGGCCGGACGCTCACGCTGGCTGGGGAAGCGTCCGCATAACCGCGGCGTTTCCATGAACCCAGTCGACCATCCGCACGGTGGTGGTGAAGGCAAGACTTCCGGCGGACGTCACCCGGTAACTCCGTGGGGACAGCCGACGCGCGGATACAAAACGCGCAACAACAAGCGCACCGATGCATTCATCGTGAGCCGAAGGAGTAAGTAGTCGTTGGTCGTTGGTCGTTGCAGTACGGCACGAAAGAGCCAAGAGCTAGGAGCTAACAGCTAGAAGCTGACTTTATGGCACGTTCAACCAAGAAGGGCCCGTTCGTCGATGTCTACCTGCAATCGCGGGTGGAAGCCATGAACTCGCGCAACGAGAAAAAGGTGCTGCGCACCTGGTCGCGGCGCTCCACGGTGATCCCGGAATTTGTGGGGCACACCATCGCAGTGCACAACGGCAAGAAATTCATCCCCGTGTATGTCACCGAGAACATGGTCGGCCACAAGCTGGGTGAATTCAGCTTCACTCGCCAGTTCAAGGCGCACTCGATGCGGGCGGCTACCGAAACCGCGGCCAAGCCCGCGGGTATACCAGGCGGCCCGGGAGCTATCAGTCCGGCAGGGGGAGCGGCTCCGGCGGCAGCGCCGGCAGCTCCAGCGCCGAAGTCGTAAGGCAGGATGGAAGAGATTAAGACCATGGAATTTCGAGCTCAAGCCCGGTTCATGCGTGTCTCGCCGCAAAAGGCCCGTCTGGTGCTGGATCTGATCAAGGGCCGCCGCGTCGAGGATGCGCTCAACACCCTTGCCTTCACCAAGAAGCGAGTGGCGCCAACCATCGAGAAGTTATTGCGCTCGGCCCTGGAGAATGCCAATTACCTAAGCGCGGAAAAGGGTCTGGACGTCGACATAGACAGCCTTTACGTCAAGCGTGCGGTGGCCGGCGACGGTCCCCGCATGAAGCGGATCCGCCCCGCCCCCATGGGCCGCGCCTTTCGCTATGTGCGCCGTATCGCTCATATCGAGATTGAACTGGCGGAACGCGGCAAGAATGGTGAAGCGGTGGCCCATGTGGTCGGAGAAGCCCACGCCGCGGCCCCGGTGAAGAAAACTGCAGGTAAAAAGAAGTCAGCCGTCAACAAGAAGAAGAAAGTGGCAGCGAAAAAGTAGCGCCGGCGCTACAGGAGAAGAGATGGGACAAAAAGTTCATCCATACGGTTTCCGGCTCGGCTACACCAAGCCGTGGAAGTCCCGCTGGTTCGTGGAGCGCGACTACGACAAACTCTTGCTCGAAGACGTCAAGCTGAAGAATGAGCTCAAGGACAAGCTCAAGTCGGCGGGCGTAAGCTCCATCGAAATCGAGCGCCCCGGCAATAAACTGCGAGTCATCATCAAGACCGCGCGTCCTGGAATCATCATCGGACGCAAGGGCGTCGAGATCGACAAGCTCAAGCAGGATGTGCAAAAACGCACCTCGCGCGAGGTCTATGTCGACATTCAGGAAGTGCACAAACCTGAACTTGATGCCCAGTTGGTGTCGGAGTCAATCGCGCTGCAACTGGAGAAGCGAGTCGGGTTCCGCCGCGCTATGCGTAAAGCTGTCGATTCGGCGCTGCGTTTCGGATGTAAGGGCATTAAAGTCCGGGTCAGTGGCCGCTTGAATGGGAATGAAATTGCCCGCTCGGAATGGTACCTGCAGGGGCGGTTGCCGCTGCACACCTTGCGCGCAGACATTGATTACGGCTTCACCGAAGCGCGTACCACCTACGGCGTGATCGGCGTGAAGTGCTGGGTTTATAAGGGTGAGATTCTGCCCGCCAAGAAGCGTGAACCGCAGCAAGCCGCGGGCGCATTTTGATCCACAAGCTGGCAGCTAGAAGCTAAGGGCCTATTTATGTTGATGCCGAAAAAAGTGAAGTACCGCAAACAACAGCGCGGCCGCATGACCGGCAAAGCCTGGCGCGGAAGCGAACTGACGTTTGGCGACTATGGATTGAAGGTGCTCGAGCCCGGCTGGATTACCGACCGGCAAATCGAAGCTGCCCGCGTGGCCATGACCCGGTTCGTCAAGCGGGGCGGGAAGATTCAGCTGCGTTTGTTTCCTGATAAACCGGTGACCAAGAAGCCCGCCGAAACCCGTATGGGTAAAGGCAAGGGGGCGCCTGACCACTGGGTCGCGGTGGTTCGCCCGGGCAAGATTCTGTTTGAGATGGAGGGAGTCAGCTTGCAGGACGCCTCCGAAGCCATGCGCTTGGCGTCGCATAAGTTGCCGCTCCGCACAGTGTTCGTGAAACGCGAGTCGACGGTCCACTAGAGACCGGTATTAGGAATCGAGAACTGGCTTATGAAACCCGACAAAGTCCGCAACTTGACCGAAGACGAACTCCAGCACCAGGAGCGTGATCTCAACGATCAGCTCTTCAAGCTGAAGTTCCAGCTCAACATGGGCCAGACCGAGAGCTTGAAAAAGATCCGCGGCTTGCGCCGGGACATTGCCCGCGTGAAGACCATTGCCCGCGAGCGGGAACTGGCTGCCACGAAGACGGAGAAAAGCTAATGGCCGAGACCAATATTCAGCAGGCCGCGGGACGCCGCAAGGAAGTGGTCGGCGAAGTGGTGTCGAACCGCATGCAGAAGACCATCGTGGTACAAGTCGTGCGTAAGAAATCACATGCCTTCTACGGACGCGTGGTTTCAAAGTCCAAGAAGTTCTACGCTCATGACGAAAAGAACGAAGCCCACATCGGCGATGTGGTGAGGCTCGAGGAAACCCGTCCGCTTTCAAAGTTGAAGCGGTGGCGGCTGAAGCAGGTGGTCCGTCGCGCCACGCTGGCGCCTGAAGTGGTCACGGAGATCGCTTCTTAAGATTTTGGCGCAGGGAGATCGAATTATGGCCGTGATGATGAGAAGCATGCTCGAGGTTGCCGACAACTCCGGCGCCCGCAAGCTGCAGATGATTCTGCCGCTGGGCGGTTCTACAGGATTGAATGCCGGCTTGGGAGACGTAATTACAGCCAGCGTGAAAGAGGCCTCACCGGATGGCCAGGTCAAGAAGGGAACGGTGGTGAAGGCGGTCATCGTGCGCACTCGCAAGGAGCACGGCCGCCGCGACGGCACCTATATCCGCTTCGACACCAATGCTGCGGTGCTGATCAACGATGCCGGCGAGCCAGTGGGAACGCGCGTATTCGGACCGGTGGCCCGCGAGTTGCGGGAAAAGAAGTTCTTGAAGATCGTGTCTCTGGCACCGGAAGTTTTGTAAAGACGTAGTTCGCTAGCTCTGTGACGATGACGCAAGAAGGATAAGAAAATGGCAACCGCAGCAACTGCACATAAGCGAGTGGACATTCGCCGCAACGACACGGTGAAGGTAATCACCGGCCGCGACAAAGGCAAGGAAGGCCGTGTTCTGCGCGTGTTTCCTGGCGATGCCAAGGTGCTGGTCGAGCACGTCATGATGGTAAAGAAACACGTGCGCCCCAACCCGCAGCGCAATGTGAAAGGCGGCATTGCGGAACAGGAAAGCCGTATTGCGATTTCCAACGTGCAGTTGGTGTGCGGCACCTGCGGCCCGGTGCGTATCGGCCATGAAGTTCGCGGCGACCGCAAGGTCCGCGTGTGCAAGAAGTGTGGAACGACGTTAGATAAATAGCTGTCAGCTCTTGGCCTTTGGCTTTCAGCAAGAAGCCGATGGAGCAAGAGCCGAAGGTAATAAAGCAATGGCAAAAGACAAGAAAGAGAAAAAAGGCGCGGCGCAGGAAGAGCAAAAGGCTCCCGCGGTGGCGCGTCACAGCGCCAAAGAAACTCCGCGGCTGAAGGCGCGCTTCAAGGCGGAAATTGCGCCCACGCTGATGAAGGAGTTCTCGTTCAAGAACCCCATGGCGGTGCCACATCTTCACAAGATCGTCGTCAACATGGGCATGGGCGAGGCTACGCAGAATGCCAAGGTGCTGGATCCGGCAGTCAACGAACTGGGCCAGATCACCGGTCAGAAGCCGGTAGTCACGCGTGCCAAGAAATCGATCGCGGCCTTCAAGGTGCGCGCTGGCCAGTCGATTGGCGCCATGGTCACGTTGCGTGGCGACCGCATGTATGAATTTTTCGACCGACTGGTGAACGTTGTTCTACCCCGCGTGCGCGATTTCCGTGGCGTATCCACGAAGTCGTTCGATGGACGCGGCAACTACACCCTCGGCCTGCACGATCAGTTGATCTTTCCGGAGATTGACTACGCCAAGGTCGACAAGCAGAAAGGCATGAACGTCACCATCGTGACTACGGCTGCCAGTGACGATCAGGCGCGAACGCTGTTGCGGCATTTAGGCATGCCGTTCCGGCCGTAAGAAAATTTGAGGGTTCCCGGTTTCGAGCTAACCGCGAGAAGCCAAGAGCTAGGAGTTTTAATTTGGCCACTACCGCAAAACGAGTCAAGGACGCAAGAAAGCCCAAGTTTTCTTCGCGCAAGCACAACCGCTGCAAGATCTGTGGACGGCCGCGCGCATTCATCCGCAAGTTCGGCCTCTGCCGCCTGTGTTTCCGCAGCCTGGCCTTGCGGGGAGAAATTCCCGGGGTTTCGAAGTCGTCCTGGTGAGCAAACGAGCCGCCGCAGGTTCTTCGCGGAACATCGCGGAAGCTAACGGGCGGCTGAGGAGAAGCAAAACATGAAGTTGACCGATCCGGTCGCAGACATGCTGGCGCGCATTCGCAACGCGATTAGCGCCCGGCACCAGAAAGTGGATGTTCCCGCTTCCAAGCTGAAGGCGGAAATTGCCCGCATCCTCAAAGAAGAGGGCTACATCGCCAACGTCAAGGCTACGGAAGAGGAAGGACACAAAGTCCTGCGCATTTACTTGAAGTACGGCAACGGCAACGAGGCGGCCATTTCGAATGTGGCCCGGGTTTCTCGTCCGGGTTGCCGGGTGTATGTGCGCCGCACCGAAATCCCGCGGGTTTTGGGAGGGCTCGGCATCAACATCCTTACCACACCGCGCGGGGTGATGACCGGACGCCAGGCCCGCAAGCAGGGTCTGGGTGGCGAGTTGCTTTGCGAAGTCTGGTAGGAAAGCAGCTTTTGGCTATTAGCTTTTAGCTCTTAGCCAAAACAACTCAGAAATAGCTAAGAACCAAAAGCTAAAGGCCAAGAGCCGATCTTATGTCACGAATTGGAAAAAAGCCGATCCCGCTCCCCAAGGGAGTGACGGTCAAAATCGAAGGCAACACTGTCGCTGTCCAGGGCCCCAAGGGCAAGCTGGATACATCCCTGCCCGCCGGCATCCAGGTCAAACAGCAGGACGGCAACCTGGTCGCCATCCGGGAGAACGACTCCCAGGCGGCACTGCATGGTCTGGCGCGAGCCCTTGTGAATAATGCGGTCGAGGGCGTCACCAAGGGATGGACTCGGGAGCTTGAAATCGTCGGCATCGGATATCGTGCCGAGTTGAAAGGGAAGGGAACTGTCGTCTTCAGTCTCGGCTATTCTCATCCCATTGAGTATCCTCTGCCCTCGGGCATTGAAGTTGCCGTGGATCCGAAGCAGACAAAGCTGTCGGTGACCGGCATTGACCGCCAAAAAGTAGGCCAGGTCGCGGCTGAGATGCGCAGCTTGCGTCCGCCCGATCCCTACAAGAACAAGGGCGTGCGCTACGCCGGAGAACGCTTGAAGAAGAAGGTTGGTAAGACCGGCGCGAAGTAGGGCATTGATTTCGGCGCGTAGCGCCAACCCGGTACAGAACCCCGGGACGAACGACCAAGGACGAATTGAGATGCTAACTAGAACTTCAAAGAACACAAACCGGCGGCACGTGCACGAGCGCATCCGCAAAAAGATTCTGGGCACAGCGGAGCGGCCGCGTCTGAATGTGTACCGCTCGCTGAATCACATTTACGTACAGGTAATTGACGACCTCCATAGCGCCACACTGGTGTCCGCGCACTCCGCCGAAGGCAAGAAGGGCGAGCGGCGCACCGGAGGGAACGTGGCCGCGGCGAAGTCCGTGGGCAAAGCCATTGCGGAGCGCGCCAAAGCCAAAGGGATCACCAAAGTTGTGTTCGACCGCGGCGGCTACATCTATCACGGACGAATCAAAGCTCTGGCCGACGCCGCGCGTGAAGCGGGACTGCAGTTTTAGAGAGAAGAGATCAGAATGCCAACTGTAATAAAGAAACTCGATGCGGGTGCCTACCAACTGAAGGACCAGGTCGTAAACATTAACCGGGTCACGAAAGTGGTCAAGGGAGGCAAGAACCTTTCGTTCGCCGCTCTGGTAGTGGTGGGCGACCCTAGTGCTGCGATTGTGGGATACGGCTCCGGGAAGGCCAAAGAGGTCCCCCAGGCCATTCGCAAAGGAATTGAGTCGGCGAAGAAGAACCTGATCCGGGTTAATCTGACGCAAACAAGCATTCCGCATACCGTGCTGGGAAGGTTTGGCTCTGGCCGGGTTTTGCTAAAACCCGCTCCCGAAGGCACCGGCGTGATAGCCGGCGGCGCGGTGCGTGCCGTGATGACATCGGTCGGGATCCAAAACGTGCTGACAAAATCCATCGGCACCACCAACCCGCACAATGTGATCAAGGCCACTTTTGACGCGCTGAAGCATTTGAAGAACCGGGCTGACGTGGCCGCCATGCGCGGCAAGTCCGCACAAGAGTTGTAGCTAGAAGAGGATTCGCAATGATGGCTAAGAAATCGAACCCGGCCAGCGGCAAGCTCCACTTGAAGTGGGTGCGTTCCGCGATTTGTACTCCGGTGAAACACAAAAGAGTAGTCAAGGGACTGGGCTTTACCCGGCTCAACCAGGTGATCGAGCGTCCCGATAACGCCGCGATTCGTGGCATGGTGGCCAAGATCCCGCACCTGGTCGAGATCGTGGTGGCCAAGAGCTAACAGCCAAGAGCCTACTTATGAATCTTTCGAACGTACGAGCACCGAAGAAAGCGTCGGAAAACAAGAAGCGCGTCGGACGCGGCATGGGTTCCGGTATGGGCAAGACCTCCACCCGTGGCCACAAAGGCCAGCGCTCACGCAGCGGCTCGCGCATGATGCGTGGCTTTGAAGGCGGCCAGATGCCCTTGCACCGCCGCATGCCCAAGCGCGGCTTCACTAACATCTTCCGCAAGGAATTCAACATCGTAAACCTGGACCGGCTGGCCGCTCTCGGCGAAGCCACGATAACGCCCGAGGTCTTGCGCAAGGCCGGTGTCATCAGCACCAAACATCCAGTTAAGATTTTGGGGGACGGCGAACTTTCCAAGGCGCTTACTATCCACGCCCACAAATTTTCCAAGTCGGCTCAGGACAAGATCACCAAGGCCGGCGGCAAGTTCGAGGTCTTGCAGTAATGCTGGAGAAACTAGCTAACATCTTTCGCATTCCTGACCTGCGCAAGCGCATTTTGTTCACTCTTGGACTGCTCGCGGTGTACCGCCTGGGCGGCCATATCCCCACTCCCGGTGTGAACGCAGACAAGCTGCAACAGTTCTTTGAGCAGAACCGGGGCACGTTTCTGGGCTTCGTGGATCTTTTCTCCGGAGGCCAGCTCCGCCGCCTGACCATCTTCGCCCTAGGGATCATGCCGTACATTACGGCGTCGATCATTCTGCAACTGTTGACGGTGGTGTACGAGCCCCTGGCCAAATTGCAGAAAGAAGGTGAACTGGGCCGCAAGAAGATCACTCAATGGACGAGGTACTTGACCGTAATTCTCAGTGCCGTGCAGTCGTTGGGCATCGCTCTCAGCCTCTTGAAATCCGGAGACTTCGTGGTCAATCCCGGTTACGGCTTCATTCTGATGACCATGCTCACGCTCACCACCGGCAGCGCCTTCATCATGTGGCTGGGCGAGCAGATTACCGAACGTGGCGTGGGCAACGGCATGTCACTGTTGATCTTTGCCGGAATCGTGGTTGGACTTCCGCGCGGCGTTGCCGATCTCATCGACAAGACGAAAAATGCCGCTTGGGGACCCTTTACGCCAGTTGCGATGGCCATGCTGGTTGCCCTGATGATTTTGATTGTGGCGTTCATCGTCTACGTTGAGCGCAGTGAACGCCGCATCCCGGTGCAATACGCCAAGCGTGTGGTCGGCAGAAAGGTCATGGGAGGGCAGTCGACCCACCTGCCGCTGCGCGTAAACGCCGGCGGCGTCATGCCGGTTATTTTTGCCTCCTCCATCCTGACCATGCCGCAGATGGTGCTTCAAGGTTTCAAGAACAATCGATATTTCGGCGATTTGATCCGTGCCTTGGGGTGGGGCGAGCCGCTGTATACCTTCCTCTATGCAGTCGGAATTATTTTCTTCGCCTACTTCTATGTATCGATCGTGTTCAATCCCAACGAAGTCGCCGACAACATGCGGAAGTATGGCGGGTTCATTCCCGGCATCCGGCCTGGTAAACGCACTGCCGATCACATCAATGAAATCCTGACGCGGATCACGCTGGTGGGTGCACTGTACTTGATCATCATCTCTTTCATCCCGGAGTGGATGATCGCCGGCATTCACCTGAATCACCTGTGGGGCCCGGTGGGAGCTTTCTTCGAACGCCTGCCTCCCTGGGTGACGAACGGTTTGGGAGTCACTTTTTATTTCGGGGGCACTTCGTTGCTGATCGTCGTGGGCGTGGCCATGGACACAGTGACCCAGATTGAGGCGCAACTTATCATGCGTCACTATGACGGATTCACTCCGAAGAGTGGACGTATTCGTGGTCGCCGCACCTGGGCATGAGGAAACGCCGGTTCGCCGGCAGGCGGTTCATGTTTCGCCCGGCGATCCTGGAGAGGGCCGGGTAGCTTGGAGTGAGGGAGACACGGGGCCGTCGGGATGGCGGATCACACTTCGCGCAGTATTGGGCCAATCGTATTGCTCGGACCGCCCGGCGCCGGCAAAGGCACACAGGCCAAGCTGATCGCCGAGCACTACGAGATCCCGCAGATCTCTACCGGAGACATTCTGCGGGCGCATGTGAAGAACGGCACCCGGTTGGGCATGCTGGCCAAGGACATCATGGCCCGCGGCGACTTGGTGCCCGACGAATTGCTGTATGACATGGTTGCGGAACGCTTGCGGGAGGCAGATTGCGACCGCGGATTCATTCTCGACGGGTTCCCGCGCACAGCCGCTCAGGCGGGCTGGTTGGATGCTTACTTCGAACACGAGGTCTTTGACAAACCGAATCGGTCGCGCTGTCTGCCGATTGTGATCCGCATTGACGTGGATTATAATGACTTATTGCTCCGGCTCACTGGACGCAGGACCTGCCCTGTCTGTGGACATATTTACAACGTCCATCTTCAGCCACCGCGTGTCGATGAACTTTGCGACCTCGACGGTTCCAAGCTGGTCACTCGTAATGATGATCGCGAGGATGTGATCCGGGAGCGCCTGCAGGCGTACGATTCCCAGACCCGTCCCGTGGCCGAGTACTACGCGGGCAAAGGACGGCTGGTATCGGTTTCCGGCGCGTTGCCGGTGGACCAGGTGTCGCAACAGATTTTCCAGGAGATTGAACGACACGCTCCCGGCGCATGAATGGCAATTGTCTGCAAATCGACGGCGGAGATTGAAAAGATGCGGCGTAGCGGCCGCGCAGTCCGGGAAGTATTGGACTTGCTGCGTGGGCTGGTTGCTCCCGGAGTGACGACCATGGACCTGGAGCGCGCAGCCGAGAAAAAGATTAAAGAACTGGGCGCGAAGCCGGCTTTCAAGGGTTACTACAATTACCCCTGCGTGCTTTGCACTTCGGTGAACGAAGAAATCGTTCACGGCATCCCTTCGGAAAAGCGGGTGCTCAAGGCGGGTGACATTGTTTCCATCGATTGCGGCGTCGTGCTGGATGGTTATTACGGCGATGCTGCCGTCACCGTCCCGGTAGACAGTTCTGTGACGCCAGAAGTGCGCAAGCTGCTCGAAGTCACCGAAGCTTCGTTGTATAAGGGAATCGAGCAGGCGGTGGTAGGAAAGACCGTCGGTGATGTCGGGGCTGCGGTGCAGGAATGCGTTGAAGCCAGCGGTTTCAGCGTCGTCCGCGAGTTTGTTGGTCATGGGATCGGCACCAAACTGCACGAGGAACCGCAGATCCCGAACTTCGGCGACCGCGGACACGGTCCGAAGTTGCGCGAGGGCATGGTGCTTGCGATTGAACCCATGGTGAATTATGGCAAGGCTGACACCAGGGTTCTGGAAGATAAGTGGACCGCCGTCACGGTAGACGGCAGTTGCAGCGCTCACTTCGAGCACTGTGTGGCGGTGACCCGGGATGGCCCGGTGATTTTGACGCAGTGAGAGCTACTAGCTTCTAGCTGCTAGCTAGGACGGGTGGAGTTTTAGCTAGAAGCCAGTAGCTAGAAGCTGACTTTAAGGAGTCAATGAGCAAAGAAGACGCGATTGAAGTCATGGCAACGGTCCTGGAGCCGCTGCCCAATGCCATGTTCAAGGTGGAACTGGAAAACAAGCACCAGGTGCTGGCGCACGTTTCCGGTAAAATGCGCAAGAATTTCATCAGAATTTTACCCGGCGATAAGGTCGCAGTGGAGCTGTCACCCTATGACCTGAATCGCGGACGGATTGTGTACCGTTATAAGTGAGCCTCGCCTTCGCCGCAGTGATCTTGCTGACGGCTGAGGGCTGACGGCCGAAAGCTGGGGTTTTTATGAAAGTACGAGCATCGGTAAAGAAGATTTGTGACAAGTGCAAGGTCATCCACCGCAAGGGTGTGGTGCGGGTGATCTGCGTGAATTCCAAGCACAAGCAGCGACAAGGATAGAGGACAACTATGGCACGTATCGCAGGCGTCGATCTTCCCCGCAACAAGCGGGTGAATATAGGTCTGACTTATATTTATGGCATCGGTGTCGCTCGCGCTGCCCGCATCCTCGATGAAGCCAAAGTCGAGCCCATGAAGAAGATCCAGGACCTGGGCGAAGACGAAGTCAACCGCATCCGCCAGGTAATTGAAGGCGAAGGCCTGGTGGAAGGCGATCTGCGCAAGGAAGTCTCGATGAATATTAAGCGTCTCATCGAGATCGGCTCCTACCGCGGCTACCGGCACCGTCGCAATCTGCCGGTCCGTGGGCAGCGTACCCACACCAATGCCCGCACCCGTAAGGGCCCGCGCAAGGGAACCATCGCCCAGAAGAAGAAAGCGGCCGCAAAAACTTAAGACTGACGAACGACGAGAAAACCTATGGCAAAACAGGCAGCAGGAGCAACCTCCGCCACCGGCGCACCAGCAGCACCGGAGAAGAAGGGCAAGAAGAAAACCTTCAAGAAGAAGGAACGTAAACACGTCTCCCATGGTGTGGCCCACATTCAGGCGTCGTTTAACAACACCATCGTGACTATCGCCGATCAGGCGGGCAATGTGCTCTCCTGGAAGAGTTCGGGTTCGCTGGGATTTCGCGGCTCCCGCAAAGGCACGCCGTTCGCCGCTCAGCAGGCTGCCATGAACGCTGCCAACATGGCTCGTGATCACGGTGTCCGCAGCGTCGAAGTCCGCGTCAGCGGGCCCGGTTCCGGACGGGAGTCCGCCATCCGTGCCCTGGCTGCGGCTGGCATTGAAGTGCGCAACATCAAGGACGCAACCCCAATCCCGCACAACGGTTGCCGTCCGCCAAAGCGGCGTAGGGTCTGATGTGGTTTTGAAAGGGCACGACTTCAAGCGTGCCATAAGATGTTCAGAAATTGCGGCTTTTAGCCGCTGCGTGGGTTGGCCAACGACGAACGACCGACGACCAACGACGCATTAACCGTCCGGGAAGAAGGGTGAAGCCAAACCTGTAAACCGGTCATCTAAAGGAGAAGCAACTTGGCACGTTATACCGATCCCGTATGTCGTCTCTGCCGCCGCGAGGGCATCAAGCTCTTCCTCAAAGGCCCCAAATGCTTCAGCGATAAGTGCCCCATCGAGAAGCGCAACTTCGCCCCCGGCCAGCATGGTAAGGACCGCAAAGCGAAAATCGTGGGCTATGGTCTCCAACTGCGCGAAAAGCAGAAGACCAAGCGCATGTACTTTACCCAGGAAAGTCAGTTCCGCAACTACTTCGAAAAAGCGGCACGCACCAAGGGCGTGACTGGCGAAATGCTCCTGCAGCAACTGGAGCGCCGCCTGGACACAGTTGTACACCGCCTTGGCTTTGGCATTTCCCGCCGTCAGGCTCGCCAGTTGGTGCGCCACGGCCACGTGCACGTGGATGGCCGCAAGGTCAACATTCCGTCCTACGAGGTGAATGTAGGGGAGGAGATTACCATCCGCGAGAGCAGTCGCAAGCTGGCGATTCTGGAGCAGGCCAAGGAATTTGCCAGCCATCAGAATTCACCAGGCTGGCTGGAGATTGATCGCGAGAACTTTAAGGGCAAGGTATTGTCCCTGCCCAAGCGCGAAGAGATTCAGTTGCCGGTCAATGAGCAGCTGATTGTAGAGTTGTACAGCAAGTAGGTGCCTGTCGTTGGTCGTCCGTTGTTGGTCGTACGCAAAGGCCAACGACCAAGGGCCAACGACGAACGACGGTTTTGTTCTGGTCCACTATTTCGTGCCAGATCAGCCGGTTTCGGGCGCTTGACCTGAAGATGGACCGCCTCAGGGAGTCTGAACCGAGCCAAACGGCCGAAGGAGAGAAACAATGCTTTGGAAAGGTTTTCAAAAACCGAAACGACTGGCGGTTGATACTTCAACCCTCACCGACAAATACGGCA
Organism: uncultured Acidobacteriota bacterium; assembly: GCA_963734415.1. GTDB lineage: Bacteria > Acidobacteriota > Terriglobia > Terriglobales > Acidobacteriaceae > JABCZH01. The sequence continues at coordinate 384,993 of CAVTHF010000005.1, read as the reverse complement.
TTTTCTGGGCCCAGCCTTTTGAACGCGGCTTCGGCACCACCATCGGCAACGCTCTTCGCCGGGTGCTGCTGTCGTCCATCGAAGGCGCAGCCGTGACCGCGGTCAAGATCGAGGGCGTGCTGCACGAGTTCCAGTCGATCCCCGGTGTGGTTGAGGACGCAACTGACATCATCCTCAACCTCAAGCAGATTCCCTTCAAGCTCAGCGGCGACGCGCCCAAGGCCATCTATCTGCGCGCCGACCAACCGGGAATCGTCACCTCGGGAATGATTGAGGCTGACGCCGACGTCGAAGTACTCGACAAGGACGTTTACGTCGCCACCGTCAGCGAAGGCGGTAAGCTCGACATGGAAATGCGGCTCAAACGCGGTCGCGGCTACGTTTCCGCCGACAAGAATTTCGAAGACGATCTCGGTATCGGTTTTATTCCCATCGATTCCGTCCACTCTCCGGTGCGCAAGTGCAACTACACCGTGGAGGCGGCCCGTCTTGGCCAGATCACCGACTACGACAAGCTCACGCTCGAAGTCTGGACCAACGGCTCCATCACCCCGGCCGATTCTATCGGCTTGGCCGCGAAGCTGCTGAAGGACCACATGAACATCTTCATCAACTTCGAGGAAGATATCGAGACCTCCAGTTCGAGCGAAGAACGCAAGCCGGAAATCCGCAACGAGAACCTGAACCGTTCCGTCGAAGAGCTTGAGCTCTCGGTGCGCAGTTACAACTGCCTGAAGAACGCGAACATTCAGACTATCGGCGAGCTGGTGCAGAAGACCGAAGCCGAAATGCTCAAGACCAAGAACTTCGGCCGCAAGTCCCTGAACGAGATCAAAGAGATTCTCTCGACTATGGGCTTGAGTCTGGGCATGAAGATTGACGAGCAGGGCAACGCCGTGCCCGGCCCGACCTCGAACCAGGTATTGCCGGCGTCGGCGTACGGTGATAACGACCTGTAAGAACCAGTTTCCGATTTCTAGTTTCGAGTTTCCAGCGAGAAACGCTGGGGACGGAAAACTAGAAACCAGAAACTAGAAACTAGATATCAAGGATTTCCCTATGCGTCACAAAGTAGCTGGATGGAAACTCGGGCGTAACCCCTCGCACCGCCGCTCCCTGCTGCGCAATTTGGTCACTTCGCTCATCATTGAAGAGCGCATCGAGACCACCGTCCCCAAAGCCAAGGCCATTCGTCCGTTGGTCGAGAAGATGATCACCCTCGGCAAGCGTGGCGACCTGGCTGCACGACGTCAAGCACTTGCTTACCTGATGACCAGTGCCGCCGTGGACAAGCTGTTTGACACTGTCGGCCCGCGCTTTGGCGACCGCAATGGGGGTTATCTGCGCATCGTCCGCACCGGCTGGCGCAAGGGCGACGGCGCGGACAATGCCTTCATCGAACTCCTGGGTAGCGAAAAGGTGTTGGACGAAAAGCGTCAAAAGCGCGCCGAGGCCCGTTCCAAGCGTGCCGAAGAGAACAAGCGAGCCATGGAAGAGGCTGAGGCACAGGGCGGCGTGGAACATCCGGCTCCCGGCGCAGAAGGCGAAGACAAGGCGGAGTAGCTACCAACGCAGATATATGTTGTACCGTTGGCCCCGCTCCATGGCGGGGCCTTTGTTTCGTCCGAACGTGTTCCTCCACCCCCTGCCCAGGTCACCAACGTAATCTAGCCCTCGGCCTTCCGCGCGCTAAACTCTCCTTAGGATGGAGTCCAACCGCACACAATTGTGGATCGCCGCGGGTGCCGGCGGCATCCTGCTCGTAATCTTCTTCGGTTATCTCATCTGGCTGAACAATCAGGGGCCTGTGCTTGCACGGTCCGAAGATCACGACCCCCTTTCTGGTGTTCCCAACAGCATCTCGCTCAACCCGCTGCGGGACCGTAACTCGGAACGGGTGGCCGCAAAGTACTTGGACGCGATGCGCGATGGCCAATGCAAAGAGGAATTGGCCAAGTGGGAACATGACTACCGCCGCAAGTACGCTGCCTTCATCTGCGACTCGGAAGCCAAGCACCCGCTGGTGTCGTGGAAGGTCGTGGACTGGGAAGACGCTCCGCCCCTTCGCATTCTTCACTACCGAGGCAAGCGCCGTACCAACGAGGGCGAACCGGCCACCTACAAGGAATTATTCTCGGTCACGCTCGAAAACAAAGACGGCACCTGGGAAGTCACAAAGTACGATGCGATGTACTGATACACCTCGCTGACAAAGACCCAAGACCCCTTCCCATTTCCCATACGATCCTGCGCGGTCGAGGACGCCTGCGCGTACATCACTGCCGGTGTGATACAAGACTTCCATGACGCAAGTGCCGGCAGATACACCTGACCGGGGTTCCCGCAACTTATTTGCCTTTGGGGCTACCTCGCTTCTCAACGACACCGCCAGCGAGATGGCCTACTGGGTTTTGCCCGCGTTCCTGGCCTCGATCGGCGCCGGACCCGCACAGTTGGGCATTATCGAGGGAATCGCTGAAAGCGTGGCCTCATTTGCCAAACTCTTTTCGGGATATCTCGCCGACCGCGTACGGCGCCGCAAACCGGTGGTCGTCTCCGGATATTTTGTCGCTAATGCCGTCAAGCCGCTGCTGGCACTGACCAGTTCATGGGGGCAAGTACTGGGTATTCGCTTTGCGGATCGTTTTGCCAAGGGAATTCGTGGCACCACGCGCGATGTGATGCTGGCCGACTCAGTGCCTGAGTCCCGCCTGGGATCCGCCTACGGTCTCTTGCAGGCGATGGATTCGGCGGGCGCTATTGCCGGACCGCTGCTGGCGCTCCTGCTTCTGCCGCATTACGGTCTGCGCGGCGTCTTTTGGGTTGCCGGCATTCCGGGAGCGCTCTGCATTGCAGTCGCACTGTTGGGAATCCGTGAAGTCAGAAGGGAGCGAGCGGAAAAGCGCCAGCAACAACCAACCGCCAGGGCATCCGTCGGCTTTCCTCGGAAATTCTATTTTGTGCTGCTGACAGTGACACTTTTTTCGCTGGGGAACTCCAGTGACATGTTTCTCGTCCTGCGGGCCCAGAGCATCGGCATTCCGGCGATCCACGCGCCCTTGCTGGGACTTGTATTCAACATTACCTACACACTGTTTTCCTGGCCGGCGGGTGACTTGAGCGATCGTTTTTCGCGCCGCATCTTGGCCGCGGCTGGTTACCTGGTTTTTGCGACCGTGTACCTCATCTTCGCGATTGCACCCAATATTACTGCCATCTGGTTTGCTATGGCGTTCTATGGATTGTTCTACGCCCTGACCAATCCGGTACTGAAGGCGCTGGTGGTGGAGGTGGTTGAGCCGGAACAGCGGGGACGAGCGCTGGGCCTTTACGCCTTCGTCAGCAGTGCAGCAATTCTGCTGGCCAGCCTGATCACGGGAGAAATGTGGAAACAGTATGGCCCGCGAGTCCCGTTTTATCTCTCGGCTGGGATAGCCTTCGTTTCGGCACTGTTGTTGCTAATCCCGCGTGTCGCGCAAGCCGTCAGGACGCGAGTCGTCTGAGCGTCGAGTAGATCAACCACGGTGATGCGCAGTCACCGGGACCTCCCTCGCAGTCTTCTCGTCCTTTGAGCGCAGATAAAGAAAGATCACAATCTGCGCGGCGAGGGCTGCGGAGCTGTCCAGCACAACGTCGCTGAACACACCCGTCCGTGACGGCAGGTAGCTCTGGTGCCACTCATCCATACTGGCCACCATGGCCGACATGAGAAATGCAATCCCTGACCATTGCACCGCCCATGATACCGGCAAGCTGAGCGTAGCCTTCCAGGCCCGGAACAAAAGCAGGCTCAGGACGAAATATCCTACAAAGTGGCCAGTTTTACGAATGTAGTGGTGCCAGACCAGGAACTGCTTCCAATTCAGACCGAGCAGAAAATGCAGGATGGGATAGAGAAACCGGCTGGTGTTTTCGGCCGAGAGATAAGTCGTCGACTCAATCGCGATTATCACCAGCCACAGGCCGGCGGCGATCCAGAGTTTTAGGATGTGCTTATGATCGGGGGTCAAGCCTGAACTTCCCCCGTGGATGGCGAAAACATGATTCCTTTCCAGTTGCAGTGTTATTCGACCGCGTAGTTCGGGGCCTCGCGCGTAATCATGACATCGTGGACATGACTCTCCCGCAATCCGGCTCCGCTGATGCGCACGAAACGCGTCTTCTGCAGCAATTCCGGGATGCTGGCGCAGCCGCAATAACCCATGCCCGACTTCAGGCCGCCCACCATCTGATGCACAATCATCGCGACCGAGCCGCGGTAGGGAACTCGTCCTTCAATTCCTTCCGGAACCAGCTTGGCCAGCCGGTTTGATTCTTCGCCCATTGCTGACAGAGCAGTGGAGGCCTCGCCTTCTGTGTTTTGGAAATAGCGTTCGCTCGACCCGGAGGCCATCGCCCCCAACGATCCCATGCCGCGATAAGACTTGAACGTCCGACCTTGATAAAGGATGAGTTCTCCCGGGCTTTCATCGGTCCCGGCAAACAGCGATCCAATCATGACTGCCGCCGCACCGGCTGCCAGAGCCTTTGTGATGTCTCCGGAATACTTAATGCCACCATCGGCGATCACCGGAATATTGGCCTCTTTGGTAGCACGGTAAGCCTCAGCAATGGCAGTGATTTGGGGCACGCCGGCGCCGGTAACCACTCTAGTGGTGCAGATCGAGCCCGGTCCGATGCCAACTTTTATCGCGTCTGCCCCAGCTCTCGCCAGCTCGCAGGCGCCGTCAAACGTGGCCACGTTCCCGACGATCAGATCCACCTCCGGCAGCTTCGCCTTCACCGCCTTCACCGCATCCAGCACCCGAGAGGAGTGCCCGTGAGCGCTGTCAATCGCCAGCAAGTCCACCTTGGCGTTGGCCATTTCCTGGGCCCGCTCCAAGAAGTCGCCGCTCGCCCCGATCGCCGCTGCCACCCGCAGTCTGCCGTGCGAGTCCTTGGCCGCATTGGGATATTTCAATTTTTTCTGAATATCCTTGACCGTAATCAGGCCCTTCAAGTTGTACTTATCGTCTACGACAAGCAGCTTTTCCACGCGATGCTCGTGCAGGATCTTCTCCGCATCCTCAAGCGTCGTCCCCACCGGCACGGTGATCAGGTTTTCCTTGGTCATCACTTTGCTGATGGGAATATCGAAGCGGGTTTCAAAGCGCAGGTCGCGATTGGTGAGAATGCCCACCAATTTTCCATTCTTAGTAATAGGAACGCCAGAAATCTTGTACTGGCGCATGACTTCGAGCGCCTCGGAGACTTTGGCGTCCGGCCCCATGGTTACCGGATCAACAATCATGCCGCTTTCCGAGCGCTTCACTTTGTCGACTTCGTTGGCCTGCTGATCGATCGACAGATTGCGATGGACAATGCCCACCCCACCCTGCTGCGCCAGCGCAATCGCCATGTGCGACTCGGTCACTGTATCCATGGCAGCGCTGATAATGGGAATATTCAGCCGGATATTGCGCGTCAGCTGAGTCTGGGTATTCGCCAGCGCCGGTACAACATCGGAGCGCGCCGGCAGCAGCAACACGTCATCGAAGGTAAGCGCCTCAGGAACCGGAAAATGAATCATAAGTGTTCTCAGCCGCGAAGGGATGATCTCTATTCTAGAGAGGTGGGGAGGATTGGGCAAATTGTGAACCATCCAAAGCCTTTTGTGACACCACCCTTGACTCCCTGGGTTACAATGTTTCACCTTCCTCCCCGGAGGTTTTGTGGCCATGAAAATCTGCCCCACGCATCGCTTGCTCTTTTTTTGTCCTCGCATATTAAAACGATTCACTGGCGCAGTCTTCGTGTTTTTGGCTCTGCCAGTTTTCGCCCAGCAAGTCAGTGTGGACGTCACTCCCGGGCACTCCACCAATTCTTTTAGTCCCTTGCGCGCGCTCGGTGCCGGCATCGACCGCGATCCCCTCAACTCAGTGCAGACGCTTTACGATCCTGCCCACGTTGCGCACAATGCTCACCGCTGGATGGGGCCCTATCAGCTATCGTCTCAACACCGAACTGAGCATCCAGGCATGGCACTGGAATCCGGTTGGTTCGTGGAGTGATCCCGCCGGTCAGGGATACTTTGTCGGCGACGCGCACAGTTCAGGCGCGCTCAAGCGTTCTTTCGGGTACAACCTTCCGCATCGCGGCACCACCAGCAATTACGGCACCAGCGGCGGCTACTCCGTGCTCGACGACGGCGACGTCACCACCTACTGGAAGAGCGATCCCTACCTCGACGAGACCTACACCAGGGAAGACAACGCACATCATCCTGGCTGGATTCTGATTGACCTCGGCGGACAGAAGGGCGTTGACGCTATGCAAATCGCCTGGGCGAATCCTTACGCCACTGAGTATCAGATTCAATACTGGACCGGGGATGACCCCATCGGCGACCCCGCCAACGGCGCTTGGGTGACCTTTCCCAGCGGGGCCGTCACCGGCGGACAGGGCGGTACCGTCGCCGTGCAGCTATCGCAGAGCAAAATGAGGGTTGAGTTTGTGCGCGTGCTAATGACTTCCTCGTCGAATACCTGCGACACTCACGGCTCGGCGGACCGTCGTAACTGTCTGGGCTTCGCCATCAATGAGGTCTATCTCGGATATCTCGACTCCAACAGCCAGTTTGTCGATCTCATACACCACCGTCCTGACGACAATCAGACGCTGACTTATGCCTCGTCCATCGATTCCTGGCACACACCGCAAGACATCGCCACCGATGACGGCGAGCAGCCTGGCTTCGATCTCATCTTCCACAGCGGCCTTACTCGCGGCATCCCCATGACTATCCCTGTGGCCATGCTCTATGACAATCCCGACAACGCCGCCAGCGAAATCTCTTTTCTCAAAAGCCGCGGCTACGCTGTCCGCTACATCGAACTGGGCGAGGAACCAGACGGCCAGTTCGTGCTCCCGGAAGATGATGCCGCGTTATACATTCAGTGGGCAGACGCCATCCACAAGGTCGATCCCGGCATCCAGCTCGCAGGCCCCGTTTTTGAGGGCGTGAACAGCGACATTCAGGCGTGGCCCGATGCACACGGCAATGTATCCTGGTTCAATCGTTTTCTTCGCTACCTGCACAGCCATGGGCATGATGGCGATCTGAACGTGATGACCTTCGAACACTATCCCTTCGACCCCTGCAACTTGCAGTGGCAGGACCTCTACTACGAACCGCAGGCAGTGCAGGGCATCATGAAAACTTGGCGGCGGGATGGCTTGCCGCCCAGCGTGCCCATGCAGATTACCGAGTCCAACTTGGCCTTCGATACCGCGACGGCGTACATGCAGCCCGTCGGCGCACTCTGGCTTGCCGATTATGCCGGGGCTTTTCTCACTGCCGGTGGTCAGGCGCTTTACTACTACCAGTGGGAGCCTCTGCCTATGTACCAGGGTTGCGGAGGCTGGGGCACGTTCGGCATGTTCAATGTCGATGGCAACTACGACGTCCTGCAGAACACCGCACAATTCTTCGCCGCACAAATGCTGACCCAGGAGTGGGCGGAGCCAGTGGACGAGACTCACCTAGTCTTTCCTGCTGCCAGCGATGTCACCGATAACCAGGGCCACGTATTGGTGACGGCGTATGCGGTGCTCCGCCCAGACGGACAAGCATCATTACTGCTGGTAAACAAAGACCAGTTCGGTCCCCATTCCGTCCGAATCGACTTTCGCGATTCAGAAAACAACAGCCACCACTACTTCGAAGGAGAGATCACTCAGATAAGCTTCGGCGCCGATAACTACGTTTGGCATCCGAGCGGACAAAACGGCTTCGCCAATCCCGACGGCCCGGCAGTCACGTCCAATCAATCCGGAGGGGAAGGTGTGCTGTACACGCTGCCAATGGCGTCGATTACAGTGCTTAGGGGCAAAGTGCGGTAATTCGACGTCCGTGTTCCGAACCCTGGAAAGGGATAGTTGTTCGAGCCTTTCGGGGGTGCAAGTACCGCGTTACACGGCCGTTGCACAGTTTGTCTTTTGCTCTTCGGCAGCGTATATTGGTGCTTGGAAACTGTTGTGTAAGGAACCGATTTGGCGAAGCACACCAGTGGGCGCAAGCCCACATTTTAGTTTGCGCTGCTTTCGGGGCTCGCCCAAGAATCGGTAAGTTACTGGATTCATGGTATTTGACATCGAGCGGGTTTGCGACATCGCCGCCCAGGTGGGCGCCTCCAGCGGGGTGGAGGTGGTCGAAGTCGACATGCGCGGTTCAGGCGGCGCGCGCCGGTTGAGAGTTTTCATCGATAAGCCCGGTGGCGTCACGCATGAGGATTGTGCCAACGTCAGCCGTGAGTTGAGCACGGTTCTCGATGTGGAGGACGCGGTTCCCGGTGGCCCGTATGTGCTGGAGGTTTCATCTCCGGGACTGGATCGCAAGTTGTCGCGCCCCGCGGACTTTGAGCGCTTCACCGGCAGCCGCGTGAAATTAACCACGCGAACTCCGGTGAATGGAAACCGGCATTTTGAAGGACGGCTGCAGAGTTTTCAAGACGGTCGCTTGACGTTAGAGCTGGCTGCACCGGGAAAGAAGCCGAAGCCCGGCAGCGTTCCCGCGAAACTCGAGATCGAACTGAGCAACATCGAGAAGGCAAACGTAGTACCAGAGATTTAGCTGGAAGCCAGAAGCTAGAAGCGGTTTACCTATGGCGAGCGAGCTTTACAACACGATCGATGCACTCAGCCGGGAAAAAGGCATTGATCCGCAAATCGTGGTGAGTGCGGTTGAAGACGCCATTGTGGTCGCCACCCGCAAGTATTACAAGACCCAGGAAAATCTCCGCGCTCAGCTCGACAAAGACACTGGCAAGATTCGGGCTTTTTCAGTGCGCACTGTGGTCGAGGCTCCCGAGCAGGTAGAGGATCCGCTCTTGCAGGTCACGCTCGAGGAAGCACGCAAGTCTGATCCTAATATCGAAGTTGGTGGTGAGCTGCAAACTCCCAAGGTTACAGAAGGAATTCTGGGCCGGATTGCGGCGCAAATTGCCAAGCAAGTGATCTTTCAGAAGGTCCGCGAGGCCGAACGTGACACCGTTTACAACGAATACATCGGACGAGTCGGCGAGATTGTCAACGCCACGGTGAAGAGGGTCGAAGGGCCGGATGTCATCTTCGATCTGGGCAAAGCAGAGTCGCGCATGCCCCGCAAAGAACAATCGCGGCTGGAGTCATTTGCCGTGGGCGAGCGGGTGCGCGTGGTGATTGCCAGGGTCGAACGCGCATCAAAAGGCCCCGCGGTCGTGGTTTCTCGAGCCGATCCAGCGCTGGTGTCGAATCTTTTCCAGACAGAAGTGCCGGAAATCTACGATGGCACCGTGGTCATTCGCGCCATCGCCCGCGAAGCCGGCGAGCGTACCAAGATTGCTGTCATGTCGAAAGACAAAGATGTGGATGCCGTCGGCGCCTGCGTCGGCATGAAGGGCATGCGGGTGCAGTCGATTATCCGCGAGCTGCGTGGCGAGAAGATCGACATCATCGAGTATCACGAGGATCCGGTGACCTTCGCGGAGAAAGCGCTGCAACCCGCCAAAGTGAGCCGTGTAACCATTGTCGACTCCGCCGACAAGCACCTCGAAGTTGTGGTTGACGACAGCCAGCTCTCACTGGCCATCGGCAAGAAAGGGCAGAACGTACGCCTGGCAGCCAAACTGCTCAACTGGAAAATCGACATCAAGAGCGAGGAAGAAAAGCGCCAGGAAGTAGAACAACAAATGTCGCAGTTGGTTGCGGCCGCACCTACCCCGCTGGAAAGTGTCCCCGGATTGGGCGAAGGACTCATCGAGAAGTTGAACGCTGCCGGTGTAACCACGGTCGAGGCCCTGGCGGATATGACGCCGGAGCAACTGGAGGCCATTGAAGGTATTGGCCCCAAGACAGTGGAAAAAATCAGCTTGGCAGTGAATAACTATTTTTCCAGTCTGGAAGCAGCTGCGTCCGCGGAAACTCCGGCGGCTGCGGAGACGGTTGAGGAGCCGGCAGCTGAAGGATCAGCTGAACCGGCTGCAGTCGAGGGCGAAGAAACCGCTGAAATCGCTGAAGTGGCGGCACCCGTCGTAGGGGAGCCTGAAGTTCCGGCGGCTGATGTTCCAGCAGAAGGATCGACGGAGGAGCAACCTGCCTCCGAGCGGCAAGAGTAGGATTTGCGACGGCGTTCCGAGTTTTGGAACCGCGTGACGCGAAACTGACACCGTGAGGTTGATATGAAGACTTAGCGGGATGGTCCGGAGGAAGCAGAGCGGATGAGCAAGGTTCGAATCAACGATCTGGCCAGAGAGCTGGAAGTCAAGAGCAAGGCGATTCTCGACGTGTTGCTGGAAGTCGGGGTCACCGAGAAGAAGACCCATTCCAGCTCCATTGAAGATCACGAAGCCGCTAAAGTGCGGGCGCATTTCCGTGCAACTGCAGGTGATGCGCCGGGCTCAGCAAAGCCGTCGCGTCCCAGTCGGGCTGAAGGCGACGAAATCAAGACCAAGATCGACCTTTCTCATATTTCCCGTCCCGGCGATGTTCTGAACGCCATCCGGAAACAGCAAACTCCTGTTGTCGCTCCGCCGCCACGCCCTGCGCCGCCTGCTGTGGCAACTCCGCCCGCAGCTCCGGTGGCAACCTCGAAGATTGCTACACCCCCGGCGCCACCAGCAACCTCATCGCCAGCGGCTGGGTCGGCCGCTGCCGTCAGACCGACCTTGGCAACTCCAGCAGCACCCACTGCAGCAACCACACCCACGGTGGCTCCGCCGGCCTCGATGCGTCCGGCAGTTCCGCCGCCGGTCGCTCCGCCGCCGCCACCACCGGTCGGTGCGCCACCAGTGGCTGCCCCACCCGTCGGAGCGTCTATCGGGACGCCTCTCGGAGCAAGACCGGCTGCAGGCACTCCGATTCGTCAACAAGCCCCACTGCCGCGTACCATCATGCCGCAGACGGGTCCGCGCCCGGTTTACAAGGCGCCCATTCGGCCACCAGTTGCTCCGACTGCCCAGGCAGGAGCAGGAGCTCCAATGCGCTCCGTTCCCGGACGCCCTGTACCCGGTCAGCCCATTTTTCAGCGTCCACGTCCAGCGGCGCCGGGCACCGGTACACGTCCAGCGCTGCGTCCCGGCGAACGCCGTCCCATGCACCCCACGCGATCTGCACCCGCGGGCAGCCGTCCGCTGGGAGTCGGTCCGGGAATGCCGCCTCCAGGTCCTACCCGCCCTGGTGCCCGCCCCGGTGGTCCATCGCGTCGGCCAGGACAGCGCTACATTCCGCGAGGCGTAAAAGAAGGCCCAATGAAGGGCTTTGTGCCGCCGCCGCGGCTCTCGCTTTCGAACGAGCCTCAGCCCATCACGCGCAGCATTACCATCACCGAAGGAATCAGTGTCAAGGACCTTGCCGAGAAACTGGAAATTCGGGCCAAGGACCTGATTGGGCGGTTGCTGATTCGTGGCGTGTTTGCCACTGTCAACCAAACCCTCGATACCGAACTGGCCAGCGAAATGGCCCGCTTCTTCGGAGCCGACACCAACGTGATCACCTTCGAAGAACAAGCCGCGAAAGATGTTGCCGAGAGCGCCGCGGGTGAGGATGGTGCTGCCACCGAAACGGTTTCGCGTCCACCTGTAGTCACGATTATGGGCCACGTCGATCATGGCAAAACCACCCTGCTTGATGCCATCCGTTCCACCGATGTGGCAGGAGGCGAGGCGGGCGGGATCACGCAACATATCGGCGCGTATAAAGTCACCATTCAGGACACCCAGTCTCCTGCTTACGGCCGCCAGATCGTCTTCCTGGACACCCCGGGTCACGAAGCCTTTACTCGTATGCGTTCTCGAGGAGCGAAGGCCACCGATATTGTAGTTCTGGTAGTGGCGGCTGATGACGGTGTGATGCCCCAAACTCTCGAAGCCATCGACCACGCCCACGCCGCCGAAGTACCCATCATTGTGGCCGTCAACAAGATTGACAAACCCGACGCCATGCCCGACCGGGTCAAGAAGCAACTGGCTGATCGCGGCTTGATGCCAGAAGACTGGGGCGGCACCACCGTCTTCGTCGATGTCTCTGCCAAGAAGAAAACCAATCTGAATCTGCTGATGGAAATGATCTGTCTGGTAGCCGATCTGCAGGAACTCAAAGCCAATCCTGACCGGCCTGCGACCGGCGTGGTTCTCGAAGCCAAGCTCGACCGCGGACGTGGCCCCGTCGCCACTTTGTTAGTACAGAACGGCACCCTGACTACCGGCGACAATTTCGTCGTGGGCAACGTTTACGGCAAGGTGCGCGCCATGTTCGATGACCGCAGCAACTCGCTCGCAACCGCGCCGCCATCTACTCCCATAGAGATTCTGGGAATGGAAGGGTTGCCGCAGGCGGGAGATCAGTTTGTTGTTGTAGCAGATCGTGACAAGGCTCGTGGCATTTCCGAATACCGCGAGCAGAAAGCCCGCGAAGCCGCGCTGGCCAAGACTTCCCGAGTTTCGCTCGAAGGACTCGCAGAACAAATCAAGACTGCCGGCATCAAGGAATTGAACATCATCCTTAAGGCCGATGTCGGGGGTTCCGTCGAGGTCCTTAGCGACTTGCTGGCCAAACTTTCGAATGACAAAGTCCGGCTGAAACTCATCCACTCCGGCGTGGGTGCCATTACCGAAACCGACGTTCTTCTGGCTTCGGCTTCGAACGCCATCATCATCGGCTTCAACGTGCGTCCAGAACGCAAAGCTCAGGAACTGGCCGAACAGGAAAAGGTCGACATCCGCTTGCACTCCATCATTTATGAGCTGCAGGACGAAATCAAGCGCGCCATGAGCGGCCTGCTCGAGCCTACCATCAAAGAAACCTACCAGGGTCGGGCGGACGTCCGTGAGACTTTCCGTATCCCCAAGGTCGGCACTATCGCCGGCTGTACGGTGGTCGATGGCCTGATCAAACGCGATTCCGAAGTCCGTCTGCTGCGCGACAACGTGGTCATCTTCAAGGGGAAAGTGGGATCGTTGCGCCGCTTCAAAGACGATGCCAGCCAGGTCACCAACGGCATGGAATGCGGCATCTCCATTGCCAACTATGCTGACATCAAGGTCGGCGACGTGATCGAGGCTTTCGTGACCGAGAAGATCGCCGCGGAAGTGATTGCGTAGAGCTCATTCATCGGGCAGCGGCTGTATGGCTGTTCCTACCATGATATTCAGCCCGGCGGCCTCCGCAAACGCTTGGAAGTCCCGATCCCGCGTCAGAAGTGGGACGTCGCGGTCCGAGCAACACTGTGCGATCAGTGCGTCACCAAGGCGCGCCTTGCGACGCTTGGACAATATCTTCGCTCGTAATGCCCCCGCTCGCTGCCAGAAACCTGTCTCGATCTCGATCATCGGCAAATCTGAAAGCGTCTTGGCCACGCTCAAGGGAAGTTGCGGGTCACTCAACAACTCCGTGAGCACGATGGGGGGCATGAGCACCTGACGCTCCCGAAGTGAGCGGTCCAGTAGTTCGACATCTGGACCCTTCGCGCCCTCTAGAAATGCGATCCAGGTACTGGTATCGGCAGCGATCATCGATCGGCTTTGAGTTCAGTCGCGGTGTGTGCGAATCGTACTTTGCCACGAAGCTGGCGCAGACGGGCATAGGCTTGTGATGCGGCAACCAGTTGCAACCCTGTGCGGACGGTCTGGGTTATGCCTGTCCCGCTGGCTTTTCGGGCTTTATCGAGAAGCTCCTCGGATATCTCCACAGTGATCTTTCGTACCGTTTCCATGATCACTAAAATTATACCATATCAAATACCAGCATCTGATATGGTACTTAGATTGGATAGTGCAATGATCGCCCTTCTCACCCTCGAGCTTCACATCGAGGCCGCCCAGTCCCTTAAAGACAAACGGCGCGTGCTGCGCAGTCTGAAAGACCGCCTGCGTGCCAGTTTCAATGTGTCTGTGGCGGAGCTCGATCCGAGCAGCTTGTGGAACCGGGCCACGGTGGGCGTGGTCGCCATCTCCGACTCGCGAGACTATCTCGATGGCCTGATGAAGAACGTAGAACGCCAGGCCAACCGAATCACCAACAACGCCGGGGCCGAGATCGCTGACTCTTTCGTTGACTATCTATAGAACCCATTTGGCCTTCGCCGGTGGCCGTGACTGAAGTACCCTCCCGGCGCTGTTTGCAGCGCACACGGGACGTCCTTTTTCTGATATTCTCATCCGTTTTACTCCGAGGGAAAACCGTGGAGCAGCGTGGACGCAAATATCATCGGGAACGGCTCGGAGAGGCCTTGCGCGAGGAGATCGAAACCATTGTTGAAGGCGAACTCGGCGACCCGCGGATCGGGTTGGTCAGCGTGACCAGCGTGGTCTTGGCTGAGGATTCGCGGTCGGCGCGAGTGTTCGTGACGCTGGACGGAGATGACGAAGAAGCCGAACGCTCGCTGCAGGGATTGACTGCTGCCGTCGGGTTCATACGCCGTGAGGTGGCGGAGAACTTGCACCTTCGCCGTCCTCCAGAACTTTATTTTCAACTGGACCGTTCGCATCAATTCGGTGCCAGAATAGACGAGTTGCTAAACCGCACCAAGAAGCGCAAGAAAAGTTAGACGAACATGCTGGACGAAGTCCTCAAACATATCGAACAGCGCAGCCGCTTCCTGCTGACGTCGCATGCCCGCCCGGATGGCGATGCTGTGGGCTCGGCTCTCGCCTGCGCCCAGATTCTGCGCCTGATGGGCAAGCACGCGGAGGTTGTCCTCAGCGACGGTGTTCCACGCATCTATCAGCAGTTGCCCTTCGCGGACGGGGTCGTCCGGGCCGAGCGCGTCAACGGCAACTACGAGGCCGCCATCGTTCTCGAATGTGACAGCATCCAACGCACCCGATTGGATGGCTTGGAGAATCATTTTCTTATCAGTATCGACCACCACCTTAGTGGCCGTCCTTTTGCTCATGTGAACTGGATCGATCCCCAGGCCGTCGCCACGGCCGAAATGGTGTATCGACTGGCTCGACAGGCTAGAGTGGCAATTTCTCCCGAGATCGCGACCTGCCTTTACACCGCCGTACTCACCGACACCGGTTCCTTCATGTTTGAAGGCACTGGCGAACGCACCTTTGCTCTGGCACGAGAGTTGGTACTGGCCGGGGCGGATCCCGCCCACTGTGCGCGCAACGTGTATTTCGCACATTCCACCGCCAAGCTGCGCCTGCTAGGCGCGGCCTTGTCAAACCTTCACCGCGACGGCTCTCTGGCATGGATTTCGGTGACCCAGGCACAGATGGAAGCGGCCGGTGCCCGGGAGGAAGACTGCGAAGGGCTGGTTAACTACGCGCTTTCCATCCAGGACGTTGAGGTCGCCGTATTCTTCCGCGAACTGCCCGATGGCCGTTTCCGTGCCAGCCTGCGAAGCAAGGGCCAGTTCAATGTGGCTGCGGTCGCGCAATCATTTGGCGGGGGCGGCCACAAGTGCGCCAGCGGTTGCTCGCTTGAAGGTCCACTCGCCGCGGCGGTGGAGCGCGTCTTGACCCAGCTTCGGGCCGATCCTTTCGTACAATAGTGGGGCATGGACATTTCACTGGCGCGGCAAGCCGCTTCGTTTGCCGGGGCGCTGCTCATTCTGGTCGCCTACGTTGGCCACCAACGAGGATGGATGGATGCACGCAGGGCCGCCTACAACATCCTGAATACGATTGGCTCGGCGATTCTGGCCTATATCGCCTTTCATCCCTTTCAAGTCGGCTTTGTAGTGCTCGAAGTCACTTGGGCACTAGTCAGTGCCTACGCACTTTTGAAACCGAGTCGGCAAGGCTGATGACCAGACAACTGTCCGTCCGCATCCAGGAGAATCCGTGGATGGGGTGCTTCGCGTGAACCAGCGCCCTCGCACCGATTGGCTTCTGCTCGCCGGTTTCTGTGGCTTCCTGTTTTTCTATGGACTCGCATATTTCGGCCTGATCGGGGCCGATGAACCACGCTACGCCCAAGTCGCACGCGAAATGCTCGCCCGCCACGACTGGGTCACCCCCGTCCTCGGTGGCAAGCCATGGCTGGAAAAGCCCCCGCTGTATTACTGGCAGGCCATGCTAGCTTACCGTCTGTTCGGAGTGAGCGACTGGGCTGCGCGCCTGCCCTCGGCCGTTGACGCGACTCTAATGGTGATCGCCATCTATCTGTTCTTCCGGCGATTCCGTTCCGGTTCCGAACTCGACGCCGCATTGATCACCGTCTCCGCCGCTGGCATTGTTGGGTTTGCGCATGCTGCTTCCATGGATGTCGCGCTCGCCGCCTCATTCACCATTGCCTTACTGGCTTGGTGGGGATGGTATGAGAGCGGAGTTCGGTTTTACCTGTGGCTTGGGTATGCGTCCTTGGCCTTGGGAATGCTCGCCAAAGGCCCAGTCGCGCCCTTCCTGGCGGCAGTAGTTGTCGGCATCTTCGCCGTCGCTAGACGGGACCACGGAATCCTTCGCCGCACGCTTTCTATTCCGGGGATCCTGGCCTTCTGCGTGATCGCGTTGCCGTGGTACATCGCAGTACAACTCCGAAATCCTGACTTCTTTCATGCTTTCATCCTGCAACACAACCTCGAACGCTTCAGCAGCAATCTTTACCATCATCGGGAACCCTTTTGGTACTACATTCCTGTGGTTCTGCTCGCGCTACTTCCCTGGACGGTGTTTGCAGTCGCTGCCATGATCGAGACTTGTCGCTCCTGGTGGTTGGTACCTGGGGAAGCATTGAACTCCGAGGCGGGAAAAGAAGATGCGTTAAACGTATTCTTGCTGATTTGGCTTCTGGTCCCAGTCGCCTTCTTCTCCATCTCCCAATCAAAGCTGCCCGGCTATATTCTTCCTGCGCTACCTGCCGGCACTTTGTTGCTGGCGGGGTATGTGCGCCGTCAAGTTATCAGCGACCATCGGCCGGGTATTCTGCCAATCGTTCTGCACGCAGTTTTCACTGCTGCTCTGGTGGTTCCTGCACTGTTGCTGGGACAAATTCTGCTCCTGCACCATATCACCTGGAGCATCAACGCGACGCTGATTGCATTGACCTTCGCCACCGCCCTTGCAATCGGTATCGCGCTTACCCTGCGCCTGCCGGCAGGTCTTGCTATGCTGCGCTTCGTCACTCTCATCCCCGTGGTTCTAGCGGTCGCAGCCGTGTTACGCCTCTACGCCCCCGCGCTCGACGACACTCTTTCCGCCCGCCCTCTGGCGATCGAGTTAGGCAAGCTGGGGTCCAAGTCTTTGCCGCTGGCTGTTTTTCATGTCCGTCGTGAGACTGAATATGGCCTGGCTTTTTACCGCAATCAGACGATAGATCGTTATGAGAACGACAACGGGCAGATTCCGGAAGCTGAGCACATCGTCATTGTTCAAGCAGGATCGCACGAGGAACTCGTCGAACAAGTCGCAGGCCGCCGCGTGTTGTATCTAGGGACTTTCGCACCCCAGCGCCTGGACTACTACTGGATCTCCGCTCAGATACCAATCCGCTAAGAACGCACCCTCATCGCCAGTCTGCGCCATTCACGTTCGCCCATTCTGCTCCCATGTTGTCGTCAGTGATGATGTGACGTGCCCCAATCCTCACTGCCATGGTGTCTCCAGATTCGAGCCCCTTATCGAGCGGCGGTCCTTGCAGTGTCTCTGCCAGCGCGGCGTACGCTGCCAGTGTGCGTTCTGTCCGGGGATTCTGTGGATCGAAGACCAAGTGCCCATCGATCCTGTACTCGCGTAGCTCCTGTAGCCAGCGATCTTTATCCACGGGAAACGGAGAATCGCTGACGGCTAGGAAATTCATCACTCGTATTCCGTGCCGAAATACATGAAGCCCGGTTGCCATTACGTCCACCGAGCCAGTAGCGTTGTAGTAGAGGATGCCACCCGGGTTCAAGTGTTCTTGCACAATACGGAGAAAATCCTCGGACAGCAAATTAGACATGTGATCGCGCCAATGAAACGAAGTGTTCATCAGCACCAGGTCATAACGCGCGTCGGGGTGCGCCAGCAGCCAGCGGCGTCCATCGTCAACATAGATCTGCACCTTCGGGTTGCGCAGCAGGGAACTTACCATTGGGTAGTCCGCAATCAGTTGCAGATAGCCCGGATTGATCTCAACAATGTCCATGCTGCCGATCTGCGGATGATGGATCGCGACCTGCGCCCATGATCCCGAGGAAAGCCCAATCATCAGTGTCTTCTTTGCTGCCGGCTCAAACAGCCCCAGGGCGTACGCCCGGATGATCAGATTCTTATCGTGCAGGGGATCGACATTGAAGTAGCCGTCGTAGACGCCTCCTCCCATTACCGCCCCGTCGGGTGTTACGGCGATGACACCGTTCCGATTCTCCACGACCTGTTCGAAGTATCCAACTCTGGACGCGTTCCTCCCGAAGATCAGCCTGCCAAAGAGATTGAAATACAGGGGAGAGGACAACAGAATCAACGCCAATGCCACGGGCACTGCAACCAAAATCTTCATCGATGGCAGACGAACGTGTCCCCTCGAGAAGCACAACACCATGGTTCCAGTGAGAACCGCCAGCAACGCCAACTGCATGGAAATTTGCTTCAACCCAAATTGATTCATCAGAAGAAAGCCAATCACTAGGCTCCCCAGCGTCGACCCCAAAATGTTAGCCAAATAGATCAAGCTTACGTGCCGGCCGGATTCTGTGTCTGCCGAGACCGCCAAACGGCAAAGCAACGGCAGCACAGATCCCAGCAGACCAGCCGTGACAAAGAACGCCGGGGCGCTGGCCATGAGAGCGTAGTTCTTCCACGAAAGCTGAGCTACCAGCGGCGGCAAATAGACTGAAAGCGCACCCGCCGCCAACAGCAACAACCCGATGGTATTGACAACCATAACCGGATTCTTCTGCTCGGTCAGCTTCTCTGTCGCATAGCTCCCTGCGGCAATTCCGCTCAGATAC
This sequence comes from uncultured Acidobacteriota bacterium, assembly GCA_963734415.1. Lineage (GTDB taxonomy): Bacteria > Acidobacteriota > Terriglobia > Terriglobales > Acidobacteriaceae > JABCZH01. Next base: position 366,101 of record CAVTHF010000005.1, on the reverse strand, counting down.
GTAGAGAGCAGAAGAGCGAATGCGGGGGCCCGGTCCGCTGATCCTAGAGCTAGAACGCGAAACCATTCGATCTCGAACCCGAGGGCGATGAATCCCGCGAGCCCGGCGATCAGCATGGCCACTGCCAGCGGCAGCCCCACCTGTGCAGTGCTGGCCACGCTCTCGCTTGCTGGTGTCGGTTCAACCTCCGCCGCTGGCCGACTGCGTCCGTAGAGATAGGCAACGGTACCCACTACTACGTTCAGACACGCCGCAATGGTCACCGATCCAGACTGCCCAAAGTTCAGCATCACGTATTCCGCGCAAAGATAGCAGGCGAATGCCGACCCAAGAGTATTGGCAAAATACAGAATGGCGACAGAGTGCCCCACGTTACGCGAGGAACGCACCAACTGTTCCACCAGCAGTGGCAGGGTCGCTCCCATCAACATGGTGGGCACAATGAGGAGTAAGAAGCTGAACAGAATCGTCCAACCCAGGCTTGTGCCTGCCGTATACTCCGCAGCCCAGTGAAAAATGCGTAGCGAGCTCAGGCCAAAAATCGCTACCCCAAGTTCGCAAACTCCAAAAATCACGATACCGTGTCGCGGAAAGGCCGCTGAAAGACGACCGCCCGCCAAACTTCCAAGCCCCAGCCCGAGCATGAATGCGCTTACTACCACGGCCACGGACTGCACATTAACCCCATAGATCACGAACAGCACGCGCTGCCAGACAATCTGGTATATCAAGGCCGGAAATCCGGAAAAGAAAAACAGGATCGTGATCAAACCGGCTTCGCTTCGCCCGTTCTGTTGCCGTTGGCGTCTCAGTGCGAAGACCAAAATGGCTGCGGTGAGCAGGAGTAGACCGGCAACTGGAGCAGATTCCATGGTTTGCCTACGGCGTGCGATTAAAGTTTGAAAACGGGTAGAAGTCTTTTGTATACCACGTTTTGCATCGTCCTCCGATAACCAACCAGTGCCCTATCCCTCGACCAGGAATCTGTGTATTCACTTTGTTCCCCGGTTTGCGCCTCGCCCAGGGAAACATCTAAACTCGGTTCGCGATCAGAATTATTGCTGCGTCGCTAACCCTCCAGGAGCCCGGGTGGAGATTCTTGATCTAAGGCATTTCTCTGCGGTTGACCTGCGTCCTCTGCTCGAAGACGAGACCCAGGTGTGGGAGCACTTGCTTTCCTGGGATTACTCCGGCTCCGCCGCCATGATTCTCCGCTATGTGGATGCCAAGATTCTGCCCGGTTATGCAGCTGTGGATCGCGGCCGCATTTTTGGGTACTCGTTCTTCGTTTATGAAGGCAGCAAAGGTGTGATTGGCGACCTGTTCGTCGCCAACGGTGGTCGCCTGCCTGATCATCATGCGGTAGAGACCCGGCTGCTGGTGCATGTGATCGAGACCTTGCAGCAATCGCCAGGTATCAACCGGGTGGAGGCGCAACTGCTGGCGCACGAGACCGGAGTGGTTGCCCAGCCGTTTGTTGAGCAGGGTTTCCACCGCCATGCCCGGCTCTTCATGGTCTTGCCGTTGAGCGACACAGCCAGGCCAGCGACGCCACTGCGGGCCGATATTGAAATTCGCCGCTGGTCCGAGCAGGACTACCAGTCGGCTGCAGCCATCATTACCTCGGCCTACCGTGGGCATGTCGATTCGGAGATCAACGACCAATACCGCACCCTGAGCGGCTCCCTGCGCTTCCTGAACAACATTGTCCGTTTCCCGGGCTGCGGCACGTTCGACCCCGAGTCTTCATTTGTGGCTGTACATCCCAAGACGCGGACTTTGTTGGGGTTGATTTTGTGTTCCCGGGTACGAAACGATGTGGGTCATGTCACCCAGGTTTGTGTTTTGCCGGAATACCGTTCAAAGGGTATCGGGGAAGCGCTGCTGGAGCGCACCACCAACAATCTTCGCCAACGAAAATTCTGTCTGCTCTCGCTGACCGTCACTGAAGCCAATACGCGCGCCGTGGAACTCTATCTTCGCCTGGGTTTTGACACCAAACGAGTCTTCGACGCTTTTGTCTGGGAGGGGTGAGGAAGGGAAGGGGCAGCACGTAGTGTCAGCTTAACTTCAGGCTGCGAACTCCACCTTGGCTGCCTGCGGAATGATCCCAGCGGTATGACCCATATCCAGTAAGCGGCGGACGGCCTCTCGCCCCTCGGGCCCGTAATCGAGGGTGCGCTCGTTCACGTACATGCCGACGAACTTGTCAGCCATCTGCGGATCCAGATCGCGGGCAAACTGCATGGCGTAGGCCAGCGCTTCCTCGCGATGGTCAAGCGCATACTGAATGCTCTCCCGCAACGCGGCCGCGACTCTTGACATCAGTTCCGGCCCCAGGCTGCGGCGAATCGCATTTCCCCCCAAGGGAAGCGGCAGACCCGTTACTTTCTGCCACCACCTGCCCAGGTCGACGATGCGATGCAATCCCGATTTGTCGTACGTGAGTTGTCCTTCGTGGATGATCAGTCCGGCCTCGTGTTTGCCTTCCAGCAACTGCGGGATGATCTGGTCGAAGGGCACTACTTCAGTTTCAATGCCGGGGGCGAAGAGCTTGAGAACCAGATAGGCTGTGGTCATGGTTCCGGGAACCGCGATGCGTTTCCCTTTGATGTCCTGGACGGAAAACGCGCGCTGGGCCACGATCATCGGGCCGTAGCCGTCTCCCACGCTGCCACCGCTCGGCAGCAGAGCGTAGTGTTGCTGGATGTAAGGATAGGCGTGAAACGAAATCGCAGTTACATCGTATACACCTTCCATTGCCTTCCGGTTGAGCGTCTCGATGTCGCAGAGAGTATGGGCAAAGTGCAGCCCCGGCACCCTCACTTTGTTAGTCGCCAGTCCGTAAAACATGAAAGCGTCATCGGAGTCAGGACTGTGCGCCACCGTGATGGTGCGGACCGCGGACAGCGGACTGCCTTCGTGAGTGGCCGACTTCTCGGAAGTGATCTCGGTCGGAGTCATTACTGGGGCCTGCGAATGCGCTGCCAGGTGTTAGCCAAAGTGGAAGCCATCATGATCTTAATCACCTCTGCAAACACGAACCAGTAGAGTCCCCAGCGCATCGTTTGAGAAACGGAATGGGTAAGAATGGCTAGCCACGAAAGCCCGCCTGCAAACAGTGCGATCTCGGCGAGGACACTGGCGGTCAAGGCGCGCGCTAGAGTGCGGCGGCCGTTTTCCAGAATCCAGCCCGCAATGCCGGCGACAAAAGGATAGGCCAGCAGAAAGCCTCCGGTAGGGCCGACTAGCTGAGCGAGACCACCAGGGCCGACAGGGCTGAACACCGGCATTCCGGCCATGCCCTCTGCGAGATAAAGCGCCAGCGCGGCAAACCCGCGCCTGCTTCCCAAAGTCAATCCAACCAGGAGGACGCCGAAATTCTGCAGCGTCAGTGGCACCGGGGTAAAGGGCAAGGGTAGAGTCACTCGTGCGCATAGGGCGACAAAAAGGCTGGCAGTAACCACGAGAGCCACTTGCCTCGCAGCATCAATGACACGCTCATGCACAGGCAAACCCGGGTTTTGCAGGACCGACGTTGCTGACTTATCCATGGGGTTCCTCACTCTGTACTCTACTCTTCTTTTGCGAAGCGCATGCCCCGCTCACCGCCGCTCGTCTTTGCCCGCAGCGGCAGCCGAGATCTTCATGTGGCGCCGCACACGAAGATAGGCCGCAATGCCCGCCCACAGCGCCGCTCCGGCGCCACCGGCAAAAATCAGAAACCACCACATCATGCGCACGATACCCTAGGATATCACCGCCCGGCCCTTACTTCGCGGCCATAGTGCGCTCCACATCGTCTGCCTTCGAAGGCAGTTCTGCGCTCAATTTAACAAGCTTTCCGCTGGCATCGACCAAGTACATGTCTTCGATACGGACTCCCAGCTTTTCCTCGGGAATGTATATCCCCGGTTCGATAGTGAACACCGATCCCGGCGCCAGCGGAACATCATAATCATTTGCGTCGTGGACATATAAACCCACATAGTGACCCAGTCCATGAATGAAATATTTGCCCAGGGGGTCTCCATGGGAGTCCTTGCCGTGAGTGTTGATATAGTCGAAGGCGACTTTCTGCAGTGTGTTTGGACCTGGCTTAAGGGTCGATTTTCCGGATTGAAATGCATCCATCGCTGCCTGCTGTGCACCTAGAACAATGTCATAAATCTCGCGCTGCCGGGGCGTGAATTTCCCAGAAATCGGCAGGGTGCGAGTGATGTCCGAGGCGTACATTGAATACTCTCCCGCAGCGTCAATCACCACCAGATCACCCGCCTGCATGGAAGCCGAATCCTCCGAATAGTGAAGCACTGTGGAATTCAGTCCCGATCCCACAATCGGGGAATAGGCCGGCCGGCTACAGCCCCGCTTGCCCCATTCATATTGCAACAGGGCGGAAATCTCGCTTTCGTTGACCCCGGGTTTCACCGCCCGCATGGCGACGAGATGCGCAGACACCGAAGCGTCGGTGGCCTTGCGAATTCGCTCGATCTCTCCTGCATCCTTAACGGTGCGCAGCGATTGCACCAGAGGCCTGACATCCTGGTAATAGCCGCCTCGCGGAAACGCGTTGGCTCGCTCCAGCCAATGCAAGGGCCCCTCGGAATTCGATGTTTCCCCCGCAGTTGGAACATCGGTGTAAATCGTGCCGCGGTGTTCGGAAAGAAGGCCGTAGATCACGCCGCGGAGGTCTTCGAGTGCTTTGACTTTATCAAAGCCAGTGACGCTTGCGGCTTCGGGACTTTCCGGACCCAGTTTGGGCCCCGTCCACTTTTCTTGCACCGGGTTGCGCGCCGGAAGAAACAGAATCTCGGTATAGGCACGGGCCGGCGAGTTGTCCTTCGCTTCAACCGCTGGCGCAATCAGCAGGGCCGCTCCCGGCTCTGCCCATCCCGAAAGGTAAAAGAAATTGTTCTCCTGCCGATACGTAAACAGGTCATTTGGCCCCTCGCTTTCGGGCGGCGAAAATAGAAGTACCAGGTTCCCCTGGGTCTTCCCCGACAGTGCCACGCGCCGGACGCGGTAATCCGCGTTGGGCTGGCGATCGAGGGCACAAACTGACTGCGTGATGAGCAAAACCACAAACAGAAGTCTGCGCATTGCTTTATCCTTCACTGCGAGCGTTTAAACTCCAACCGGAAAAGGCTTGGTATGCGTCTCCGCACTCAGAGACAGCCCGGAGAACCGTCCTTGCAGCAGGGACATCAAGCCGGTGTACCAATAACCCACAACAAATAAAATCAGAAAGGGAACCGTGATGTAGTTCTCGTTGTCGATCGCGTAATAAACCGTGAGGGCGAAATAGGCGCCGATCAGCAACTCCACCCATGGTACCCACCCCAGGCGGCGGCGATACTTGCTGGCTCTCACTTTGTCTTTTCGCGTCTCCACGTGATATTTCGGAGTCCGAGCGAACGGGGTCTGTTTGCCCACCAGTGCCTCTAACACGGCTCGCGTGTTGGTCACGGTCAAACCGATCCCCAAAGCCATCAAGAAGGGAAGATACAGAAGAGCACGAAACCATTTCCCTGGAAATAGCTCACGCTGCGACACCAGATAAAAGCTGGAAATCGAGAAGGTCGAAGCCAGGAACAGCGGCAGGTCGATGTACAACATCTGAAACCAGCCCTGATAAAAGCGAATGATCATGGCCGGCATCAACAGCACTGACAGCACCACCATCAGCGGATAGCTGAGGTTGGCGGTGAGGTGGTACCAGGCTTCCAGCTTGACGTGAAAACGCTGGTCGCTCTTCAGTACCTGGGGCAATATCTTCTTGCTGGTCTGGATCAATCCCTTTGCCCACCGGGCCTGTTGCGTCTTGAAGGCGGTCATCTCGACCGGCAATTCGGCGGGACACTCCACATCCTGCAGATAGATAAACTTCCAACCCTTGAGCTGAGCGCGATAGGAAAGATCGGTGTCTTCCGTCAGTGTGTCGTGCTGCCAACCTCCGGCTTCTTCAATCGCCTGCCGCCGCCACATTCCCGCAGTTCCGTTGAAGTTAAAGAACACTCCGCTGCGCGCCCGGCCGGAATGCTCCAGCACAAAGTGACCGTCGAGCAGGATGGCCTCAACCTCGGTGAGAAACGAATAATTGCGATTAATGTGGGTCCAGCGCGTCTGCACCATGCCGATTTTGGGTTCGGTGAAGTGGTGGATCGTGCGCAGCAGAAAATCTTCCGGGGGTACGAAATCGGCATCGAAAATGGCAATGAACTCACCCTTTGCGGTCTTCATCCCTTCTGCCAGCGCGCCTGCCTTGAAGCCTTCACGGTTCTCGCGATGGTGGTAGGTCACCGGGAACCCTTGCGCCGCGTAGTGACTCACCAGGCCCCGCGCCACGGCTTCAGTCTCGTCGGTCGAATCATCCAAGACCTGAATATCAAGCTTCTCTCGCGGATAGCTCAGGCGGCAGACTGCCTCAAGCAACCGTTCCACGACAAATTGCTCATTGAAGATTGGCAACTGCACCGTGACTCGCGGCAATTCTGAAAAATGTGCGGCCGGTTCTGTGGTCCGGTTCTTCTTGTGCTTGTAATAGAGATACACCAGCACATATCGATGTGCACCGTAGGACGCCAGCAGAATCAGAACGATGAAGTAGGGAATCAGCAGTGCGAGATCGAAGGCGTTGGGGTGATACAGGCCCTGAAAAGTCTTATCCAGAAAATGCTGGCGAATGTACTGGCCAACCCCTTTGGGGGCGAGAATCGTCGTCAACACTTGAAAGGAAAGGAACATGCGAACGAGTGGGAGCTCCTCGGCGGCTCACAGCAAGTCTGCCCGAAACCTCTATTCTACCTGAAGGGCCGGGCGGGAATGGACTGGCACTCGTTTGCCAAAACGGGAATCGGGCCGTGAGTGGGCGGTTCGCCCGCTTTGAGAGTAACTTGATTCGGGGATACACAGAGAACGATAGTAGAAGTGACCTTGACGGGGTACTGTGCTTTTACGAGCGGTCTCGAGAATCGAGGCCGTTTTCATTTGCGCCCGCTAATTCAGGAAGTATGTTCGATACAGCGTATCCCGTTGCGCCGGCTTGAACCCCGCATCACGAATGATACGCCGCAGCTCTTCTTCGGTTGTGCAGTTAGTGACGCCAGCGGCGCGCACCACGTTTTCTTCCAGCATTACTGATCCCACATCGTTGCCGCCAAACTGCAGACCCATCTGACACACTTTCAATCCCTGTGTCACCCAACTCGATTGCACATTGAGGAAGTTCGAAAGAAAGAGCCGTGAGATCGCCAGAGTCTTCAGGTATTCAACGGACGTTGCCTCATCCCAGTGCCGCCCGCCCAACGCGGTGTTCGCCGGCTGGAACGTCCATGGGATGAACGCCGTGAATCCGCCGGTTTCCTCCTGCAACTCGTAAAGCCGCCGGAAGTGGTTGACGCGGTTCTCGATGCTTTCGCCGACGCCAAACATCATGGTCGCGGTCGTGCGCATGCCGAGTTGGTGCGCAGTGCGGTGTACGTTGAGCCAATCGTCGGTGAGGCACTTCAGCCGCGCAATCTTGTAACGCACTTCGTCGTCAAGAATCTCGGCCCCGCCGCCGGGAATCGAATCCAGGCCGGCGTCCCGAAGCCGCGCAATGGTGTCGCGAACGCTCAGGCTGCTGTACTCGGCGATGGCGAGAATTTCGGACGCGGAATAACAATGCAAGTGAACTTTCGGGAAGCGCTGCTTGATGCCGCGCATCATCTGCTCATGCCAGTCGATCTTCAGATCAGGATGCAGCCCCCCTTGCATCAATACCCCAGTCCCGCCCAGTTCCACGGTCTCGCGAATCTTGTCGTAGATGGTCTCGAAATCGAGGATGTAACCTTCTTTGGCCTTAGGTCCCTTCAACGGCCGATAGAAAGCACAAAACGTACAGTACTCCGTGCAGTAGTTCGTATAGTTAATGTTGCGGTCGATGATGTAGGTGACCACGCCCTCGGGATGGAGCCGGCGTCGCACCGCATTGGCTTCCATGCCAATGCCGACGAGATCATCGGAGCGAAAAAGATCGACCGCTTGTTGTTTGGTCAGAGACATACGCTTGCAATGATTCTAGCGGATAGCGAACTGCGGAGCCAAACCGAGCGAAATCCGGTTGGGTTGTCCTAGCGTACCTTGCGCGCCTTGCGGTCAAAAGCTTTTAACCGCAAAGTACGCCAAGGATCTCGCTAAGAGGGCGAAGAGAGTTCTGCCGTGCCTTCAACTCGCCGCCGCCCTGGCAACTTCCAGGAACTGCAACGGCCCGGCGCCGGGCAGCGCTCCGCACTCCTGAGCATACTGATAGAACAGCCGTAGACCCGTCAGACACTCTGGGTCGAGAAAATAATGGATACTGCGAGTCAGGTAGTCTTTTACTCGAGCTTCCGGCAAATTCAGCTTGGGTGCCCATTCCCGGGTAATCTGATCGAGATTCTGCGACGCCAGTCCATGATCACGCGATTGCTGGAACACAGCCGCAAGGTCAACATCGTCTGCGGGACTTCGTAAGGCTGCTTGCCGCACCGCCCAGAAGGCAAAAACAAATGGCTTGCCGGTAAAGCGAATCCATTCCTCCGCGAGGTCGTAGGTGACGTACTGCGAGCGATCAATCTGCAGCGCCGGATCGCCGATGACCAACCCCGCATCGTGGTGTTCCAGCATTTGTCCAATGTCGGGAGCCATCGCCGAGAACGTTCTTTCCCCGCCCCACCACTTGGCAAACAAGACTCTGGTCAGCGCCACGGAAGTCATCGAGGAAGTGTCGAGCGCGACGGTCCGGATTTCCGCCAACGGTACTTTGCTCACCAGCAAAATGGATCGCACCGCTCGACGTGACGCGATGGCCACATCGGGAATGATGGCAAGATCGGGAATGCTGCAATATGCCGCGGCGGGAATGATTCCGATGTCCGCCGACCCATCGCGCAAGCTGGCGGCACATTGCGCCGGGAGCGTGTAAGAAATGTCAAAGCCCGCGCCTGCCGCACCATGCTCGAAGTCCCACATCAGCGGCGCTGTGTTCAGGTAAGAGATGGCGGAGATGCGGAGACGTTCCATTCGGGGACTAATCGATGCCGACACGTCCAATTCTAACAAACCACAATGGTCATCCAACCTTGACTCCATTCTGCCGCCGTGTATAGATGCGCCAGAAGCCTGAAGGAGGTCATCCGTGCCGGCAGCCCTTGCTACAGACGACAGAACCGTCGAAACCGCCACCCGCCAGTGGCTCGCCCTCGCCCTGACCCCGGGCCTGGGGCCCACCCGTGGACGCCGCTTGGTGGAGTTCTTTGGCAGCATAGACGCTGTTTTTCAGGCGTCACTTACCGAGTTGGAAGCCACTGGTGTCCGGGCCGCTTCCGCCCAACCGCTGGGCACGGGCCGCTCCCTGGAACTGGCGCAGGATGAACTCGCACGCGCTGCGGCTGCCCAGGTGAAGATCATCGCCTTGGATGACTCCGCTTATCCCTCCCAGCTGAAGCAGATCTACGATCCTCCCCTCATCCTCTATGTCAGAGGTGATGAGGCGGTAATTTCACAGCCGGGAATCGCTCTTGTCGGAACGCGTCACCCCACGCCCTACGGCTTGGGGATGGCAGAACGACTATCGTGCGATCTGGCCGCGCGAGGGCTCATCATTTTCAGCGGCATGGCTCGCGGCGTGGACACTGCCGGACACCGCGGTGCGCTCGCCGGGAAAGGGAAAACCGTAGCCGTATTCGGCACCGGCGTGGATGTTGCCTACCCCAAGGAGAACACCCGCCTCATGGACCAAATCCTTGCGTCGAGAGGCGCCGTCATCTCCGAGTTTCCCATGGGGACGTTTGCCGCACCCCAGAATTTCCCGATTCGAAATCGGATTATCAGTGGAATCTCTCTTGGCGTTCTCGTGGTCGAGGCGGCCGAATACAGTGGAACCAGAATCACAGCTCGCTGTGCCTTGGAGCAGAGTCGTGACGTCTATGCGGTCCCGGGCAATGTCACCAACAAGAACTCGTGGGGTCCCAACACCCTTATTAAACAGGGCGCTAAGCTGGTGGCCACATGGGAGGACGTGTGGGAGGAACTCCCTACGGATGTTCGACTTAGGCTGCAACCTCAGGGTGCGGATGAATCGCCAGTCGAACAAACTGCATCTCTATTTCAGGAAAACGAACTTCCGCCCCACGAAAAAAAGATCTTTGCCCTGCTCAAAGCCGACGAAGCCACCCACATTGATGAGATCGTCGAGAGGCTGGAGCCGGGAATGTCCTCCTCAGAGATTTTCGCCGCGCTCTTCGAACTGGAGCTGGCCGGCAAGGTGAAGCAACTGCCGGGGAAGAATTTCGTGAAAAGCTTTTAGCCCTTGGCGTTTGGCTATTAGCTTGAACCTTCGGAGGCGAGGCATGAGGAACTATCGGGACCTTAAGGTGTGGGAACGAGCTCACACGTTGACACTTGCCGTCTACAAGGGTACGCAGTGCTTTCCGACAGACGAGCGTTTCGGGTTGACTAGTCAGATTCGGCGTTCGTGTTCATCTATTCCGGCAAACCTAGCTGAAGGCTGTGGCAGAAGGTCCGATGGAGAAATGGCCCGCTACGTCCAAATTGCGATGGGCTCGGGTGCGGAACTGTCCTACCATTTGCTGCTCTCGAGGGATTTAGGGCTGCTTAGCAGCGTCGAGCACGCAAGATTGGAAGCGGAATTGAGCGGCATCATGCGTATGCTGTCTGGGCTTTCACAGAAGTTGAGAATTGCACGCGCGGCGTAGGCTTCAAGCCAAGAGCCAAGAGCCAAATGCCAAAAGCTGCCGCCGGTACCTTGTTGCCGCCGCCACATTCGTGCTAGCTTCAAAAGCAATTGTCCATTTGAGGGGACTATTGAGCAAAGGCTTAGTCATCGTCGAATCGCCGGCTAAGGCGAAAACCATCCAGAAGTATCTGGGGAAGGGTTTCACGGTCGAGGCTTCTCTCGGCCATGTGAAAGACCTCCCCAAGAGCACCCTGGGTGTTGATACCGATAACGACTTCGAGACCGAATACATCGTTATTCCTGGCAAAGAGAAGGTTCTTGCCAAGCTGAAGAAGTTGGCCCTCTCCGCCGACCACATTTATCTGGCGCCTGACCCGGACCGTGAAGGCGAAGCCATCGCGGCTCACCTGGCCGAAGAGCTGGGCGATGGCGCCAAAGCCAAGAAGAAAAAAAAGAAAGCTAAAGGCGAGGAGGAAAACGGCGGTGAGCGCATCCGCCGGGTCACCTTCAACGAAATTACTCAGCGTGCTGTTCGCGCAGCCTTTGAGCACCCCCGCGACATTGATCAACATCTGGTAGACGCGCAGCAGGCCCGCCGCGTACTAGACCGTCTAGTCGGCTACCAAGTATCGCCACTGCTCTGGGACAAGGTTCGCCGCGGTCTTTCCGCCGGCCGGGTGCAGACGGTTGCGCTTCGTCTTATCGTTGAGCGTGAACGCGAGATCAAAGCGTTCGAGAAGAAGGAATACTGGACGATCGATGCCCATCTCGCCGGCCCTAAGCCTCCGGCGTTCGACGCCCGTTTTGTGGGCAAGGGCGAGGAGAAAGTTGAAGTCCACAACGGCGAGGAAGCCGGGAAGATCCGCGAAGCACTCGAAAAAGCTGACTGGCTGGTCCGGTCCGTTGATCGCAAAGAGCGCCGCCGCAATGCGACTCCGCCCTTCACCACCAGCAAGCTGCAGCAGGATTCCTCGCGCAAACTGCGGTTCAGCGTGAAGCGCACCATGATGATCGCCCAGCGCCTGTACGAAGGCGTAGAGCTGGGAGAAGAAGGCCTGGTCGGTCTCATCACCTACATGCGTACCGATTCGACCCGCGTATCGAACGAGGCCCTGGCCGAGGTGCGGGAGTACATTAAGAGCCAGTACGGCGACCAGTATCTGCCGCAGTCGCCTAACGCCTACAAAGAAAAAAAAGAAGCCCAGGCCGCACACGAGGCCATTCGGCCCAGTTCTGCGGCCCGCCATCCCGACCAGATCAAGCAATACTTAAAAGAAGATGAGTACAAGGTGTACAAGCTGATCTGGCAGCGTTTTGTGGCTTCCCAAATCACGCCTGCTGTCTTTGACCAGACCACGGTGGACATTGACGCCAAGTCCGGCGCCGATACCTTCTGGTTCCGCGTGACCGGGTCCGTCATGAAGTTCGACGGTTTCCTCAAGGTGTACGAAGAATCGAAGGAAGGCAAGGACGAGGAAGACGAAGAACTGAAGCACAAATTGCCGCCGCTTGAAGCCGGCCAGAAACTGACGCTGAGAGAGCTAAAGCCCGAGCAGCATTTCACCGAGCCTCCTCCGCGCTACAACGAAGCTTCGCTGGTGAAGGAACTCGAAGAACGCGGCATTGGCCGTCCATCCACCTATTCTGCGATTCTGAGCACCATCCAGGAACGGCAGTACGTGCAGAAACTGGGCGGCAAGTTTACGCCCACCGAAATCGGCCTGGTGGTGACCGACCTCCTGGTGGCAAACTTCCCCGACATCTTCGACATCCAGTACACCGCGCGCTTGGAAGAGGAACTCGACGAGATCGAGGAAGGCAAAGAGACCTGGACCGATGCGTTGGCCGACTTCTACAAGAAGTTTGAGAAGGACCTGAAGTATGCCGCCAAGCATATGGAAAACATCAAGCGGATGGAGAAACCCACAGACGAGAAGTGCGAGCGCTGTGGCTCACCGCTGGTGATCAAGTGGGGCAAACACGGCTCCTTCTACGCTTGCAGTTCGTACGACAAGGAAGATCCGAACAGTTGCACCTTCACCAAAGAGAATCCCATCAACTTGCCCGACCTCGATTCCGCCGATGTACAGGAAACGACGCAAGAAGAATACTGCGAGAACTGCGGGCGGGTGATGGTTCTGAAGCGTGGGCGCTTCGGGCAGTTCATGGCGTGTACCGGATATCCCGATTGCAAGACCACGCGCCGTCTGGATCAGGGCAAGAAAGTCCCCGATATTCCACTCGACGAACCTTGCCCCAAGTGCGGCCGAAACATGATGATCCGTCACGGGCGCTACGGGGAATTCACCGCTTGCAGCGGCTACCCCGAATGCAAGTACGTAAAGCAGAATTTCATTGGCGTGAAGTGCCCTCTCTGCAAAGACGGCGATCTCGTGGAGAAACGGGCGCGCAAGGGCAACACGTTCTACGGGTGTTCTAACTACCCCAAGTGCAAATTCACTTCGGCTAACAAGCCGATTCCAGAAAAATGCCCGAGTTGCGGCCATGAGTTCCTGGTGGAGAAGTTTGTGAAGTCAGTCCCGGTGATTGCCTGCCCTAATAAGGAGTGCGACTACGAGCGGTCTGCACCGCCGGAAGCCGTTGCCGCGAGTTCCTGAGTCCCTCAGCAGCATTCTTTTCGCGCAAGTACTTGACATCCGGAACACATCATAATATAACCATATAGTTATACAACCGATGAGTTATAGAGCAATGAGTCCTGAACGCCTCGACGCGACCTTTGCGGCGCTTGCCGATCCCACCCGCCGGGCAATCCTCGCCCGGCTGGCCTCGGGTGAGGCATCGGTAGCGGAATTGGCCGAGCCTTTTGCGATGACTCAACCCGCAATCTCGAAACACCTCAAGGTTCTGGAGCGCGCGGGCTTGATCTCGCACGGCCGCGATGCACAACGGAGGCCGCGCCGCCTTGAAGCCAAACCACTGGCGGAAGCCACCCAGTGGCTTGAAAGCTACCGCCAGTTCTGGGAAGCCAGCTTCCAGCGGCTCGATGCGCTGCTGGATGGACTGAAAACCGCAAAGAAGAAACGCAGATACCCAGGCACTAAGGAGATCATATGAAAGAGAGTGGAACCCTAAAGATATCCGCGCATGGCGACCGTGAGCTGGTGATGACGCGCGTCCTGAATGCGCCGCGCAGCCTTGTGTTCGACGCCTTCACCAAACCCGAACTGGTCAAGCGTTGGCTGATCGGACCAGACGGCTGGTCGATGCCGGTCTGCGAGATTGATCTGCGGGTGGGTGGTTCCTACCGCTACGTATGGCGCAATGACCGCGACGGAAGTGCAATGGGCATGGGCGGCATCTACCGCGAAATCGTGGTGCCGGAGCGTCTGGTCTCCACCGAGAAGTTCGATGAGGCCTGGTACCCGGGCGAGGCAGTGGGCACTGTGGTTTTCGTCGAGCAGGGCGGAAAGACGACTGTCACCCAAACGGTACGCTACGACTCGCGAGAGACACGCGACGGTGTCCTCAAGTCTCCGATGGAGAGTGGCGTGGCAGCCAGCTACGACCGCCTGGAAGCCTTGTTTGGGGCAACGGGGGAAGGAACGAAAGCGTCTTGAGCGAGACCCATCGCCCCCGACGTGTTGGTCGAAGTGTTGGCGTGGTGCTGGCCGGTATCCTTGTCGGCGCCGGTCTCTCTCTGGGCACCGACATCTTGCTGCACCTGGGCGGCATCTTCCCGGCATTGGGCCAACCAATGAGCGACAAACTACTCCTGCTGGCGACCCTCTATCGCACTATCTACAACATCGTGGGCGCTTACACCGCCGCGCGACTGGCGCCCTACCGGCCCATGATGCACGCCCTGGCGTTAGGCGCTGTTGGCCTGGTCTTGTGCATTGTGGGGGCAGCCATGACGTGGAACAAGGGTCCGGCTTTCGGCCCGCACTGGTATCCCGTCACCCTTGTCGTGCTCGCGCTTCCGTGCGCATGGTTGGGAGGAAGGGTGTTGGGCCCAGATAGGCGGACGTCCTAGGGAATCTGCGAAGCGAGTCAATGGGGATGAACCAGCCCCCCGTATGGGGACTTGTCTTATTTTGAATCCCGGCAGCACGGCGCTCATCCATAAGCTCGTCAGTCTGGAATCAAGCTCCAACTCAATCCCTCAACATTCAATAGGAGAACTGCATGTCCAATACACCGACGACCGCCGATGCTGAACTGATTCTCAAACTCTACGACTTGCGGCGCGAAGCCGAACTCCGCAAAGCGCGAAATTGGTGGCTGGGCTTCTGGCCCAACTCCGCCGATGAAATCCTGAAGATTGCCACTGCCCTGGGGACCCAGGAGAACGCCTGGATGCGCCAAGTAGGCGGATACTGGGAGATGGCCGCTTCTTTCGTGCTGCACGGTACCCTCAACCGGGAACTCTTTCTGGAAGGCAGTTTCTCCGGGGAGATGTTCTTCATCTTTGCCAAGATCGAGCCGTTCCTCAAGGAGATGCGCGAAAAGATGCAGAACCCCAAGCTGTTCGGCAATGTGGAAAAACTGATAACGACTTCGCAAGGAGGGCCTGAGCGACTGAAACAGGTACAGCAGTCCCAGGCTACCATGCGCAAAGCCGCGAAGGCGGCTTAGTCAGGGATTTTCCAGAGGCGGCTGCGCCCGGTTGCGGCCGCCTTTGTTCTTCTCTCCTAGGAAATGTATTCCCGGATGTACTCATCGCGCGACGTCGCCAGTTCGTGCACATCGCCGTCGAAGATGATCTTGCCATCCCTCAGAATAAGGAAACCCATGGGGACTTCTCCGCGCATATCCGGCGGGAGGGGCTGCATCTGATTGGTCTTCCGGTCGAAGTAGTTTGTCGCCATGGTAAAGGCGTCCTGCAGTCGGTGGGTCACCAGCAGCGAACTGGTCTTATATACGTCCCGCTGTTTTACCACGAGCTGGATGATGGTGGTCGACGTGACAGGGTCCAGTCCTCCGGTCGGAGAGTCGTAAAGCAGTATCTCGGGATGTGTGATGATGGCTCGAGCAATGGCCACCCTCCGCCGCATACCCCCCGACAGCTCGGAGGGAAACATGTCCACGGTTTTTTCCAGTTCCACGAAACTTAACGACTCGCGGACGGGTTTTTCCACTTCTTCTTCGGTAACATCGCCCTCCTCCAGCAACCGGAAGGCGACATTTTCCCGCACTGTGAGCGAATCGAACAAGGCGCTCTCCTGAAACACCATGCCGATCTTCCGCCGCAGATCGAATAGGTCCTCTTCGCGCATTTGGGTGACATCTTCACCCAGCACGTGAATGTGTCCGGCATCCGGTCTCATGAGTCCCAGGGCCAGTTTGAGGATCGTGCTCTTTCCAGAACCCGCGACGCCGAAGATCGCCTTGGTCTCACCTTTGGCCAGCTGGAAGGAAATTCCATCGAGAACAGTTCTGCCCTCGAATGCGATCGAAACCTTGTCGAATGCAATGACTGGTGACTTGGAGCTTTCGGTTGCGGTATGACGCTCGTCAAATGTGATTGGAGGTGCGGCCATGTTCAGCGATAGGAAAAGAGCGCCATGAGCAACTTGGTGGCCAGCAAGTCCACCAGCAGGATCAGTACGGACGACGCCACCACCGCCTGAGTCGTGGCTCGGCCCACGCCCTGCGTCCCACCGCGGGCCGAAACTCCGTAATAGCAGCCCACGGTGGCGATAATGAAGCCAAACAGCACCGGCTTCACCAGGCCCATCAGTACATCCTGGAACATCAGAATCTGATAAGCGCTGTTCCAGTACTGTCGCCAGTCAACTCTGAACAACAAAGTGGAAATCAGCGACCCACCGAATAACCCCAACAGGTCCGAAATGATGGTCAGAAAAAACAGCATGAACACGGTAGAGATGACGCGCGGAGTCACCAACTTCTTCATCGGGTCGGTGCCCAGAGCCCGCATGGCATCGATTTGTTCGGTAACCACCATGGAGCCCAATTCGCTGGCCATGCCGGAGGAGTTTCTGCCCGCGACCATCAGCCCGGTGATAATCGGGCCCAGCTCGCGCACCATTCCTACCGATACCAGTTGTCCAATCAAAGACAGCGAGCCGAACCTTTGCAGTGTATTCGCGCTGTTCAGCGCCAGCTCCGCCCCGATCGACAGCCCGGTCAGGATGACGATGGGCAGGGAACCAACTCCAATCAGGTCGGCCTGCTGCATCATGTCAGCAAAGTAGCGGGGATAGCGAAACAGATTCGCCACCGACCGGCCGGCCAGAACGGAATAGTCCTGGATTGCTTCGATCTTTTCTTTGGCGATTTCCGTGGGTGAGATCAGTTCCATTGCGTCGTCTCAGGATCGCGCGATGCTCACGGAACTATAGCAGAGAAGGCGGCCCACTTTCAGCCCGCTCGCTACCGGGTGCGAAGCCACACCCGCGTTTCCATCTATTCTCTGGTCTTTCGCTTGATTTCGATGTTGAGCCGCTTGATCTTCTGGTTGAGCGTGGAGAGAGGCACATGAAATCGCTCCGCGGCTTCGGTCTGGTTCCAATTGCACTTTTCCAGCATGTCGATGATGACCCGCCGTTCGCCGTCTTCCACAATGTCGAATAACGAGGCGTCCGGGCGGTGCTCCAGGGCAGGGAAGGCTGCGGTCCGACCTACGATCTGGTCCGGCAAAAGTTCCGGTCTGATCTCCTCCTCGGTGGAAAGCACCACGGCGCGCTCGATCACATTCTCCAGTTCGCGCACGTTCCCTGGCCAGGAATGGGCCATCAGTGCACGTAAAGTTTCCGTCGTAATGCGCCGCAGGTCGAGGGCATTCTCTTTGGAATAGCGATCGAGGAAGAAGCTAGCCAGTAGCGGGATGTCCTCCCGCCGCTGCCGCAAAGGCGGCAGATCAATGGTAATCACGTTCAGGCGGTAAAACAGGTCTTCCCGGAATTTTCCCTCGCGCACCTGCTGTTTCAAATCGACGTTAGTGGCGGCAATGATGCGGACGTCCACCTGGATCTCGTGGACTCCACCCAGATGCATGAACTTCCGGTCCTGAAGGACGCGCAGGATCTTGCTCTGCATGTCCAGATTCATGGTGCCGATTTCGTCGAGAAACAATGTGCCCCGGTCGGCAACCTCGAACAAACCCTTCTTGGAAGCGATCGCGCTGGTAAAAGCCCCCTTCACGTGCCCGAACAGTGTTGATTCCAACAGGTCTGGTGGCACCGAGCCGGTATTGACGGGAACGAAGGAATGATCACGGCGGGGAGAATTCAGGTGAATCGCCTTGGCGATCAGTTCCTTGCCCGTGCCGCTCTCACCTTGCAGCAATATTGTGGAACGGCTGGCCGCCACCTGCCCCACCAGATCAAAGATCTTCAGCATGGGCTCGCTCTTGCCCACGATATTCTCGAAGTTGTAGCGCTGCTTGAGAGCGCGCTTGAGTTGAACATTTTCTTCCTCAGCGCGGCGGCGGGCAATGGCTGCGCGCACATCGGCGAGGAGCTTTTCGTTGTCCCAGGGCTTCTGGATGAAATTTGCCGCACCCACCTGCATCGCCTTGACTGCGTTCTCAACCGTGCCGTAAGCGGTGATCATGATGATGGAAAGCTGCGGATCGTGGGTATGGATCTCGGCCAGCAGTTCCATGCCGTTGCGATCGGGCAGGGCGAGGTCCAGCAGTACCAGATCGAAGCTCCGCTCCCCGATTCGCGCCAATCCCAGTTCGCCAGTGCCGGCTGACTCGACGGCATAACCTTCCATTTCCAGCAAGGTTTCGAGCGATTCGCGGATGGCGGCTTCGTCATCAATGATCAACACCGAACCCATCGACGAGTGGGTGTTGTCCACGGGGCGCGAGATGACAGCGGCTTCAGACATTGACTGCCTTCCTGGTCAGCGGGAAATCAAGGTAGAACCGCGTGCCTTCGCCGGGCCGGCTCTCCACGCGAATCTTGCCGGCATGCTCCTGGATGATCCCGTAACTCACCGACAGACCCAACCCCGTGCCTCGTGGCTGGCCCTCCCGCGACGTCTTGGTGGTGAAGAAGGGGTCGTAAATGCGATGGATGTGTTCTTGAGCAATCCCCGACCCCGTGTCCGAGACAAGCACGCTGACGCCATCGCCGTTGGAGGTCGCAATCCGCAGCGTGCCGCCATTTGACATTGCATCTTTGGCGTTCAGGAATAGGTTCAAAAAGACCTGCTGCAGCCGTCCCGCGTTGCCGCTGATTGGCGGAAGGTGTGCTGCCATTTCATCCTGCACCTGGATCTTCGAGGTCTTGAACTGGTGCTCCAGCAACGCCAGCGTGTCATGGATGACGCGGTTCACATCTATTTCCGTGAACTCGGTGCCGCTGGTGCGCGAGAAGTTCAGCAGGTTGTTGACGATCTCGGAAGCGCGGAAGGTCTGCCGTGTGATTTTCTCCAGCAGTGCGCCCCGCTGCGGATCGCCTTGCAGTTGCTTCGACAGCATCTGGGCGTACGAGGAGATGACCGCCAGCGGGGTGTTTACTTCGTGGGCCACCCCGGCGGCAAGCAGTCCGATAGAGGACAGTTTGTCAGCCTGCGAGAGTTGGGCCTCGAGTTCTACCCGCTCGGTAATGTCATCCATGATGATCAATCGCCCTATCACGTTAAACTTCCGCGTGACCAGAGGAGCGATGGCGACGTTCACGATCCGGCTCTCCCCGGTTGGTGTATTCAGGCGGAACTTGTAAAGGTTGTGGATGCCCTGATTCTGCCTCACCCGATAGAACTCTTCGACGAAAGCTGCAGGCAGTATTTCGCTCAAGGGACGTGCCAGCACCTGCCAGCGCGGCAGCGCATACATCACTTCCATTTGTGAGTTCCAGGACTCAATGCGGTCAGCTAAATCCACTGCCAGCACGCCCACGTTGATGGACTCGACAATGTTCTCGTTGAAATCCTTCAAGCGCTCGTATTCGGCGACTTTCTGCTCCAGTGACGCATACAGCCGCGCGTTCTGGATGGCAATGCCCAAATACCCGGCCAGAGTCTCAAGCAGTTCCACGTCTTCACTGGAAAGAAAGTCGCCTTCTACCGTCTTTCCCAGACCCAGCACTGCGACTGTCTGTTTCTGGGCGTGGCAGGGGATGTAATAGTTCAAATCGAGTCGAGCGATAGTCTGCTGTGCGCTCGGGGTTTCGCGCGGCACCTGGTGAGTATTGTCGAAGAATATGTGTCCGGCGCCGATCTCCGGCCGTGGCGCTGCCAGGAAACTCAAGTCCAGCCCGCTGGTCTGAGTCATGCCAAACGACTTCGAGAGCAGAAAGCGAACCGGCCCGTCTCCAGAGGAGAGGAACACCGCCATGCGGTCGACCAGCAGGGTTCTTGACAAACGGTCCACTACCGAACTCAACATCTCGTCGAGGTCGGTTTCCGCGCTCAGTTCGCGGCCGAATTCGATCAGCGTCTTGCGGTAATCATAGCGGGTGCGATAGAAGAACTGGTCGATGCGTTCCTGTATCCACTTGCGCACCGGATCGAACACCAGCGCGGTGACCACGATCGCCAGCACCAGCCCGATGGGACCGGAACTAGGAACGCGAGCGTGTACCACTTCCGCCACCGCTGCCACTACGGCGAAGTAAGCACCGATAATGGCCGCAGCCGACAGCGTGTATACCATGCCGCGTTTGAAAATCAGGTCAACATCCATCAACCGGTAACGGAAAATGGCATACCCGAAGGTTAGCGGAAGGAGTCCGAGGGACAATACCGATACCTTCATGGTATTTTCCGGCAGCGTCCCTGCGAGATACGGGATCACATAGAACAACGTAAATGGCGTGATTGCGAGGATGGTTCCGCGCGTGATCCACTTCAGTTGCTGACGAAGAATCGGTGTGGCGGCCCAGCGGTAGGTGTTGATCAGCACCACCGCGGCGGCGATGAAAAATACCGCCAGATAGGCCATTTGCAACCGGTCCAGGTTCCAGCGTAGAACCTCGCTTGCCTGCAACAGTTGGAGCGCCGCGACATGCACGCTCAGCAATAGCCCACCGGGCAGGTAAACCGCAGGAATTACCCAGCGATGCTCGCGCACAAATTGGCGGCGTTCAGGAAAAGTCAGTACAAAATGCAGGAACAGGGCGGGCTGTAGCATCCAGGCGACAACATTTCCCCAATAGATCGTCCAGTCGAACTGGTTGAGCTTCCCGCTGTAGTGGAAGGTGTAGAAAATGAACGATACCAGGCAGAAAATGTAAAAGTGAGTCGAGCCCAACGCCGTCCACCGACGCAACAACACGTAAAGGCCAACCCCAAGGTAGATCAGGCCAATCAGCCTCAGCCAGTTGTATTGCGAGCGCTCGGCTGGTACCGGAATCAGCACCACGTCCACCGGAACCGCCTGCCGCACCAGCGAGTAGGTAGTCTTCGACCAGGCCCCGACCCGGAACAGTTGATGGCTGAGGGCGGCGGTAGTAGTTGCCGGATGTTGATCGATTGCCGTCAACTGGTCGCCGAGTTTGATTCCCGCTCGCGTTCCCGGTCCAGCGTCATCGACGCGGGCGGCTACCAGACTCCCGCCTTGCTCAATCCACCAAACCCCGTCGGTAGGTAACTGGAACGAGCGTTCAGCCTGGAAGTTATATCCCGCGTAGATGATGGCTGCCGTGGTCAGCAAGGCCAGCAGGATCACGGTGGAGCGGACTTGGAAGTCCTTGTTCATGGACGGCGACGGCACCAGCCGCGGGCTGGAGGCTTGCCCAGTGTTCTGCACGTTCGCTGCCATGACCACAGCCATAGGATAGCCAATAAGTGGCTTTGAAACATTAAGTTCCAATATTATAGAGCTAATCTCACGGCAAATATATGTTTTTTGGAAGCCCGGTTGTGGCATTTGGTAACTGTTTGATTCAAGACTCGGTTAGCCCTCTGGTTTCCCACATCTTCCTTTTCAAACGAATCCGGTAGAATCAAGTTCTGCCATGAGTTCCAAAGAAGAAGTGATTCAGCGTGAACGCCAGTTTCTGCTCCAGACTTACAGCCGGTACCCGCTTGTCATCGCCCGAGGAAAAGGCGTTTTCCTGTTCGATCTTGAGGGCAAGCGTTATCTGGATTTCGTCGCGGGTCTCGGCGTGAACGCTTTGGGCCACGCGCACCCCAGAATCGTAAAGACCATCCGCGAACAGTGCGCCCGCGCCATTCACTTATCGAACCTCTACTACAACGAATACCAGGGCCTACTTGCCGAGAAGCTGTGCCGGCTGTCCGGCTTGCAACGCGTTTTTTTCTCCAACAGCGGGACGGAAGCAATTGAAGGCTCCATCAAGCTGGCGCGGCTCGCCGGGCATCGCGCAGGAGGCGAACCGAAAAGCCGATTGGTGGCCCTCCATGGTTCCTATCATGGACGTACCTTTGGTTCCATGTCTCTCACTGGTCAGGACAAATACCGCAAAGGGTTTGAGCCTTTGCTCGAGGACGTGACGTTCGTCGCGCGTAATGATGCGGAAGCTCTGCGGGCAGCGGTCAATGAGAACACTTGTGCCATTGTGCTGGAGCCGATTTTCGGCGAAGGCGGAATTCACGAGTGCTCGGTAGAATTCCTGCAGGAATGCCGGCGACTGGCCGATCAGCATCGCGCGGCCCTCATCTTCGACGAAATCCAATGTGGCTTGGGACGCACCGGCACGATCTTCGCGTTCCAGACATTCGGTGTTACTCCAGACATTGTTGCCATTGCCAAGCCCATTGCTGCCGGCCTGCCGCTAGGAGCGTTTCTGGCGAAGGAAGAATTTGCTTCTGCCATCTCCGTTGGACAACACGGAACCACTTTCGGCGGAGGCCCGCTCGCCTGTCGCGTAGCCCTGGAATACCTGGCGATTCTGGAAGAAGAGAAGTTGCTGGAAAGTGTCACGCGTGTCGGCGGATACCTGCAGCAGGAATTAAAACTGTTGACCGAGCGCTATGCCACGGCCCAGGAAGCGCGCGGCCGGGGCTTGATTCAAGGCCTGGAGCTTGATGGCCCTGCGCGTCCCATCGTGGAGCAAGCTCTGAGTGAGGGCGTGCTCTTCAACAGCACACAGGACACTGTGTTGCGATTCCTCCCCCCGTTTCTGCTGCAGGAAAAACACGTGGACAAAGGCATTCGGGTGCTGAAGAAATTCCTGGGCAAGAAGCGGCGCAAGGGCTAGCTGGTTCAAATGCTGTGAATCCCATATCTCATCCAACCATTGCGCCCATCGACGACCTGCGAATGGATATCGACGGGCTCAGTTGCCGTTACCTGCGTGCGGGCTCGGGGCCGGCCTTGTTGCTGGTGCATGGTCTCATGGGCTATTCATTTTCCTGGCGCCACACAATTCCGGTTCTTGCTGCGCAAGCCACGGTTTATGCCATCGACCTGCCAGGCACCGGTTTCTCAGATCGCTCGGCTGACCTGGACTGCAGTCTTGCTGCCAGCGCGAAACGCCTGCTGAAGTTCATGGACCAGGCCGGCATGGCATCCTGTGATCTGTTGGGAACATCTCATGGCGGAGCGCTGGCGATGATGGCGGCCACGTTCGCGCCGCAGCGCGTGCGGCGCTTAATCCTGGTTGCGCCGGCCAATCCATGGTCCACCTACGCACGTTTGCTGATTCCTTGTCTCAGCAATCCTGCGGTGGCGCCGCTCTTCCTGCAACTATTTCCTCGACTTCGCATTCTGCAAGAGTTCTACTTCCGGCGGCTGTTTGGCGACACCCGGCGCATCCGGCCAGGAACCCTGGAGGGCTACGCCGCGTCTCTGCATACTCCCGGTTCATTTGAGTACGGGTTGAGTGTACTTCGCACCTGGAAGCAGGACATGAAGGACCTCCAAGCCGCGATCCCGAGCATTGCCCACATTCCTACGTTGCTGATCTGGGGAGACCGGGACGTCGCGGTCGAGCCCGCCTCCGCATATAAGTTGCAGGCCCAATTTCAAAACTGCCGTCTGCTTATGTGGGAAGGCGTCGGACACTTGCCTTACGAAGAAGTGCCGGAGGAGTTCAATCGGGCGGTGGCTGGGTTCCTATTTTAGTGCAGGTTCCCTGATAGGTTGTGCTTAGGTCCCCGAATGCATGCCTATGTCAAGAGTGTGCTGGTCCTGGTAATTGGATGGGCATTCATCGTGCTGGGCATCGTGGGACTGTTCCTGCCCGTTCTGCAGGGCATTCTTTTCTTGCTGATCGGTCTGGTCATCCTCTCCACGGAGTACGTTTGGGCGCACCATCTGTTAAATAAGCTGCGCCAGCGCTATCCCAAACTTGGCCGCGTCGTTGACCAAGCCACGGCCAAAGCCAACCGCTGGATGCAGCACCTCTTCCGCCATCGCGAAGGCAATTGATGCTCATGCAGCCGGGTGCTAACCTCGATGCAGCCCCAAATGCCAGCCTCCGCGAAGTCGTCGGCCGCACTTGAACGCCTGCCCCTGAGTCGCGTCTTACGAGTGGAGGTTCCTGAGGTCTGGGTACGTTTTTTGCTGGCGCTCGTGGGATTGGTCCTGGCTTTTGTGGCCGCTCTTTTCTCGACTGTGGCCCGCGAGTCGGGAAGCCTCTGGGGCACGCTGATCCTCGCCACCTCTGCCCTGCTGCTGGCTGTTGTTGTGGGTTTGACCACGGTGCCGTATCTCGCTCGACGAGTCGCCGCCGCCCGCTTGCGGGATGCTTTCGACTACGATGTCACCCGTATTGGCATCGCCTACATCGTCACCGTACTGCTGATCGGAATCGCCGCCCTGAACACGGGAAACAATTTGCTCTACATCATCGTGGCTGCGATGCTGGCGGCCATCTTGGTTTCAGGAATTGCTTCCGCGGTCGTCTTGCGTGAACTGGAACTGGATGTCCATCTTCCCGAACACGTTTTTGCCGGTCGTGCTGCGCTCGGCAGGATCGTGTTGCGCAATCCGCGCCGCTTGTTGCCGTCGTTTTCGGTAAGCGTCGTTGCCATAAAAAAGGAAAGCCCCAAGCGCTGGCGATGGATGCCCGCGACCTTCACCTTCCCACCGAAGAGCCCACCTGGAGAACAATGGATCAACTTGCCCGACCGCAAACTTCGCCGAGTGGACGAATCGAAGCTAACTCCCGGTATTCTTGAAGGCTCGGCTTACTTTCCCTACATCGCTGCGGGCAGCGAACTTAAGGCCGACCTGTCATTATGTTTCCCGCGCCGCGGACTCTACCAGCAGGCTTCCTTCGGCCTGGCAACTCGTTTCCCGTTCGCATTTCTGATCAAGACCCGCCGCATTCCGCTTGCCCGCGAAATCATCGTTTACCCGCGGGTGGAACCAGCGGACGAATTCTTCGAAGTGCTTCCTCTGATCACCGGTGAGTTCGCAACCTTCACCCGCGGGCGGGGATCGGATCTTTATCGCATACGCGAATACGCGCCCGAAGACTCTGCTCGTCATGTGGACTGGAAGGCAACTGCGAAGTCAGGTTCGCTGAAAGTGAGGGAGTTCAGCCGCGAGGACGAGCGTAAGCTACGCATCGTCTTCGACAATCCCGCGATCGGGGTACTCCCGGAGAAAAGCTACGAAGATGCGGTGGCGCTGGCGGCCTCGCTGAGCTGGCATTTTGCCGGGGAGAACACCGAGATGTCATTTGTCGCCCAGGACTATGACGGTGCTTCGGATCTCTATCGTTTTCTCGCGTATCTTGCCGCCGTCAATCCCAAATCTTCGCCTTCGGTGGTCGAAGGTCTAAAGGCCTCTGACGACTACAACATTATCTTTACCACTCGACCCCGTGGCAGCGTTCCGACGGCCCTTTGGTCTTGCTCTTACTTTGTATTCATGGGGCAAACCGGTGAGAGGAGTGCTTCACCCTAGACCCACCTTGGACCTACGGTCCTCTCGCCCTGCTAAATACTTGTTTTTTCTCCTTTTCCCCGAGTTGGATTTCGTCATATACTCGCGCCGATCAGCGATTCGCGCAAGGACAGGAGGTGGGCAAATGAATATTTCCGATTTGATCAGCAACCAGGACACCTACGGAACCGAAGCCAATCAAGCCGTATTCGAGGTGGTGAAGGCCATGGTAAGCCGCAACATTGGCGCCGTCCCCGTGCTGCGCGACGGCAGATTGGTGGGCATTTTCTCCGAGCGCGACGTGATGAGCCGCGTGGTGGCCGAAGGCCTCGATCCTCGCACCACCCAGGTCGACCAGGTTATGACCAGGGATCCCCTGACGGTAAGTCCCACCGAGAGCGTGGAAAACTGCATGCTCTTGATGCGGCGCCACGGATTCCGCCATGTGCCCATCTGCGAAGGCGGACGTCTGGTCGCGGTCATCTCCCTGCGGGATATTCTGCTGCACGACCTAACCGAGAAGGATCATGAGGTTCGCATGATGCGGGCCTATATTCAGGCATCCCCAGAGGTGTAACCCCTTCAGTCTCATATCCTCCCCAGATAGGCTCCCGGCCGGTAACCCCGTGAGTAACCGTTACCGGCGGGTTACTTTGGTACATTGACCGTTAAGGTACACGTGCTAACTTTAGTGTGAGCAGGAGGCCTTTGGAACTCCTGCTCACACAATTCGGCCCCAATTTGAGCCCAAAAGTCCAGCTCGTGCTATGGCTATCCCATCCGGCCCTGGAACTCCTACTGGCCGCTGCGATGCTTTGGCGCAAATTGCACCGCAAGTTCCCGGTCTTCTTCGCTTACATCATTTTCCAGCTGGTAAATTTCGCGGTTCTGTTTCCGATCCACCAGTCAGGGAATTACGACCTCTACTTCTACAGCTATTGGATTGGCGAGATCATTAGCCTGGGGATCGGCTTCAAGGTCATTCACGAAATCTTCCTGGATGTCTTTCGTCCTTACCACACGCTGCGTGACCTCGGAACCGTGCTGTTCAAGTGGGCCACGCTGGTTATGTTCTTTGTCGCCTTGGTGGTGGCTGCAGCCAGTCCCGAGGGCCAATCGCCCATCGTACAGGCGGTCGTCACCGTGCAACGCTGCGTACGCGTCATCCAGTGCGGTTTGATTTTGTTCCTGCTGGTGTTCTCCAAGTACCTGGGGGTTTCCTGGAAGCAGCAAAGTTTCGGAATTGCCCTGGGGTTCGGCGGCTTCGCCAGTGTTGAACTGGCAGGAAATGCTCTCTATTCCGGCGGGCAAATCAATAGCTCGACTGCGGCCTTTCTTTACACCGCCGCTTACTGTTGTGCCATTTTTGTCTGGCTAGGATACTCGGTGTTCAAAGCATCATCTCGCGAAGCAATCACGAATCTTCTAATGTCGCAACGTTGGGAGCAGAGTCTGGGAGACTTGCAACGCCCAGCCGCCGCCGATTCTCTGATTCCGATGTTTGAAGGCATGGTGGATCGCGCCTTCTCGCGCACTGAGCAGGATCGCCAGCCGGTATCCGCCAAAGAGTTGCTCTCCGAACTTTCTTCTTCGCGCAAGACTCCGCCTGAATTGCCTTCGCGCAAGCAATAACTCAAGCATTTGTCTCAATTCTATACACTTAGCGGAACTGACCTGTGGTTACAATCGCCATCGCGAAGTTGATCGTTGAATAGCTATCTGTCTGAAGAATCAATGTGAAAGCGGCGAGACTGAAGTCCCTTGGAGTCTCTGCGGCGGAGCCATGCAGTTGAGAACTGCGCGGAATATCGCCTGGATCTTGACAGAGCGCGTATAATTTCCTGCCATCTAGGGTTTCCGCTCCCAGGGGACCCGCACAAGGAGAATCAATCCATGAAACGTGCGCTCAGGATGCTATTCCTGATGGTAGGAATGTTGTGCGCAGGCACAGCACTTGCCACTCCAGCCGTGACTCTGTCACTGGATGGAGCGCCGCCGCCGTTTTGTCCGCCGGGTTCCGGTGGGCACTGCCGGTAGTGTGGCGCGTGTAATGTTCGCGCTGCAGTAATGTGGCGCTGAAATCTCGTAGGCTGGCGATCTACAAATCGTCAGCCTCATTTTTTTGGATTGCTAAGGCTGGTGATGGAGATCCTGCAGGGCCTTCGATAACGCTACCGGTTCAAATATTGGTGACTGGCAGGAGAAGCCCGAGCAGATGATGGCCACAGCTTTTCCTTCTTCTGTCATCGGCAGGTGCGGAATGGTTTCGGCCAGCGCCGGCGCCAGGTTCTGGGGCACCACCTGTTCCGGTGTCAGCTTAATCACAGACTTGGTAGCAGAGAAGGTTCCTACGGCGGCGGCATAGAGCGTTTGTGCCAATTCGCCTTCTCCGATTACGACCACTTGGGTGTGCGGCTGGGCAAGATGTACGCCCGCGATTCCGTAGGTGGCCGCGAACAGTCCATAGCGGCCCGCCACTCCAGCCAGAACTTCCATTGTCTGTTCGGCTTTGCCGTAGTATCCCTGGCTGTTGGTATAGCTGTGCAAGCGTAACAACGCGATGGCCGCGACCGAGTTGCCCGCCGGTGTTGGTGAATCCTGGAAAGGCTTGCGACGGGTACCCAACACGCCCAGGGTGGGCGCATCCCCCTCAGGCTTGGGGGTATCGAAGAAACCGCCTGCGACCGGATCAAAGAAGCGTTCCACCATTGCATCTGCAATGCGCTGGGCGAAATTGAAATAGCTCAGGTCTGCCGTCGATTCGTAGGCATCGAGACAAGCCAGCACGGTGAATGCGTAGTCATCGAGGACTCCGGGAACCTCGCGCCTCTCGGCCGCTGCGTCCGAGTACGCCAACACGTGCAATAACCTGCCCTCAGAGTGCCAGCCTTCCGCTAGGATCCGGTCCAGGCTACGCAGCGCAAAGTCCCGCGCCGCCTTCAACCTGAGCACTTTGGCTGCCTCCAGGTACGCCGACACGCAAAGCGCATTCCAGCCCACATATACGGTCTTGTCTACATAGGGCGTTGGCCGCTTCAGCCGGGCAGCATACAATTTCTGCTTCGCTGACTCCCACAGACTCTCGACTCGAGGAAGCGGCAGGTTCAGCCGCTTGGCGATGTCTCCTACTGACGCCCGCACATACAACACGTTCTTCGCAGGATTGTGATGCATCTCGCCCACTTCGTTGATGTCGTAGTAGAGGCAAGCAACAGCGGCTTCCTCCTCGGTAAGCACCGCCCGCGCCTCCGGCAGAGTCCAGGTGAAGTAGTCGCCGTCGTCGTCCATCGAATAGTCCGCATCCTGAGAGGCGTAAAAACCGCCGCGCTCGCGGTCACTGAGCCATTCATCCATCCAGCGGATGATGTCGCGCGCCACGTCGGCAAAGAAGTCCGAACCCGTAGCCTGATACGCGTGCACGTAATTCTTCAGCAACTCGGAGTTGTCATAGCACATCTTTTCAAAGTGTGGCACCACCCAGCGCTCATCCACTGAATAACGATGAAAACCACCCGCCAGTTGGTCATAGACCCCGCCGCGCGCCATTTTTTCGAGCGTACTGACGAATACGTTTCGCAGTTCTTCGTCGCCGGACCGCACGTAACGGTCGATCAACAAATCCAACGCTGCAGGATGGGGAAATTTGGGGGCGCTGCCGAAGCCGCCATTTTGCGCGTCGTACATCCCCAGTACCGACCTCAGGATGGCATCGATCACAGTGGGGGAAAAGTCACCGCCCTTGCCAGCGAAGGACTCCGCCTGCGAGATGGCGCTCTCCACCATTTTCGCTTGCTCCATCACGTCGACATTCTTTTCGTGAAACGCGTTGGCGATGGAAAGCAGAACCCGTTTGAAGCTGGGACGCCCGTATTGATCGTCAGGAGGGAAGTAGGTGCCGCCGTAAAAGGGCTTGCCATCGGGCGTGAGAAAAGCTGTAAGCGGCCATCCGCCCTGCCCGCTGATGGAACTCACCGCGACCTGATAACGGCTGTCAATGTCAGGCCGCTCGTCGCGGTCCACCTTTACCGCCACAAAGCGCTCGTTCACAATCTGCGCAATCTCTGGACTGTCGTATGATTCCCGGTCCATGACGTGGCACCAGTGGCACCATACCGCGCCGATATCCAGCAGGACGGGCTTGTTCTCGCGTTGCGCTACTGCAAATGCTTCCTCACCCCATTCCCGCCACTGGATAGGCTGATGCATCGCCGAGCGCAGGTAGGCGGATGAGGCCTTGGAAAGGGAGTTGAGGGTGGTCGTGGTCATGCTCTAAGTGTAACTGTTCCGCAAGTAGTGAACCGAGAACCGGGAACTAAGAATTGGCAACTGGGTTTATGCCATCAGTGGATTGATCACTTGAACCGCCCCGTACCTCTGTCCTGCTGCCATGTCCTCGGAATAGACAATTCCCGCGCCTGACTGCTCCGCCGCCTGAATGATCAGCGCATCCCAGAAGGAAGTCTGGTAGTGCACCTCGATGTCCAACGCCTGGACGACGGATGCAGGGGTGTTTATGACGATCTCCCAGCTCAGGTAGTCCTGAATCAGTCCGCGGATCTCGTCCACGCGAAGCGGCGGCGTGACCTTCCGGCGGAGGTTGATGCACAATTCCTGCAAAACTTGCGTGCTCAACACTCCTTGCCCCGAAATCCAAAGACGCTCTAGAAGTTGGCGAGCGCGTTCGTGCTTCAATCCCGCAGTGCGGTCATGGGCATACACCAGGACGTTGGTATCGACGAAGTATTTTTCCGTCATCGTTCGTGAAGTTCATCGCGGGAGCGGGGAGGTGTCCAGTTCAAATCCAAGCCCTCCCGCAGCCGCGCCAAGGCACGTTTGCGTGCGCGATCGTAGGTCTTGCGCTCGTTGACGATTTGTTCGAGACGAGTGGCAAGCAAGGCGCTGATCGATGTGCCCTCTTCCGCGGCCAGAATTCGTGCTTCGCGAATCAACGTGGCGTCCAGCTTGAGCGTAAGGTTCGATTTCATGAGCACTATTCGACGTGCAGCACGATTATACGTGCTTAGTGCATCGCAGTCAACTGCGAACACTGTCTGGCGATATGGCAATAAATATCCATAGAATCAATAAGTTGATTCTTATCAATGTACTCGCGGTCAGTATGCGCGACATGGATCGATCCCGGCCCCACCAGCAAAGGCTCACCCCAATTTCCGAGCCACGGAATGTCTGTAGTGAAGGCCGCGACCATCGTGGGTAGGCCATCCAGAGTGCGTAAGCGGGCGAAGGGAATCTCCAGCACAAACTCAGCCGTTGCCAGGCCTGCCACGGTTCGTACTATCTCTTCGCGCAGCCGGTCCGATGGCCCCACCAAGCGGTAGAGCAGTTGCGCCCGGGCTTTGTCCGGAATCACATTCGGAGCGCGCCCGCCTTCGATCACTCCAATGTTTACCGTGCAGGGTCCAATCCCCTCGGCGGATGGCAATTTGATCAACTTCAACCTATTCAACGCTTCCAGAAGCTTGTCGATCGCGGATTCGCCCAACTCTGGATAAGCCGAGTGCGCCATACGACCAGTAGCACTGATTTCCACCCGCAGCGTTCCTTTCGATGCCGACGCCATCTGGTTTTCCGTGGGCTCGCCGTTCACCAGAAACTTGCATCCCGGGGACTGCTGGTTCGCAACTTTCGCTCCAAGACTGTCTTTTTCCTCGCCGACAACGAAGAGCAGCCCGACATAAATTCCCTCTTGCCGAAGCCGTTCCGCAGCTGCGATCTGAGCCGCGATGATTCCTTTGGCATCGCAAGACCCTCGTCCGTAAATCCGGGCGTCATCTTCCGACGACGGAATAAACGGCGGAACTGTATCCATGTGCGTGGAGAACACAATCTCCGGCCGCGGTTGCTGAGGCGAAATTGCAAACACATTGCAGCGTTCACCTTCGACCTGCATTTTGCTCGCGCGATAGCCCAGCCGGTCGAGCTCGCGGTGAAGGAAATCCGCAACACGGCCTTCATTGCCGGTGGTGGACTCGATATCGACCAATTGACGGGTTAAAGCGGCAACGTCCATGCAGGAAAGCATAACCCACCGCAGGCCGTGTGCGGACGGGCGTCTCGCAAGCCTATCCTGAGCGCAGCTCGGCAGGCTTCTGATAATTTGGTGTCAGTGTCGCAACCAAACTCTGCCATTCGCTCGTTCTTTCTCGACGGGCCCGCTGGTCGCCTCGAGGCCCTGCTCAACCAGGGCGCTGCGGGTGCAACTCATGCGGCTTTGGTTTGCCATCCCCATCCCCTCTACGGCGGGGCGTTCCACAATAAGGTCGTCTTTCACACTATGAAGGCCTTGAACAGCTTCGGATTTCCGGTGTTGCGGTTTAACTTCCGCGGAGTAGGAATGAGTCAGGGCACGCACGACAACGGTCTCGGTGAAGTAGACGACGTTCGCGCCGCTTTGGACTGGATGGACGCAGAGTTTCATCTGCCAATGATCTTCGCGGGATTTTCCTTCGGCGCCGCCATTGGCTTGCGAGCGGCCTGTCCGGATGCACGTGTAGCAGCGGTCATCGGCTTGGGGCTTCCGCTGCTCCCCACGGACGATCGCAGCTATGACTTGGATTTCCTTCGAACCTGCAACCAGCCCAAGTTGCTGGTGAGCGGCACTCGTGACCAGTTTGGCCCGAGAGCGAGGTTAGAACAACTGGTGCAGAGCCTTCCAGAACCCAAGAAGCTTGTACTCATAGAAGCTGCAGATCACTTCTTCGAGGGCCGGCTGAAAGAGCTACGAGAGACGATCGAAGCGTGGGTAAGGGAACTCACCAAGGCCGAATAGCTGACTGCTGATAGCTGAATGCTGATAGCTGAATGCTGATAGCTCGCCGTTATAATCTTCCCCGTGACACCCGAAAAGCAGGCCATAGAAATGCGCGTCACGGCGCGCCATCTTTTCCAACATGCTCTGGCAGAATCCAGCATTGATCGTGCTTTTGAAAAGCATGTGACCTGCGAGCGGGGTGTTCTGCGGGTCCGGGAAGATCTGTACGATCTCCACACTTACCATCGAGTGCTCGTCGTGTCTCTGGGCAAGGCCGCGCACACTATGGTGAACGCGCTGGAGATGCAGGCCGGCGAACGCTTTGAAGGAATCGTTGCCAGTTCCGTCGAGCCGGTCTCACAGATTCGCGGCTTTCGCTATTTCCTCGGAGGTCATCCCACTCCCAATCAGGAATCCATCCGCGCCGCCGACGCCATCCTCAAGTCGCTCGACTCTCAGGATTCGTCGTCGCTGGTGATCTTCCTGCTCAGCGGCGGCGGCTCTTCCATCGCCGAGAAGCCCATCGACGATGAAATCTCGCTGGAAGATTTGATCACAACCTACCAGGCCCTGGTCCGTTCCGGAGCTTCGATCGCCGAAATCAACGCCATCCGCAAGCATTTGTCCGCCATCAAGGGTGGCAGGCTCGCCCGAGCCGCCCACTCCGCGCAGCAGGTTTCGATTTTGGTGTCCGATGTGCCCGATGACACGCCGGATGCCCTGGCTTCCGGCCCCACTATGCCCGATTCCACTTCGATTGAAGACTGCGATCGTATCGCGGCCAAGCACAGTCTGCTGGCACAATTCCCCGCGTCTGTCCGTGAGCTTTTTCAACGCCACGCCTTGGAAGAGACGCCCAAATCCGACGATCCCGTCTTCCATCGCAGCCGCTGGTGGACAGTGCTGTCCAACGCCACTCTGATCGCGGCCGCCAAGGCTGAGGGTGAGCGGCAAGGTTTCAAGGTGGAGGTGGACAACAGTTGTGACGACTGGGATTATGTGCGGGCAGCCGACTATCTTCTCGGTCGGGTTCGAGAGCTACGAAAACACTCCGAACAGGTCTGCCTGATCTCAGGCGGCGAGGTCACGGTCAAAGTGACCGACGGCGGAGTCGGCGGTCGCAACCAGCAGTTCGCCCTGGCGTGTGCGCAAAAGATCGTCCGCGACCACATCACCGTGCTCAGCGCTGGCACTGACGGCATCGACGGAAACAGTCCCGCTACGGGTGCCACAGTTGACGGGACCACTATCGACCGCGCTGAAGCCCGCGGCTTGAACCCAAAGACTTGTCTGGCAGGCTTCGATGCCTACCCGTTCTTCGATGCTTTGGGCGATGCCATAGTGACCGGCCCCACGGGGAACAACTTGCGAGACCTTCGAATCCTGCTGGCTTATTGAGCGCTGCCTAGAAGAACTGCGTGACTCCTTCTTCCATCACTCTCACCCGATCTTCAATGCCTGCGGCCTTGGCCTCCTGTGCCAGAAGTTGCAGCGGTTCATCCACGGGTTCGTGCGACAGTCGAAAGGTCCCATAGTGCATGGGTACCATCCAGCGGGCGTTAAGGTCGAGGAATGCGCGGGTCGCATCCGAAGGATCGGCATGTACATTGCGAAAAGACGGCGGGTTGTAAGCGCCAATTGGCAGCAGCGCTAGCTCCGGCGCCAGCCTCCGTCCAATCTCACGAAATCCCGGAAAATACGCGGTGTCTCCAGCGTGGTAGACCGAATGTTGATCATCGCGCAACACGTACCCACCGTAGCCGCGATGCGAATCCTTCAGCACCCGTGCTCCCCAATGTCGCGAGGGAACATGGGTCACCGTCAGTCCCTGTGCACGATAGTTGTCCCACCAGTCCAGTTCCACCACCTCGCGGAACCCTAAGTCGGCGACCAGATCCACAACATGATGAGGAACGACGATCACTGGAGGCGCTGCCCGCCGCCGTCGAGCTTGCTGAACAATCGCCCGCAACGATGGCCGGTGCAAGTGATCGAAATGTGCATGCGTCACCAGCACCAGATCAATGGCAGGAAGATCGCGCAGTTGCACACCAGGTTTTTTCAGCCGCTTCAAGACGAACAACCAGCGCGCAAAATTAGGATCAATAATCACGTTTTGCCCACCCATCTGTATGAAGAAGCTGGCATGGCCAATAAAGGTCACCCCCAGTTCTCCATTGCTTACCAATTTGGGCTTGTGGGTTTGTCCCGTGCGCGGAGTCACAGCCGAGTCTTGGACCAACCGCCCGAAGGCTCGGGCACGCTTGCGAAGGACGGGATTATTGAGACTGGCCTTCAGCATCAATACGCTTCAAATCCTATCCGGTTTGACCCCAACTGCTTTTCCGGATGCGGAGTCCGATATTCCCATCGGCTCCTTGTTACCTGCGTTGACTTGGCGCGGGCTCAGTGGTTCTCATTGTATGACAAATCCTGCGCAGATTGCTTGACCGTTCCAGCGCAGTCAGTTCTAATTCTTGTTCCGGCGTTTTCTTTACTCTGAGGGAGTGGACATGCGTGTTGCATTCTTAGGCTTGGGCATAATGGGGCGCCCCATGGCGTCAAATCTGGTGAAGGCGGGTCACCACGTAATCGTCTGGAACCGCACTCCGGGTAAGGATATTGAAGGTGCCAGCACTGCTGCCTCGCCGGCAGACGCGACCCGCGATGCCGAAGTAATCTGGCTGTGCGTCGCTGACACCAAGGCCGTCGAGAACGTTCTATTCGGTCCTCAGGGGGTAGACGAATCCCTGGCCAGTGGACAAATCATATTGGATTCCAGCACCATCTCGCCCTCCGCCACACGCCGGTTTGCCGAGCGCGTAGGGGCAAAGGGTGTTCAGTACGTGGATGCGCCCGTTACCGGGTCCAAGGCCGGAGCCGAGAACGGCACCCTGATTTTCATTGTGGGAGGGGACGAGGCTGCCATCGAAAAACTGAAACCGTTGTTCGCAGCCACGGGCAAAAAGATCTTCCGCATGGGGGGGACCGGGAAGGGCGAAGCCGCCAAACTGGCGATGAACCTGCAAATCGCCCTGATCTACGAAGGCTTCGCCGAGGCCCTGACCTTGGCCACCAAACTCGGAGTCGACGCTGAGACCTTGCTTCCTTTGATCGAGGCCTCCATGGTTCGCTCCGGCGTCGTGGATTACAAGGCGCCTTTTGTTCTGAAACGAGATTTCTCCGCCAACTTCCCGCTGCGGCTCATGCGCAAGGACATCCGCCTCGCCCTCGAAGCCGCCAAAGAAGCCCGCGTCAAGCTGCCCGGCCTCGAAACAGTGGAAGAGATCTATGAAATGGCCACCGAAGACGGCCATGAAAATCTTGACTACGCCGCGACCATTACCCTGCTCGAAAAGTGGGCCGGAATCGAGGTGAAGGGCACTGCGGCCTGACGGGCTTGACCTCTCGTAACCCCACTATTACAGAACTATTACATCGGACATTCCCCCCTCTTGATACCTTAAACCTAGACCAGCTGCAACCGAGGAAACGTGCCATGGAACTCGAAGCCCTCAATCGCAAAGCCGCCGCCGACAACGAAATTAACTGGGTAACCACGATTTTCATGGGCCTGTTTCACGTGGGAGCCGTTGCCGCCCTGTTCTTCTTTACCTGGAAAGCCCTGTTCGTCTCCATGTTCCTGTGGTGGGTATCAGGGAGTCTTGGCATCGGAATGGCTTATCACCGACTGCTGACGCATCGCGGCTACAAGACCCCGAAATGGGTTGAGTATTTTCTGACCACCTGCGCCACGCTTGCACTCGAGGGCGGACCGATTTTCTGGGTCGCTACGCATCGCATTCATCATCAATTTTCCGACGAAGAAGGCGACCCGCACTCGCCGATCGACGGCAAGTGGTGGGCCCACATGGGCTGGATTCTGACCGGCAAGTCCATGCACCACGACACTACGACCCTTGCCCGCTATGTTCCCGATCTCGCCAAGGACAAGTTCCACGTCTGGATCACGAAATATCACTACGTTCCCATGATCGTGCTGGGTGTGATCTTGTTTGCCATCGGAGGACTTCCGTTCCTCTTGTGGGGCGTCTTTATGCGCACCGTGGTTGGATTGCACACCACCTGGCTGGTTAATTCCGCAACCCATAGCTGGGGTTCTCGCCGCTTCATCACCAAAGACCTTTCCACCAACAGTTGGTGGGTGGCGCTCCTCACTTTTGGCGAAGGGTGGCACAACAACCATCACGCCCATCCGGTGTCCGCCCAGCACGGCTTGCGATGGTATGAAATTGACATGAACTGGTACGGCATTTGGACACTGAAGAAGCTCGGTTTGGCGCGGCATGTATACCGGGTGAAGATGTCCAATCTGCCCTCAATTCCGCCGGTGGCGTCCTCCGTCACCAGTCTGCATCTGACGGCTACTCCCTCTTCGGCCGCTTCCGCCGACTAGACGGCTTCTCCCCGGTGTCAATGGAGGCACGGTTGTGGCCGTGTCCTCCGCGACGCGCTAGAATCCTGCTATGCGCATCACCAGCAGGCGCAAAGCCACGGTCACCTTCCTTGTCCTGGGCGTGAGTCTTGCGGGCATTGCCGTCGCCGTGGGCTCCGGCTGGATCATCCTCAACTGGCGCTTCGACATCAAGGTTTTCCTGGGATTCATCTTCTTTGGCGCCATTACCGCGGGCCTGGTTCTCAACACAATTTTCTTGCTGCGGGAGATTCGCCGCAATGAGCAGCATGACAGTTTTATCAACGCCGTTACCCACGAACTGAAGACTCCTATTACTTCTATTCGTCTTTACCTGCAGACCTTGCAACGTCGCGACGTCGACGAAGCCCAGCGTCGCGAGTTCTACCGGCTCATGCTCGATGACTCCGATCGACTCCTGACCACCGTCGAACAGGTGTTGAAGGCGGGAATGATGGGCCACAAACGCCGTTCCCGCGCCCGGGTCGCTGTGGACTTTGCGGGCCTGGTGCAGGAGTGTGTCCAGATGGCTCGTAACAGCCGTCACCTTCAACCCGAAGCCCTGCGCTTCGAACCTGCTCTCAACGGCAGCGGCGCAACCGTGAATGGCGACCCCGAAGAACTTCGTACGGCGGTGTCCAACGTGCTCGACAATGCCATCAAGTATTCTGGCGACCAGGTGGACATTTCCGTTCGACTCGACGCGCCCGATGAAAAGCGAATGGCGCTGAGCGTTCACGATCACGGTATGGGCATCCCGCCGGCGGAACTGAAACGGGTGTTCAAACGCTTTTATCGAGTACACAACCGCTCCTCGTCGCATGTGAAGGGTACCGGCCTGGGTCTGTTCATCGTACGTGCCATCGCTAAGAAGCACGGCGGGCGGGTATTCGCGCAGAGCCAGGGTGAGGGGCACGGCACTACTGTGGTTCTGGAGCTCCCGCGGAGCATTCCGGAGAAGCTGGCGTGAGCCGTGTCCTCATCGTCGAAGACGAGGCCCATCTCGCCAATGGGTTGCGTTTCAATCTGGAAGCTGAGGGTCATTCGGTCGAGGTTGCAGGCGACGGAGAAACCGCGCTCGACAAGCTTCTGGGATCTTCCCAGGGAACCAGGAAAGAAAAGCTCGCTGCTTTCGACGCCGTCGTGCTGGACGTGATGCTTCCCGGCAAAGATGGCTTTGCCGTCGCAGCCGAGCTGCGCGCTGCCAAGAATTTTGTTCCAGTGCTGATGCTCACTGCCCGCGGTAGGCCTGAAGACGTTCTCAAGGGCTTTGCCTCCGGAGCTGACGATTATCTTCCCAAGCCTTTTGAACTTCCGATTCTGCTGGCGCGATTGCAAGGGTTGCTACGCCGTCGTGAATGGTCCCGCGTGGGCCAGGGCATCTCTACCTCGAACCCCCCGTCTTCACCGCATGCGCAGGCGCATGATGTCTTCTCCTTTGATGGTCGAACCATTGATTTCGGCCAACTCGAGCTGCGAGTCAATGGGAACGCCATCCAGCTCACGCTCATGGAAGCCGAACTTTTGCGCTACCTGGTGCGCAACAGCGGGCAGGTCGTTTCCCGTAAGGCAATCCTGGAGGAGGTCTGGGGCCTGCGCGAGGACACCGACACTCGCGCCATCGATAATTTTATGGTGCGGCTACGCCGCTACGTCGAAGACGACCCGGCAGAACCCACCCACTTGCTCACCGTGCGGGGCGTGGGATATCGCTTCGTGCCGGAACCGGCGAAGTAGGTAAGAGTGCTTTATACTCAGAACTCAAAATATCCTTCGCCGTTCGCCCGTCGCGGGACACCCTCGGTCCCGGTAGCCGGCAGCAAACCAACCACTCCTCGCAGATTTTCCCAGGCCGCCTGATTGAGCGCGGGATCCGAACCTACGAGATCGCGGATCATGTTCCACGCCGCCACGTTGAGCGCGCCTTCCGGGGGTGGTCCCATCGCCAGCGAGACTGAGCATTGCGGGCAAAAACAAATTCTCTGCGCCGCCGACTTCTGCCGCGGCCGGATTCCCACCGTTTGCGCGAACATATACACGGCAACTGACTTGTGCCCTGCTTCCAGTTCCCGATTGCAGCGCAAACAGTACAGGCTCTCCAAGGGCCCCCTTATGGCAGCGTCGCGGCCAAAACCAAAATATTGTCCCGATCTTCCTGGCAGCGCAAGTACGTAAAGAGATTCCGCGACCACCGGACGAAGCTTCCGATGCGTCCGTCAGGTGCTTGCCATCCACCTTACAGTGTCGAGCATTGGCTGTTGTGCCTTCTTCAGACTTTCAGGTTCCACACCTTCCTTAACGGTAGAAGCGCATCTCAGCCCATACGGTATCGCCTAATGCTAAGTGCAGAGAGATCAGTGAACTCGGGTCAGACTTACCCGCAAGTGCATGAACCTCAATACTTTAAGCCTGATAGTTCCATGACTTCGGTAACTTTCATGGGCAGATTCAGGGGTGTAATCTCGGGCGTGATGTCCAACACAGGCGCAGTGCCCGAGAACGAAAGCGCAGAAGCGTTGGCGGCGAAAGAAAAAGTGCCGGCGCGCGCGTCTGCGGCAGCGGAGACGCCGGAGACAAAAAGCGGCCGCGGACGCTTTTCAGAAATGCAGAGCGCACCGCGTTTCCCCATCAAGCTGCCGATCTCGGTGACATCAAAAACGGGCGAGCAGCGTCAGGCAGAAACGCAGAACATCTCAGCCAACGGAGTCTTGTTTCAGGTGGTGGACGCGGAGATGCCGGTGGGATCGACTGTGGATTTCACTATCTCGTTGCCGGCGGAAATTGTGGGCGCAGAGGCTGACGTGCGGTTGGATTGCAAGGGTCGCGTGGTCCGTAACTTTGAAGAATCGGGACGCCACGGAGTAGGTGTGGTGATTGATGAGTATCGTTTCGACCGCCACTGAACGGCAAGGAAACTGAATGGCAAGCAGTCCAGTGCAGGTGCAGGAAAACGGTGGGCAGCCGCTGGCCGGTGATGGCGGCCAATTCATCCGTGTGATCGTCGCTGACACCCAGGCAATTTTCCGCGCCGGCCTGCGCAAGATTTTTGCCGTGGAAGACGATGTTCGGGTGGTGGGGCAAGCCGAAACCCTGTCGCAGACCTTCTCCGCCGCCAAGAAGTTTTCCGCTGACCTGATGTTGTTTGAAGCGGCCCTCGCGCCTAACCCGGCAGAAGCGGTTTCGGACCTTCTGCGGCAGAATCCCGCCCTGCGCCTGGTGGTGGTCACGCCTGAGCCGGATCAGGAACTGACATTGGAGTTATTGCGGCGCGGAGCTTGCGGCATCGTCTCGCGGGAAGTCGAACCCGAGTTGATGGTGGATTGCCTGCGCAGAGTCTCGAAAGGCGAAGCTTGGCTGGACAGCCGCGGCATGCAGTGGGTGTTGGAAGCCTATCGCACCCAGGGCACGCGTTCAGGATCGCCCCGTACCAAGGTGCAACTCACGCCCAAGGAATCACTGATCGTTTCCTGCGTCACCCAGGGAATGAAGAACAAGGAAATCGCTGTGCGGGTGGGCACCACCGAGCAGGTCGTGAAGAACTATCTGCGCAAAGTTTATGACAAGCTGGGCGTCGCCGACCGCCTGGAACTGGCTCTCTTTTGCCTGAACAATCGAACCGTCGAGGGGCTGGTGAAGCCGCCCGTCCCAGCCCAGTCGCCGGCACCCGCTGGCCCTGCCAACGGTCAAGCCGCTGAGAGTGATATTCCCACAACCGAAACCCCGGAAGTCTCGTAACCCAATCCTGCTATCGTTGTTCCGCCAAGCGGTGCTATAGTTTCAGCACTCAGCATTTAGCACCTAACATTCAACGCGTTGCAGCGGACAACATTGTCTATTGGAGATTGCGCTAAGAGCTTAAAGCAGAAGGCTATCTTGTGAGGGCAAATCATGAAGGGTGATCCTAAGGTCATTGCAGTATTAAGCCAAGTTCTGAAAGCAGAGCTGACTGCCATCAATCAATATTTTCTGCATGCCGAAATGTGCGAAAACTGGGGCTACGAAAAACTGGCCAAACATACCCGCACTGAATCGATCGAGGAAATGCAGCATGCCGAGAAGTTGATTGAGCGCATCCTGTTTCTCGACGGCACGCCCAACATGAGCGACTACTTCAAGATCAATATCGGGCAGAACGTGAAGGCAGCAGCTCAAGAACGATCTGCAAGTGGAGTACGACGCAGTGAAGCGCCTGAATGAAGGCATCGAGACCTGCGTGAAGGCGGCGACAATGGCTCGCGCGAGCTGCTGGAGGAAATCCTGACCGACGAAGAGGAACACATCGACTGGCTGGAAGGACAACTGCACGCCATCGACGAAATGGGGATTGAGAATTACCTGGCGCAGCAGTTGCATGAGGAGAAGGCGAGTTCCTAGCTTCTCGCCCTTGGCTCAAGGTTGCGGCATCATCGCTAGAACCATAGAATCGATATAGGGTTGCTTTCTTCGCATTAACTTCCCAAGTCTGTTTCCTGGTCAAACGGGTCGCGGGAGAGATGGCCGAGTGGCTGAAGGCGCACGCTTGGAAAGCGTGTTTACTCGAAAGGGTAACGTGGGTTCGAATCCCACTCTCTCCGCCATTATCTTGTATGCCCGGCCGGTACATCCTGAATCCTCCGAAGCGCATCCAGCATCCTTTAAAGTCGACTAAGGACTCTGAGGATGGCCAATCTGACGAAGCTCGCAATAATCCCTTTGTTGTTCGTGGTTTTGATGAGTTCGGGGTGCAGCGACACGCAAGCGAAGCAGCCTGCTCCGCAGGCCCTGCCCGTCAAGACGGAGACCATCAGTCTGGCCCCGGTGCCGCGCTTGGATGAGTACGTGGCCACGGTAAAGTCGCGCCGCTCGGCCAGCATTCAGCCCCAAGTGGATGGTTCGCTGACTCGGATTCTGGTGAAGTCGGGCGACCATGTGCGCGCGGGACAGGTCCTGATGACCATTGACCCGCTAAAGCAACAGGCGACCGTCGATCAGCAACGCAGCACCGAAGCGCAGAAGAAGGCGACCTACGATTACAACCGCATTGAAGTAGAGCGGCAGCGCCAGCTTTACGAGGGTGGGGTGACCAGCAAGCAGAACTATGATCAAGCGGTGCAAGCCTTCGAAAACTCCAAAGCGGATTGGGAAGCTTCTACGGCGGGATTGGTCACGCAGCAGCGCGAACTGGCGTATTACAACCTGACCGCTCCCTTTGACGGAATCGTCGGCGACATCCCAGTGCACCTCGGCGACTACGTGTCACAACAGACGTTGCTGACCACGGTCGACGAAAATGCCGATCTCGAAGCCTACATTTATATTCCCACCGAAAAGGCAGGGAACATCCGCATGGGTCTTCCGGTGCAGATTGTGACCAGCAGCGGGGAATTGATCGAAAGCACGCAAGTCAATTTTGTGTCACAACAAGTGGACAACGGGATTCAGGGCATCCTGGTGAAGGCGCCGATCCACGCCTCGCTGGACAAGTTTCGCAATGCCCAACTGGTCAAAGCGCGGGTAGTGTGGAGCACGGCGCCGACTCCGACAATTCCGGTGCTGGCGGTGACCCGCATCGGCGGGCAATCGTTTGTGTACGTCGTCACTCAGGCGGACGG
This sequence comes from uncultured Acidobacteriota bacterium, assembly GCA_963734415.1. Lineage (GTDB taxonomy): Bacteria > Acidobacteriota > Terriglobia > Terriglobales > Acidobacteriaceae > JABCZH01. Next base: position 323,843 of record CAVTHF010000005.1, on the reverse strand, counting down.
CGGCACCGTTGCCAAGCAACGCGCCGTGACTCTCGGCGATACGATCGGGAACGACTATGCCGTCAATGACGGCTTGAAGCCTGGAGAGAAGATCATCACCTCCGGCATCCAGTTCCTTGTCGACGGCGCGCCGGTACAGCCGATCAGCTAGCCAATGGGTCTCCGAACCAACCCGGCTAAGTAGCAGTCGCGGCCAAAACATAAGAAAGGGAGAGCGAGTTTGGTTGACTTCTTCATTAAGCGACCGATTTTTGCTACCGTCTGTGCTCTGCTGATTATTCTTGCCGGCGCAGTCTGCATTCCCACCCTGCCGATTTCGCTGTATCCCAACCTTGCACCGCCCCAAGTCACCGTCACCAGCAACTACGTGGGCGCCAATGCGCAGGTGGTGGAGTCCGCGGTCACCGTTCCTCTGGAGCAGCAAATCAACGGCGTTGAGGGTATGCACTACATTACCTCGACCAGTTCGAACGACGGCACCAGCAACATTAATGTCACTTTTCGCACCGGCTATGACCTGAACATCGCGGCCGTGGACGTGCAAAACCGCGTGGCGACCGCGCAGGGTCGTTTGCCTCAGGAAATCAAGAACACCGGCGTAACCATCACCAAGGCAAACCCGAACTTTGTTTTTGCCGCGGGATTCTACTCGCCTGACAACAGTCTTTCCAACCAGTACATCTCCAACTACCTGGACGTTTACGTCAAGGACGCGTTGAAGCGTATTCCGGGCGTCGGTGATGTCATCATCTTCGGCGAACGTAAGTATGCGATGCGGATTTGGCTTGATCCCACGAAGCTGGCTGCCCGCCAATTGACGGCTGCGGACGTAGTCTCGGCATTGCAGGAGCAGAACGTCGAAATCCCCGCCGGGCAGTTGGGGCGTCCGCCCGCCGATCCGAAACAGAGTTTCCAGGTGACGCTGCGTGTGGTGGGGCGGTTGTCGGAACCGAGAGAATTCGAGAACATCATCCTCAAGAACACGCGCAACGGCATCGTGCAACTGAAGGATGTTGGGCGGGCAGAAATCGGGGCAGAGAGCTACGACACCAACCTTCTTTATAGCGGGCACCAGGCGATCGGCATTGGAGTGCAGCAGCTCTCGAATGCCAATGCCCTGGCGGTGGACAAGGCCGCCAAGACCGAGTTGGAGGAGTTGTCCAAGGCGTTTCCTCCTGGAATCAAATATGTGATCGCCTTCGACACGACGACGGTGGTCGGCGACTCAGTCAAGGAAGTCGTCACCACCCTCGAAGAAGCTATTCTCATCGTCATCATCGTGATCTTCCTGTTCCTGCTGGACTGGCGCGCCACCATCATTCCTGCAGTCACGATTCCGGTCTCTCTGATTGGCACTTTTGCATTCATCAAGATCTTTGATTTCTCCATCAATTCGCTAACCCTATTCGGCATCACGCTTGCGACCGGGCTGGTGGTGGATGACGCGATTGTGGTGATTGAAAATGCTCAGCGCCACATTAACCAGGGCGAGACCGATTCGCATTCCGCGACCTCCGCCGCCATGGCGGAAGTTGCGAGCGCCGTTGTGGCAACTTCCCTGGTGCTGATTTCGGTGTTCGTGCCGGTATCGTTTTTTCCCGGCACCACAGGAATTCTCTACCGGCAATTTTCGTTGACCATCGCATTTTCGATCGCCATCTCGCTGTTCAACGCGTTGACCCTGTCGCCCGCCCTTGCGGCCATTCTGCTGCGAGGCGAAGAACACAAGTATTCAGTCTTCGACTGGACGCATATCGGATGGCTTTCGCAGGGGTACCGCAAGTTTGCCCATGGCGTCGACGCGGCAATTCACGGCCTGGGGACGGCATACGGCAAGGCCATCTGCAAGGTGCTGAATTATCGCTACGTGATGATTGTGCTGTTCCTGGCCGGGCTGGCCACAACGGCGTACATGTACGTTCACGTTCCGACAGGCTTTGTGCCTCAGGAAGACCAGAATTACTTCATTGTGGTGGTGCAGGCGCCGCAAGGGGCGTCGCTGTCCTATACCACGGACCTTGCCTCGCAAGCGGAAAAAATCCTGCTGGCTGACCCCGATGTGTTCGGGACCTTTTCTGTGCCCGGGTTTTCGCTGTCGGGCGGGAGTTCGTCGAACTACGGGTTAGTATTTGCGCCGTTGAAGCCCATCGACGACCGCAAAGGCAAGGGCCATGCCGCGAGCGACATCGTGGCCCGGGTTTCGCCCAAACTTTTCGGTATTCCGGGCGGAATCGTCGTGGCCTTCGAGCCGCCTGCCATCAATGGCATTGGCAGCTTCGGCGGGTTCCAGTTCGAACTCCAGGATCTGGGGCGCAATACCCTGCAAGATATCGACACGGTCGCGCACAAGACCGTTGCCGGCAGCCGGCAACGTCAGGACCTGCGAGGATTGTTTACCAGTTTCACTGCCAATGATCCGCAGCAACTGGTGCAGATCGACCGCGAAAAAGCAAAGGCCATCGGCGTACCCATCAACCAGGTCACGTCTGCGCTCGGCGTCTACATGGGATCGCAATATGTGAATGATTTCGACTTCAACAATCGTTCGTACCGGGTCTATGTACAGGCTGACCAGCCGTTCCGAATGAACGCAGGAGACTTGCGGCAATACTACGTTCGTTCTGACACCAGCGGCCTGGTTCCGCTGGGAAATATAGTGAGCCTGAAGGAAACCTCGGGACCCCAGGTCATTAATCACTACAATCTGTTTCGATCCGCGGAAATCGACGGCGCGGCGGCGCCCGGATACAGTTCCAGTCAAGGCCTGAAGGCGATGGAGGAACTGGCAAAACACAACATGCTGCAAGGCATGTCATTCCAGTGGACCGGGTTGGCCCTCGAGGAAGTTGAAGCCGGTGGTAAAGCGATCATCATCTTCGGTCTTGGCATTCTGGTGGTCTATCTCACGTTGTCGGCACAATATGAGAGTTTCGCGCTGCCGTTCATCATCCTGCTGGCGGTTCCGATGGCGGTACTGGGTGCGCTGCTCTTTATTGACATGCGGGGCCTGGTGAACGACGTTTATGTGCAAATCGGCCTGGTCATGTTGATCGGCCTTTCGGCAAAAAACTCAATCCTGATCGTCGAATTTGCCGAGCAATTGCTGGCGCGGGGCCACTCCATCATTAACGCTGCGATTGAAGCGGCCGAATTACGGTTGCGCCCCATCCTGATGACCTCGTTTGCGTTTCTCTTCGGAGTCCTGCCCCTCTATTTCGCGACCGGCGCCGGTAAGCTGGGGCGGCACTCGGTGGGAACAGCCATTGTCGGCGGGATGTTGTTCTCCACCGTTCTCAATCTGTTCTTCATCCCCGTGTTGTACGTCATTCTCAAGACGCTGCTGACTTCGCTGTCAGCCAAGAAAACAGAGACCAGAGAGACAGCGAACGTAGCGTAGATTGCTGTTGGCCGGTAAGGCCGTGGGCACGGCGATTGACAGACACTGCTGACAAAATCTTGACGCCCCCGGGCGCCCTGAGTCTATTGCGCCCACTGCGTGTGCCAGTCTTTCGCAATCTGTTGGTGGCAGATGTTGTCTCCGACATCGGAACCTTCATGCAGAGCGTGGGCGCCGCCTGGTTGATGGTGTCGCTCGGCGCTGGGCCGATTTATGTCGCACTTACGCAGACCGCTTCCGCGCTGCCGTACTTTCTGCTGGCCCTTCCTGCGGGTTCTGCTGGTGATATCGTCGATCGCCGCAAGCTGGTTCTATTCACTGAATCGTGGATGGTCGGTGCGACGCTGCTTCTGGCGGTGCTGACCATTGCCGGATTCATGTCGCCCTGGTTACTGCTGGTACTCACTTTTGCGATCTCGGCCGGCGACGCCTTTGAAACACCCACGTGGCGCGCCATTCTGCCTGAATTGGTGTCCAAGAATGACCTTGCCGCCGCATCGGCGCTTAACGGAATTGAATTCAACCTTGCGCGAGCGGTCGGGCCGGCACTGGCGGGAGTCGTCATTGCAGCGGCAGGCGTTGCCGCGGCATTTGTGGTCAACGTAGTGTCCTTCTTCGGCGTCATCCTGGTCGTGGCCCGATGGAAAAGACCGGTTCGTAAGCGGACTGCGCCCCCCGAAACACTCACCGGAGCCACGGTCGCGGCTCTTCGCTATGTCCGTCATTCACCATCCGTCCTCGGTGTAGTGACGCGGACTGGCATAGTCATGTTCTTCGCAAGCGCCATCTTTGCCCTATTGCCTACGGTGGCAAGGAGCATCGACAAAAGCGCTGTGGGCTATGGTCTCTTGCTCGGTTGCTTTGGAACCGGCGCTGTGGCTGGAGCTCTGCTGCTGCAACCGGCCCGTGCCAGGTGGTCGACAGAAGCTGTGGTATCAACTGGCGTCGTGCTGTTGGGCTTGGCGACAGTAGCGATTAGCGGCTTGTATCGGTTAAGCACCCTCGCTCCCGTGATGCTCATTGGAGGAGCGGCCTGGATCACCTTCATTTCCCTCATCAGTGCACTCATTCAGAATCTGGCGCCGGATTGGGTAAGAGCACGCGTGCTCGCGGTTTTCATCCTCGTTTACCAGGGAAGTTTCGCCCTGGGGAGCGCAGCTTGGGGTGCCGTTGCTCAACGAGTGGGCGTCCGAAATGCCCTCGTCTGCGCAGGAATTGGGACCATCGGTACGGTCGCTCTTGCATTGGTCGCCAAGCTTCCTGATTCGACCTCAGACCTTAGCCCGTGGAACCACTGGCGGATGCCGGTCGTCGTCAAGGAAGTGGGGGCAGAGCTTGAACGGGGGCCGGTGCTGGTCACGATCGAGTACCTCGTCGCGCGGGACAGGACAGCGCAGTTCGCGGAAGCGATCCATGAATATGGCCGGATACGACTTCGCGATGGCGCATACCGATGGGGAGTCTACCGTGATACGGAGGCCGCGGACCGTTTTGTCGAGATATTCCTGGTGCATTCATGGGCGGAACATCTGCGTCAGCATGAGCGACAGACAAAGGCGGACCGCGAGCTCGAGCAACGCTTGCATGGCTGCGTCATCAAGCAGCCGGACGTGCGTCATCTCATCTATGCTCCTGCGGAAGAAACCTAGCTGCGCCAATTGCGGCCTGCCCACAGCGATGCTAGACTTCGCCAATGGCTAAGAAAAAGAAAACCAAGAAGCGGCCCGTGAGATCGAAGAGGGGTTCCAGCAAGAGCGCAAAGACCAAGAGCGCGAACACAACGAAGAGGGTAAAGCGTCCCAAGAAGGTGGCAAAGAGGAAGTCCGCTCCGAAAAAGGTCGCAATCAAGAAGAAGGCGAACAAGAAACAGACCCGGGAAAGACGCGGGCGCGCGGCTGAGGAGTTCTCAATGAATCGACCGGAATCGCGTTTCGGCGGGCAATCGGGAGATTTGCAGGGGTTGTCCAGCGTCGAGAGTGCGGATTCGGAAAGCGTGGATGAGCTACTCGAAGAAGGGAACGCGTTCGAGGCCGACGTGGTGAGAGGCGTTGAAGACGCCGGCGATCGTGGCGAGAGGGAAGTCCACACCCACGAAGTGCCGGAGGATGACGTGCCTGCCGAATATCTGGATGAAGAGTAGAAATTGGGGCCGGTTCACCGTTTATCGCCGCGGTCACCGGGGAACGACTAAAGACCTAAGAGTGCCGCGCGGCGCGGGCAATGGTGCCGCGCGGCTCGGGAATCTGGGCCAATGAGGCCACGGTATCGCGGGTAACGCGCGCAGCCAGTTTGCGATCGGCGAACTTTCTGGTCTCCGCAGCAAACCGCACTCGGGCACGAATCCCGTGCCGCGAAAGCAACCGCAGCAAATGGGGGAAGAACGACATCTCGCCCCAATAGCAAACATCGGTGGCAGCCGAGCCATCGCGGACGTCGTAGCTGATATGAGCTGAGACCACGTTGGCGCCTGCCTTGGTAGCGGCGTCAAACAGGGCGGGACGAAAAGGCAGCACCCGGCTGCCGTCGGAACTGGTACCTTCGGGAAACAACACGACCACCGCACCCTGAGCCAGAGTGTTCGACATTTCCGCATTGGTGTTATGAGCAGCGGAGGTACGGGCACGATCCACGAATACCGTCCCGGAGAGCTTTGCCATTAGCCCAAAGAGCGGCCAGGAACGGACCTCCTGTTTGGACACAAAGACGCAGGGGTGCATGGCGCTCAAAACCAGAATGTCCAGGTAGCCGAGATGATTGGCCACCAACAGGCCACGCGACGGGAATGCGCCCACGGGCTGAAGTTCGATTCCCAGACGTCGAATTGCCGTCAGACACCAACGGTGCAACCACTGAGCGCGCCTTGGCGTGGACACTTTGCCCGACAGTCGCAAAACCAGGAAGTGTGCACATCCCTGTAAGGCAGTAGAGATCAGAACAACCAACCGCAATGCGGTGCGCAGACGTTGAACTGGGTCGTGGCCGGGTTTCATGTCCGTCTTAGTGAAAGCCGTGTTCGCCTCTTCGTTGTCGCACTAGGTTATGTGCTCTATGCTATGGAGCAGGTTGAGTCGTGGCAACCGAAACTGTACCACACATCTTTCGTCAGTTCATTGCGGGAAGGGTCGTCCCTGAATTCGCGGAACAGACGGAACACAGCTAGGATAGTCCAATGAAACTCTTGAGGGCGTTGAGCAAACCGGCTGCGTGGGGAAGTGGATGGACAAGCGCGATTCTTTGTTTCAGTGCTGCCACTGGATACTGGTTGGCCGGCGAGCGTCGAAGGGCGATCTGCTGGGTGGTGTTTGGTACGGCCGAAGTGGCGGCGATCGTGTTTTAGGACAGGCTGCCGAGAGCTGAAACCAATTCATGGCCCTGGAGTGCCACGCCATACCCGAGATTTTCGCGGGCGGTTCGCAGTATGATCGAAAGAGATGGCCTCGGAAAGATCGCGAACAGAGACATTGACCGCCGGCGAGAAATGGCGCGATAGGTTCTATCTGGGGCGGCAACCGGCGACCCTGGCTCTTCTCTTCGTATTGGCGGTAGTGTCCTTCCTGGCCGTGTCTGGCTTGTCACGTATCTATCACGCGCAGCAGGCCTCTCTCGCGGACCGATGGTTCGCTCGCGGTTCCGCGGACCTGAAGGCGCAGCGCTTTGAGCGTGCTGTCGGCGAATTTCGCACTGCGTTGCTTTACTCGCGTGACAATTACTCCTACCAACTGAATCTGGCCGAAGCCCTGATTGGCTTGAAGCGGACCAGTGAAGCCTATGCCTATTTGAGCAACCTCTGGGATCGGGAACCGGGAAATGGACTGGTGAACCTGGAGTTAGCCCGCATCGCCGCCCAGAAGGGGCAAACCGATCAGGCGCTGCGTTACTACCACAATGCCATTTACGCTACGTGGTCCGGCGATCAGGAAGTTGAACGCCGGGACGCCCGCCTGGAGCTGATCGAATTCCTGCTAAGCATCAACGCAAAACCGCAAGCGCAGTCGGAGCTGATTGCATTGGCCGCGAATCTGGACGGCGATCCCTCGCAGCACGCGCGGGCCGGGGACTTATTTCTTCGAGCACAGGACTACGAACATGCGCTCGCCGAGTACCGTCTGAGCCTGAGGTCGGACCACCACAACCCGGCAGCATTGGCGGGAGCGGGTTGGGCAGCGTTCGAGCTTGGCCGGTACGCGCTGGCGCAACGCTATCTACAGGCCGCCGCATCCGCGGATCCCGGCGATGCGCAGAGCGGCGCGCGTCTTCAGGTCGCCGAACTGGTGCTAAAGATGGATCCATTTCGGCGGCAGATTTCCGCCGCCGAGCGCGACCGGATTGTAATGGCATCCTTTGCAACAGCGGGGGAGCGGCTGAAGGCTTGTCCGGCTGTGGGGAAATCAAGAGGGGCAGTCCCACAGGCTGGCGGGCCACAGAGCCTCACCGAGAACTGGGAACACATGAGGCCGCTCATCACGGAACGGGGCCTACGGAAGGACCCGGATCTGGTGGAAACTGCCATGGAGATGGTGTTCAACATCGAACGCCAATCCAACATTGTGTGTGGGCCTCCGACAGGAACAGATATGGCGCTACTGCTGATCGCAAGACTACACGAAGGGAACTAGCTTGGAGAGCCAGACAAACTCGCAATCGGGTGTGGTGCTGGAGAACGGGCAAGCCGATTCGATAACGACGTTCGGCGGAGGAGGTGTGGGAAGGCTGGTGCGAGCGGTTTTTCCTGAAGAGACTTTTTTCCTGATCCTTTCGGTGTTCATCGGAGTATTTTCCGGGCTGGCAGTCGTGTGCTTCCGTTTTGCCATCGACTGGTGCCGTATCTATCTGGTGGGCTCGGGCGCCACGCCTTCGACGAGTCGCCTTCTGCTTGCTCCTACCCTTGCAGGGCTGGTCATTGCAGTTTTGGTCATTCACATATTTCCCCTGGCACGGGGAAGCGGAGTCAATCAGACCAAGGCGGCGTTGTACATCTACAACGGTTACATTCCCCTGCGCACGGCCGTCGGCAAATTCATTACGGCTGCGTTGGCCATTGGGTCGGGACATTCACTGGGACCCGAGGATCCGTCGTTGCAGATTGGCGCCAGTCTGGCTTCGGCACTCGGACGGCGCATGCGATTGTCGCGAGATCGAATGCGGCTGATTGCTCCGGTGGGCGCAGCGGCAGGATTGGCTGCGGCATTCAATGCGCCCATTTCCGCGGTGCTGTTCGTGATCGAGGAGGTCATTGGGCGTTGGACGGCTGGGATTCTAGGTTCGGTGGTGCTTTCGGCAGTATCGAGCGTGGTGGTCATGCGGTGGTTCTTGGGATCGGAGTCGTTATTCCGTATCCCGGCAGTGCAACTGGAGCGGCCGTCGGAGCTGATTGCGTATTCCATTCTTGGGATTGTGGGCGGGTTGGCTTCGGTGGCCTTCTCGATCGGCGTTACGAAGTTGCGCCCGCGCTGCAAGGCGCTGCCCAGATGGACACAATACTTTCAGCCTGCGCTGGCAGGTTTATTGATCGGCCTCATCGCGGTGCTGGGCGCGCCACAAGTGATGGGAGCCGGCTATGAATACATTGACGAGGCCATGCATGGCCAGTTCACTTGGCAAATGCTCGCAATTCTTGCGGGGCTGAAAATCATTGCGACCTTGTTTTCGTTCGTCAGTGGCACGCCGGGAGGAATGTTTGCGCCAACTTTGTTTATTGGCGCCATGCTGGGGGCGGCGGTGGGTGGGGCAGAGCACGTGGTGCTGCCGCATTTGACGGGGTCGCCCGGCACTTACGCGCTGGTGGGGATGGGAGTCCTGTTTGCCGGGTTCCTGCGTGCTCCCATGACGTCGGTGTTCATGGTTTTGGAAGTCAGCGGAAACTATTCGATCATCGTGCCGGTGATTATCGCCAACACCCTCGCCTACGTAATTTCACGCAGCCTGCAACCGACGGCGATTTTTGACGTGCTCACGCGACAGGACGGTTTGGACTTGCCTTCGATGGAAGAGCAGAGGGAAGAGGGCGTTCTACGGGTGGAAGATGCGATGAAGCCGATGGTCGATCCGGTTTTGCAGGGTGATGACACGGTTGCAGGCGCGCTAGCGCAAGTGGGCGAATCGGCATCCGAAATCTTGTTGGTGAGGCTCAGCCCGACGGGCTGGAGCAGTGTCAGCAAGGCCGATCTTCAGCGAATGGCGGGAGAGGGCAAGGGGGAACTCAGCCTGAATTCTCTGTTTGTCACACGTCAAATTCCTTACTTGCATCCTGACCACACTTTGGACACAGCGCTGCGATACGTCGATCAATGGCCGCGGGTGCCGGTGGTCAGTCGCGCTGACTTCCGTAAGCTGGAAGGAGTGATTTCGCAGCAGGATGTACTTCGCAGGTACCGGGATTTCGGAGAGGCATGAACTAGCCGCATACTGGCGTTGGGAGGCACACGGTGGATTTCCTTGCGAAAACGCTCGCAGCCCTGAAGGCGCATGGTTCTTGCAAAGCGTTCTGGGTTCGAGTTGCTGTGTCGATCTGTTTACTGGGGTGGGCGACGGCTTCGTTTGGGCAGGACAAGAATCCGTTTGCTGGGGATGCCGAGGCCGCGAAGCGCGGCGAATTTCACTTTCGCATCAATTGTGCGTTCTGTCACGGGTTGGGAGCGCGGGGCGGCGGACGCGGGCCTGATCTGACGAGGGCACGCAAGCGTCACGGGAACTCCGATGCCGAGATGTTTCAAACCATCAATCAGGGTGTGCCGGGCACCGCGATGCCGACCAACGGGACCACAGGTCAAGGCGTAGGGATGACCGAGGAGGAAATCTGGGACGTGATCACCTATCTGCGGAGCGTTCAGGTGAAGGCTCCGGCGCAGCCCATGGGTAATGCTGCGCACGGTAAGCAGCTCTTTTATGGCGACGCCAACTGCTCCGGATGCCACATGGTGGAAGGGAAAGGCGGACGTCTGGGGCCGGATCTGACGGCGGCGGGAATGGCGCGGTCGTCGGAGGCGATCGTGGATTCGGTACGGAACCCCAGTCGCCGGCTCGCGCCAGGATTGCTCGAAGCGACGAAAGAGTTTCCGCAGGAATATGAGACAGTCACCGTGGTGACGGCGACGGGACAGGAAATCAAAGGCGTCACTATGAACGAGGACAACTTCAGCCTGCAAATGATGGATGCGAGCGAACAGATCCATCTTTTCGAGAAAGGCAAACTGCGGTCGATCCAGAAGACACGGACCTCGACGATGCCCGTTTATGACACGGCGCTGCTGAGCGACAAAGACCTTCAAGACATTGTCGCCTTCCTGCAAAGTGTGGGTGGAAAGTGAGGCCGGCGGTGCGGAGCATGGCTTCGGTGGTTATTCTGGCGTGCAGCTTTCTTGTGCCCGGTGCTCGGGGACAGGTGACTTCCGCCCGGTTGCTGAACTCCTCAAAAGAGCCGCAGAACTGGCTGACGTATTCTGGAGACTACGCTGGGCATCGTTTCAGTGGGCTGGATCAGATCAACAAAGGGAATGTCAGATCGCTAGTGGCCAAGTGGGTCTATCAAACAGGTGCAACGGGCAAGTTTGAGACCACACCGCTGGTGGTGGATGGCATTCTTTATGGCACTGCCCCTGATAATCGGGTCTTTGCTCTGGATGCTCACACCGGGCGGCCCATCTGGCTGTATCAGCGGCAACTGCCGGCCGACATTCGGCCGTGTTGCGGGAGGATCAATCGCGGCGTTGCCATCCTCGAGAACAAAGTGTACATGGGGACCCTGGATGCCCACGTGATCGCACTGGATGCCAAGACGGGCAGCGTGCTGTGGGATGTTCCAGCGGTTGATTACAAGCTAGGCTACAGTTTTTCGCTGGCGCCGCTGGCGGTGAAGAACCTGGTCATTCTAGGAGTCTCCGGTGGCGAGTATGGCATTCGCGGGTTTATTGACGCCTACGATGCTGATACTGGAGAGCGCAAGTGGAGGTTCTACACCATCCCCGGGCCAGGAGAACCGGGGCACGAGAGCTGGGAAAGCGACTCGTGGAAAATCGGCGGCGCTCCCGCGTGGATCACCGGCACCTACGATGCCGCCAAAAACGAACTATTGTGGCCCACAGGGAACCCATCACCGTCGAATCGCGGGGAAGGGCGCGCAGGCGAGAATCTTTACAGCGATTCTCTGCTGGCCCTCGACGTCGACAGCGGGAAGCTTAACTGGAGTTTTCAGTTTACCCGGCACGATGAGCATGACTGGGATTCGACGCAGGTGCCGGTAATGATTGACGAGGGCGAGAAACATTTGATCGCCCAGGCAAATCGCAATGGATACTTCTATGTTGTTGATCGAACCACCGGCAAGCTGATCCTTGCGAATCCGTTTGGCAAAGTAACCTGGAGCAACAGCAAGGACGCCGAGGGCCGGCCGGTGGCGACCAAGGAGAGCACGCCGACACTTGAAGGACGGCGAGTCTGCCCAGGTGCGGCGGGAGTGACGAATTGGGAGTCACCGACATTCGATCCGCAGACCGATTTGTTTTATGTGAATGCGCGCGAGCAGTGCGACATTTTCAGCACCGCACCACAGCCCTATGAAGCCGGGCACGCTTACTACGGCAGCGCGTACTTTCCGGCGGATGATACTGAGCCATATTGGGGAGCACTGCGCGCGATTGATCCCGCTAGCGGTCAGGTGAAGTGGGAGTTTAGGTATCCGTCGCCGAGCTGGTCGGGAGTGTTGTCAACTGCGGGTGGCCTGGTGTTCACCGGCGATTCCGAAGGGAACTTCGTCGCCTTGGATGCCACGTCCGGCAAGGCGTTGTGGCATTTCCAGACGGGAGCAGCCGTGTATGCTGCGCCAATGGCATTCGCGCTTGACGGTAAACAGTACGTTGCCATCGCCGCGGGCAGTTCACTGTATACATTCGGGTTGCCTTGAGGGCATATGGATGGCACAGCCAAGGTGAGTGGCTGATCGGGGCCCGGCCTTGTCTTTTTGCGTAGCCTGACTACCACTGCGATCAACAAGAGCAAGAGCAACACGGCTACGATTATCGCCACGCATTTTCCCGCTCTTTTGTTGCCGACGATCATTTCCGCTTGGATGCTGCAAAGCCAGCCCAGAGTATCGGCAGTCCCATTTTCCTGCAGGACCGCAGTTAACCTAAATCTCTAGAACTGAGTTCACAACGCTACCCGAACGCAGATTGGTGCAGAGAATTTTCCTGACACGGGCAACGCAGTCGGCCAATAAAGTATCGAATCTGCGGCTCATCGCGAGTTGTTTGTGCCGTAGACGGCGCCGCTTGGACCCATCTCAAAGGAATCCATAACGTGGTTGTGAGGCGGAACAATGGGACAAGCATCTAGTGGCTTGCCGTAGGCTGAAGTGAGTACCGAAACCAGCCCGTAGAACCCCTTGCGAAAATTTACACAGGATTCACACTGCGGTCACCTCGCCGTAACACCGGGGAGGCTAAACTGCCCCACCGAGTGGCGCAAGGACGCGGCAGCATTGGTGTTTCTTGCGGACTTCTGAAGCCAATGCGGCAACTCATCTTTGTGATCGACGATGACGTTGAAATTTGCCAGGTGGCGCGACAATGCCTGGAAGAGGCTGGTTATGCGGTGCGGACGTTTTTCAACAGCGACGTGATAGCATCCGCGGAAGACGACCGCCCGCAGTTGATGCTGGTGGCACTCATGTTGCCGGATGGCAGCGGGCTGACGCTGTGCCGTCGCGTCCGCGAGCACGCTTCGTTGGCCAGGATCCCAGTCGTGTTTTTGCTGGCAGATGCAGTCGAGGAACATCGGATTTTGGCGCTCGAATGCGGGGGAGACGATTGCATCGTCACGCCCTTCAGTCCCCGAGAACTGGTGGCCCGGGTACAGGCAGTGCTGCGTCGCCTTTCGCCGACGGAGGCGTTGCCGGCGCAGGCGGCCGAACTGGTGATTGACAGTTGGGCGATGAAGGTGTCGGTCCGAGGCAGCGAGGTGCCAACCACCAGTTTGGAGTTTCGCCTGATCGAGTACCTGGCCCGCCACCGCGGCCAGGTGTTTACACGTGACTTACTGCTGGACGCGGTATGGGGCGACATGCAATTCGTCACTCCCCGCAGCGTCGACGCATGCATCCGCCGCATCCGCGGGAAAATCGAGCCGGATCGGTCCCGGCCGACCTACCTGAAAACCATACGTGGGGTCGGCTACCGGCTGGATGCGTTGGCAAGTTGGCAGTCCACCCCGAGCGACGGTTGTGACTGCATTGCCTGCGCCACTGCCGGAGGAGCTTTACAACTCACCTACTCCCACGCCAGCAGCGCGAAGCGCAGAAGAACTCCAACCGCCGTCAAAAACTGAGTTTCAAGCCGAACTGCACAGTGCGGGGCCGATGTGCCTCAATGGGATGCAGGAAGGCGCTGCCTTTCAGGCAACTGGCATCGCCCGCCGAATAGTCCTGGCCACCATAGCAGTTCACGGTATTGTTGGCCTGGTTGCCGCGGTCAGGATCATAGATGATGAACTGGGTGTGGTTGAAAACGTTGAACACCTCTGCGCGAAACTCCAGACTGCTGCCTTCTGTGACTTTGAAGTGTTTCAACAGCGCCACATCGAAGTTCAACCGGCTGGGGTTGTTGAGATAGTTGCGCCCGGCGTTCCCAAAGGTGAGTCCCGTGGGCGCGACAAAGGCACCGGGGTTTAGCAGAGCCGGACCAATGCTCTGCGAGTTGGTGCTGCCAAAGGGGGCCGGACCGTGCGCATTTCCGAGGACGTCGGGGTAAGAGCCGGCGCCGGTGCCATTCGCTACACCCGCATTGTCGAGGACTGAAGTGCCGTCAGAACTCGCGCCGTTCACCACACTGAACGGAGTCCCCGACTGAGCTGTAGTAATGCCGGATATTTCCCAACCTGCGCTCAGAATTCGCCCGAGGCGGGTGTCAACGTCAGGGAGCGCGGTGCTCGAGGTGCTTGAGCCAGAGGGGTCGAGGCTGGCGTTGGAGAGCAGGTAGCGTAACTTGGCGACCAGGTAATCAAGTTTGTAGAGGTAGCTGATGTTGAGCAAGTGCCGCTGGTCGAAGTTCGAGTTGGCTTTGTTGGAAGCCAGGTCGAAGGCATTTACCAGGGTAGTGTCAGAGCGGTCGGAAGAATCATCAATGGAATGGCTGTAGGAGTAAGAAACGCCCAGGGTCAAGGGGCCGGTTGAACGTCGGACGGTTAGTTGCATAGCGTGGTAGCTGGAATCGGCGACGTTTTGCAGAGAAAAAATTCTCCCGATGCCAGGGGCAAAGGTTCTCAAAGCATTGGGATCAGGAACCGCGATCCCCGGGGTTCCGAAGCATGCCGCTTCCAGATTGACGAAGCCAGGATCCGTGGGAGCCACCACGCCCGTGACCGGAGCGATCAGAGTGGATGGATCCACTGGCCCGAAAAGGGTAAATCCGGTCGTGGCTTGGAAACTCTTGCAGATTTGAGTGGTGATGGGTTGAGCGTTCTGGAACGGGTCCTTACCACCCGCAACCGGAGCCAACTGGTTAATTTGCAGATCGGTGGTTAGGTGCGTGCCTTTGCTTCCCACGTATGCGATAGTCGCCACAGTATTCTTCGACAACTCCCGCTGCACGCTGAAACTCCATTGCTGGACGTAGGGCCACACTGCCTTGGTCGGAATCGCTGCCACGTTCAGTGGGTAAGCCCCCGCCCCCGGGCACTGGCCGGTGGTGCCAGGAACCAGCCCGACGCCTCCGATGCAGCCGTAATCGTAGGGCCGGTTCTCGGTCATGTCGAGTACCAGCGGTGCGCTGCCTTCGAGAGACCCGGTATTGGCCTCGTTACCGGTCCCGTGGTGGAAGAACATTCCATATCCGGCGCGAATCGAAGTCTTGCCGTCGCCATGAGGATCGAAGGCAAACCCGATACGAGGCGCAGGATTGAAGAAGTGCCCCGTCATGCAGCCCTCGGGCACGCCGTTGACACCGCAACGCTCCAAGCCATTGGTGATGCGGGGATCGAGGCTGCTCAGATTAAGCGGGATCGGAGTGCAATGTTGCCCCAAGGCGTCGCAGCTCCCGGCAATGGCCAGTCCGCCGGTGAAGGTGTCAACAGTAGTTGTAGCCGCCAGCGCATGGTTAAAGGCTGAGGGCACCCAGTTGTACACGTTGTTGTATTTCTCGTGCCACAGCCCGAACAGGCTCATGCGCAAACCCAGGTTGAGGGTCAACCGCGATGTTACACGCCAGTCGTCCTGAAAATACGGCTCAACCACGTTGTAGCGGTTGTAGTAATTGTGTTGCGCACTATCTTGCTGGAAGTACTTAATGCCTCCGGACGAGTTCGGCCGAAAGCTGCCCGGACCGACCAGAAAATCGGCAAATGCATTTCCGATGCTTAGGGAACTGCTGATGTTGCTGAACCCCAAAATACCTTGAACGTCACCGGTGTTCGCGCCCACCGCCTGGTTGAGTTCACTCCGCTGAGCAATGACCCACTGAACACCCATTTGTAACGTATGTTTTCCGATTACCTTGCTGAGATCGTCCCGAAAATTGTACGTGGGGTTGGAATGGTGCCAGGGCAGGTATCCAGGATCCACGGCAAAGCCGTTTCCGCCGTAGGCCGCATTGGTGCCGCCGATCACGATTCCAGGGACCTTGCCACCGAAGCCATTATTGAAGAGATAGCCCATGTTCAGGCTTGCGGGACGCTGCCACGTGGCTCCATTCGAATTGATGTTGTTGAGCGTGATGTGGTCGGTGGTGTAGCTGAAGATGAACTCGTTCAACAATGACGGTGTAATGGTGTTGGTGAGGTGGGTCAACATGCTGAGGCCCGGGCCTGTGAAAGTGCTTTGGAGGGTAGGAAAGCTGTTCTGCACCGTGCCCCATTGCGGAGTCAGGATAGTAGTGTTCCAGGAATCATGAATGTAGCGGAAGCTCGCCTTCATGGTGGAGGTGATGTTGTGGTCCACCTTGAACAGTTCCTGACGCCAATAGGTGCTGGGTGAAACATCGGTAACAAAGCAGGATCCGACGCTGGAATTGCAGCCGGTAGTCGCATTGGGTAGCGGAATAATGTTGGTGCTCAGGATCGCGGCGGCATTGGGGTCGATGGGAACGATGTTCCCCGGATAGGTCTGGAATTGGTTGGCCGTTGAAGCGGGGATGCCCGGGCAGTCCGGGAACTTGGCTCTACTGAACGTCGCCTGACCGCCGGGAATGGGACCAATCGGAGGCGTGACAAAGGGACACACGTCGCTGAAGTTCCCGCTGCGCTCAGCGGCGGACGGAACGGCTTGGTTGTAAGGAGTCGGGGTGCGCTCGAAATGGAATTCTTCGGAAAAGAAAAAGAATGTCTTGCTGGTCCCGTTGTAAATGTGCGGGATGACGACCGGTCCACCTAGGGTGCCTCCAAAGTCATTTCTGCGGTAGAGTGGGGCTTCTGTGGTCTGGTCAAAGTAGTTGCGGGCATTGAAGAACTCGTTGCGGATGAACTCGTAGGCATTGCCATGCAACTGATCGGTGCCCGACTTGGTTTCTGCCAGCACTGTGCCGGACGCGGTACGGCCATATTGGGCGCCGTAATTCGAAGTGAGTACCTGCACCTCACTGAGAGCATCGAGGCTGGGATAAACGATCAGTGTGCTTTGGCTGCCGTTTAGTCCCGCGTTTAAGACGTCGCCGCCGTCCACGTTGAACGAGTTGTATTCGACCCGTCCGCCGTTGACGCTGTAGCGCACACTACCCACCGGGCCTACTTTTGCTTCGTCCTGGCCAGTCTGATTGCTGACCCCCGGCGTCAGGGCGATGAGTTGTGTGAAATTGCGCCCGTTCAATCCCAGACTGACCAATTCCTTTTGAGTAATGGTGCCAACAATCTGCGAGGTCTCAGTCTCCACTTGGGACACTTTTTGACCTTCAACGTTGACAGAAGTGGTCTCGCCGGCAGGTTCGAGGACAGCATCCATGGGGATGCTCTGCCCTGCCGTCAAAGCGATGCCGTCGGCGTGAAAATCTTTGAACTTGGGGGTCGCCACGGTGATGCTGTAGGTGTCGACCGGCAGGTGTTGAAAGGAGTACTCCCCGCGCTCGTTGGTAGTCGCGGTTTGGGTCGTGCCGGCGCTGTTCTTGACTGTAATGATCGCACCGGGTAACACAGCCCCGGTCTGGTCCGTGACCGTCCCAGAGATGGAACCGGGCCGGGCAGGCGCAGTGACCCCGGGCGGATTATTCTGGGCTGAAGACGCCGCCGCGAGAGTCAAAAGCGACGCCGCGAGGCACAGCAAACTGGTCAGGAATCGCACAGGATTCACCCTTCGCCTAGAGTCAAAGGCGCCACATGGTTACAAAGAACATGTGACGAAATGATGACCGCAGAGTTAATTTCCGATGAAAACGCAAATGCGAATGAATCCATGCAATGGTTCGGCACTCCCCCTTGAGAACCGTGAGTCACGCGAGGAATTCATGCGATATTCATTTTCCGGTCGTTTTCCTGCAACAAAGTTCAGCCATAGTTCCGGCGACTCATCCTGCGGTCGGTTCGTCTCTGGCATTTCCGGGTTTGGGGCCGCGGCCCGAGTCGCCTTAACGGGTTTTTAGTGGGCCACCTTGAGGCAAAGTCCTGGCGTGCGAACCCAGCGTTGCGCACAGCCGCAGCTCAAAACGGGGGGCTCCCCATAGCCGCGCATATTTGCGCCACGAGGAAAAGGAAATGACGAAGCGAACCACAAGAATCACGACAACCATATCGCTCGCCGTGATGGTGTTTGTAGGACTGAACTGCTTTGCCGCAAATCCCGTGCAGTTTAATGCCGCCGGCTCAACTGCCATGTTCAACCTTGCTGCGCTGGCCGCGGATCAGACCACAGGATGCGGCACCAATATCTGGACCAAGAAGAGCGGGGCCTCGGGAATTGACAGCCGTCGAGGCGATATACCCGCCCAAACTGCGAACATCTGGATCGTGTGGAACAATGCCAAGACCAGCATCTGCTCCTACCTTGCGGTTGATTCGGTCATCGGCCAGGCCTTGTTCTTTGCTCAGCCGGTTGGCACTCTCTCCATCCCTTCCTCTGAGATCGGCGCCAGCGGCGACAACTTGATACCAACCCTGACCGACGTCCCGCTGGATGCAACCGTGTACAACGCCCTCAACAATCAGCAGTTCAACGCCGCTCCAACCGACGTGCGATCGGAGGACGCCCTTTTTGCGATGAACCGCGCTCTGGCCCCTTACTCCGCTGACCCTCACTGCACCGGCTTGGGATACTCGGGCGACGGCCTGGTGGGAACGCCGATCCTAAGTTCCCAGAGCAGCAAACAGGTGACCCCGGTCGCGTTCTCGATCAGCGGCACGGACCCCTTTAATGGCTCGGCGATTCCGGCATGGACTGAACTGAACGTGGGCGCTGAACCGATGATCTTCTTCGTCAACACCTCGCCCGGAAGCGATTTCGCAAGCGCAAACTTCACCAACGTGGATCGTTTCGAGTTGGCTGATCTGCTCAACGGGACCCTCACACGCACTCGAGACATTGCTAATGTAGCTGGGCTGCCCTCGAATGGAACACGCGTGTTCTTGCGTGAACCCACCTCCGGAACCTACAACACCACCGAATTCAATATCCCCGGCCTGGCCGAAATCGGCAGCTGCCAGGAACTCAACGTCAACCCCGCGGTAGACAACCCGTTGAACCAGTCGTATACAACAGGGGGGTCGCGTCAGCGCGTTGTCGGGACCGGCGAGATGGTGAGTACAGTTGGCGCTACTATCAACGGATTCGGGTATGCTTTCTGGAGTACGGGCAACTTCGCAAACGTGCTCGCCACCACTAAGTACCTCTCTGTCGACGGCGTCGATCCACTGAACTACTCCTGGTATCAGAGTCGAGGCGCTTTCCCACATTGCATAGCGCCTTGCCCTGGCCTCGTCCCATTCGTCAACGTTCTGAACGGATCGTATCCAGCCTGGAACATTCTGCGCGTTTCGTGCTACACGTCAGGCGGCGTTTGCCCGGCGGGAGTCACCAAAATCGTTACCGCTGCGCAGAAGGAGTTCAGCAAGGTTCCCGACCTGGTTCCGGTCAGCAATTTGCAAGTATTCCGCTCCCACTACAACCGTCCGGGACAGATCGGCGTTACCTCCAACGGCAACGCCGGCGAACCTGCTGAATCGGGCGGTGACGCGGGCGGCGCAGTATTCACCAAGAATGCGGATGCTGACTTCCATATCGATACTGGTCTTCAGTTGATCAACCTAAAAGAGTAGGCCTTTTCCCAACGGAGGCAGGTTGTTTGTTTCCACAGCCTGCCTCCACTTTGCCGCCCTGCTTCCAACGGAGTGCAGGGCTCAGTGCTCATTACTCAATCCAATTCCTGGAGCTAGAAAACTGCATGTGGAGTCAGTGGAGTAGACATCAAGTCCGGCTTCTTGCAATGGTCGCACTGCTCGTCGGCCCTGGACAAGTTAAGGCAGGCTGGGCCCAAAGGACGAGCGACTCCGGTTTTGTCTCAGGCCATGGACGGACAGTGGAGGACTGGAGTTCGCTTTCGCTCGCGGGCAGTGAATTGGTGTTACAGAAGCCCACGTTCGGGGAGAAGGACGACCTGCCGGGATTCACTCGCGAACTCATTCGGGTGCAATGGAGAAAGGCCGATCCTATTGACCTCTATATCATCAAGCCGAAGTACGTGCCCAAGCCGCCGGTGGTCTTGTACCTCTATAGCTATCCCTCCGAAACCGACCGTTTCCGTGACAACGAATATTGTGCGCGACTTACTTCCAGGCGGAGTAGCAGCGGTCGGGTTCGTATCCGCTCTCACCGGCCAGCGCTACACCATGCGGCCGATGAAGGAGTGGTTCGTCAGTGAGTTGCAGGAAGCCTTGGGTAGCTCAGTTCACGATGTTCAGATGATTCTCAACTACTTGTCTCAACGTGATGACCTGGACGCAAGCAACGTGGGTATGTTTGGCGCGGGATCGGGGGGGGCAATTGCAATTCTGGCGGCCGCTGTCGACCCTCGCATCAAGGCCATCGATGTTCTCGGTCCGTGGGGAGATTGGCCTGACTGGATGGCGAAATCGAACCTGATCCCTGAAAATGAGCGCGCCAATTACCTCAAGCCGGAATTCTTGAAACAGGTTGCACCTCTGGATCCAGTCCTCTGGCTGCCACACGTGAAGGCGCAGCACATCCGTGTCCAAGACATAGCGGATGACACGGTTACCCCAAAGGCGTCGCAGGAAAGAATAGAAGCCGCAGCTCCCACCACCGCCAAAGTGCAGCGTTATGAAAGCACGCGACAGTTCTTTGCTGCCAGCTCGGCAGGACGGTTATTTCAGTGGCTAAAAGAACAAATCCGTCGAGAGCCGGACGATACACACGCGTATGCCGCAAGCAGTGAACCGGACAAATGAAACTATGACGGCGACCAGAGTAGGCCGGAGTGGGAGTCCTCGAATGTTCAGAAATCAGTTGCAGTTGGTGGCCTTGGCGGTCGCATTGAGTGCGGCGGTTCTGTTCACCAGTTGCGGAGGGCTCAGCGCCGCTCCCATCAACAACCTCGCCTTGGGGGCGGTTACTGTGGATATCACGCCTGCCACCATGACCATAACCACAGGGACGGTGCAGCAGTTCACGGCAACGGTGAACGGATCCGGATTGCAGAACGTGCAATGGCAGGTGAACGGCGTTCCGGGAGGGGCACCCATTGTTGGCACCATTGACAACGCCGGAAACTACACCGCGCCGCAGTTTGTGCCCATCCCGCCAACTGTCGTCCTTACCGCGGTGGCCAATGCCGACAACACCCGGAGTGGCAATGCCAGCGTGACCATCACTGGGACTCAACTTCCCGCGACGGTGCTCATGTCCCCCCGCATCGCCGCTCTGCAAATCGGGACCGAGATGAACCTCTCTGCCGGAGTGATGGGGCCGAACGATACCAATGTGACTTGGCAGGTCAACGGAATCCCCAACGGAAATGCCAGCGTGGGAACAATCACGCCGGGCAGCAATAACACCGCTTCATATAAGGCCCCGGCGAAAGTTCCGAATCCTGCGACCGTGACGATTCAGGCAGTCTCCCGTTCCGAACCAGGCAAGGTGGCAACCTGCCCCACAACCATTTCTCTGCAACCGCCGACTGTGCCTACCATCACCATCACACCGGTAATCATGAAGGTCCAGTCGGAGAACAGCCAGGCATTCACCGCCGAAGTCATCAACTCCAGCAACACCGCGGTTTTCTGGGAGGTCAATGGGGACGTAGGCGGCAGTCAAACTTACGGCACCATCGCATCCGAGGGGGACCAGGGGGTTTACACGGCCCCTATTAACGTCCCCTTGATCAGCGACACGGTAAGCATAACCGCTGCGCCGCTCGCGTCGCCCTCACGGTTTTCTTCAGGATTGGTCGCCATCGCCCCGCCTCCAGTGCTTGGAGTCAGTGTGAACGTCCAGGGAGGCACCAGCGTCGAGGTGGGTTCGGGCGAGCAGGTCTCTGCTACCGTGCAGAATGCCTCCGACCAGTCCGTGACCTGGAAGGTGAATGGAATACCCGGCGGAAACTCCACCTACGGGACGATCCAACCTGATCAGGCGAACGGCAACCAAGCCATGTATTTTGCTCCCGCGAAGATTCCGGCACAGAAGGCCGTAGTTGTTGAGGCGATTCCAAACGCCAGCCCGACTCTGGCAGGAACTTTGCCGGTCACAATTACCGCGGCGACGGTCACAGTTACAGTCACACCGGGGATATCGAGCCTTGGCGTCGGCCAGCAGGAGACTTTTTCAGCGGCGATTTCCGATGTAGCCGATCAAGATGCAAATTGGTATGTCTGTTCGAACTCGAAAAATTGTGTGCTCGGTGGCAACAGCACCCTGGGTACAATTGCGCCCTTTGAGAACGCTGATGTCGTGACCTATACGGCCCCCGCCGCGGTTCCAAGTCCACCTTCCGTAATGATTAAGGCGGTTTCAGAAGCCGTTCCCAGCGTCTTTGGTACGGCCACGGTGACCATTGGCTTGAAACAAGTGATTACGGTGACCATCACGCCCTCAAACCCACAGACAGTTCCGGTGAATGAGAGCCTCGGACCGTACACCGCAACTGTGATGGGCACGGATGATCAGCAGGTGAACTGGGCGGTGAACGGAATCATCGGGGGCAATGAAACCATCGGCATGTTGATCCCGGATTCCGGAGATCTGAGCCAGGAAGATTACATCGCTCCTGCGGTGGTGCCGAACCCAGCCACGGTCAAGGTGACCGCCATTTCAGTCGAGGATCCTACAGCGATTTCAAACGCCGATTCGGTCACAGTTGTGCCTGAACAAAACCCCCCATCAGTGACCATCGACCCGGCACCTTATCCCCTTCCGCAGGGAGGAAATGAACAGGTGTTTGCCGTGGTGAACAACATCCCTGACCACACCGTCAACTGGACCCTGACGCTTCCTAACGGCCAAGCCTGCACCCAACTGCTGTGCGGGACAGTGAACCCGATTCAGACCAACAACGCTCCCACGACTTACACGGCGCCGATCAACGTCCCCGACGGCACCATCGTCAACATCACTGCTACTTCTAGTAGCGTACCCAGCGCCCACGATACTGCGCCGATCACCATCAGTGCGGATGACTTTGCCTCGATATCGATCAATCCGTCCCAGCCCCCTCCTATCCAGGCCGGTTCGGGACAGGAGATCACCTTTACTGTAAGCATCAAGAATGCGCCTCAGGATCAAGAGATGGAATGGAATTTGGGATGCGCATCCGAGGCCGCATCTGGCTTTTGGTGCGGTTCACCTTTCAGCAACGGAGCCTGGACAGGTTGCATCATCGGGGCGGACGGTGCACAGCAGTGTTCAGCCGGTGGGCTGGCGGAAGCCGGAAACACGGCGCTGACCTACACGCCACCTCCGAAAACCGGTAACTCTTTCAATCCAAACTTCTGTGCCAGCAAGCCCGGGGCGGACATGATTCCGCTCACCGCCGCCCTCAACCAGCTGACCAACAACTGCAACCAGACAAGTTGCACGGCCACGGTGTGCATTACAGTGACGCCGGCGGCAGGGAAGTAAGCGGGCCGCAACCAGGATACCGGGACCCCACCTTCGGGTGGGGTTTCGGATCACCCGTTTCTCGTCCCTAGATAGAAAACTCACAGCTTGCGCCCTCAATTCATCCATCTTTAACAGTCGCGTCAAACTCCCGCCACACGGCTTCTTTAGTCTGATTTTTCCTCGGCTGAATGACGTTGTCGAAGCGGAGCCCTCATATCGGACCGAAGGACGGAGGAAGAGATGTTCGAAAAACTGAGAGCATCAGCCGCCCCCAGGAAAATGCTGGCACTTACGACAGCATTGATGACTGCCCTGGGACCGAGTGTTGCGCCCGCCTACGCTGCGCCAGTTTCGGCGACGACCGCCACACCCATTCAGCACCTGGTTGTGATCTTCCAGGAAAACGTTTCGTTCGATCATTATTTCGGAACCTATCCCAATGCCACCAACCCCGGAGGCGAGCCGCAATTCCACGCCCGGCCAGGAACCCCGAACGTCAACGGGTTGACCAACGCTTTGCTGAATTTCAATCCCAACCTTAACCCCTCGAACGGCGGGGCCGCCAGCAATCCCTTCCGCCTGGATCGTTCCCAGGCCGTGACCGCCGATCAGGACCACGACTATACCGACGAGCAGTTGGCCTTTGACGCCGGCGCCTTGGATCTGTTTCCGTCGCACACCGGCAACGGCACCAGCCAGGTGATGGGATACTTTGACGGCAACACTGCCACGGCGCTGTGGAACTACGCGCAACACTTTGCCATGAGCGACAACAACTGGAGCACGACCTTCGGGCCGTCAACCCCGGGCGTGCTTAACCTGGTCTCTGGCCAGACCAATGGCGTGATCGCCACCCTGAATGGCACCGGGGACGAAGTGGACGGCGGCAATGGTTCGCTTACCGTAATCGGCGATCCCGATCCGCTGAACGATATTTGCTCCAATTCAACCCGTAACCAGGTACAGATGGGCGGAAAGAACATCGGCGACCTGTTGTCGGCCGCTGGTGTGAGCTGGGGATCGTTCATGGGCGGGTTCAATCTGAATATTAAGAACTCGAATGGCACCACGGGTTGCGCCCGCAGCTCTGCCGGCCTTGCGGGGACCACCGGCGACTACATTCCGCACCACGCGTTTTTCAACTACCACGCATCGACTTCCAACCCCAACCACACCCGGCCGAAATCGATCGCTGAGATCGGAAACAACGGGCCTGCCAATCACAACTACGATGTCCTGGACTTTATCGCGGCCGTGAATGCCGGCAATTTCCCGGCGGTCAGCTTCATCAAGGCGCCAGCCTTTCAGGACGGACATGCGGGTTACTCCGATCCGCTGGATGAGCAGACCTTCATCGTGCGGCTGGTCAACTTCCTGGAAGAGCAGCCGACCTGGAGCAGCACCGCGGTAGTAATCATGTACGACGACTCTGACGGCTGGTACGACCACCAGATGGGGCCGATCGTCAACCAGTCCACCGGGCCGGCGGACGCGCTTACTGCTCCCAATGCTTGCGGCAACGGTGCCCTGGCATTGCCCGGCATTGATCCTGCGAACACGCACGCACTCGGCCGCTGCGGCTATGGCATGCGCCAGCCGTTCATCGTGGTTTCACCCTGGGCCCTGGAGAATGTAATTGACCGCAGCGTGACGGACCAGACCTCAGTTATCCGTTTCATCGAGGATAACTGGCTCAACGGGCAACGCATCGGCGGCGGATCGTTCGATGTGCTCGCCACTTCGCTGACACAGTTCTTCAACTTCACCCAGATCAGGAGCAACGGCATCTTGATTCTGAACCCCAATACGGGAGAGCAAATTCCGTAGTCGGGTTGTCCTGAACAGGTTGCTGTAAAGGCGGGCATGCGGGCGTCAAGCTCGCATGCCTTGTTTGTTAAAGCACGCTGTAATGTCGTGTTCCACCACCATCGTTGTTACCCGTGACGAAAATGGGGACGTCATTCGCCGCTGTCGTTTGCATCGCTGGCAGTGGCGGACGTAGCATCGAGAGAGGGAGCTGCGGGTACATTAGACGTGAACCTGAGCTCCCCAAGGAGTACCTCTTATGCCTCTCGATGCCCTAATCACACAGTCCAGCAACTATGCCCCCGCTGATTTGAATCCTGAGAAAGATCTTCCTAAGGGTTTTCTCCAATTCTTGTTGCCATTGCACAAACAATTCACTCCCCGGCAGCAGACTCTCGTGGCTAATCGCGCCCAAGTGTTACAGACATCACACCAGGGGAAGCCTCCAAATTACTTGCCGCCCTCGCCAGCCACCACAACCGACTGGCGAATTGAACTGCCAGCCTGGTGCGCCGACCAGCGTAATCAGATGACGGGGCCGGCCGACGATGCGGAACTGACGGTAAAGCTGCTGAACTCGGGTTCTCCGGGCGTGATGCTGGACTTAGAAGACTCGATGGCCAATGAGTGGTCGCATACGCTGCTGGGGATCAAGAATGTGCTCGCGGCGTACCAGTACGAACTGGGTTACTACGACAAGAAGCGGCAAAAGGAAGTGAAGGTGCAGCGTTCGAAGACAGTGACCTGGGTGCGCCCGCGAGGATTGCACTTGAGTCAGGGCGGTGTGATCAAGAACGAACTAATGTCGGCTTCCTTGTTTGACGTGGCGATGCTGTGGTATCAGCTCGATCCGGCCGTGCTGCCGCACAATTTCTCCATCTACATCCCCAAGAGCGAGTCCGCCGAGGAGGCGTTGTGGTGGCGCGATCTGTTCCAGACGCTAGCCAAATCAAAGGGACTGCCGGCTAACTACATCAAGTGCATGGCGCTGGTGGAGGCGCATCCGCAGGCGTTTCAGATGGAAGAGTTTCTGTTTAATCTGCGGGACCATTGTCTGGGGCTGAATCTCGGCCGCTGGGACTACATGGCATCGCTGATTCACTTCATGCTCGAAGATCCAAAGTGGGTATTGCCCGACCGCAACACTATCCCGCACGATGTCGCTTTCTTTCAGAACTTCCGGACGCTGATGCCGGAGATCTGCCATAAGCACGGAGCGCTGGCGATTGGCGGGATGACGGCACTCTATCCCAGCCGCACGGATGCGGAGTTGAATGAGCGGGCTTTGAAGGTACTTAAAGAAGATAAGAAGAACGAGGCCACCTGCCTGATGGATGGGGCGTGGACCGGGCACCCCGACCAGAATGAGATCGCGGTGGCGCAGTTCCCAAATCCCAATCAGGGAGGAAAGCGGCCGAAGTTACCGAGCACGCATCCTGATCTCCGGCCAGTGCCGGAAGGCGTGGGCAAGATCACACTTGCTGGAACCCGGGCGGCGGTGCGGACTGTCATTCGTTATCGCAACGGCGTGCTCAATGGAAAAGGCGCGAGCCTGCTGGACGGTTACATGGAAGACCTGGCAACCGATCGCATTTATCGCTTGATGATTGCGCAGCGGACACTGCACAAGATCAAGGTCGCAGGGGACGACGGAAAAGTCGTGGAGCATACTCCTCACCTGGTGACGCGACTATTTGAAGAGGAATTGTTAAAGATTGAGCGTGATTTACCGGCGGAGATCGGTGGCAACGAGGCGGCGACGCTTCCCGAAGCCCGACGCATTGCCGAAGAAATGATTGTGCAGGGGCACCACTCGCCGGTGTAGGAGGGTGGTCAAAAGGCCTGCAAACAGGCCATTGACGCAAGGTCCTGCTGAGAGGACAATGGTTGCGCCGCGTTGCTGTAGCTTGCCCTTTTGCGGTTCGCGGCCGTGCTGCAGTTTGTTTCCCGCGTGAGTAAGGCCGCGATTCCTGACTGTTCCACCACGGGAGGTCTCCCGATGACA
Source organism: uncultured Acidobacteriota bacterium (assembly GCA_963734415.1). GTDB lineage: Bacteria > Acidobacteriota > Terriglobia > Terriglobales > Acidobacteriaceae > JABCZH01. Next base: position 296,612 of record CAVTHF010000005.1, on the reverse strand, counting down.
AAACTCTGCGCCTCGAAAGTGGCCTGCGTCATCGTCGTACTTTGCGCAGCGACGGCCGTCACCTCAAAGGCGCAGGTCTTCAATACTCTTGTAGGTTTCGACGGCATCAATGGTGGTACGCCCGCGTCCATGTCGCTCATTCAGGGCGCCGACGGTAATTTTTACGGGACAACCCTGCAAGGCGGAATCCCCGGCCCTGGAACTATCTTCAAAATCACCTCAGGAGGCATGCTGACGACGGTTTACAGCTTTTGCTCCCAAGCTAATTGCGTTGACGGCTCCTACCCGGAGGCGGGACTGGTTCTTGCCACCGATGGAGACTTCTACGGGACCACCAGCTATGGTGGCAAAAGTTCCTATTACTTGGGTTACGGCACGGTCTTCAAGGTCACGCCCGACGGGACCCTGATGACGCTCCACAGCTTTTGTCCTCACGCTGGGTTCTGCAATGACGGTCAACTCCCTTTCGCAGGACTGGTTCAGACCACCGACGGGATCTTCTACGGAACAACCACTGAGGGCGGCACGACACACTGCGACGAAGGTGGGTGTGGCACGATTTTCAGAATCACATCGACCGGCGACTTCGAAACAGTGCACAGCTTCAGTCCCTCTGGCCCTGCCGATCCTTTCGCAGGGCTGATCCAAGCGAAAGACGGGAGTCTGTACGGCACCACGAGCGGCGGGTTCAGCGACTTCTATGGCAGCGTCTTCAAAATCTCGCCCAGGGGCAAGTTGACGACGGTCCACAGTTTCAATGGCACTGACGGCGCGTTCCCTTATGGAGGGTTGGTTCAAACCTCTGACGGAGACTTCTATGGGACAACATGGGGCGGCGGGGTCAACGGCAACTTTGGTACGGTTTTCAAGATCACTCCGCAGGGTACGCTAACAACGCTCTACAGCTTTTGCGCCCAAACCAACTGCACTGACGGTAGCTTCCCGACCGCAGGACTGGTTCAAGCCACTGACGGGAACTTCTATGGTACAACGTCCGCTGGTGGGATCGATCTCATTGACTGCACGCTTAACGATGGTGGCTGCGGCACGGTTTTCAAAATCACTCCAGCCGGCACGCTGACCACACTGCACAGCTTCGACTACACAGATGGTGCGATGCCGTTAGGCGGCCTGTTTCAAGGTACTGGTGGCGTTCTCTACGGGTCAACCTACGTTGGAGGCCCCAACACTGGTGGCACAATCTTCAGCCTGAACATGGGCCTCGGCCCATTCGTAGCATTCGTTCGTCCCGCAGGCAAAGTCGGCGAGACCGGCGGCATTCTCGGCCAGGGATTCACCGGAACCACCAGTGTCTCCCTCAACGGAACTCCTGCAAACTTTACGGTTGTGTCCGACACGTTCATACGTGCCAAAGTTCCCGCAGGCGCGACGACTGGCTATGTTACTGTAGCGACGCCCAGCGGCACGCTGACCAGCAACGTGCCCTTCCACGTGATTCGGTAACCACAGCTGCGCTCAAGATGGCGGGGGTTTCTTTAGTCACTTCTAGACCGGCAGCCCGTTTTGTTATTGTTACACTTGGGGCAGATCGCCCCGTCCTCTCCCGCTTTTTCGCGGTGCGCTCTGTGCTTATTTCCACTGAGAACACGTGCAAGACACCGAAAAATCACGGCCGGAGTTGCAGGAGATTCTGGACAAGCCCATTCGCGACCTGGGTTTGAAAATTGAAGGCTCCCCGCTGGAGCGTTTTGTGCGGCAGCTCTACAAGGAACTCGATCAAAAGCAGCTGGTGAAATTCCGCCCGGCGTGCTATCTCACCGACGAATGGGGATGCCCGTCAGGTGAGCCGGTGATCGGCATTCCGTTTTATTTGGCCGATGCCAGGCTCGCGCATCTGGAAAAAGAGACGAACGATCTCGAAGACGCGCGCGAGATCATGATGTATCTGCGGCACGAGGCCGGGCATGCATTTAACTATGCCTACAAGCTGCACCGCACGCCGGAGTGGAAGCAACTCTTCGGGCCCTTCCGGCGTCCCTATCACGATAACTACCGGCCAGTTCCGTTTTCGCGGAATTATGTGCGCTATCTGGCGGGCTGGTACGCGCAGAAGCATCCCGATGAGGATTTTGCCGAAACGTTTGCGGTGTGGCTGACGCCGCGTTCAGCATGGCGCAAGCGTTATCGTGGCTGGGGCGCGCTGGCCAAGCTGCGCTATATGAACCGCATTGCGCGCGAACTTGGGCATACGGATCCGCTCCGTCGCCGCGGTGTTACTGACGTGACGGTTGACGAGATGGAGATGACCGTCGCCGAGTTCTACCGGCGCAACGGCGAAGAAGTCGCGCTGGGTGAACTCGCGCTGGACACGGACTTGCGAGACATTTTTGACGCTTCGAAGCGGCGCAAGCGAGCCGTTCCGGCACAGCAGTTCCTGCATCAGCACCGCAAGACGGTAGTGGACAAAGTTACCTACTGGACGGGCGCGCAGCGGCCGCTGATCAAGAAACTGGTGGAATTGATTGAAAAGCGGATCGGGGAGCTCAAGCTATTTGCCGATCAGCAAAGGGAAGCAGAGCATTTGATTCAAGTAACGGTATATGCCACGGCGCTGGCCATGAATTACATGACCAGGGGGAAATTCGTGCAGCCGTGAGGAACTGGGGGCCAAAATGACTGGCGCGAAGCTGAAAGTCGCCGTGCTCTACGACGTTTGGGGAGATGAGGCGGCGGCGACCGAGGCGGTTGAGGAGAAGGCGTCCTCGAAGAAGAAGAAAAAGAAGAAAAAGCCACAGAGCAAGAGCAAGCGGGAGAAAGAAGACCGCGAAGAAATCTTCGAGGCGCTGGAAAAACTGGGGCATGAGCCGTTTTATCAGGTGCTGGATGGGACGCAACCCTGCCTGACTTCGCTGGCAAAGTGCGGAGCTGACCTGGTGTTCAATCTGACGGAATCCTTCGCGGGCGACGATACCAAGGAAATGAACGTCGCTGCCTACATGGATTTGCTCGCCATCCCCTACACCGGCGGCGGTCCGCACGCCCATTTTCTCGCACAAGACAAAGCTACAGCCAAGAAAATGTTTGCCTTTCACGGCATCAAGACGCCCTTCTTTGCGACCGCTTACCGTGGCCGCATCGAGCATGCTCACGATGTATCGTTTCCCCTGATTGTGAAGCCGATGTGGGAGGATGGGTCGATTGGCATTGACGCCGCCTCGGTGGTGAGCAGCGTGAAAGAGCTGATGGAACGGGTGGAATACATCCAAAATGAGTTTGATTCGCCGGCACTGATCGAAGAATACATTGAAGGCCGCGAAATGTACGTGGGAGTTTTGGGCAGTTATGAAAATGCGCAGGCTTTACCGCTGGTGGAACTCGACCTGTCCCGTCTTCCGGAGGGGACTCCGAAGATCGCCAGCTACGATGTGAAGTTTGAAAAGGATACTCAGGCCCACAAGCTGACCAAATCCTACCTGGTCGATGACTTGGATGAGAAGACCACCGCCAAGCTGCAGCAGGTTGGCCTGGCCGCGTACCAGGCCGTCAAGTTGCGCGACTACGGACGAATTGATATGCGCCTGACGCCAAAGGGCGAGGTTTATGTGATTGAGGCCAACCCCAATCCGTGGCTCTCCAGCAAACAGGAATTTGCCATGGCGGCGAAAGCGTCAGGACGTTCTTACACCGAGCTCATCGGCGAGATCGTGGAACTGGCGCTGGCGAGGTATGCCACCAACGCGGAGAATTCCTCTAGCTAGGCGGACCTCTGTAGAGGCTCTACGATAGTTCCGCCACGCCTTCTCATAAGCTCTGCAATCCGATGTTTCACGTAGCCATCTTCCGTGAGATGCGCGGAAGCGGTGTCGTCCAGTTTTGGCACCACCATCCGGTCGATGGGGCGGCGGCTGGTGAAATCAGGATCCATTGATGAGCAGAAGCGGCACTCTCGACCGTTGCGGGTGTCAGTGTGCTCAGGCCTGCGATGGAATCGATCCATTGGGGGAAGATCTCCTTGCTTGGGTAAGCTGAGAAAGCCATGTATACATGAAGCAGAACGGGTGGGCAATGCAGCGACCTGTGTATACCTGTGGAAAAGTCGGGCGATTGCTGATGCCTGCCATCGCCGATGTGCGCGAACGTACAGAGCATCCCGGAAACGAACATTAACTCCGGTCAGCATGAGCCGTTTGCATAGTGTTATCAGTTAGTTAGTGGCGATCTGGTGGCAGATAAATTGCCCCAAAATACTCCGTACGCGTCAGGGGGCTGGGATGCAATCGCTCATGCACGACTTTCGCTACGGTCTGCGAGTTTTGGCAAAGACACCCGGGTTTACGACGGTCGCAGTGCTGACTTTGGCACTGGGAATCGGCGCCAACACGGCGATCTTCAGCATCGTGAACACAGTGTTGCTGCGCCCATTGCCGTTTCAAGATTCGCAACAACTGGTGTCAATTGGAAACTTCGACACCCGGCGGACACCCGTTATTCCCAACGGATCGGTCTCCTATCCCGATGCCATGGATATTCGCGCGCGTAACCATTCTTTTCAGGAAGTCTCTGTCTATAGCGACAACGACTCTACTCTAACTGGGATTGGCGAACCCTTGCACGTCAACGTCGAAAACGTCTCCGCCAACATTTTCCGGTTGCTGGGAGCGCAGCCCTCGGTGGGCCGCGCTTTTCTCGACTCAGAGGATGCCCCCGGTCATCACGTTGTCATTCTCGGCGACGGGTTCTGGCGCGCACATTTCAATGCCGACCCGAAAGTGATTGGGCGAACCCTCAACCTCACCGGTCGTGCCTATACGGTGGTGGGCGTCATGCCTCGGGGTTTTCAATTCCCAGTGCGGGCGGACGCGCGGGACTTGTGGCTGACATTCTCGCGCCAAGCCGAGGTTGATGATCCCAAGGACAAGCCTTCCACCGAGCAGCGGGGAAGTCATTCGCTGGAGATGATCGCGCGGCTCAAGCCCGGAGTCACGCTGGCGCAGGCCAACAACGATCTCGCCTCCATTTCGCACGCGTTGTCGGCGGAGTTCCCAGACACCAACGCGCACAGTGCCACAGGGGCGAGATCAGAACTCGATTCCCTGGTTGGAGACACCAGAGAGCCTCTGCTCATCCTTTTTGGGGCGGTGGGTTTGGTGCTGCTGATCGCCTGCGCCAACGTTGCCAACCTTATGCTGGCGCGCAGCGTGAGTAGGGCGCGTGAGATTGCCATCCGCGCCGCCCTCGGGGCCGGTCGCAGCGTCATTATGCGCCAGTTGATCGCAGAATCGCTGTTGCTTTCGCTTGCCGGCGCGGCGCTTGGTGTGGGGGCTGCGGAATGGGCGCTGTCGGCGCTTCTGCGCTTGTATCCCAACAATCTGCCACGGGCAACGGAGATTGGAGTTGACTATCGTGTTCTGTTTTTCACCGCTGGCTTGGCCATTGTGACCGGACTTGTGTTCGGTTTGGTGCCCGCATTACAGGTTTCGAAACCCAACCTGACGGATGCCATACGCGAAGGCGGTCGTGGCACGACGGCTGGGGCAGCGCACAACCGGTTGCGCTCCGGATTGGTGATTGCAGAAACGGCGCTCGGAATTGTGTTGCTGGCGGGAGCGGGGCTGCTGATCCGCAGCCTGAACCGTTTGTCCCATACGGACCTGGGTTTTAATCCCGACCATGTCTTGACCGCCACCTTCGATCTGTCCGAGACCCGCTACAATCTCGATCAGCAGGACCAATTTATCCATGAATTCTTGACTCGCGTGAGGGCTTTGCCCGGAGTCACCGGCGCTGCCGGCGCCATGCCCCTGCCGCTGTACGATGACCGCTGGAGTGTTTCCTTCAATCTTCTCGACCACCCAGCTTCCAAGGCCAACGAGCCCAGCGCCGGTATCTACGTAGTGGTGCCTGGATTCTTTGAGACCATGCGGATTCCATTGCTGCGTGGCCGCACTTTCGATGAGCGCGACCAGCGTAACTCAGCGCCGGTTATGATCGTTACCCAGGAATTTGTGCGGAAGTTCTTTCCTGATGAAAATCCGATAGGCAGACGGGTTGAAATCGGAGCTGGCGACGGCGTTGCCCGGTCGCGTTATAAGACGAGAGAGATTGTCGGTGTGGTCGGCGACATTCGAACCAGCAAGTTGAGCGATACCCCACCGCCCGCATACTATGTTCCGTTGCCGCAACTCATGTGGGGCCCGCCGACTCTGGTGATTCGTTCGGCAACCGTTTCAGCCACGGTAGAGACCGAAGTGCGCAAGGTGCTGGCGGCGATGGATCCGGACGCGCCGCTGTACAAGGTACAGACCTTGGACGATTACCTGGCGCTCGACCTCGGTCGGGCCCGTTTCCAGACCATGTTGCTGGGCCTCTTCGCAGGGATCGCATTGTTGCTCACTGCGGTCGGCTTGTACGGAGTGATGAGCTTCACTGTGCTGCAGCGCACTCACGAAATCGGCATCCGCGTAGCCTTGGGGGCTGGCCGCGCCGACGTCTTGCGCATGGTGTTGAGCAAAAGCCTGGCGCTCACCGCCGTCGGTGTGACGATCGGAATGATCGGCGCCAGCATGCTCACCCGGCTGCTGGCGAACTTGCTGTATGAAGTCAAGCCAACGGATCCGGCGACGCTGGTTGCGGTTGCCCTGGTGCTGATCGCCGTGAGTGCGCTCGCCAGCTACATCCCGGCCCGCCGGGCGGCTGGAGTGGATCCAATGGTGGCGCTGAGGTACGAGTAGCGCCTGAAACCAACATCTTCAACCGCAAAGGTCGCCAAGAACTGCCGCGAAGGTCGTAAAGCATGTCTCCTTTGTTGCGACCTTAATTGAAGACCACCGTCTTGTTTCCGTAAAGCAGGACGCGGTTCTCTACATGCCAGCGCACCCCGCGCGAGAGTACGACTTTTTCCAGGTCGCGGCCTTTCTGCAGCAAATCGTCCAGCGAATCGCGGTGCGAGATGCGGATCACGTCTTGCTCGATGATCGGCCCGTCGTCGAGCACTTCCGTTACGTAATGGCTGGTGGCGCCAATCAGTTTTACGCCTCGGGTGAAGGCCTGATGATAGGGCTTCGCGCCTACGAACGCCGGCAGAAACGAGTGGTGAATATTGATGATGCGCTGCGGAAAGCGATGTACGAACTCATTGGACAGCACCTGCATGTAGCGGGCCAGTACCATAAAGTCAAAGTTGTGCCGGGTGATGAGATCAAGGATGCGGCTCTCAGCCTCGAACTTGTTTTCTTTGGTGACTGGGATGACGACAAATGGAACTTGGTAAAAATCGGCAATCGACTGATTGTCAGGGTGGTTGGAAATAATCAGCGGAATATCGCAGGTCAGTTCTCCGCTCTTGTGACGATAGAGCAGGTCCACCAGGCAGTGGTCATACTTGGAGACCATGATGACCATCTTCGGCCGATAGCTGGACTGCGCCAGCCGCCACTGCATTTCAAACCTCTCGGCGATGGGTGAAAAGTGTTTGGCGAAATCGCCGAGAGGGATGTCGAAGTTGGCCGGGTCAAATTCCACGCGCATCAGGAACAGGTTGGAACCTTCGTCGGCGTGCTCGTCAGCGTGAAGAATGTTGCCATTGTGGCGGAAGACGAAATCAGAGATGGCAGCCACCAGGCCTTTGCGGTCAGGGCAGGAAATGAGCAAAATGGCGGAAGGTCTCATGGTCGCGACGCAAAAGCCAGAAGCCCGGCCCTACATCTTCAGCGCCTTCAGTATCTCCCTCGCGGCATTCGCTCCCGAACCGCCCGTGAAGCCCGCCCCCGGGTGGGTTCCTGATCCGCACAAGTACAGATTCTTGATCGGCGTATTGTATTTTGCCCAATCAAGCATCGGCCGCATGGTGAAGAACTGGTCAAGTGACAACTCTCCGTGAAAGATGTGGCCGCTGGTGAGTCCGTAGATATCTTCGAGGTCCTGCGGGGTGATGATCTGGTGACTAAGAATCAATTCCGGCAGGTTGGGCGCGTATCGCGTCAGGGTCTTGACCACCGTGTCGCCCAGCGCCACCCGCTGCTTTTCCCAGTCACTGTTCTTCAGCTTGAACGGTGCGTATTGCATGTAGATCGACATCACATGCTTGCCGGCGGGTGCGAGCGAGGGATCTCCAATCGTGGGGATCGCGACTTCCAGATACGGCTGCTTGGAGAAATTGCCGTACTTGGATTCATCGAACGCTCGCTCCAGATAGTCGATTTCAGGCGCGATCAAAATTCGTCCGCTGAGCGCCTCATCGTTGCCGTCGTTCAGGGCGGTGAACTTGGGCAGGCCGGAAAGCGCGAGATTTACTTTGGCCACGGTCCCCGGCATGCGGTAATGCTGAAGCTTCATCACGAAGTCCGGCGACAGGTGCATGGGATCGACCAACTTCAGCAAAGTACGCTTGGGGTCGGCATTGGAAATGATAGCCCGCGCATTGATTTCCTCGCCATTCGAGAGCACCACGCCGCCGGCTACGCCGTTTCCCACCGTGACTTCGATGACCTCGGCACCTGTACGAATCTCTGCCCCGGCGTCTGTGGCAGCGGCCGCCATGGCCTGCGTGATGGCGCCTGCTCCGCCTTTCGCAAAAGATGCCAGCCCGGACGCATGGGCATCGCCGGCAGCGCGTATGAGAAGCACCAGGCTGCTGCCAGCCGACCAGGGACCAAGAGACGTCCCGAAGATTCCCCGAGCCGCGATGGTGGCGCGCAGGAGTTCGGTTTCGAAGTATTCCGCCACCAGATCGGCGACCGCCATCGGCCCCCAGCGCAGCAGTCGGTACATATCCTTCTTGCCCAGTTTGCGAATGGCACGGCCGGTCTGCAGCATTCCCCAAAGATCGCCCTTGCTGGGATGATCGATATCGGGTGGCGTCAGTGCCAGGGCCTCGGCGATCACCTTACTTATCTTCGACAGCGTTTGCTGAAACTCGGGATAGCGTGCGGCGTCTTTTTGCGAAAACTTGCTGATCTCCTGCGCCGACTTCTCAAGGTTGCGGTACAGCGTGAGCGCGCGGCCATCGGGAGATAAAGAGACGGTGGCGACATCGGGACTAATCAACTTCAGGCCGTGTTTCTCAAGCTGCATGTCACGAACGATGTCTGGACGTAGCGGACCTGCCGAGTGCGCCAAAGTCGAGCAACGAAAGCCAGGATGGAACTCTTCGGTGATGGCAGCACCGCCGGGCTGCGGCCGGCGCTCCAGCACCAGCGGCTTGTATCCGGCTTTGGCAAGATAGAACGCAGTGACCAGACCGTTGTGTCCGCCGCCAATGATGAGCACATCGCGTGTGCTGGCCATGGTTACGCGGCTCCCTTAACGTCTTTGAGGATCTCCAACGCCGCCAGGCGGCCGGGGCCGCCCATGATGCCGCCGCCAGGATGCGTGGCTGAACCACAGAGGTAGAGGTTCTTGATGGGCGTCCGGAATTGAGCGTATCCCGGCACTGGACGCAGAAAGAACAACTGCTCGAGCGAGAGCTCGCCCTGAAAAATGTTGCCTTCGCTTAGCCCCCACTCGCGTTCCAGATCAAGTGGAGTGATGACCTGCTTGTGCAGAATGATGTCCTTAATGTTGGGCGCGTGCTCGGCAATGGTGTCGATCACATTGTTGCCGAACGCTTCCTTCTGATCGTCCCAGTTAAGGCCGGGCCGCAGCTTGTAGGGCGCATATTGCACGAAGCAGGAAAGAATATGCTTTCCCGGCGGAGCGACCGAAGGATCGGTCAGCGTGGGAATCACCATGTCGATATAGGGGCGGCGCGAGAAATTTCCATACTTGGCGTCATCGTAAGCGCGCTCCATGTACTCGACGCTTGGCGAAATGGACATTGCTCCGCGCAGGTGCGCCCCCACACCGGGTAAGGACTTGAAGTTCGGCAGCCCATCCAGCGCCAGGTTCACTTTGCCCGAAGACCCGCGAAACTTGTAGCGATTGACTTCGTCGAGGAATTCGCCGGGCAGATGGTCCTTTTCGATGAGACGGACGAAAGTCTGCCGCGGGTCCAGGCTGGAAGAAATGACGTCGGCATAGATTTCATCGCCATTGGCGAGGACCACTCCCTTAGCCTTGCCCGACTTGACGATGATGTTGGTGATCCCCGCCTCGGTGCGGATTTCAACCCCAGCCTCGCGAGCTGCATCGGCAATCGAATTGGAGATCGCGCCGGTACCCCCGCGAGCGAATCCCCAGGAACGGAATGCGCCGTCGATCTCGCCCATGTAGTGATGCAGCAAAACGTAAGCAGTTCCCGGCGAACGCACGCCAAGAAACGTCCCGATGATGCCTGACGCCGACATGGTGGCCTTGAGCACATCGGTCTCGAACCATTGATCCAAGAAATCGATGGCGCTCATGGTCATCAACTGCACCTGGTTGTATTTGTCGTCGCTGGTCATACCCTGGAAGCGCTTGCCGATGAACAGCAGCTTCATCAGTTCCTTGGGGTTCAGCGTGGCGGGATCGGGCGGCACCATGCTGAGGATCGGCTTCACAAAGCGGCACATGGCCTGCATGGCTTTGCCGAATTCGTCGTAGGCTTCGGCGTCGAGCTTGGAGTGGCGGGCGATCTCGCGATGGGTCTTGCCGTGGTCATTCACGCGCCACAGGTAGTCGCCATTTGGCATGGGCGTGAATGTGCCGTCGAGCGGAAGAATTTCCAGCCCGTGCCGGGGAAGATCGAGATCACGGATAATCTCCGGTCGCAGCAGAGACACTACGTAGGAGCACACGGAGAACTTGAACCCGGGAAATACTTCTTCAGTGCAGGCCGCGCCGCCCAGCACGTGGCGGCGTTCGAGCACCAGAACCTTCTTGCCGGCGCGCGCAAGATAGGCGGCGTTGACCAGGCCGTTATGGCCTCCGCCGATTACGATAACGTCGTATTTGGACATTAGCTGCTGGCTCCTAGCTTCTAGCTGAGAAATATGTAAAGCCGAGCGAGAGCAGAGCGGATCAGAGGCCGCTGGGCAGATTGCACCACACTATGAGAATGCCGCGCATAATCGAGGCACCCATTCTATCTGATATTTGCCCCGCCGTGCGATGACTGCATATAATCGCAGGTCGAAAGAATTCCTTTGTGGACCTTTGTGTCCTTTGTGGTTGGCGCTTTAATTCTTAAACCACAAAGGACACAAAGGTCCACAAAGGAAAGCCTTACAATCGACTCGAGGTCATTCCCTTGCCCGTAGGAACTGCGTTTCACGAGAGAACTCTTGCCCTCTGCAACAGCCTGAACTACCGCGAGTGGTCGGGATACTACACGGTCAGCGTCTACGAAGTGCATCACGAGCACGAGTACAACGCCATCCGCAATGCCTGCGCGTTGATCGATATCTCGCCGCTTTACAAGTATCTGGTCACGGGGAAAGACGCCACGCGGCTAGTGAACCGCGTCATCACTCGCGACATCAATAAAGTTGCGGTCGGGCAGGTGATCTACGCGTGCTGGTGCGACGAAGAAGGCAAGGTCATTGACGACGGCACCATCACGCGCCTCGAAGAAAACAAGTATCGCTGGACGGCGGCCGATCCCAGCTTACGCTGGTTTCGCCAGAACGCCAGCAACATGGATGTCCAGATCGAGGACATCTCCGAAAAGGTTGCGGCACTCGCACTGCAAGGGCCAACGTCCGGAAAACTGCTGAAGGCCGTTGCTGAAGCTGAAATCGCGAACCTGAAATATTTTCGCATGACCCGCGGCAAGATCGCGGGCGTGCCCGTCGACATTTCCCGCACCGGATACACCGGCGATCTGGGCTACGAGATCTGGGTGCCGTGGAACGACGCGGTGAAAGTCTGGGACGCACTGATGGACAAGGGCAAACAGTTCGACATCCACGCCGCGGGGATGCTGGCACTGGACGTGGCACGGGTCGAAGCTGGGTTGCTGCTGATCGAAGTGGATTACAGCAGCAGCAAGAAAGCTCTGATCGCGTCACAGAAGTACTCGCCGTTCGAACTCGGGTTCGGCAAGATGGTTCATCTGCAGAAACCGAATTTCGTTGGTAAGGCCGCGCTGGAGGGTGATGCCAAAGAGGGCGTGGCCCGGCAGTTCGTGGGGTTGGAGATCGATTGGACGGAAGTCGAGCAGCGCTATGAGAAGTACGGCCTGACTCCCGCTGCGCCGAGCCAGGCATCGCGCGTGGCCGTGCCCGTGTATTGCGGTGAGAAGCAGGTGGGCAAAGCCACGACAACCACATGGTCCCCGGTGCTGAAGAAGATGATTGCCTTGGCCAGCATTGATACAGATCATTCGAGGCTGGGTGCGCGAGTGCAGATGGAAATCACCATCGAAGCCGTACGGCAGAAAGTCACGGCCAAGATTGTGCCCATGCCGTTTTTCAACCCCAAGCGGAAGACGGCAGTGCCGGTGTAGGCGGGCCTCAGAACTCGATTTCCGCAACCAGTTTCAATAAACGCAGCAGCGTCGATCGGTCTTCGGTCGTTAGTTGTTGGCGAAGTCTCTCGTCCGCTGCCCGCCGCTCTTTGATCAGAAACTGGTGGTATTGTTCGCCTTTTGCAGTCAAGCGAACGAGAATTGCCTTTCCCGCTTTTGCCTTCTTTTCTGTAGCCAGCCCTTCTTGAACCATCGACTTGATAGACCGATGCACCACTGTCCGGTCGAGGCCGAGGACAGTGGCAATCTGATTCTGGTTCATTTCCATCCCGTTCCGGAGTGAAGATAGGATGAAGCCACGAGTCGCCGAGCAGCGCGTCTTCCGCTCCAGCGCCTTGCCCACGGAGAAGTAAGCCGCGGCGATATGCGCGAGCGTCGAGTCTTTCAAGATGTCTTCGGGAACCGGTTTCTGGACGATGATCATAGGACCGTCACTGTGGTATGGAGCGGTCTTCGCCACTGCGGCTGGTCCACATGGGCAGCCGATTTCTTGCCGATCGCGATGACCATTACAATCTCATGATACTTCGGCGACAGTCCGAGAAACTTGGAAAACCTGCGGCCGTCAAAGCCATCCATCGGACAGGTGTTGAACCCAAGCGCTTCGGCGGCAATCATGAGGTTCTCGCAGGCCAGAGAGGCGTTCTTAGTTGCCCATTTGAACAAACCTTGACGTGAAACGGGCGGCATCCCCATCGTTTTCCAAACGTTCAGCAGACGAAAGATGGCCCATCTCAGAATACCGAGAATTCCAAACCAGCCCGGCGCGAAAAGCCATTTCCCAATCGTGGCCTTTGTTTCTTGCTCCGCGATCTTTTTCTCGCTAAATCCGACTTGCCGCATCCACGCTAATTGGCTCTGCGCGGTCTGTTCAAGTGACCCAATGTCGGCGACGGCCACGACCAAAGCCGGGGCAGTCTCGGCCGGCATTTGACCCATGCAAAGCTTGGCAGCGGTCTTCTTCGTCGCAGGCGATTCCACCCAGTAAAAGCGATACGGCTGGGTGTTGAAGCTGGAAGGAGCAAGGCGGGCGGCTTCGAGGATCTGTTCCCGCACCGACGGCGGGACAGGAACCGGTTCGAAAACCTTGATGGCCCGTCGTTGAAAAATCGTATCGAGAATCTGGTTCATAAGACCTCCATGTTGCTATTGCAACATATGTATGTTGCACATGCAACATAAAAGACAAAAAGAAACGCAGACTCTGTCGGTTGCTGTGTAAGTCGTTATGCCTCATAGATTTAGGGAAGATTTGACAAAGTTGGGCTGGGCCACTCGATAGCTGGCGAGGGCGAGACGGGTGCCTGAGGCGGGTGCTACAGAATCCCTCGCGCCCGCCGCTTTCCGGACCAGAAGATGGCGGCGCCGATCAGCAGCAGTACCACCGATCCTCCGACCACTTTCAGCACTGCCAGCGGCTTGTTGGGCTCATCGGCTTGTGGTACCAGCGATAAGACAATCGTCAGCGTCGTGGTCAGGAACCCAACCGTAGCGACCAAATAGGCGACTGGCTTCCCGCCAGGAACGCGGATTACCTCGGGACCGGCGGGTTCTCCCTGCAACTTGATCATGGCAGCAAACAAGTAAAGATAGGGGACGAAATAAGTAATGACCGACATGCTGGCCAAGACGTCGTAAGCGCCCTTGACGCTGGTCCCCGCCTGACCGAGGAAAATGAAAAGCAGCCCCAGGAGATAGGTCACCAACAGGGCCATCCAGGGCGTCTTCCAACGCGGGTGCAGAGCCCCGAAGACCGGCGGCAGGCAATGGTCGAGACCCGCGACAAAAGGCAGGCGCGCGGTTGCGGCCAGGTAGGCGCCAGCAGCTCCCACGTTGCTGAGAGCGATAAGAAACGCGGCTACTGGGACGAGAATTCCGAATCCCACCCGGCCGGTGTCGGCTGAGATGGCCTGCATCAGTCCGGAAAGGTTGCTGACTTGGGTAGATGGCACCGCTATCAGCACGCCGACCGTCCCCAGAATGTAGCAGCCTGCCACGGTGAGCCCGGCGATGAACAGTCCCCACGGCAGGGTGCGCCGCGGGTCCTTGATTTCGTCTCCCATGAACGAGCCGGTTTCAGATCCTCCAAACGCGAAAATCAACAAGGACCAGAAAATGACGTCTTTGAAGTGCAAGCTGGGGGTCAGGGAATGCAGAGTGAACGAATTGGCCGAACCGTACCGGTGCCATACGATCGCGCCCAACACCACCAGGATCAGGGCGGGTACCCACATGGCGACAGCGCCGACATTGTGCAGCCACTTACCAACATCGAGACCAACCAGGTTGAGCAAGGTCGCTGCGCTTAGAGCGAGCACGGAAAAAATCATGAAAAATGCCGGCCGATTGGAAAGGTGCTGCCACGAGCTCTGCCGCATGAACAAGGCGTTGCTGGCGGCAAAGTAAAAGACGGCCGGGAAATAGGGGAGGTTGCACGCCCAATAGCTCCAGGCAGAGATAAATCCGGAGAAGTCTCCGAAGGCCCTCTTGCTCCAGACATACAGGCCGCCCTCGTTGGGATAGCGCGATGACAGCTCGATGACCGAGAGCGCCAATGGCGTATAAAACATCAGCCAGGCGCCGATCCAGATGACAATCGAGCTTGAGCCGGCGGCGGCAGCGGTGGCGATCCAACGCAGACTGATGCCGGTGACCACGTAGAACAAAACCAGATCGCGAAAGCCCATGACGCGCTTGGGGCGGTTGGGCTCGTCGGGGGTTGGGGTGGCGGGGAGCGCCATCGCCTATCCCATGCCCAGTTCGTCAGCCGATTCGAGCGGCGTACCGCAGCGGCGGCAGATGACGGCGGAGCAGTCACCACAGGTCAGGGGGTCGGCGACCTCGGCAGCGCACCTGGGGCAGTAAAGCAGTTCGGGCTCGGGGGGCTGCGGACCGGTGGCCATGCCGGGCAAATGTAGCATATCTTTGCATACTTCAGAGCTGGCAGGAGTTTGCAGGTGCCGTTTTCGGCGCATCGTCGTCAGGTTTTACACATTATTGACAACCAAGACCGGGAAGCGCACTTAACATGTTCGCGATTGAATTCACGCCTCAGAGGATAGCTGCTATGAGCGACAAGGGATTTGTGGTAGCGGTTCTATTAGGTCTGTTCGCCTTGGTTGTTTCCGTTTGCACGGTAGCTCAAACCGGCAACGCCTCTAGCCAAACTCCCATCGGGCCGGGCAACGTTGTCGTGCATTCCGCGCTGGGCGGATTCATTCTGGGATATGACATCGACCAGACTGGAACCGAAGGAATTCTGAGCGAAGCGCTGACCCTGGGTGACGGCCATGCCGATGTAGCGGTCGAGACTTTCGATCAGAAAACTGGCAAGATCATCAAGATTCTGCAGCAACAGTCCGACAGCAAGAACGATTTTGTCACTCTGGGTATCGTCGGCAATCATGTTGCGCTCACGGAGTTCGAGCACTCCAGCGGTATTTTTGTCGACAGGCGGCGCTACGCTATTTCGAGTCCCCTCAACTCGAATCGATTTACGGCCGAGTGGACCCCTCCCTTTCACCAGGCTGACGAAATCATCACGAGCATCAGTACGAGCCAGGGATTCCCCACTGCCGCAGTGCTTGGTTTCCGGAACAATGCTTCCGACTTTAACTCTTATGTGTTCAGTTCCAACGTCGGCGCCAACACTTTTGGCCCGGTCATCAAAGTGAACGATCCGGTCTTCGACTGGAACCTGTCGCCGGCGCTGGCCATGAATAACACCACTAACCAGGTAGTTTTGGGAGGGTCAAACGGCTGCTTCGGCTGCACTACCGAAATTGGGATGGTGGATCTTGCGACTGGCAAGCTGACCGAGTTCGAGGGGCTCGGATTTGGAACCATCAACGGGATAGCGGTCGATTCCGCCACCGGTATTGCGTGTACAAGCACCGAGGATGATTTCAGCGTGGAGTTTTACGATCTGGCAAACCAGACTGGCATTATCGTGGTCCTTCCAGGGGCCACAAACCAGTCCCAGAGCGGACAGGCGGTCGCAGTCGATCCTATTCACAAGCTCTTTCTCGTCGGCCAGGAGTTCTCCAGTACCGCGGCTCGAGGCAGCAGCATCCAGGTCTTCGACGAACAAGGAAACTTTGTCGAGTCGCTCAACGGGTTTGATCTTCCGGCCAGTCCTGCGTACATGGCTCTGCACCCCAGCCAGCGGGCGGGTTATGTAATTGTGACTCCAGATCTGACGACGCTGCAATCGTTCACGTATTAGGAAACTGGTCTCCGCGGGGCGCCTGTAATTCTTCCGGGGGCGTTTCCCATTCGTGCAACTTTTCATCTATCGTGATAGAGAAGGATTGACCGAGGAATATCTCGTGCCTGAAAAACTACCCACTCCCGACGAACGCCTGCAACACGAATTCAACCGCTGGGCGGAGCAAGGGGATGGCGAGAAGATGGAACGCCACCACCTCAACATTACCGAAAAAACCATTCGGCTGATGGATCTGCGCCCCGGTGAGCGAGTCCTCGATCTAGGTTGCGGCGCGGGCTGGGCCACGAGACTCTTGGCCCGTCTGGTGGCGGATGGCCCGGAGGGCTTCGGCCAGGTGGTGGGCCTCGATGTTTCCGATGAGATGATCCGCCGGGCGCGGGCAGCGTCGAAGGACTTCGAAAACATTTTGTATGTCTGGGGATCGGCGCAGCAGATTCCCTGGGAGGAGAACTTCTTCGACAAGGTGCTGTCCGTCGAGTCGTTCTACTACTATCCCGACCAGGATCGGGCCCTGGCTGAGCTGTTTCGAGTGATGGCCCCACACGGGCGCCTGTTCATTCTGATCAACCTCTACCAAGACAATCCTTATTCTTTGCAATGGGTGGACAAACTGAAGGTGGCGGTGCATGTGCGGTCGGCCGCCGAGTATGTCGACCTCTTGAAGAGGCATGCATTCGAGAAAGTAGAGGCGCAACAGGTTCCTGACGACACGCCCACACCCGACGATTATCAGACCCAATCGTTTAACAGTCTGGAAGACCTGCGGGCCTTTAAGCGTATCGGAGCACTATTGCTGATGGCGTCCAAGCCCGACCTTCGAAATCCAGCGCCGGGATACACCATCTATTGACAGGCGGTTAGCCGCCTCGCCTAAACCCTTGTGCGTTCCTGGCCGATATCTTCTTTTGGTGAAGTGTCCGCGTGCGCCTGGGGAGGAGACGTGTTTGCAAGTGGGAAACCCCCGGATCGGAACCCTGGCCAGGCCGCGCCCGGCGACCTCGAACCTCGATCCTTTTCAACTCCCCTGCGACCCTCTGCTTTGACAACGATGCAGAGGCGGGCGCAACAAGGATGGGTGTGGCTCTGCGTTCATCCCACCCTGACCGTTTCTGGTCTGGCGGTTCTGGCGATTTCATCGGTGTTGGCGCTACGTCCCCTGTGGAGTGGAAACGTACTAGCCCAGAGTCCCGACCTGCGCTCTGAAGCTGCGTTCTTGGCGATCTGGCTGGTGCCGCTCTACTTGTTCTATCAGCAGGTACGCATGCGGGAGCTGAAGAATCGGCTGACCAACCGGGAGGAGCTATTTCGGTTGATCAGCGAAAATGCTGCCGACATGATCGGGTTGGTCGATGTAAATGGAAAACGTCTGTACAACAGCCCGGCGTACGAGAAAGTGCTGGGATATTCGGCCAAGGAGTTGAGATCGACATCGTCTTTTGAACAAATCCACCCCGATGATCGTCAAAAGGTGAAAGCTGCTGCCGAGGAGGCCCGGCGAACCGGCGTGGGCAAGCGACTCGAATACCGGATACGCCATAAAAATGGGGAATGGCTGTTCATCGAATCTTCGGCCAGCGCCATCCGCAATGAAAAAGGCGAAGTAGAAAAACTGGTGATTGTGAACCGCGACATCACCGAGCGCAAGCGGGCGGAGAGAAAGCTGGAGCACAATGCTCTGCACGATGGGCTGACCGACCTGCCCAACCGGCCTATGTTCCTGAGACAGTTGCAGCGGGCCTGCGATCGCGCCAAGCGAGACGTGCTTTACAAGTTTGCGGTCTTGTTCGTTGATATCGACGGCTTCAAGGTGTTCAACGACACTCTGGGGCACAAGGTCGGTGACGAACTGATCCTGGATATCGGCCGGCGCCTGGCCAACTGCCTGCGTTTTGAGGATACCCTTTCCCGGGTGGCAGGCAAAGGCACTGGTGATCCTCAAGAGGCGGACGAGATACTGGCCAGGCTGGGGGGTGATGAGTTCACCATCTTAGTGGGGTCGGTCCGTGACCCGAGTGATGCCATGCGGGTGGCCAAGCGCATTCAAAACGCATTAGCAGAACCTTTTTCCATAGAAGGAAGGGAAGTGCTTACCTCCGCCAGCATCGGTATTTCGCTCAGTACCACCCCGCACGAGCGCGCGGAAGATCTGTTGCGGGACGCCGATATCGCCATGTTTCGCGCGAAGATGCTGGGCAAATCACGCTGCGAATTCTTCGATGAAGAAATGCATACCAAGGCGGTCGAACAATTACAACTGGAGACCGAACTGCGGCGGGCAGTCGAAGGCAAAGAATTTCTGCTTCACTATCAGCCTATCGTGCTGCTGGAAACCGGAGAGCTCGCAGGTTTCGAGGCCCTGTTGCGTTGGCAGCACCCTGTAGAAGGTCTGCTGTATCCCGACCGGTTTTTGAGCGTGGTGGAGAAGACCGGGCTGGTGGTGCCTCTGGGCAAGTGGATCTTCCATGAAGCCTGCCAGCAGGCTCGAGGCTGGGAATCGTCCTCCATCGCGCATGCGAAGCTGGCTGTAATGGTGAACGTTTCTCCTCGACAGTTCACCTACCCCGACTTGATTAGCGACATCGAGGGAGCGCTGCAGGAAAGTGGGATGGATCCACGCCGACTACACCTGGAAGTTACCGAAAGTGCCGCCATGGCAGATCCCGAGCGATCCAGACACCTGCTGACGCGTCTGAAGGGCCTGGGAATTTCCATCGGCATCGACGATTTTGGTACCGGGCATTCCTCTCTCAGCCGGTTGCGCCGCTTTCCCGTGGACGTGGTCAAGATCGACCGCTCTTTTATTACCCACATGGACAGCGACGAGGAGGCTCGCAAGATCGTTCATCTCATTGTCGACTTTGCCCACACCGTAAATCTAAAGGTGATCGCAGAGGGAGTTGAAGTCGCGGCCCACCGCGATCATCTCAAAAGCCTGGGTTGCGAATACGGCCAAGGCTACTTCTTTTCGAGGCCGGTCGATCAGGAGGGTGTCGACCGCTTGCTGGCCAGGAGCGCCGGCCTGTCAGGAGCCGAGATCGCGACCCGCGCGGCCGGAACCCACTAGGACCAGCCGAGGCCTTACTTCACCAGCCGGTTGTACTTCTTCAATACTTCTTGAAGACGATCGTGCGGTAAGGCGATTACGGTGCGATTGTTGATCCCCGTCATAGTCTCGGCAGCGATCATGGCATTGACTACGGCTTCTTCCGTAGCCTGCACCGTGGCCAGGAATATCGGGTTCAGGCCCTGGTTGGAGAGCATGGTTAGCGCATGCGAACCTTTGCCCTCGTAGGCACCGGGGTTTGCGGTCGAGAAAGCGAGGAAAATATCGCCGGAGCCATCAGAAGCAAAACTCCCAAGCCGGCCCAGTCCCAGCGAGACCCGTTTAGCCAGCCTCTTTAGTTGTGTCGGGATCAGCGGGGCATCGGTGGCCACGGCCACGATGATGGAACCAACGTCCTCATCGCGTACGGTGTGATCAGGAATCTCGCGGCCGACCGGGACTCCCGCAATCCGCAGTTGGCTTCGCCATCCGTAGTTGCACTGCACCAGCACACCAACCGTGTATCCGCCGTCCTTGACGCTCAGCACTCGGGAGGCAGTTCCGATGCCACCCTTGAATTCGTTGCAGATCATGCCGGTACCGCCGCCCACGCTGCCTTCTTCTACCGGGCCGCTATGAGCCGAGTCCAAAGCATGAAAAACGTGTTCTGGCTTCACATGAAACCCGTTCATGTCGTTGAGATCGTCATCCGCGGTCTCGGCCACCACCGGCAGCGACCACGAATAACCTTCCTCGTCGGGGGGAGCGCGCTTGATGCGCCAGGCGATTACGGCGTCTCGCACCACGCCAACGCTGTGCGTATTCGTGATCATGAACGGGCCATCGAGAAAACCGGATTCTTCGACCCAGGTTGTACCTGTCATTTCGCCGTTGCCGTTCAAAGTGAACCAGCCGGCGAAGACAGCATCCAGAGAATCTTTTCCCCGGGGAAAAACCGCCGTTACTCCGGTACGCACCGGACCAACCCCAACTTTCAATGGCCCCTCGCCAGAAATCAGCGTGGTATGGCCGACTTCTACGCCTTTTACATCAGTGATTGCATTCCACGCCCCGGGTTTGCCATCAAACGGGACGCCTAGATCCCGGGCGCGGGGCTTGGTCTGGGCGAAGGCTGGAGCAGCGGACAACACAAGAATGACGGTTAGGTGCGTGATCGAGTGGCGCGAAATCGGCATCAGAGATCTCCGGGGATGATGGCCTGCAGTATACCCGGAAGGACAGAGATTCTCAGGGCTGATACAGAAACGCAGGTTCTGGCGCCGATTCCAAATGACAGGGAAGGAGAGGAGCCTACTCGATTCCCAACTGCTTCCGGGCTTCCGGACTCAAGCGCTCCGGGCCCCAGGGCGGCGTCCATACAACATTGACAGTGGCGTTGCGAACTCCCGGCAACTGTTCCAGGCGGGACTTGACTTGTTCACTGATAGTCACATGGGCGGGGCAGCCCTGCGAGGTCAGGGTGAGGTCGATGGCGACGTCCTGCTGCTCACTGTCTTGGCCGGGAGCGACGGGCTCAAAACGAACCCCGTAGATCAGCCCCAGATCCACGATATTCACGGGAATCTCGGGGTCGTAGCATTGTTTCAAGGCGCCCATAACGTCGGCTTCAGTCACAGTAGACATGGCATGCTCCTAAACGATAAGTTTACCTCACCTTATGAACCCTGACCTCAAGCAGAAGATTCAAATCACGCTGGGGGCGGCCATTCTGGTTGCCGGTGCCCGGACGGCTTACATTCTTTACGAGCGCCACCAGGCGGCGCAACCGGCCGTGGTCCGCGACCTTCCGCTGAATCCGGATTACTATGTGGTTCCCAAGAAGCTGCACCCCTACGATTTGCAGTCCGCCAAGGACCTGACGAAGCAACCGGTCTGGGTAAAGGAGGGCTATCGCTACACCTACTATCCCTACGACCATCGTCGCGTCGATTTCAAGCAGGAGGCCGGCCTACTGTTGCCGATTGAAAAACTGCAGATAACCGACGTGGTCACGGAAGCCACTCCCGGAGTTCCTGGCTCGAGGCAGGTCATGGCAGTGTTCGAGAAGGATGGCAAGACCTACGCATTTCCCATCGGGTCGGCGACAGGCAGCGACTACCAGATTTACTCCGACGAGATGCTCTTCATTCAAGATCCCCACGAACTCTACAAGCACTGGGGCGCGGAGACTTGGGCGGCGATTGAACAGCACCAAGTGAAAGCGGGCATGAATGAATTGCAGGCCGATTTCGCCATCGGCATGGGGATTCCCCAGCGATCCAGCGATCCGCAAGTTAAGACAGTGAACTACCCCAACGGCGGCCGCGCGGTCAGCATCACCTACCGAGACGGAAAGGCGGAAGTGATCAAACAATAGGCTGGTCTAGGCGCCGACTTCTGAGCCCGTGGCCGGTGTTTATTTCACCTTTGGCGAGTTCTCGTCAGCGGCTTTCTGCTCGTCCCCATGGATCACACCGTCCTCCTTGGCATAAAACGACCGATGGTCGGCGTCTAATTGCTTCGGCGTCATCAGTAGGTCAAATCCATCCTTATGGGGATGAAAACTGACGGTGTAGTCGCCGCGATCGGGGTTTACCATGCGGCGGGTGAAGGATCCGGTGTGCACCAAATCGGCTAGGGACTCCGCGTACTTGTCGTTTTTTCGGTTGTAAAGACGCTGCGCCCGCAGCACAGTGCGCATGTAGCCCAAGGCGATGGCTTCCGAGTCGGAGCGGGCCGGGTCTCCCGCGAACTTTGGCTGGTAGGCGGCCTGAGCGATTGCAAACAGTGCTGTCCCTATCACCGCCACCAGAATCCCGCTCGCTACCCCACGGTAACCATTTTTCATCGCCATCTAACCCCTTCTTTTTGAGATGCTTTTCATGTTACTCCCGTAATTGCCTGACCCTACACGAAGCTTTCTATCCGTTGTGAATGCGGCTATTCTAGGCCCATACATCGCTCTTAGGAATACTATGAAAGCGACCGCTGCAAAAGCTGCACTCGCGAAAAAAGCACCCATCCGCATCGCTGTGGTGGAAAGCGATCCACTACGGTTCGTGGGATTTCGAACGTTGTTTGACAACGAATCCGACTTCGAGCTGGTCTCCGCATCCCTACCGGAGCTCGGCACTCTGCAAAACATTGATCTGGTGCTGCTGGGCAACCGTACCGGCCAGAATCTCTTTGATGTGATGGCCAGCATGAAGGCTGCACGCCCGGACTTGCGTATTATTGTGACCGGCTCCGGCATCGACGAAGAGACCATTCTGAAGGCCATTGCGGCGGGCGCCAAGGGTTATGTGGACGAGGCCGCGTCCCCCGCGGAATTTGTGCAGGCGATCCGTGTGGTGAACGAGGGCTCGGTTTGGGCGCCCCGCCGTGTACTCTCCATGTTTATCGAGCGCGTGTCGTCATCTCCCGGAAGAATCTTTCCGGCGGGTCGGGTGACTTTCACCGATCGCGAGAAAGAAGTACTGGAGATGCTGGTGGCCGGACGTTCCAACAAAGAGATCGGCGCAGCCTTAGGGATTGAAGAGCGCACGGTCAAAGCTCATGTGGCGAAACTGATGCGCAAAGTTGGAGTGCAGAACCGGATTGCGCTGTCGGTCCATGCCATTACTCACTCGCTGGTGACCGCGAAATAGGCGGTTACCAAAGGACAGTTACCTCCGTAATCTTGCCCGTTTCCTCACCCTGACGCATACTCGCTTCACCTACCACAGAACCTGGGAGACGGGGTTGGGAACGGGGATTTAGGGTCACCGTTGCCGACCCCGCATTTTTTTGTCCTCCCCTTCTTCTCGACCGCCCTACAACCAATCTCCAGATTCATGAATCCCTTAAACTTGTGCTCGGGCACACAAAGGGACGCCTGCGTCAGGTTTGACACGGCATTTCCCGGATGCTACCGTCCCACATTCCCGCCACATGCGTCAGCGACTCGAGTACGCGCTTGCCTGGATACTGATTAAGCTCATCGGATCATTGCCGCGTCCCTTGGCGCGGGCCGCGGGCATCACGCTCGCCTACATCGTCTATCTACTCCACGTTCGCTTGCGCCGCGTGGGCATGCGCAATCTTGCCCTCGCATTTCCTGAGAAAAGCAGGCGTGAGCGCAAACGGATTCTGCGCGGAGAGTTCCGTTCCCTGGGCCGGCAAGTGGCCGAAGTCACGCTTTTTCCCAAGTACACCCTCAAAAATGTGACCCGGGTGATTGTCTATGACGGCTTTGAGAACTACGAACAGGCGTTTGCCCGTGGCAAGGGAGTGCTGTTTCTCACTGGGCATCTGGGAGCCTGGGAATTGTCAGCCTTTGCCCACTCCCTGCAGGGACACCCGCTGCACGTCCTGATGCGTCCCCTCGACAACGTTTACCTCGACAATTTGACACGACGCTATCGCACCATGCACGGCAACAGGATGCTGGACAAGGACGCCTCGCCGCGCGCCATGTTGGCCGCGATGAAGGCCGGCGAGGTTGTGGGCATTCTGATGGATACGAACATGACTCCCCCGCAGGGAGTCTTTGTCGATTTCTTCGGCATTCCCGCGTGTACGGCAAGCGGCCTGGCCAGAATCGCGCTCCGCACCGATGCCGCCGTCGTCCCCGGATTCACCATCTGGGACCCGGTATTGCGAAAATACCGGCTCCGCTTCGATCCCGCCGTCGAACTGGTGCGTACGGGGGATGACGACGCAGACGCGGTCACCAATACAGCGCGCTTTACCAAGATTATTGAGGACTACGCCCGTCGCTATCCCGACCAGTGGCTGTGGGTGCACCGCCGCTGGAAGACCCGGCCGGCGGGCGAGAAGCCGCTGTACTAGTTGGCGTGTTTCCGGAGTGTTTTGACGATAGGGCACTGGTTGACGGGTATCGAAGACTGCACGGCGCTATTTCCTCTTTGCATCTGTTCTGAAATACAACGTTGGTGTAGCCCCCAGGGTTTTCTTGAACATCGAAATGAACGCACTCGGCGTGCTATAGCCCGATTCCAGCGCGGCGTGCGTCACCTTCGCCCCTTCTGCCAAAAGGCGCATGCCCTGCATGAGCCGAAGTTGCTGCCGCCACTTACCGAGGGTCATGCCTACGTCTTCTTGAAAGAGTCTTTCCACCGTTCTCTTGCTGGCGCCCGCTGTCTTGCAAAGCCGCCCCAGAGGACGACGGTCGCTAGGGTCGCGTAAGAGTGTTTGGGCGACTCGGAGCGCCCTTGGATCGGATGGATTCGGGAGCTGTAAAGGCACCATCGGGAGGGCTTTGAGTTGGTCGATGACGACCTCGATCAAATGCCGCTGCCACTTGATCGTCCTTTTCAGGGTGGAACAGCCGCAGACGTGCAGAATGAGTTCCCGCAACAGCGGTGATACGTTCACTACGCAACAGCCTCGTGGCAGAGCTTTGGCCATGCGCGGCCTGAGGTACAGAGTTCGCATTGCCACCGTGCCGGACATCGTGATGTTGTGCGGAACTGCCGCGGGTATCCAAACCGCCCGGTGGGTCGGCACTACCCAGGTCCCCTCTCCGGTGCGCACGGTCATTACTCCGTGTGAGGCATAGACCAGTTGGTCGCGATCGTGAAAATGCGACGGGATCACATGGCCTGCGGGGTAATCATGCGTCAGGGTCGTCATTTGGGAGTGGCGGGCTCCCAGGGGATCGAAAACCGCACTTTGCCGCTTTTGCGACATTCATTGACACAATATCGAAAGTACGCAGATGGCGCAATCGCTAGACTGAGCCAGTCTGAACTTGACCCCGCGGAGGACAACGGTTGAACCGCCTGCACCACTGGTTGTGCCGTTCCAATCGATGGCGAGAGACCATCCAGCAGCGAGTGCCCTGGGTGCTGGCCGGAGCCGACCTTGGACGCAATGTCCTTGAGCTTGGGCCTGGTCCCGGTCTCACCACAGATCTGTTGCGGCGCGCCGCGCAGCGCGTCACCGCCATCGAGGTTGACGTCGAGTTAGCGAATTCCTTGCGTCTGCGTTTACGGGGAAGCAACGTTGAGGTCATCACGGGAGACGCAACGGATATGCCGTTTTCCGACGCTCAGTTTTCGGGAGGAGCATCGTTCACCATGCTGCATCATGTGCCCTCTGCGGAACTACAAGACAAACTGCTACGCGAAGTGTGGCGCGTCTTGGAACCTGGAGGAATTTTCGTGGGCAGCGACAGCTTACAGGGCTTGCTCATGCGGTTGATCCATATTGGGGACACGCTTGTTCCGGTTGATCCGGATAAGTTCGGTGCGCGGCTTGAGGCCGCAGGCTTCCAGGTCTTGGAACTAGAAAAAAACTCGCATGCGTTTCGGTTTCACGCGCGACGACCGGCAGTGCGGTAATCGACGAGTGCAAACCACGGGCGATGGTTAATTTTCAGGAGGAATACACTCATGAACCGTAGAAGCGTTCTCTTGCTGGTTGTCACTGGAATGTGGCTTTCCTTAGCGGCAACCTCCACCTTGGCTGCTGTCGAGTCAGGACCGTGTTCCGCGACTTCGGAGAACCGGCAGATGGATTTCTGGCTCGGCGATTGGACTGTGACGTATCCGGGCATGCCGGGAAGCTCGCTCAGCAAAGTCACCCTCGATCTCGACCAATGCCTGGTCGTCGAAAGCTGGGAAGGGGCAAACCAGCATAGCGGCAAGAATATGCTCGCTTACAGCTCGGACGACAAGAGCTGGCACAGCATGTTCACCGACAATCGGGGCCGCGTCCATATATTTGAAGGAAAAGTTGTAGCGGGCACCGCCGAGTTTACCGGGCCCAGCCTCGGTCCTGATGGGCGCACGGTTCTGAATAGGATCAAGGTGACGCGCGTGGCTGCGAACAAGGTCGAGCAGTCATGGGAAAAGTCGGCGGACAACGGGACCACTTGGAAAACGGAATTCCGCGGGCAGTACTCGCGCAAGAACCCATAGTTGCAAGGTTATGAGCGGGACGGCAGGCCCAGAGCAATTGTTCGCTTCCCGGGGCTGCCTCTCAGAACCAGTCGCTGCGGTAGGCCACCCACCAGCTCACGTAAACAATGGGGATCGTAGCGGCCAGTGCCCACCAGATTGGCAGAACGATGTCGGCGAGCACTCCCAACACCGTGAAGCTGATCCAGAAGATCTTGCGCTCCATAGCTGCATTCTAGACCCGGCTTTCCTTTCCCGCAGCAAACGTATAAAAAGGTGCAATGGAGCGTTCGGCAAAAGAAGTAGCCGATTTCGTGCAGGCCCGGCTGGTGGGAGATGATTCCGTCCGGCTGCGGGGAATCGCCAGCGTTGCGTCGGCCGTGCCAGGAGACTTGGTGTTCGTAGAAGACGAGAAGAACTTGGCGCGGGCGATGCAGTCGAATGCATCGGCGGTGATCGCGGGGGAGTTTGCGGCAGTGAAGGCAAGTGCCAAACCTCTTCTCTTACACGCCCAGCCACGCTTGGCATTTGCGCGTGCTGCCCAACTATTTCAGTCACGCTCAAAGTCAAAACCTGGAATTCATCCCACCGCGGTCGTCCACCCTTCGGCGAAATTAGGAAAGAACGTGACCGTGGCCGAACGTGCGGTGATCGCCGAGGACGTGCAAATCGGCGATGGCACGCGAATTGGCTCCGGCAGCGTGATCGGTGCGAATGCAAGCCTGGGGCAAGATTGTGAGCTGTATCCCAATGTCACGATTTATCCCGGAGTGCGCCTGGGGAATCGCGTGATCGTTCACTCCGGCGCGGTGCTGGGCAGCGACGGCTTTGGATACGTGCGCGACCGTGCCACCGGCGCACTACGAGAAGTTTCCCCAGATCGGCCGATTAGAGATCGAAGACGACGTCGAAATCGGTGCCAATTCCACCATTGACCGTGGAGCGCTGGAAGTTACCCGCATTGGCCGGGGAACGAAGATCGACAATCTGGTACATGTGGGACACAACTGCCAGATTGGGGAAGATGTGGTCATCGCCGCCCAGACCGGGCTTTCCGGCAGCATCACTATCGAGAAGAATGTGGTGCTGGGCGGGCAGGTGGGCATCGGTGAACATGCCCGCCTGGAAGAAGGTGTGATGCTGGGCGGCCAGGGCGGTGTTCTCCCCAACAAAGTGCTGCGCGGAAACGGCGTGGCTTTTTGGGGAACTCCAGCCAAGCCGGTGCGGGAATATCTGAAACAGTTGGCAGCATTAGCACGGCTGGCCAAAAAGGAGTAATGCCCCGTGGCAATTGTTGTGGTCGGCGGGCATTCGCGGAGCGTAGGCAAAACCAGCGTAGTCGCCGGTCTCATCGCCGCCTTGCCGGAGTACAACTGGACGGCGTTCAAGATCACGCAATACGGCCACGGGATCTGCTCACAAAACGGCGAATCCTGTCACTGCGCCACCGACGACCACAGTTGGGCGATTTCGGAAGAAAAAGATCGTGCTGGAGATTCCGACACTTCCCGCTTCCTTGCGGCTGGTGCAGCTCAGGCATGGTGGGTGCGCACCGAGCAAGGCCGGCTCGCCGAAGCCCTACCCACAGTCCGCCGCAAGCTGTCGGAATCGAGAGAATGCGATTCTAGAGTCGAACAGCATCCTGAAGTTCGTCAAACCTGATCTCTATCTGACCGTCCTAGATCCGGCAACCGCGGATTTCAAGCGATCAGCCCAGGAATTTCTTGATCGCGCAGATGCGGTGATTTTGCATCAGACGAACGGAGAGCACGCCTGGAGCAGTGTTTCGCTCAAGCCGGTTGTCGCCCGCCCAACTTTTCACATGAAGCCCCCGCAGTACGTCACCGCGGAACTAATCAGCTTTGTGAGAGACAGCCTGGAAGTGCATAACCACAGAGTGCACTGAGGAACACAGGGCAACGATTTCCTCTGTGTTCTCTGTGCCCTCCGTGGTGAAGATTTACCGGCTCGCGTACATCTCGATAATCCGCTCAATCGCCCGCCGGCAAACCGCGCAGAAAGAATCATGCCGCGTGAACATGATGCAGTTCTCTTGCGGCCGGTAATTACCATGAGCTTCGTAATTTGCCCCTTCAAACGCGCCCACCTTGTCTGAATACTTGTCGCTGGCTAGCATGGTGTCTTCTTTCTGGCGCTCTTCTTTAAAAAGCTTGTCCATCTCGGATTCAGGACGCTTCTGTGCCCGAATCTCGCGGCGCTGGTCCTGGATTTGGTGCTCCATGGCCTCGAAATCGTCTTTGCGCCAGGGTGTCGGCACCGGCGTGCCGGCGACGACGAGGTCTTTCCACTTCAGATTGGCGGGATCGAGCAGGGCCGTGGCATTTGGTTCCCAAGGCTCAATCTTCTTGGCGGGTGGAAGATAAGCCACCTGCGAAGTGTAGTACTCGTCGGCCAACCCGGCAAAATGATGGCCGAATTCGTGGACGAAAACGTAGGGCGCCCACTCGCTGTCGGCGGCCACGGTGGCATAAAGATTGAAGATTCCGCCGCCGCCGTAGGTTTCGCCATTCACCAGAATTTCAATGAACTCATAAGGCGCGTAAGAAGCGAAGTCCCGCAGAGCACGGTTCTCGGGAGTGAGGACGTAACGTTCGGTGTCAAAAGTGTCGTAAGTTGTGCCCAGCGGCGAGCGCCGATGGATGCCGCTGGAGGGACGAGAAATACCGGATTCTTCCGACGGCGGGCAGAGTGCCCAGACGTTGAAATCGGCGCGGTGCTCGCGAAAGGGCGAGCGCGTGAACAATATTTCTGTGAAGTGGCGCGCATCGCTCTCGAATTTTGTGCGCTCGGCAGCGGTATAGCCGTCGCCCATAATCAGCAAATCAACCTTGGTTGCCGGTTCACCACTTTTCTGGATGGTTACCAGCGGTCCGGGCGACGGCGGGTGTGACGTATCAACAAACTTGTCTTTGGGATCGATGCGGGTTGTCCATACATCGTGAAATTGGCCTTCATCGCGCTTTTTCAGAATAATTCTTACCGGCGCCTCAGGAGCAGGGAAGCGCAACGACTCGGAAAACGTCCGGCTGGCATTCTTCGCTTCTTCGGTGGTGATCCACTCGCCGTATACAGAACTGAATCCGCGGGAGTAGAGCACGCGTCCGCTCGCCTGGTCGCGCACTTCGAAGAAATAGTTGCCAAGGTTGGTGTCATCGATGGTCTTGGCGAGATCACCGGGCCAGGGCAAAGGCTCGATCACAATGCGATCCACGCTGAAAAGTTCATGGGTCGCATCGCCGGTGTGGTAGTAGTCCAGGCGCATGGTGGCCGGCGCGGCGTAGGCCGCGAGTGAAAGGCACAGCAGCAGCAGAGACGAGACGAGTAGGGACTTGTAGCGCATGGCAGCATTGTAGGGAAATCGGCGAATGAAATACAGGGATTGCCCGAGGCGGCCCTCAAACCCGGCATTTGTGTTTGTTATCCTTCGGTGTGCGGCGAATTCATAAGAACGCCTGGCTGCTGGTCCTGCTTTCCGCTGGATTGCAGATTCTTGTCTTTCCCCTTCCCAACCTCTACGTTTTGGGGTGGGTGGCGATCACGCCTCTGCTTTTGGCCCTCCTGCGCGCGCGCCGACCGGAGACGCTGCAAATTCGCGCCGGAATTAAGTTGCTTCCCGCCAAGCCGGTGCAAGCTTTTCTCATGGCTTACGTGTGCGGAATCCTGTGGTATGCGGGAACCTGCTATTGGATCTACAGCGTCATGCGCCAATACGGAGGGGTGAATACACCGGCGGGGCTGGGAATTCTGATTCTCTTCTGTATGTATCTGGCGATCTACCACGGAGTGTTTGGCCTGCTCGTAAGCTTGCTCGCGGGCAGCAGTCACTTCAGCCGCCGGGCGCTGCTGCTGTCGCCGGTGGTATGGGTAGCAGTCGAACTCGCTCGTACTCGAATTACTGGATTTCCCTGGGACCTGTTGGGCATCAGCCAAGTCGACAACATCCCGCTGGCCCGAATCGCCACGGTTACGGGTGTCTACGGACTGTCTTTCGAAATCATGGTGGTGAATGCCGCCTTCGCAGCGGCATTCCTGGTGCAACGCGAGAAGCGCAAGCAGCTATTGCTGGCGGCCCTTGGTGCGGTGGTGGTTCTTCAATCCGGGCGGCTGATTCCGGTACCGATACTTCCCGCCGACCGCACTGCGACTCTGGTCCAGGCGAATGTGCCCATTCTCGAAGGCGCGGATTGGACAAAGGAATACTTCACCGCCACATTACGCGATTTAAGCAGAGTCAGCTTCACCGGCCAGAATTCGTCGCACTTGGTGGTGTGGCCGGAATCACCGGCGCCTTTTTACACCACCGACCCACTGTTTCGCGATGCAGTCAGCAATCTGGCACGGCAAGCGAACACGTGGGTTCTGACCGGCAGCATTGGAGTTCGCAATGCGTCGATCACCCCCGGAGGGGCAACGGAAATCTACAATTCCGCAGCCTTGGTTAGCCCCGCCGGGGAGTGGACTTCGCGTTACGACAAGACCCACCTCGTGCCCTTCGGAGAATATCTGCCATTCAAGCGGATATTTGGGTTTGCCGGTGGGCTGACCAAAGAAGTCGGCGACTTCACGCCCGGCACGTCGCGTGCGCCGCTCGATGCGGGGGGAACCAAACTGGGCGTTTTCATCTGCTACGAGTCCATTTTCCCGGATGAAGTCCGACAATCCGCCGCTCAGGGCGCACAGGTCTTCGTCAACATTTCCAACGATGGCTGGTACGGCGACAGCGGCGCCTACGCCCAGCATTTGAAGCAAGCACGCATGCGCGCGGTCGAGAATGCCCGCTGGTTGCTGCGCGACACGAATACAGGGGTGACCGCATCCATCGATCCTTACGGTCGGATTGTGGCCAGTCTTCCGCGCAAGGTCCGCGCGGCGCTCGAGGCCCCGTATGCTCTGTCGGACGAAACCACGTTCTACACCCGTCATGGCGACTGGTTCGCCTACGCGTGTGCGATAATTTGTGTGGTGGCATTTTTCATCCGGTCGCCGCAATCCGCGAGGTCCTAACTATGGTTGACGAACTCGAACAGGAATACGCCGTTCTGAAAGACAAAGTCCGCGAACTCCGGGAGTACCTTTGACACAGCCAAGCTGCGTCAGCAATTAGGCGAACTGGAAAAGCAGGTTGCCGACCCGAACTTCTGGTCCAATCCCCAAAAATCCCAGCAGGTAATGCGCGAGAAAAAGCGCGTAGAAGACGGTCTGGCAACCGACGCCGACCTGGCGCGGCGCATTGAAGACATTGCCGCCTACTTTGATTTGGCCAAAGAAGGCGAATCGGTTGACGCTGATTTGCGGCGCGAACTCATTTCGCTGCGAGAGCGCGTCGATCAACTCGAAACCGAGACGCTGCTCTCCGGCGACCACGACGCCCGCAACGCCATTGTGACCATTCATCCCGGGGCAGGCGGTACTGAATCCCAGGATTGGGCCGACATGCTGTTGCGCATGTATTTGCGGTGGGCCGAACGCCAGGGCTTCAAAACCGTTCTTTACGATTACCAGCCCGGCGACGAAGCCGGGCTAAAGTCGGCGACCTTCGCCGTGAATGGCCAGTATGCTTTCGGACTGTTGACCAGCGAAATCGGAGTGCATCGATTGGTCCGCATCTCACCTTTCGACCAAGCCAAGCGTCGGCACACATCATTTGCCAGCGTCTTTGTGTCGCCGGAAATTGACGACAGTATCGAAGTCATCATCAAACCGGAAGACTTGCGGATCGATACCTACCGCTCCAGCGGCAAAGGCGGCCAGCATGTCAACACCACCGACTCGGCGGTGCGGATCACCCACATTCCTACCGGAATCGTAGCGGCCTGCCAGAATGAACGTTCCCAGCACAAGAACAAGGAACGTGCCATGAGCATGCTGCGCTCGAAACTCTATGAGTACGAAGTGGAGAAAAAGCGGGAAGTAACAAAGAAGATTGAAGACTCAAAACTCGACATCGATTTCGGTTCGCAGATTCGGTCGTATGTGCTGCAGCCCTACCGCCTGATCAAAGATCACCGCACCAAGATGGAAGTTGGTGATGTAGATCGCGTGATTGATGGCGATCTGCAACCCTTCATTCGGGCATATTTGCAGATGCGACGCGGTGGCAAAGCGGCGCAGAATTAGAGCCTCTATGCTCGGATTCCCCGCTGAAGTGCCTTTCGTAACGTTACCCGCCACGAAAAAACTGGAAACAACCCTCATCCCTGCCTGATCCTGTAGTATCACGCTTCCTCGGAGTTACAAGCAGACCTATGCCACGCATGATCGACCTCATCCGCAGTGCTGCGGTGCCGTCCGGACTCATGCATTCCGCCGCCCGTGGCGGCCTCGCCGTGCCACCCCAGGAAATGATCGAGATTCTGGTGCATCTGGCGACCGAAAATAAGGTATTCGCACAGCAGGCGCGAATGACTCTGGCCGGGTGGGAAGAAAATTCGGCCCGCGAAGCCGCGGCCAGCCCAGCCACTTCCAAAGAAGTGTTGCACTACCTGGCAGACTCACAGAACCTGCGGCCGGGGCTGCTGCCGTTGCTGCTGGAGAATCCATCGGTGACTGCGGAATCCGTCATGACCCTCGCAGTCACGGCAACCCGCGAACAGGTAGAGGTCATGTTGAGCAGTGCTCGAGTGAATGCGACGCGGGAAATCCTGAACGTACTGGGTACAAACCCGAACCTCACCGAAACTGAAACAAAGGCAATTCAGGAGAAGCTGTTGACGCTGGAGGGCGAGACTGCAAACACCCCCGCATTGGAAAACCCTGACGAGGCCTCGCACGGCGGTGACGCGGGTGTTTCTGAAGAAACTCTCAAGGCTTATCTCTCCGAACACGCTGCCGAAATCATAGCCGAGGCTGGCAAGGCATTCCAGCCTATCGGCGGAGTTCACGAAGAAGCGGTGGCCGAGGCCCAAACCGCTCCGACCCAGGCAACTGCGTCCGGCAGTGAGCACGGGGAAGCGGCGGCTGCTAAGAGAGCGCCGGCCAAAAAATGGATACTCAGCTCCGACGAACAGCGGGGCAGCGCCCTGCAAAAGATCTCCAAGTTGGACATCAAAGGCCGCATCCAACTGGCGATGAAAGGGAACAAGGAAGAGCGCTCACTGCTTATCCGTGACGGTACGAAAATCGTGGCACTGGCGGTGCTGGAGTCGCCCAAAATAACCGACGGCGAAGTCGAGAGATACGCCGGGCAGAAGAATGTGCTCGAGGCTGTACTGCGTCACATCCCCATGAAGCGGCGATTCATTAAGCAGTATCCCGTCGTCCGTGCTCTGACCTCCAACCCGCGAACCCCAATTGACGTCTCGTTGGGACTGATCAAGCATCTCCTCATGCAAGATCTGAGACATCTTTCCGGCAATAAAGAAGTCTCCGACACGGTGCGCAAGCTGGCGATGAAAATGTTCAGGCAAAAGCTGGATGTGACAAAGAAATAGCCCGAATCCAATTGGCGTCTCTTCCGTCCCGACACTACAATGTTCCGGTATGGTCTCCTCTCCAGTTGACCCAATTACAGAATTGCTGAAGCGTGCCAAGACTATCGCGGTAGTCGGGCTCTCGAATAGCCCGCTGCGCCCTAGTCACGGAGTTTCCGCCTACATGCAAACCCAGGGCTATCGCATCATTCCAGTGAATCCTGAGATCAGAGGCGCCTTGGGCGAGAAGGCGTACAAATCTCTGAGCGAAGTCACGGAAAAGATCGACATTGTGAACATTTTCCGCCGCCCTGAATTCGTGGATGAAGTGGTGGATCAGGCCATACAACTCAAGATTCCGGCCGTTTGGATGCAGGAAGAAGTCGTCAATCAAGCGGCGGCAGAGAAGGCCCGGAAAGCGGGTATGTTTGTAGTGATGGACCGCTGCATTCTCAAAGAACACAAGGCACGTTTCGGATAGGCCACCACAAGACCGGCTCCATTCAAAAAGTGCTACGATTCCTCTATCAACGACTTTGGGGGGAAATCCATGCGCAGACCAACGACCGACCGCCTGACGCAGCCGCTGGTGCGCGAGAACGGTTCGCATCGTCCGGCGACCTGGGATGAAGCCATGGACCGCGTGGCCGCGGCATTTCGCAAATCGATCGAAAAGAACGATCCGCGGGACTTTGGCATGTTCAGTTGCTCCAAGACCACAAACGAACTGAACTATGCGGCCCAGAAATTCGTTCGCAGCGTCATGCGTACGAACAATATCGATAGCTGTAACCGGACTTGACACGCCCCCAGCGTCGCCGGTCTGGCGGCGGTATTCGGAGCAGGCGGCGGCACCAGTTCGTATCGTGAAATTGAAGACACCAATGTGGTCTTGTTGTGGGGATCGAACGCACGGGAAACGCATCCGATTTTCTTTCACCATTTGCTCAAAGGCATGCACAACGGCGCTGAACTCTATGTAGTGGACCCGCGGCGCACCAGTTCCGCGCGCTGGGCCACCCTCTGGCTGGGGTTGGACGTGGGCTCTGACATTTCGCTAGCCAACGCCATGGCGCGGGAAATCATCGCTGCCGGATTGGCCAACGAAAAGTTCATCCGCCATTCGACCAGCGGATTCGAAGCCTACAAAGCGCACGTTGAGAAATACACGCTCGACCGGGCGGAACGTGAGACCGGCGTGCCCGCCGCAGCCATTTGCAGAATGGCTCATGCCTACGCTAAAGCTCCGCGCGCCCAACTCTGCTGGACTCTCGGCATCACCGAGCATCACAACGCCGTGGACAACGTAGTGGCCCTCATCAACTTGTCGTTGCTCACCGGCCACGTTGGCCGCTACGGCAGCGGCGTCAATCCCCTGCGCGGGCAAAACAACGTCCAGGGTGGCGGCGACATGGGCGCCATTCCGGATCGCCTTACCGGCTTTCAGCATGTGGAGAATGACAGCTTGCGTGCCAAGTTCGAGAACGCCTGGGGGGTAAAGATTCAACCCAAGCGCGGCTGGCACCTGAGCGACATGTTTGAAGCCATGGACCACGGCCACCTCACCACGCTGTACGTCCTCGGGGAAAATCCTGCTGACTCCGAAGCTGACCGGCACCGCGCCCTGAAGCGGCTGGGCGGGCTGGAATTCCTGCTGGTGCAGGATCTTTTCTATACCAAGACGGCTGAACTGGCTGACGTTGTGCTACCCGCGGCAGCCGGAGCTTTTGAAAGCGAAGGTACCGTGACTTCGAGCGAACGCCGGGTGCAGCGCGTGCGTCGTACCGT
Organism: uncultured Acidobacteriota bacterium; assembly: GCA_963734415.1. Lineage (GTDB taxonomy): Bacteria > Acidobacteriota > Terriglobia > Terriglobales > Acidobacteriaceae > JABCZH01. The sequence goes on along the minus strand of CAVTHF010000005.1, from coordinate 260,875 downwards.
GCCGCCTCCCGCCGGAGTTCGTGACGATCTCGAGATCATTTTCGATCTGGCCCGCCGTCTCGGCCACGAGTGGCGTACCCCCGAGCCTGAAGCGATCTGGGACGAGTTGCGCGCCTTGAGCCCCATGCACGCTGGCATGAGTTACCGCCGCCTGGAAGAGATGGATGGCATCCAGTGGCCGTGCTACGACGAGTCGCATCCTGGTGAGATGTTTCTCCACGGACGGCTGTGGAGTGATCCGCTGATTGGCCCGCGCGCGCCCTTTAGCATCGTGGAGTTCGAACCGCCCGTCGACCAGCTTGATGAGCAGTATCCCATTCGCCTGACCACCGGCCGCCGTCTGGATGATTACAATACCGGTGTGCAGACCAGGGAATATCCGTCGCCGCTGCGGCGCGCTGAAACGCTGGATGTTTCCCCGGAAGACGCTGAGCATTACAAATTACGAGAAGGCGAAATGGTCCGCGTGACCTCACGTCGTGGTGCACTCGTGGCGCCAGTCCGCTTTGATTCGGGCTTGCGTCCGGGCCTCGCGTTCCTGTCCATCCATGCGCACGATCAGGTAGCCACCAACGACTTGACCATCGACGCTGTAGACCCCAAATCAGGGACCTCAGAGTTCAAGGCAACGGCAATCCGTATCGAAACGATATAAGAGGACTGATTGGACCTTCATCTAACCGGCGCACAAGCCACTCCGGAAGAGCGCGTTGCCGTTGATTCGGAACTGGGCGCGCCTCCATCAGGCTGGCAAGGCGGCGCCCGGCAATCCGCCGAGACCCGTGCCGCCTTCAATGGTGACGGTCGTGGAACCCGGCATCGTCTTCTGCCTGTGCTCCACGCAATCCAGAGCCGCATGGGCTGGATCAGTCCCGGTGCACTCAACTATGTCGCGTTGCGATTGGACGTCGCGCCGGCTGAAGTTCATGGGGTAGCGTCCTTCTATGGAATGTTTTCGCTTCAACCCCGGCCGCGGATCGTAGCCCACGTTTGTGATGACATTGCCTGCCTCACACGCGGCTCGGACAAACTCTGCTCCAAACTGGAAGACACGCTTGGTCCCGCAGGTTCCCCGTGCTCCGGAGGAAGCGCCACCTGGCTGCGCAGCCAATGTCTGGGCCTGTGCGACCGCGCTCCCGCAGCGCTGGTCATATCGGCTGGAGAACAATGTCACGAACGAGTATTGGCGCCCGCGTCCGCCGAGGCGGCGCAGTCTGTGCTGGAAGATGCCCTTCAGGGCCGCCTTCCTGCCGAGCCAGACGTGTTCAACATTCAAGCCAGCGTCCCCCAAGCGGCGCAGAAAAATGAACCCCCGCCTTTCAGGCTTCTCCATCGTATTGGCCAGGGTGGTGCTACGAATTTGGAGGGTTATTTACGGCTCGGCGGCTATGAGGGTTTGCGCAGAGCCGTCGAACTCGGCCCGGAGGGCACGCTGCGTGAGTTGACCGCTTCAAAACTGCTGGGCCGAGGCGGGGCGGCATTCCCCACTGCCAAGAAATGGGAAGCACTCTTGCTGCAACGTCATCTGTTGCGTGAAGATCCCACTCGCGCGCACTACGTCATCTGTAATGCAGACGAATCCGAACCTGGCACTTTCAAAGATCGAGTCCTCATGGAAGGAGATCCCTTCGCGGTTCTGGAGGGCATGACCATCGCTGGTTTCGTTACTGGTGCGCGGCAAGGCTATGTTTACCTGCGCGGAGAGTACCCCCTGGCCGCCAGGCGCATGCAGTCCGCCATCGGTTCGGCGAGCGAAAACGGGTTTCTCGGCAACAATATTCTGGGCAGGGGTCTGGAATTCCACATTGAGATTCGCAGGGGCGCCGGCGCGTATATCTGCGGTGAAGAGACAGCACTCTTCAACTCCATCGAAGGCTATCGCGGCGAACCGCGCAACAAGCCGCCGTTCCCCACACAGTCTGGACTCTTCCGGCGGCCCACCGTGGTTAACAACGTAGAAACCCTGGTGAACGTTCCCGGTATCGTTCGCGAAGGAGCTGCGGCCTACACTAAGCTCGGCACAGACAACTCCGTCGGAACCCGGCTTTTTTGTCTTTGCGGACACGTGGCGCGTCCCGGCGTCTATGAAACCCCCATGGGGACCACGTTGCGCAGCCTGCTTGATCTTGCTGGAGGTGTGGCTGGCGGCCGCAAATTACAGGCGGTCTTGCTGGGCGGCGCGGCGGGGACCTTTGTTGGCCCCCAGGAACTTGATACGCCACTAACCTTTGAAGCCACACGCGCCATCGGAGCCACTCTTGGTTCGGGCGTAGTCATGCTGTTGGATGACACCGTCGATCTTCGCCACATCCTGGTGCGCATCGCCAGTTTTTTCAAACATGAGACTTGCGGCCAATGTGTCCCATGTCGCGTGGGCGTGGTGCGCCAGCAAGAAGCGCTGCAACGACTGATGAAGGCCGAACCCATCGGCTCAGCCGCCCAGGAACTCATTCTATTGCGCGAAATGGCTCAGGCCATGCGTGACGCGTCCATCTGCGGTCTCGGGCAGACCGCCGCCAGCGCACTAGAGTCCGCCCTGCAACGATGGAGTCTTTTTTCATGAGCCAAGACTCCCAGGCAATGCTCCACGCACCGCAGCCTACCGTTCCTCTACCGCGCGGTCCAATCCCGCAACCCCCGCCTCAGACAGAGCGTGGCACCATCGAAATCAAGATCGACGGCAAGTCCGTCTCCGTCCCCGAGGATTCCACAATCCTTGACGCCGCAAAGAAAGTTGGCATTGATACTCCGACACTCTGCTTTCTGGAGAGCCTGACCCCAGTCAACGTATGCCGCGTTTGCGTGGTTGAATTGGAAGGATCGCGGACGCTGGTTCCCGCCTGCTCACGCAAGGTCGAACCCAACATGTCCATCAAGACAGATTCTGAGCGTGTCCGCTTGAGCCGGCGGCTGGTGCTGGAATTCCTGGCTTCATCCGTCGATCTCTCCACAGCGCCCACCATGCAGGAGTATATCGAGCGTTACGGCGCGCATCCCGAGCGCTTCGGGACGTCTCCCGCCACGGTCTCTCAACCGGTAAAGATCGACAACGAGCTATACGTGCGCGACTACTCGAAGTGTGTGCTCTGCTACAAGTGCGTGGAAGCCTGTGGCGTGGACGCACAGAATACGTTCGCTATCGCTGTCGCGGGGCGCGGCTTCGACGCCCACATCGCCACGGAATATGACGTTCCGCTGCCCGACTCCGCCTGCGTCTATTGCGGCAACTGCATCGGCGTCTGCCCCACCGGCGCACTGATGTTTAAGAGCGAATATGACATGCGCCAGGCCGGCACCTGGGACGAGAGCCGTCAAACCCAGACCGATACGATCTGTCCTTACTGCGGCGTCGGTTGCGATCTCACGGTGCACCAGCAGGAAGGCCACATCGTTCGCGTGACCTCACCGCTGGACCACCCCGTGACTCACGGAAATCTGTGCATCAAGGGACGTTTCGGCTGGCAGTTCGTGCAGATTCAGGCGCCCAATAAACCAGAAAAATGACATCGTTCTCAAAACTTTGAGACATCGGTTACGTCTAACCGATCTGTCAGAGGATCTGTGAGGGAGTGTCAGACAAATGGCGCAACTACGAACCTTCTTCCTGTTGGCAGTACCGTTGTTTACAGTCACCACCCTGGGGCAGAGCACCAAGGGCGCTGCAGCCACGAACCCGCCTCAGGCGCAACAGCAGCCAACCATAGCCTCAACCGTCGATCGCGAGATCAGCAACGTTGAAACCCAATTTGTGGATGTTGCCGAAGCCATGCCGGAAGACAAATTTAACTTCTCTCCCGAAAGCCTGAACCTTCCGGGTGCGGAGTACAAAGGTGTGCGCACGTTTGCCTCGCAGGTCAAGCATGTCGCAGCTTCCAACTACGCAATATGGTGGCGGCTTACTGGCGAAAAAGTTCCGGACGACTTCAAGGGCGGAAACGGTCCTGAGAGCTTGAAGACCAAAGCCGACATCATGAAATTCCTGAAGGACTCTTTTGCTCTGGGTCACAAAGGTGCGGCTACGTTAACTACAGAGAACATGTTGCAGACCGCTGAGGGCAGCAAGTCTACCCGCCTGCGACTGGCCGTATTCGGCGTTGAACACGCCTTCGATCATTACGGACAGATGGTGGAGTATTTGCGCATGAACGGAATCGTGCCGCCCGCCAGCCGAGGAAACTAACACTGACTGGGTTCAAACCAATTGAAATGGATCCCATCCAACTAATGAAACAAATACGAATCTTTTTGCTGTTGGTAGTTTCGGGGGTTCTTACGAAGCTAGGTGAGACACAGCAGTAAGATTCGCCTGCCGATCAGGCCCTTACAAAGATCACAGTAGCGTCGTCGCGCAGGCCGGTTCCGTTAGCGAACGACCGCACGTCGGCAAGGATGCTTTCCGCAGACGCCCCAGGTTGCAACACGTGGTTCTGCAGCCGTTCCGCTCCGTACTCTTCTTGTTCACCGTTTTCTGCCTCGGTAATCCCGTCGCTGTACAACACCAACCCGGCGTCTTGTGGCAGATCGACTTCGATCTGTGAATAACCTCCGGGACCGATACCCAGTGGTATGCCCTTTTCCGTCTCCACAAAACGTGCTCGGCCATCAGCGATCAAAAGCGGTTGCAGATGACCGGCGCTGGCGAAAAGCAGTTTGCGGCGTGCCGGATCGAGCACGGCATACACCATGGTCACAAACCTTCCGGCAGGCAAATCCTCAACCAGCAGGCTATTCAGCTTGGTCAGTACTTCGCTGGGCGTGCAGTTGGTCTCGGCCAGTGAGCGCAACATGCCGCGAGTGGCCGACATCAGCAGAGCCGCCGCTGTGCCTTTGCCGGCGACATCGGCGAGCACCAGCGCCCAGCGGCCGTCACCCATGGGAATGAAGTCGTACCAGTCGCCCCCCACCGCCCCAGCCGAAATTGAAAATGCCGATACGGCGAACCCCGGAATGTAGGGCGAAGCCTTGGGCAGCAGCGCCTGTTGAATGGTGCGGGCTTCCTGCGCCTCGCGGCTCATCTGCTCGCGTTGGTGCTGCTCTTGTTTGAAACGGCGAGCGTTGTGGACCGCGATGGCCACGTCATTGCACAGTGCCTGCAAGAGGCGCAGTTGTTCCGGCCGAAACGCATCCAATTCATGATGCGATGTGCTGAAAACGCCGACCAACTGCCCCTCCACATGCAGCGGGATGGCGACTTCAGACCGTGTAGCTTCTTCGCAGCCGATATAGTAAGGGTCTTTGCGCACGTCCGGAGCGTAGCGCATTTGCCCCGTTGCGGCGACGTGCCCCACCATGCCTTCTTTGCCGATCTTCAAGCTGTGGCCGGGGCCATGGGCGGTGCAACCTTCGCATCCGCACGCCCGGGTCAGCACCAACTCACCTCGTTCCTCATTGTGAAGATAGATGTCCGCATCCACGCAGCCGAAGGATCGCGCTACATCGTTGACGACCTTGTCTACAAGTTCATCGAGGTCAAGAATCGATGAAATCTTCTGGGCCGCGCGTTGCAGCTTGAGCAGGTCCTCGACCTGATCGGTCAACGGCGGCCGGGGCGGGAAAGCGGTGGTAGGTGGAAACGGAACTGTGGACACAACTGCCTCCCTCAAGACGGTCGAACTATCAATAACAGATGAGGATAGACTCGTGCGCGATTCGTTTTTTCGTAACGTAAATTACTTGGCAAGGCGCTCCAGCAGGTTTCGGTTTGCAGCCGCCGACTGTTCGAAGGCATCCATTACCTGGCGGCGAGCAACCTGCTGCAATGGGACGACATTGTGAAGATAGTGCGCCAGCGCCTGTTCCAGCACATACCGCTGCGACTGCCCGTTGCGTTTGGCAGTAGCAACCAGCTCCTTCCAGAGCTTGGCGTCGATGGCGGGGGCGATTTTCTTGGTGGCGGGCATGAGTCGTCTTCTCGATCAGCTGCTATTCTAAACCAGTGTCTCGTTATGTCCAGAAACATCTAGAACAGTCTATACACCCAACTGGAGCTGACTTGGTGCTGGTTCGAGCCAGACGGTCAGTGCTGGTCTACGGCGCTGGTGTCTGATGTCGTCGAGTACGGAGAACTGACTCATCCCAGGTTCGTCGCTGCTTTTTGGACGCTAATCTGAAGTGACCCCAGCGACCGCAGGCCCGCCCCTACCCCAGCGACGCCATATCAATCACAAACCGGTACTTCACATCCCCTTTGAGCAGGCGCTCGTAAGCCTCATTGATCTGCTGAATCTTGATCATCTCGATATCGGCGGTGAGGCTGTGGTCGGCGCAAAAGTCGAGCATTTCTTGGGTCTCCTTGATCCCGCCGATGCCGGAGCCGGCCAGGCTGTGGCGGCCCATGATGAGATTAAACGCGGAGACTGGCGACGGCTTGGGCGGCGCTCCCACAAGAACCATCGTGGCATCGCGCCTCAGCAACGCGAGATATTGGTTGAGATCGTGTTCCGCTGAAACCGTGTCGAGAATGAAGTGAAAGCTTGACGCATGTCTAAGCATGTCGTCGGGATGGTTCGACAGCACGACTTCATCAGCCCCCAACCTCCGTGCGTCCGCAGCCTTGTTCGGCGAGGTCGTAAACAGCACCACGTGCGCGCCCAAAGCGTGGGCGATCTTCACGCCCATGTGGCCGAGGCCGCCCAGTCCCACGATGCCGACCTTCTGTCCCTTGCTAACTTTCCAGTGATGCATTGGCGAATAGGTAGTGATTCCGGCGCACAGCAGCGGCGCGGTAGCAGCAAGGTCCACTTTGTCGGAAACTTTCAGAACGAAAGCTTCGTCTACCACGATGCTGCTGGAGTAGCCGCCATAAGTTACTCCGCCCAGGATTTTGTCTTCGCTGTTGTAGGTGAAGGTGGCCATGCCTTCACAGTATTGTTCCAGGCCGGCGCGGCAGTTCTCGCATACTCGGTCTGAATCCACCATGCAGCCGACGGCGGCGCGATCGCCTTCCTTGAATTTCTTTACCGCGTTGCCAGCGCGTACCACTCGTCCGACAATTTCGTGCCCCGGCACGCACGGGTAAACCGTCGGCATCGCCTCATGCCACTCATCGCGGACTTGGTGCAGATCCGAGTGGCAAACTCCACAGTAAAGAACTTCAATCTGCACATCCTGCGGGCGCGGGTTCGCGACGCTGGATGGTACCCGACACTAGCGGCGAAGTCGTGCTGTGCGCCATATAAGATTTCGCTGGATGTGTCTTAGGAGTGCTGGTGCGAGTCTCTTGGGGAGCGGAAACAGAAGCTGGGGGATTCATACGGTAGTTCTCCTTAGGCTTTTAGACGCGAGCGCGAGCAGGAACGGTTCAGAAGATCACAGACGCGCCGCCGTTGAGCTGTGATCTTGGCTGAGAGCTAATCGGAACAGCTAATCGGAACCCTTCCTGCTCCTCTTCTTCTTAATCTCCTCCAAGCCGTTCCCGAATTCGCTTTTCGATTCCTTCATTCGTCGGCTGGTAGTAGGTCCGGTCGCGTAAGTTGTCCGGCAAGCACTGCATATCTGCCACTTTGTCTTCGAGATCATGGGCATACTTATATCCCTGACCGTAGCCCATTCCCTTCATCAATCCAGTGGGAGCATTGCGAAGATGCAGCGGCACCGGCTCGGCGGCGGTTTGTTCCACATCCTGCTGCACCTCGGAGTAGGCGGTGTACAGCGCATTCGACTTTGGAGCCAGGGCCAGATAAACGACCGCCTGGGCCAACGCCAGATTGCCCTCCGGCATGCCGATGAAATCGACGGCATCGCGCGCAGCCATGCACAAAGCCAGAGCTCCCGGATCTGCAAGGCCAATATCTTCCACCGCCATGCGAACCACACGGCGTGCGATGTACAGCGGGTCTTCGCCGGCTTCCAGCATGCGTCCCAGCCAGTAGAGCGCGGCGTCGGGATCGCTATTGCGTACGGATTTGTGCAGCGCAGAGATCAGATTGTAGTGCTCTTCCCCCGCCTTGTCGTACAACAAAACCCGCTTCTGCAGGGCATCGTGGACGATGGCGTCGGTGATCTCCGCGGACCCCGTCTTGCCGGTTGCTCCGGCCAGCGATGCGGCCACTTCCAGCGCGTTGTAAGCGGTGCGGGCATCGCCGCTCGAGTAGGAAGCGATCTTCGCCAGCGCCTCGTCAGAAGCATGCAGATTCATGGCTCCCAGGCCGCGTTCCGCATCCCCAAGAGCGCGCTTGAGCAGCCGCACGATCTGCTCCTCAGTGAGTGGCTTAAGCGTGTAAACGCGACTGCGCGACAGCAAAGCAGAAATGATCTCGAACGAAGGATTCTCGGTGGTGGCGCCGATCAGCCGGATGTTGCCTTTTTCCACGTGAGGCAAAAACGCGTCCTGCTGCGCTTTGTTGAAGCGATGAATCTCATCGACGAAAACAATCGTGCGAGTCCCGTACTGCCGCGCTCGCTCGGCCTCGGCCATCACTTGCTTGATTTCTTTAATTCCGGCCAGCACCGCGGAGAACTCGATGAACTCTGCCTTCGTAACCCGAGCAATGATTTGTGCCAGCGTGGTCTTACCGGTGCCGGGAGGCCCCCAAAAGATCAGCGAACCGAGATCATCACGCTCAATCTGCGTCCGCAGCGGCTTTCCGGGAGCGACCAGATGTTCCTGGCCGACAAACTCATCAAGCGTCCGTGGACGCATGCGGTCGGCAAGCGGCCGTGTGCGATCGCTAGAGTTGTCGGGTTGGGGAGTGATTGGAAAAAGACTCATTGTTCTTTGCTCTCACCACGGAGGCACAGAGAAAACCATTTCACCACAGAGACACAGAGGCACAGAGAAGACGACGAACTAAAGAACCCTTCTAATAATGCCCTGGGTTAACAATGGCACATTGAAATTGATCAACAGACCAACCTTCTTTCCAGCCAATCTCATATACGTGAGAAGCTGGGCTTGGTGTACCGGCAGGAGCTTCTCGACTGACTTCAATTCTAGAATCACTTCATCTTGAACGACTAGGTCGATCCGGTAGCCGCAATCCAAGCTCAGCCCCTTGTATATCACGGGAAGGTCGATCTGCCGCTTGAAGTCCAGTCCCCGCAGCTTGAACTCGTGGCACAAGCATTCTTCGTACGCCGATTCCAACAGCCCGGGACCAAGATGGCGGTGTACTTCGATTGCGGCGCCAATAATTGGGCTGGTTCTCGGATCCCTCGGATCCTCGTCGTCGCGCTGTCTCGAGGCCGATGTGGCGAGAGTGATCATTTTCCTTGCGACTATTGCATAGAACCAATCGCCCCCGACAGACCCCGTTAGTAGACGCTTCTTTCCGTGCTTTTCTCTGTGTCTCGGTGGCTCTGTGGTGAGGTTTGTCATTGCCTCTGTCGTGCTACCTCGTACAGCACAATACTCGCCGCTACACCGGCATTCAGCGATTCCACGTGCTCCGAATGCGGGATCGCTAGCGTTTCATCCATCTGCGACAGAAGATCACGAGGCAGCCCTGCGCCTTCGCTGCCAATAAAGATGGCCAGCGGACCAGTCAGCTTCGCGTCGTGAACCGCCGTGCCTTTATGAGAGGACGTCGCTACCAGTCGCAGGCCGCCGGATCGCATCTCCTGAAGGACCTCTCCCAGCTTGACTCTTGCGATCGGCAAACGAAACACCGATCCTGCCGAGGCACGCACGACTTTCGAGTTGAAGGGACTGACGGTGCCTTCTCCGAGCAGAACGCCCGCAGCCTCAAAGGCTTCTGCTGAGCGCAGGATGGTTCCCAGATTTCCCGGATCCTGCACTCCGGAAATCGCCAGCACCGGTCCGGTTGGAGATTTGGCGAGAACCTCTTGCGCCACGAAGACCGGACACCGCACCAGGGCAGCCACGCCTTGCGGGCTGTCGCTGGGAACGGCAGTGGCAAACAGTTTGTCGGGCAGCAGCAAGGTCTCCACGTAGGCGGCAAGCTGGGGCAGTAGACGCTCGGCTTTGGCCAAAGCCGAGGAATTGAAAAACACGGCGCGGAACTTCAACCCACTGCGGATGGCCTCTTCCAGGATGCGCATGCCTTCGATGGCACAGTGGCCGTCGTCGGTCAGATCGCCATGCGCAAAGGCCTTGCGCAGGTCCTTGACCAGCGCGTTGTGGCGGCCCTCGACGCGGCGCAGGCGGTCGCTGGTATGCGGTTGATGGCTGGCCTGGCTCTTCTTCAAATGCTGTCCGTCCTGGGCAGAATGATACCCGTTTCTACCGCTTGCACGGCGAGTTCATGGTATGTTAACTTTCGCGTTCTCAGAACATTCTTGGAAGGACTAGTGTGCGCGCCGAGATCGTTAAAATAAACAGCACCAATCCGGAGGCATCCCTCATTCGTTACGCTGCCGACCAGATTCGTGCCGGGGAAGTGTTGGGCATGCCTACGGACACTTTCTACGGGCTGGCCGCTGACCCGTTTAACCTGCTGGCGGTGGATCGCGTGTACGACATTAAGTCTCGCTCCCGCCACAAGCCGCTTTCGCTGCTCATCGAGAGTGTAGATCAAGCCGAAGAGCTGGCCCGGCCGTTACCCGAGGAGTTCTACAAGCTGGCGCGGCGGTTCTGGCCAGGGCCATTGACCATCATCGTGAGAGCTGCCTCCCGGCTGCCATTGAAGGTCACGGCTAACACCGGCAACGTTGCTCTGCGCATACCCAGCGCCAAGATTCCCCTGGCGGTGGTCCAAGCTGCCAGCATTCCTATCACCGCCACTTCCGCCAACCTTAGCGGGGAGAATGAATGCACGACTGCGGAGGCGGTGCGCGACCAGCTGCAAGGTCGCATTTCCATCATTGTGGATGGCGGGACCTCGCCCCGCGAAATCCCTTCCACGATTGTCGATCTCACTGATGAGGAAGCCCGCTGGCGCATCATGCGCGAAGGCGCCATAACCTCCCAGGAAATCTCCGAGTTCTTCGCACAAGGATGATAGTAGAGGAGAAGCCGCGCGCTGCCGGGTCCTGGGTGCGCTATGTTTTGGTGCTGGTTCTCGCAGCTCTATTGACCCATTTTTTGTCGATTTGCTCCGGGATCGTTCACGCTGCCGCGCAAGACCAACCTCATCCTGCAGACGCGATCGTGGTCTTTGGGGCCGCGGAGTATTCGGGACGCCCTTCCCCGGTTTTTCGCGCCCGCCTGGATCATGGCTACAACCTCTTCCGGCAGGGAGTGGCCCCGGTAGTGATCACGACGGGCGGTGCCGCGGCTGACCCCAGTTTCAGTGAAGGCGGCGTCGGGCACGACTACCTGATGGGCCGCGGGATACCTGATACCAGCCTGATCGCAGAAACCCAGGGCACCGACACGGCGCAATCAGCGGAGCGAGTGGGAGTCATTATGCACACCAACCACATGCGAAGTTGCGTGGCGGTAAGCGATGCTTATCACATGTTCCGCATTCGGAAGCTGTTGCAACACGAGAACGTCCAGGTCTACACCGCGCCTCGCCCCGACTCTCGTCCGCATTCTGTTTTGCAGCGCACGGGAGCGGTATTGCGCGAGGCAGCCAGCTACCTGGTCTGGCGCCTGCAGATGGCGATGTAATCAGTCGGTCTCAGCGTTCTCTGCGAGAAGTTCTCTGCGCCCCTCTGCGTTGAGCTTTTGACTTGTTCTTACCACCCCATTCGCTTCCTCAACTCCGTAACATGGGCCACGTGATGTCGTCCGTGCCACGCATAGAGAGCAAGACTCTTTTCCAGAGGCACAGCCCCCATCTCGGGATGATTGAATTGGCGCTTCCACTCCTCTGGTTTCAAGCCACGCAGCAGTCGCACCCAGCGGTCATGTAAGGAGTCCAGCAGGGTCAACGAAACTTCCAGCGGTGTCGCTTGAACATCGCCAGTGTCTGCCCATCGGTCTTCCATGTACGGTTTGATGGTCGGCGAGTCTTCGGTTAGCCCCAGCTTGAAGCGGATGTAGGCATTCATGTGGCTCTCAGGCACATGATGGACAACTTGCCGCACCGTCCAGCCACCGTCGCGGTAAGGAGTCTCGATTTGTTGCGGTGAAAGCCCCTTGATGGCGGCTCGCAGCGCCGCCGGAGTCTTCTCGATGTCGCTAATAAATTGACTACGCTGGGCTGCATCGGGCGGGTTGGAATAAGTGAACTTGCCGACCGGGTAACGCGGATCGCTCATCATAGCCTCCAGTGAGAAGTTGCAGGTTCAGATGAGCCGAGAGCGGGCGAGGCTGCGGAAAATTTTGAACACGATATTGCCACACACCTTGGTGGTCTGAAGGCCTATGGATGAATGCTGAGAGCTACTTCACCAGCGCCAGAATCCGCACCGGCCCACCCGACCCGCCCTCGAGTTTGATGGGAGCTGCAACGACCACTGCGCCACTCGCCGGAACATGGTCCAGATTGGCCACATTTTCCAGGTGATAAATGCTGTGCGCCATAGTGTATTGATGGACGGGGAAGGTCGTTGACGGGCCGAAGTCGATGCTGAGTGTATCGATCCCTAGCCCATTCACTTTGCGGCCTTCGACCAGGAACTTAGCTGCTTCTTTCGAATATCCCGGAAAGTGCTTTACGCCCTTGGCGTCGGCATTGCGATAGTCATCAGCCGAATTCCACCGGGAATCCCATCCGGTATTGCGCAATCACCACCGCATTAGGCGGAATCTCGCCATGAGCCTGCTCCCATTTCGCGATGTCTTCGACCGCAATCTGATAATCGGCATTCGCGTTCGCGTTGGCAATGGCATCGATCACCACCAGCGGAGACACTAGACGCTCCGGTGGAATCTGATCCACTGTCCACAGTCCTCCAACAAAATGAGCCGGCGCGTCGAGATGGGTTCCGAAGTGCTCAGGCATACAAAACTCCCGCAAGAAATAACCTTCCTTGGCCACAGTGGCAAGCGTTTTCGCCTGAAACGGGGACTTATCGGAGGGTTCGAAGCGTCGGGACTTGTGCACTGAACGCGTGGGTCAAGATCCACGACAGATGCGAAACCCAGGGGCTGGGCAGCGCCGGCATGGCGATGGGCAAACAGAAGCACGGTTACGGCAAGAATGCAGCCTACGAGGAATGTCCTAATCTTCATAAGGTTGAGAGTGGATAACCTCAAATTAGATGCATTCATGCGTCCTCCAGCAGCTAGATTTTGGCCCTGTCATGCCAATAGTAATGCGCCCCCGGCAGCGGCCAGGGTACCTAGAAAGTTGACACCGTTGTTGTTCAATAGCTTTCTTCTCTCGAGGGTCGCTCCCAGGTAGCTATCGACAATCATGCCGAAGAGTGCCGCCATCACTGAGGCGGCAGTCAGTCTTGATGGAAACATTCCAACCCCGGCGCACACCAGCGTTACCGACAAAGCCGCGGCGATGCCACCCAATGTTCCCGCCATACTCACACCTCCGTCGGTACCGGCCGGGACCAGTTTCCAGTTGGTGATGAGGCGGGCCTTTGCCGATCCCGCTTGACCGAGTTCACTGGAAACGGTGTCCGCCGCAGCTTCCGAGAGTGCTGCCGCGGTGGCGACGAGGAAGGCCGGCGTTTCCAGTGACTGCGAAGCATGCAGCACAAGCGGCGCTGATCGAAAGATTCGCCAACACCTGAGACGCGGTGCGTCCTTCGCTATTCTGCGCCGTGCCCAGCTTCTGCTTCCGGCCGTAGCCCAGGCGGGTGCTGATCCATGTCAGGATAAATACCGAAACCAGCGCCACGAACGCCCCCGGGCCGGCGCTGGCAAAAAGCACGAAGCAGATCACGGCCCCGGCAATGGCCCCTGAGAAGCTCACACCTCGCACAAATCGCGCCAAAGTCGTGAACGTGAGGGTCACGATGGCCGCAACCCAGAGTTTCCGGATAGGGCCTATCCCCCCTAGAATCAATGCGATTTGTGGCCATTCAAACATGCGAAATCGGACTCGAACCCGACCAATAATGGCGTACCGCTTCAGATACTACTATCCCTAGTGCGGTCTTTCGTCCCGCCCCACTAGATCGTGCTTTGCATTGGGGTTACCGCCGCGACCTTTGTGCATCAAAGAGTTGGTTGTAGTTTAGACTCAGCGTCATTAAAGCATTTCTGGCGTCATCTAAATTCACGGGGTGAACCATGGCAGCCTCCGTCTGGACGGGATATCTTACCTTCGGACTAATCTCCATGCCGGTGCGCTTGTTCTCCGGCGCGCGCAGTTCCGGCATTTCCTTCAATATGCTGCACCGCGATGACCTGTCCCGGCTGAAGCAGCAATACGTCTGCCTGGCGGATGGCAAAGTAGTGGAACGCAGCGAAATCGTCAAGGGATACGAGTACCGGAAGGATGAGTACGTAGTCATCGAGCCCGACGAGATCAAGAAGATCGAGCCCAAGACTGCTAAGACCATGGAGATCCTTGAATTTGTGAAGAGCAGCGAAGTCGATCCCGTCTTCTTCGAGTCCTCTTACTACATGCTGCCGGAAGAAGCTGGTCGCCGCCCCTACGCCTTGTTGACCAAAGCGTTGGAGGAAAGCGAGTATGTCGCCATTGCCAAACTGACGATGCACAATCGCGAGTACACGGTTTTCCTGCGGCCCCACGAAGGCGGAATGATGCTGCACACCATGTACTACGCCGAGGAAGTCAAAAAAGTGGAAGGCTTTGGCGCGCCCGACGTCGAACTGAAAGATGCGGAAGTGAAAGTTGCCCACCAGTTGATCGAAGCTCTGGCCGCCGAGTGGGACCCAGAGAAATACCACGACACCTTCCAGGACAACGTCAAAAACCTCATCCAGACCAAACTGGAAGGGGGCAAGATTGCTGAAATTGAGAAGCCCAAGAAACTCGCTCCGGTAGTGGATTTGATGTCGGCGCTGAAACAAAGCCTGGCCCAGATGGAAGGCAGAAAGAAGCCGGCCGCGGGCGAAACGGCTGGCAAGAAGAGATCACGCGGCGGGGCGTAAGCAGCGTCTACGACAAACCACCCTCTAGCCTCGCATCTAGGTCGGGAGGCTAGCAATTCCTTAAAGAGAATAATCTGACAAACGAACACAGTATGTGTTCCCTTTTTGTGCTATCTTGTCCCTCCGGTGGTAGCCCTATTTCTTGCCTGTTTGGAGGCTCTCACATGGTAGGCACTATTGTGAACCGTGTCGGTGCGGTCGTAGTTTTGGTGTGTCTGCTTGCAGCCAGCGCATGGTCGGCTACCTATAGGGTTCTGTATAACTTCAGCTCGACGCCCTCATCCGGCCTCATTGTGGACTCGCAGGGTAATGCCTACGGCACGACCTCAGGAGGTTCCAACAACGCGGGGACGGTTTACGAGATGTCGCCGGCCACCGGGTATCACCTTCTTTACAGGTTCAGCCAGAAAGGCGCGGGAGGGTGGTATCCGCAGGGAAATTTGGTATTTGACTCGGCTGGAAATCTCTACGGCACGACGGTATACGGAGGCGCTAACGCGAAAGTCTGCGGAAACGAAGGCTGCGGCGTTGTGTTCGAGCTATCGTCGTCCTCAAATGGCGGCCAGTGGACCGAGACCGTTCTTTACAGTTTTTGCTCTCAGGCTAGTTGCTCGGATGGCGCAAACCCCCATGCGGGCGTGATCTTCGACTCGGCTGGCAATTTGTACGGTACCACGGAAGTGGGCGGCATCGCTGCCAACTGCTGCGGCACTGTTTTCCAGCTAAGCCCGAGCCAGTCGGGTTACACGGAGAACGTCATCTACAGTTTCACCTACCCGAACGACGGGCGACTCCCTTTGGCTGGCCTTATCTTCGACGCCTCTGGCAACCTGTACGGGACAACTGGGAGCGGCGGCCAAACCGGGAATGGTACGGTTTTTGAGCTGTCCCCCGCTGGCGGCGGCTGGGCTGAGAGCCTGCTCTATTCCTTTGGGAGCCACCACGACGGTGTCACCCCTGAGGCAGGGCTTACCTTTGACTCGGCAGGCAGTCTCTACGGCACGACTGGTGGCGGCGGAGCAACCGGCGACTACGGTACCGTATTCGAGCTAAGCCCTAACGGCTCCGGCGGCTGGATCGAGACCATCCTTCACAGCTTCGCCGGTGGGAGTGACGGCTACAAACCAATGGCCGGAGTTGTCTTCGATTCGTCAGGCAGCCTTTACGGTACGACTATTTATGGCGGTGCTACTGACTGCAACGGCTACGGTTGTGGTACCGTGTTCAAACTCACACTGCGAGGCACGCAATGGACCGAGAGTCTCTTCCGCTTCCCAACGAGCGGCAGTCTTGGTAACTGGCCTAGCACACCAATAGCTCTTGACTCCTTGAGTAACGTGTATGGTACGACCGGCAGTGGCGGAAGTAATTCCGATGGGATAATGTTCAAGATTGCCCAATAGGAAGAAATTGCTTGCCCGATTTGTTTCTGTCCCCGATTTGTTTCTGTCTATGATCCGGCTTCTGCCTTCGATGCGGACTCTGCGCGCCCTCGGCGGTATTCTGCGGGAGCGCCCAAATCAAGTAAGCGTCGATTGCCTTATGGTTCAAACCCGATGGCGGGCAAACCTCCAGACGCCGGAGATAGGCGTGGGACCAGAGTTGTCTTCTGCCACCGGATAGCCTGCCCCCTGTGCAGCGCACAAACACGACAACAGTAATGACAGTAAGAACGATAACAATGTTCTCTTCATTTTCTCAGGGCCTCTCGGCTAGAATGTTGTAAACTATGAGCCAAAACCTCTTAACAAGCTATCCCTGCGAACAAAAAGAGTAACTCCCGCGCGGAAAACCTCGCGTCTACGGTCGCAAAAAAAACGGCGGCGGGTGACCACTTTTTCTCTTTTCACAGTATCCACCTCCCCAACTGAGGGGTGGCCCATCCCAGCGCCGTTCTTTGCGCTATCGAGCCCAAAACCGCCAAGACCATGGAGATCCTGGAATTCGTGAAGACCAGCGAGGTTGATCCTGTCTTCTTCGAGTCCTCGTATTACATGCTGCCGGAAGAAGTCGGACGCCGTCCTTACGCTCTTCTGACCAAAGCGCTCGAAGAGAGCGAGTACGTGGCCATCGCAAAACTGACGATGCATAACCGCGAGTACACAGTTTTTCTGCGTCCTCACGAAGGCGGGATGATGTTGCACACCATGTACTATGCGGAAGAAGTGAAGAAGGTTGAAGGCTTCGGCGCGCCCGACGTAGAACTGAAAGACGCGGAAGTGAAAGTTGCCCACCAGTTGATTGAAGCGCTGGCCGCCGAATGGGAGCCGGAAAAATATCACGACACCTTCCAGGACAACGTGAAGAACCTCATCCAGACCAAACTGGAAGGGGGAAAGATCGCCGAAGTCGAGAAGCCCAAGAAACTCGCGCCGGTGGTGGATTTGATGTCGGCGCTGAAACAAAGCCTGGCCCAGATGGAAGGCAGAAAGAAGCCGGCCGCGGGCGAAACGGCTGGCAAGAAGAGATCCCGCGGAGGGGCGTAAGTGGCTCTTGGCCTTTGGCCGTTAGCTCTTGCCTCAATCCTTTTCTCCGCAGATTCGACGTTTTCTTCTATTGTTCCGGACGGGCAACAACCCGCCGATCCCTCCCCACTAATCTCTGAGAAGCCAAAAGCCAATAGCTAAATGCCAAAAGCCAAAAGCCAAAAGCCGGTCCAGTGGCACAGATTGCATCCAACCCGTAGAATGGAGCATTCTCTGCAAGACCAAGATCATATGTCGAACCGCATTGCCTGGCTGAAATCCGGCGCCAAAGCCCGACGCGGGGCTCACACCGTGGTGGTGGGAATACTTTTTCTGATCTGCCTCAGTTGCGGAGAGACTTACCGCCCGGTGGCGAATCCGGTGATTCCCAACGTGCCGAACCCAAGCTTTACTCACGTGGTCATGGTGATCAGCGACAATGGTGCAAATAATCCCGGAGCCAGTACCACTATCGATGTCTCCGGAGACTCGGCCTCGTCTCAGTCGCAAACCGGTCTGGGACCGGTGCATGCTGCGCTGGTAGGTGGCGTCCAGGTCTTTGTCGCCAATAGTCTTGAGGACACGGTTTCGGTATTCGGCGCGATCAGCCCCGCGCCTGTCGTAACTATCAGTTTGCCATCTTCCTGCGTCTCGCCACCCTGTTCCATGCCGGTCTTCGTGGGAGGCACGGAAACTGCAACCGTCTACGTTGCAAACTCCAAGGCCAATACGGTTTCGGCAATCTCCACCGCAAATGATGTGATTACCAACACCATCTCTGTGGGAACCGCTCCGGTCGCTCTGGCAGAGACGCTTGACCAGCGGAAAGTGTACGTCGCCAATCAGGGAACCAACGGCACTGGCGGTTCAGTGACCGCCATCAACACCATCGACAAAAGCGTAGTGGCCAATCCTCCACTGGCGAGTTTTGGCTGGGTTTCACCGGTGTGGGTCGTAACCCGCTCCGACAGCCAAAGAGCCTACGTCCTCGACCAGGGCAGCGGTTTGGTGGCGGCGATTGATACATCTTCCGATTCCGTGGTTAGCAGCGTTTCGGTCGGTGCCGGCGCGAACTTCATGATCTACGATTCCAAGCTCAATCGGATTTACGTAGTCAATCCGGTTGCCAATACCGTGACCTCGCTGGAAGCCGGGACGGATACGCTCCCTGCCACCTCGATCCCGATCGCCAACCCAAAATCGGTGGCAGCGCTTCCCGACGGTACGCGAGTATACGTTTCCAGTGCCACCGTCAGCGGCGGATCAGTGGCCTCAAAAGTGACGGTGATCAACACGTTTGATTTCAGCATTAAGACCACCATCCCGCTGACGTCGGTTCCCGCGGTTTGCTCGGTCAAGACGTGGGCGGAACTCGCAATAGCAGGGGCTGCAGACAGTTCCAGGGTTTATGTTGGGAATTGTGATGCGGAGAATACCGCCATCATCCAGACTTCCAATGACCAGGTGCTGTTGCAACTGCCGGCGCCCGTAAGCTCCCAGCCACCGCCCATGCCGGGTGGAACTCCGCCGCCGCAGAATCCGGTTTTTGTCGTTGCGGGACCGTAACCGAAGGGTTGATTCCTACTGTCCTACTGCTGCCGCCTGGCCTGAGCGGAGGGAGTGGCTATAACGCAGCGCAATGTTCATGAAAACGTCGCCGATGCCGGTTTCGAAGCAAATCACTAATGCTTCAGTGTCCTCGGTGCTTCTGGGGCCATGTTCGGAGGTATGCAGCACGGGGGGATGGACGCGGAAGTGGAACCCTTGATCGTTTAGCACAGTGACTGCGTTCCCGATCACCTGATTGGCCAGTTCGAAAACGGTTTCCCGCACTAATTCATCGGTTTCCGGTAGTTCGGCGCCGGCAAACTTGCTGGCCACGCGCACTGCGGTTTCTGGATCGAGATCCAGGATGATTCGGCCCTCAATGTCCCCGGTCACCCAGATCAGCGCTGCGATTCCCTTACGCCGGTAGGCTTCCTCTTCCATGCTGAGGTTGCCGACGGACATGGGACATTGCAGTCCCTGCGCCAGCACGGCGTCTGCCGCGTTGATGAAAGGCTGGATCAACTCCATCTTCATTTCAGTCTCCTGCGCCCGCAGCATGGGCCACGGTGCCGTCATCTCCCATCACGTACTTGATGACTTCGTACAGCACTTCGGGCTTCACCGGTTTTTGCACGAAATGGCGTGCGCCGCGTTGCAGTGCTGCCACAATGTTTTCCTGATATCCCACCGATGACACCATGACCACACGCGCCTCGGGATGCTTCTGCACGATTTTTTCGGCAGCCTCGATCCCCTCCATTTGTGGCATCGTGATGTCCATCAGCACGATATCGGGATTGGTTCGGTCGTATTCGGCGATGGCGGTCATGCCGTCTCCGGCTTCGCCGGCAAGCTGGCCACCGAAAGTCTCAATCATGCGGGCCAGGTTCTTGCGAGCGAAAACGGAATCGTCCACTACCAGGTAGCGGACCGGTTGACCGTCTTTGCTGCGTTTTACAGGTACGAACTGCTCCATATAACAACCTCCATCTGCTGATTGGTCCGGGCAATTGCCCGGACTTACAAACTCAACTCTTGCCCGCGCCAGTGGCCCGTCCGCCCTCTGCGGTATCGGCACTCTTGCGGTCCGGCATGCATTGCGCCTGCAAAGTATTGGCCAGCGCTTCAAGCGCCACCACGCGTACGGCGTAGCCGCGTTCAATGGCTGCTTTGGGCATGCCGAAAACTACGCAGGATTCCTCGTTCTGCGCGATGGTCATGCCGCCGGCAGCCTTCAATTGTCCCAGGCCTTGAGCGCCGTCTTCCCCCATGCCGGTCATCAGTAGGCCGACGCTGTTTTTGCCGAACTCTTCGGCTACGCTTCGGAACAGCACATCGACTGAGGGACGGTGGCCGTTTACCCGCGGTTCATCGCTCAGTACCACAACATCTCCCAGGGGCAGGCGCTTGACCTTCAGGTGACGGCTGCCAGGGCAGACTAAGGCTCGACCCGCCAGCAGCAGATCTCCGGACTGGGCTTCCTTGACCTTGATGGCGCAGATTTCATCCAAACGCCGGGAAAACATTTCGGTGAATCCTTCCGGCATATGCTGCACCACTAGAATTGTGCCCGGAAAGTCCTTGGGCAGCTGCGGCAACAGGTACTGCAAGGCCTGCGGGCCGCCGGTGGATACGCCGATGGCGACGACTCGAGTGGGGCGTTGCTTGGTATTGGGTGCCGCTTTCTCGACCGGCTTTGAAAACGGCAGAGGCTGCGGGGAGACCCGAATTCCCCGGCTCTGGGCAGCAGCCTTAATCTTGGAGATCAGTTCATGAGCGATCTCCGGCATGCGCGCGGAAACGTCGCTCGGTTTGGCCACAAAATCAAAGGCCCCCATGGACAGCGCCTTGAGCGTCACCGAAGCTCCGTTAACGCTGTGGGAGCTGACGACGATCACTGGCAGCCGGTGCCCGCGCATGATCTCCTTCAGCATGTCCAGACCGCCCATGCCCGGCATCTCCAGGTCCAGAGTGATCACTTGGGGCTTTAATTCTTCGATCTTTTTCAGACCGAAATTGCCGTCCATCGCCGTGCCCACCACTTGAATCGATCGATCGGTGGCCAAGATCTGCGGAATCAGCTTCCGCATTAGCGCCGAATCGTCTACGACCAGGACGCGGACAGGTTCGGTCATGGCCGCCCTCCCGCACTCGCCTGTGCAGCTTGCACGCGTTCGGCGTGAGACAGCAACAGTCCCATCGCAGGTCCAGTCCCCGTGCCTGGACGTGACTTGGCAAAGCGTTCGACGATGGCAGCCAGATTCAAAATCAGTACTACCCGCCCATCGCCGAGGATGGAAGCGCCACTGACCAGGTCGCTCTCCACCGTGCGATCGTCCAGTGCCTTGATCACCAACTCCTCTTCGCCCTCCAGTTCGTTCACCAATAGCCCCAGCTTGCGTTCTCCCAGGTTGGTCACCAACACAAAGATTTTCCCGTGACGACGATCGGCAGGGTGATGTTCTGAGATCTCGGTTGTCCGGTTTCCCAAACGGACCACCGGCAGCGTGCGGTTGCGCAACTGCAGGACCTCGCGGTTATCCACTTGATGCAGGTCCGACTCCTGTACCCGCGCGATCTCGGCTACGGCGTTCAAGGGAATGGCATAGAGACGCTGTTCCACGCGGAACAGCAGCGCTTTGATAATTGCCAAAGTAAGCGGAAGGCACAATCGAAACGTTGTGCCCTGGCCGGGTCGAGTTTCGATCTGAATCGTGCCCTTCAGCCGCTGCAAGATGCTCTGCACTACGTCCAAACCGACCCCGCGTCCAGAGATTTCTGTGATCTCGTCTGCGGTGCTGAAACCGGGCCGGAATATGAGGTTGAGGGCGGTGGCTTCGTCGAGCGTACCGGATTCCTGCTCGCTCCACAGTCCCTGCTGCAGGGCGCGTGCCTTGACCTTCTGGACATCGATGCCGCGGCCATCGTCGCTGATCTCGACCATCACCTGGTTGCCCTGGTGGTAGGCCTGCAGATGAATGATTCCTTGCGCGGGTTTGCCTGCACGGACGCGCTCCTCCGCCTTCTCAATGCCGTGGCTGACGGCGTTCCGCACCAGGTGGGTCAGGGGCTCGGCAATGCCATCGAGCAGTCCCTTGTCGAGGTCCGTCTCTTGTCCGCTCAACCTTAGTTCCACGTCCTTGCCACACTGTTTGGCAACGTCGCGTACCATGCGGGGGAACCGCCGGAACAGTTGCTCCACCGGGACCATGCGGACCTTCATCACCGAACGTTGCAGATCAGTCAGCACCCGAGATTGGAATGCCATGGCATCCGCGAAACGGCTGCGTGTCGAATCCTTGGGATGGTGTTGGGAGAACTCATTCAGCGTCCGCTGTAGCATGGACTTGCCGATGATGAGCTCGCCCACCAGATTGAGCAGGTTGTCGATGCGCTCGGCATCCACCCGCAGGATGTTCTCCGTATGCGCTGCTCCGCCCCGCGTGACGCTTTCATCTCCGTGAGAGGAACCCTCCCCACTTTCCTCTGCCTCCGAGCGCGGCTGCCGCTCGGAGCCAGATGCGGCCGTCTGCCCGGTCGGCCGGCGCAGAGGTGTTCGCCTCCACTGGTACAGGCTGCTGCGAAGGTAGTTCGATGGCATCCACCTGGGCCCGCGAAACGATCGTGGGGATCTGGCACTTTGTGGACAGAAGCTGGGCCGGCTTGTCGCTCGCTAGCAGCACATGGATTTGTTTGGCAGCTTCTATGGAGGCCGCCTCCGGCCGGGAGCCTAGTACCTCTCCTATTTCGCTGAGTGCCTTGAGTACGAGCTGCCGGGCCGCAATGGGCATGGCGCATCCAGGGTCGACCTGCACACGAACGTGATAGAGCTGCTTGCCTTGGTCTGCGGCGCGTTGCATCGAAAGCTTTTCATATTCTGTCCACACCGCTCGTTTTGGCGTCGAGGCCTTGCCTTTCCTGGCCTCAGAACTTCCCGATTTTGGCGCCTTCGTCAGGTCGCGGATCATCTTTTGCAGAGACGCAGTGGAGGGAAGTTTCGTTTCACTGCTGTACGCGCTCAACATTTCACCGAACAGGTCCGCCGCCCGGAAAGCAATTTCCGCCAGCGCACCGTGACCGGCAGTAGTTTCCTCTGCCAGGGCGTCTTCCAGTTTGTGCGCTACTTCGCTCAGTTCCTGGAACCCGGATGCGGCTGCGTCTCCTTTGAGCGTATGCACGATGCGCCGGATGCTGCGCACCGTCTCGCCATCGCCGGGATGCTTTTCCAGCTTCAACGCCTCCTCATTCAGCGCCTGCAGCAATTCCTGCGAGCTCTCAAAGAACAGTGCCCGCAGTTCCGCGCCGCGCTCGTCCCGGCTCCGGCTCACAGGACCTCCTCAATCTTCTGATATGCGGTTCCGGTCTCGCGGTACACCATGTTGAATTTGTCAGTGAGTCCCAGCAGGCTTTCGGCGTGCCCCACGAACAAATAACCGCCGGGGTTCAGGCAACGGCAGAACTTTTCGATCAGCCGTTTCTGTTCTGCCTCGTCGAAATACATCATCACGTTTCGGCAGAAAATAACGTCATAGCGTTGCGGCAGATACTCGGTCTTTAGATTGTGAAAATCGAAATGGACCAGTTCCTTCAGGGATTTCTTCACGGCATAGCGATCGCCCACTTTGTCGAAGTGACGCAGGCGATAGCTGTAGTCCACCGCAGACATCTGGTGTTCGCTATAGGTACCTTCTTGTCCCGCCCGCAGCACGGAGTAACTGATGTCGCTGGCCAGGATCTCCACCTTCCAGGGCGGTGGAACCAGAGGCTTGGGTAGCGGCATCTCCTGCCCTGAAGGATTGCGCAAACTGTGGTAAGACAGCGCATCTGCCACCAGCATGGCCATGGTGTAGGCTTCCTGGCCCGTGGAACATCCTGCGCTCCACAGCCGCAGTGAGAAGAATCTCTGCTCCTGTTTGTTACGGAGCATCCGATCCAGAACATGCTTGTGGAACAAGTCCAGCTGCGCCTTGTTGCGGAAGAAGCTGGTCTCATTGACCGTGAGGTTCTCCAGCAGCTTGGTGAGTTCTGCTTTTCCCTCGTTGCTGATCAGGAGGCGATAGTAGCTGTAGAACGAATCCAGGCGGCATTCCTTAAGCCGGCGCTGCAAACGGTCCTGGAGGAAATGGGTGCGGCGCGAATCGAAATGCATGCCGCACTCCTGATAGACAAGCGTTTGCAGCAGCTTCAATTCCGGTTCCGTAAGTTGCATCTGCACGCTAGGACTGGCCATGAATCGTTCGGTATCTTTCTCCAGCTATTTGGACGCTGCGGTACCCCTCGCCACGGTTGCACCGCTTTTGACCTCGGCCATAACCTCGGTCTTGGCGTCGCCGGCGACGCCTTGCCCGGGCTGAGTGCTGAAATCCAGCAGCCGGGTCATGTCGAGCAAAATGATCAGGCGGCCTCGATGTTTCCCTAATCCGGTCACGCACTTCAACCCACCCTCCAGAAACTCCGTGGGAGACGGTTCTACATCCGCCGCCGGAATCTTGAGCACCTCCGACGCCGAATCGACAATCAACCCGGAGAGCCTGCCGTTATGCTCCAGCACCAGAATGCGGTTGCGGCGGTGGGGCACAACCTTGGTTTCTCCCAGGCGCTTGCGCAGGTCCTGCACCGACACGATCTTGCCGCGCAGATTGATCACGCCTTCCATGTATGCAGGTGCATCGGGTACGGCTGTGATTTCCGGAACCCGCACGATTTCGTGCAGCGAAGTGATGGGCGCGCCATAGGTCTCGCGTCCCACCCGGAAGCCGACGATGTGCAAGTCGCGGTTCATTCCATTCCCTCTGACCTTAACCCTGTGTCCCGGCAGCGGCTTGGCGGGCATTGGCCAACATCGATTTGTCCATACGCCGTCCCACCACGCGCTCCAGTTGCTCCAGAGCGAAACGGTCCATGGAGTCGAGCAAGTCACGGGACATCTTTGACATCTGCTCGGCCGAGGCCGCCAATTCGGTCGAACCCGAAGTGGTCTGCTGTACCAGTTCCCGCATTCTCTCCATGGCCTTGACCACCGCGTGCGCTCCCGAGGCCTGCTCTTCCACCGCAGAATTGATTTCGTGGGTGATTTCGTTCAAGCGGGTGGTGGCGCGGGCGATCTGTGCCGACCCGTGCGACTGTTCGTTGGTGGCCGCGCCAATTTCCTGCGCAAACTTGTATACCTCGGTGACCACGTTGGAAATCTTGCGCAGCGCGGTATTGAGTTCCTGTCCCAGCCCCAGTCCTTCATTGACGATCCCGGTGCTGCGGTTCATGTTCTCTACCGCTTTGCGGGCCTCTTTCTGGATGCTTTGAATGAGGTCCGAAATTTCCTTGGTCGATTGAGCGGATTTTTCCGCCAGCTTCCGGACCTCATCGGCGACCACGGCAAAGCCCAACCCGTGCTCGCCGGCGCGTGCCGCCTCGATGGCAGCGTTGAGCGCCAGCAGGTTGGTTTGTTCGGCCAGGTCATCGATGACCTCAATGATCTTTCCGATGTCGTCCGCTCTTTGACCCAGTACGTCGATGATCTCTCCGGAGGACTGGATCGTAGTGTTAATGCGATTCAATCCATCGGTGGCCTTTTCCATGGTGGAGATGCCGCTATGAACTTCCTCGCGGGAGCGGTTGGAGATGTCCAGAAGAACCTTCGCGGTGTCAGCCACGCGCTGAATCGAGGCCACCATCTCGTCGATCGAGGCGGAGGTTTCACTGACACTTGAGGCCTGGGTTTGCGTGCTCTTCACCATGTTCTGCACGTTCACGCTCATTTCGTGCATGGTGCTGGTGACCTCGTCGATGGCCGATGAAGTCTGCAGGCTGATTTTGGCGGATTCGTCGGAGGCGCCGGCCACCTGATTGGAAGCGCTGGCCACTTGCGAGGCGGCATCGCGTACGTTGCGCACCAGGCTCTGGAGACCCTCGATCATGCTGACGAAGGCCTTGCCCAAAGTGTCATTCTTCGATCGTGGCTGCACTTCCACGTTCAGGTTTCCACCCGCGATGGCTTCGGAAACTGCCGCCATCTCTTTGAGGTATGTCACCATGGCCGCAAAGCTTCGCGACAACTCGCCGATCTCATCGCGGCGATTGACGTCGATTTCGTGTTCCAGATCGCCGGCATTTCCGATTTGCCGCGCCACCTTCATCAGGTTTCGCAGAGGTTCAGTGATGGAATTGGCGGTGGAATAGGCGATCGCAATGCCCAACGCCAGCGCCAGAAGGGTGCTGAACAAAGCAATCACGATGGTGGCGGTGGCTGCGGTTTCATCAGACTTCCGGCGGGCCTCCAGGACCTTGGTGTTTTCCTGGTCCGCTACTTCCAGCGACTCCGTGGCAGCCTTGACCCAGGAAGAAGCATCTTTCTGCAGGTAGAAGATCTGCAACTCAGCCACCGTCGCGTTGCCACTGTCGACGTCTTTACGTTTGTCCATCAGCGGTGTGGCAAAGTCCCGGGCCCAATTCTGTTCGCTCGCCTGTACCTTTGCCAACGCCGCCTTCTGCTGCTCCGAATTCGCAAGATTCTGGGCGTTCTGCAGCGCCTCCTGCAGGATGCGCAAGCCGTCGTTCAACCTCTCTACTTCCCGCGTATCTCCACTCAGCAGATAGTTGCTTAGGTACAAGCGGTTCTGCATCATCTGAAAACGGATCTTGTCGTTGGTCTGCGCCATCTGCAACGCCTGCGAGGCTGCGGCCTTGGCGCTGTGCTCCCGTTGCACCGCCACTAGATTGACGAGGAACAGCACCACCACCATCGCCAGAACAGCGCCAAAATTTACATAGAGTTTCTTGCCAATCGTCATTGCCATTCCTCCGCTTACCTGCCCAGTTCACCTCGCGGGGTGTTGCCTACTCCGCTGTCCGGTTAGGCTGAAAAGTGAATTCCACCGTCCCGGTGCTTTCTT
This sequence comes from uncultured Acidobacteriota bacterium, assembly GCA_963734415.1. Taxonomy (GTDB): domain Bacteria; phylum Acidobacteriota; class Terriglobia; order Terriglobales; family Acidobacteriaceae; genus JABCZH01. Next base: position 234,107 of record CAVTHF010000005.1, on the reverse strand, counting down.
CCTGCGCCGGTTCAAACTTCCATTTCTTCACTGCGTCCAGGGCGGCGTTCACCAGAACCGGATTTCCTCCCACCACCTTGGCATCCTTCAGGTTTCCGTTAGGGGAAACCACCACAATCACCTTGACCGTGCCGCGGATGCTCATGCGACGTGCCAGCTCCGGATAGGTGGGAGACACTCTGGTCTTCACCTTGCGCGTTAGTTCCCCTTGGGCGAAGGCCCGCTCTGGAATCAGTCCCCCCAAACCCAGCAACGCTACCCACAGGGCCGATACCGCAACCGCTTTGCACCTCGTGGGCCCTCGCAAATGCACGATCCTCCTCCTCAAAGACACATCTGGTCGTAACTTCAGGTGCAATGCCTCTGCCAACCTTGGGAACACTCAGGTTACGACGGGAAAAAGTAATAACATCTATAAATATCAACAATATAGGGATTTCTGCTCGCAAACTGGCGGGTTCCACTTTGATGGATTTCCTGTCTCAGGAAGGGCTCGGTCTCTCAGAGTGAGACGGACGGAGCGAGGAGAGTCGAGGTTTCCGCCCGACGTTCATACTTGGGCACTCCCAACTCTATTAGACTTGACTCAAATTGAGATTGTGGACTATTTTCCCATTATATTCAATTACTTGTAACTGATTCCGTTATCTACTATGCAAACCGGACATATCACGTCGACCGAAATCGCTCTTCACCATGGCGAAGAAGCGTTTCAAAGACTGCTGTTGCAATTTTCCGAAGCGATGGCGGACGGTACCTCCTCCGGTTCTGTGATTCAACTGTTCTGCCGCAGCACCCGCGAATTCTTTCAGGTGGATGGCACCTATTTCTGGCGCGTCAGTCCACCAGATGAGCTGGTCGCTTCTGAAGCGGACGGTCTGCTGGCGGAGGACTTTCGCGGCCGGCGCTTGAAGGCGCAAGAAAGTGCCGTCGCCATTGAGGCGGTTCGTCAGCGCCGGACAGTCTACGTGAACCGTGTGGATCCCAACCGCTATCCCATGGCGGGCGAGTTCCATGCTAAATCCATGATGGCGGCGCCGTTGGTGGTGGCAAACGAGGTCATTGGCGCCGCGGTTTTCCTGAGTGCTTCGGATCCCGACTTCTTCCACGACGACCTGGCGATGAAGGCCACCATTCTGGCCGGCCAACTGGGTAGCCTGCTTGAAGCCAACCGTTTGACTCAACTCTCTCGTGAGGAGCACCGCCGGGCCGAAATTCTGACCGAGGTTGCCCATGCAGTCCACGGCATGCCGGACACCTCGACGGTAGCCGAGGCGGTTGCCGCCCATCTGCGCATGCTGCTGAACACGCGCCTGGTTTGCATCCTCTTGCGGGAGGGAACTACCGTGCAGCTGCACGCGGTGGGGGCAGAATCTCCCCAATTGGCCGCTGCGGTGCGCGCTCGTTACGACCGCAAGGGCCTGCAATTCGCCGCCGATCTCACCGCACGAGCCCTGGCCGCAGGCGAGGTCATCGCTGTGGCCATCGATCCCGTCACCCATGCTCTAAGCGAGTTAGTCCCCGCTGGAATGTTGTTGGCGGCTCCCATTCGCACTTCCCGCGCCCAAGGAGCCGTTTTGGTCTATCCCCGGCAGCAAGGCGCCTTCCGCCCGGAAGAGAAGTCTTTGCTGGCAGCGGTCGCTGGCTTTGGAGCAGTGGCCATTGCCAACGCCGAACTTTGTGGCACCGCACGAGCGCAGGCTAAGGAGTTGCAGCAACTGCTCGATATTTCATCGGAACTGGGATCGATCGGCGATCTTGACCAGTTCATGCAACGCTTCGCTGTGCGCGCCGCTGATCTCCTGGGGTTCGATCGCGCATTCCTCGGTCTGCTGGAAGAAGGCGTATTTCACATCCGCTGGGGGGCCGAACGCGGCAAGACCGAACGACTGGAACTGGTCTTGCCGGAAGGACCCACCACCCGCGCTCTGATTAACCGCGATGTCTTCTGGTGCGATGATGCCTCGCAAGTCCCCGGGGCCAACCGGGACGCCCTCGCTAGGTTCAATGTCAAGCAGATGCTGACCGTGCCTCTGTTGGATACCCATGGCGAAGTGTTGGGAATGTTTGGAGTGCTGGATCGGCTGGATCGAACCGGTATTTCGCAGTCGGATATTCGTTCTGCCAGGGTGCTGGCGGCGCAGGTCGCGGTGGCGCTGGAGTCTACACGCAACCTTCATTTGTCCGAACAGCACCGTCGCCGCGCTGAATCCTTGATGGCGCTGGCTCTCGAGCTCAATTCCCAGCTTCAGCTTCCCGAGTTTGCCCGAAGTTTCGTTACCCGGGCCGCCGACCTGATGGAAGCTCAGATGGCGGCTTTGGCGGTGAAGCAGAGTCAGGGGCTGGAAATCGTGGCCCTGCATGGAAATTCAGTCACCAACGGTCGTATGGACGCCTTGCTGCATAGCCTGGAGGACGCTCTTACGAACAGTCTGGCCCGCAAAGCCGACGCAGTCGTGTGTGGCGACGCCACCGATCTCTTGGGAAGCGAAGTCAGTTCCGGCCTGGGTTGGAAAGACTGCAGCTTGGTTCGCCTCCAGGGTTCGTCCGGAGAACTGGTAGGTGTGCTGTGCCTGGCCAACCGCCAAAAGCCCTTGGAACGCAGTGACCAGCAATTGCTGCAAGCTGTGGCCGCACACGCCTCCATCGCTCTGGAAAATGCCCGCTTATTTACCCGGATGCACCAGGCAAACCGGCACTGGATCGAGATCTTCGATGCCATCACCGATTTCATTGTCGCTCACGACCAGTTCGACAAAGTCCTGCGGGTCAATCGTTCGCTTGCCGATTTCATCGGCGTTCAGCCCCAGGAACTGATCGGCGTCAACATGAGTGGGCTCATGGTGACCGAGGATGAAGCCCCTCCTCGTTCCTGCCCCTTCTGCCGTTCGCCGATGGACGACACCACGGCGGACGAATATGTGCTCCCGGTGCTCGACCGCACCTACATCGTCGCTACTTCGCGGGTTCACGGCGCCACCAGCGAAGGCTTGCAAACCATCCACGTCCTGAAAGACATTACCGACCGCCGCGAAGCCGAGCGCCGCTACCGCGAACTGTTTGACAACATTCAGGAAGGCGTATTCTTTGCCACCCCCGAGGGGCGTTTCGTCGAAGTCAACGACGCGCTGGTGCGCATGCTCGGGTACGGCACCCGGGAAGAGCTTCTGCAAGCCGACATCCGCTCCCAGCTATGCTTTTCAACCGGGCAGTACGAAGAGTTTACCCAGCAGATGCAGCAACACGGTGCGGCCCGAAACCAGGAGCAAACCCTGCGCCGCCTGGACGGAACCACCGTGCACGTCCTGGTCAACGCCTTCGCTGTCCGGGACGCACAGCGCCGCACCACGCAGTACCGCGGCGTCATGCTCGACATCAGCGGACTTAAGACGTTTCAGTCTGAATTGCATCGCGAACGCGACTTCTCCGGAAAAATCCTGAACCACACTCAGAGCCTGATCCTGGTGGCGGATACCGGCGGTCTCATCAGCTATGCCAACCGCCGCTGGTATGAAATGGGCTACCAGCAGCATCAACTCCTGGGTCGGCCTCTGGAAGAACTGATTAGCCCCCCGCGTCGCCAGGTCCTGGCCGAAGCTTTCGCCACCACCCTGACCGGGCAGCAGGTGGACAATCTTGAATTGCAGATCCTGCGCGGCCAGGAGGTGGGACGCTTCTCAGTAAATCTGAGTCCCATGCGGGACGAGCAGGGAACTGTGACCAGCATTGTCGTAGTCATGAGTGACATCACTGACGCTGCCACCCTGCAGGCCAAGCTGATGCACGCGGAAAAGATGGCGGCGGTGGGACAGTTGGTCTCAGGCGTCGCCCATGAAGTCAACAATCCGCTGACTGCCATTCTGGGCTTTACCGACCTTCTGCTGGAGAATCCGGAAATGCCGGACGCCGCGCGCAAAGATCTGCGAGTGATCCTGCAGGAGGCGCAACGCACCAAGCAGATTGTGCAGAACCTGCTGAGCTTTGCGCGGCAGATGCCGCCACAGAAGAGTCCGGTGCAGCTCAATGCCATCCTTCATCGCACCGTGCAGTTGCGCGCTTACGACTTCCGCAGCCGGGGGGCGGAAGTCGTTGAGCACCTCGACGAAAATCTCCAGCAGGTGATCGGCGACTCTCATCAACTGCAGCAGGTGTTCCTCAACATTCTCAATAACGCCTACGACGCAGTCCGAGATACCGGGCGGCCACCACGAATTGAGATCAGGAGCGCCAACTGCGGCAGCTTGGTTGAAGTGACCTTTCGCGACAACGGCCAGGGCATTTCGTCTCCCGATCGCATTTTCGATCCGTTTTTCACTACCAAAGACGTGGGCAAGGGCACCGGCCTCGGGCTCAGTATTTGCTATGGCATCTTGCACGAACACGGGGGCGACATCGCTTGCCATAACAATGCCGACGGCGAAGGCGCGACCTTCACCGTGCGCCTGCCCGCCCTCGCAGTGGGCGCGATAGTCGCGGTGACCCGGCCATGAGCACAACCGCCATCAAGCCCGCCTACCTGCCCGTGCTGCTCATCGAGGATGAGCCGGCAGTGATGGCTTACGTCCGCGCGGCCTTGGAACGTAATGGCTATAGCGTGGTCTGCACTGAGTCTGGAGCGGAAGGCTTGCGCTTGCTGGCGTCAGAGAAATTCCTGGGTGTAGTTTCCGATATGCGCACACCTGGCGGAGTTGACGGCGCCGATGTCCACGCCTGGTTGGCGAGAAATTGTCCCGAACTTGCCCACCGCATCGTCTTCATCACTGGAGACATTGCCAACGAAGAAACCGTGGCCACGTTGCGCCAGACCGGTGCGCCGTGTGTTGAGAAGCCATTTCGAGTGCAGCAATTCATTTCAGTGGTGGAAAAGACCATGGGGAAGGCGCCATGAGCGAAGATTTACGTATCCGTCTCTTGATCGTGGATGACGAACAAAGCATCCGCAAACTTTGCATGACTGTGGGCGAGGCCCTGGGATTTACCTGCCTCGAGGCCAACAGCGGCGAGACCGCACTCGCCCTGCTCGAAGAGCAGCCCGCCCACATGGTGCTGACTGACATGGTGATGCCCAATATGTCAGGCCTCGAATTTCTGGAAAGAGTAAAGAAGCTCCTTCCCCGCACCGAAGTCGCGGTGATGACTGGCCACGGTTCCGTCGAGACCGCAGTGCAAGCCATGAAGCTCGGGGCTTACGACTACATCGGAAAACCTTTTTCTCCGCTGGAAGAGTTGCGCCTTTTCCTGCGCCGCATGGCCGAGAAAGTGCGCCTGGTGGAAGAGAACCAGTTCCTCCGCGAACGCGTGGATACCGAGACCGACCTGCATGGCATCGTTGGGTCTTCAGCCAAAATTCAAGACGTGTTGCGCGTGGTTTCCAGATTGAAGGACACTCGCACTCCGGTCCTGATCGCAGGGGAGAGCGGCACCGGTAAAGAATTGGTAGCTCGTGCCATTCATTTCCGCGGCTCCTTCGCCAATCGGCCGTTCGTGGCTGTGGATTGCGGATCGCTGGTTCCGACGCTGATCGAGAGCGAATTGTTTGGCTACGAAAAGGGAGCCTTCACCGGCGCGCTCAGATCGAAGACTGGCCTCTTCCAGTCGGCAAACGGGGGCACGATCTTTCTCGACGAAATTGGCGAACTGCCGCTGGAGATGCAAGCCAAGCTCCTGCGAGTCTTGCAGGAGAAAGAAGTTCGCCCGGTCGGCAGTAACCAACGCAGCAAAGTCGACGTTCGTGTGATCGCTGCCACCAACCGTGATCTGGAGGCGGAATATCGCAACGGAACTTTCCGCAAAGATCTCTATTTCCGCCTCAACGTTGTCACTGTGCATCTGCCATCGCTGCGGGAACGGCGCTCAGATATTCCCATGCTGGTGCATTGGTTTCTGGATCGCTACGCCGAGGGCAGTGCGATGCAGGTCACTAACTCCGCGATGAAATGCCTGCTGCAATATGACTGGCCCGGCAACGTGCGCGAACTCGAGAACTGCGTGGAACGCGCGGTGGCGCTGGGTGACCGGCGAACCATCGACATCGGCGATCTGCCGCCGAGTATCGCCTCGGCTTCTCCCACCCAGGAAGCCAGCGGAGTGGGCAACTCAGCTGTACTCTCCTCTAACGACCTCGAAGATATTGAACGCGCTACTATCGAGCGCGTCTTCGAGCAAGTGAAAGGCGACAAAGTCATGGCCGGCAAAATGCTTGGCATCAGCCGTGCCACCCTCTACCGCAAGCTCAAGCGCTACAACATTGGCGGCAGACATGAACTGCCCACGGGCAGTTCGGCGCTGCAGTAGGGGGCGACGCCCCATCTCAGCCGCCGCAATCACTTCCGGTTAGCGACTATCCGGGCGTTATCTCTCCACCTGCACGGTTTACCCTCACAAAGCAAGTGTTCTGGCTTCGACATCCTGCGAGGGCCGTCATTCGTTGACTGGCGGATGCCGTATTCGTAAGATGATGCAACTTGGAAGGGACGCTTCCCGATGATCGGCCAAACCATCTCGCACTACCGCATCGTGGAGAAGCTAGGCGGCGGCGGGATGGGCGTGGTCTACAAGGCCGAAGACCTGAAGCTTGGCCGTCACGTCGCGCTGAAGTTCCTGCCCGACGAACTCGCCCAGGACGCGCAGGCCCTCAGCCGCTTCCAGCGCGAAGCCAAAGCTGCGTCCTCTCTGAACCACCCGAACATTTGCACCATCTACGAAATCGACGAGGTCGCCGGACGCACATTCATCGCCATGGAACTGCTGGAAGGGCAGACCCTCCGGCACCGTATCGCTGGCAAGCCGCTGGAGATCGAAACCGTGCTGCGAGCTCGGCACCGAAATCGCCGACGCTCTCGATGCTGCTCACGCCAAAGGCATCGTCCATCGCGACATCAAGCCCGCCAACATCTTCGTCACCAATCGAGGCCAGGCGAAGATTCTTGACTTCGGGCTCGCGAAAGTCACTCTCAAGCCGGAGAGCGTTGCCCTTAGCGCGGCAACCATCGCGTCCGAGGAACATCTCACCAGTCCCGGCAGTGCGCTGGGCACCGTCGCTTATATGTCTCCGGAACAGGTCAGAGGAAAGGAACTCGACGCTCGCACCGACCTGTTCTCCTTCGGCGCGGTCCTGTATGAGATGTGTACCGGAACGCTGCCCTTTCGCGGCGAAACTTCAGCCGTTGATCTTCAACTCCATTCTCGAACGCGCCCCCGTAACTCCGGTCCGCCTGAATCCCGACGTACCCGCCGAGCTGGAGCGGATCATCAACAAGGCTCTGGAGAAAGACCGCGACGTTCGCTGTCAGTCCGCGGCCGAGGTCAGAGCCGACCTGAAGCGGCTGCGGCGCGACACCACGTCGGGAAAGATCGAAGCCGTACCCGCTCCGCGGCATGCTCACAGGCCGCGCTGGCTCTGGCCCGCGGCGATCGCGTGCGTAGTCGCTGCTATTGCCGCGGCATTTGCCTGGCTCAATTCTTCGCCGCCTCCACCCAGAGTGCTCAACACCACGCAACTCACACGCGACGGTATCCCCAAAGGCAACCTGGTCACCGATGGCTCCCGGCTCTACATGGATGAAGCAACGGATGCGAGCCGGATTGTTCAGGCTTCCGCCGCTGGCGGCGAAACCTCGCCCCTTCCCACTCCGTTTGCCAACGCACACGCCATCGACATTTCACCCGATCACACTCAACTCTTGGTGGCCAGTTCGGTGGGCACTGCGAACGGAATTTCCGATCTTGGACTCTGCCCCTTCCCTCCGGAGCTCCTCGCCGTCTCGCCGATATTGTCGCTCATGGTGCCACCTGGTCTCCTGACGGCCGCCACCTCGTATTTTTCAACGGCTCCGACATATTCCAGGCCAACGCCGATGGTACCGATCCGAAAAAGCTGATTACCGTTTCAGGCACTCCCCGTGAGGCCCGCCTTCTCCCCGGACGGCACCCGCATTCGCTTCGACATCACAATGCCGGAGAACAACTCTGTCTCGATCTGGGAGATTCGGTCCGATGGCAGCGATCTTCATCCCCTGCGCCCAGGAGGGCACAACCCGCCTCAAGAATGCTGCGGCGTCTGGACGTCGGATGGCCGCTACTACTTCTTCTTGAGCGGCCCCAACGTTTGGGCCATGCGCGAATCCGCCGGCCTGTTTCACCGGCGATCTTCCGCGCCTTTCCAACTAACCACCGGCCCCTTGGCCTTCAATGCCCTCGTACCCAGCCCGGATGGCAAGAAACTCTTTGTCGACGCGGTACAGAATCGCGGGGAACTCGTCCGCTACGATCCCAAGTCCCGTCAATTCGTGCCGTTTCTTTCGGGGATCTCAGTCGGGGAACTGGATTTCTCCCGCGACGGCCAATGGGTCACCTATGTTTCCTACCCCGAGCAATCGCTCTGGCGCTCCCGTGCGGACGGCAGCGATCGCTTGCAGCTCACCTATCCGCCAGTTTTCGCCGGCTTACCGCGCTGGTCTCCCGACGGTACCCAGATCGCCTATATCGACGCTCAACCAGGCCAGCCCTGGAAGGCGTTCCTGATCTCTGCCCAAGGGGGCACGCCCCAGGAAATGCTCTCCGAAACTCACACCCAGGTGGACGCGACCTGGTCCCCCGATGGCAAGAAGATCGCCTTCGGTCGCACCCAGCAAACTGGATCGTCCGAACCGCTGGCGATCCACATCGTGGACCTGGCGACCCACCAGCTTTCTACCATCCCCGGCTCAGAGAACCTGTTCAGTCCACGCTGGTCGCCCGACGGCCAGTATCTGGCTGCCTCACGGCCGACTCCCTGAAACTCCTTCTTTACAGCTTCAAGACCCAGAAGTGGTCGGACTGGGTCAATGAACCGGGCGCAATCGGCTATCCCAACTGGTCGCGCGATGGAAGCTATCTTTACTATGACAACACCTTCACCGACCGTCCCACATTTCGCCGGGTCAAGGTTGGCCAAACCCGCTCGGAACTCCTAGTCGATTTGAAGGACCTGCATCGCTATAGCAGCCCTGTAGCCGGCGCACTGGAGCGGCGTCGCTCCCGACGGCTCCGGCCTTTTCGCGCGCGACCTGGGTACCAGCGAAATCTACGCTCTCGACCTGGACCTACCGTAGCGTGATAGCTTGACGCTGGCTCGCGTCAGATCATGCGAGGTGTAGCTAGTGCGGTTCCACCCGCGTGACGGGCAAAACCGGAGCTATCTCTAGCCTTTAGGTTAGCGCTTATGGGTCGACGCGCGTGAGACGCCATATCAATCTGAGACACCAATCCCCCAAGATTAGTCTCGGCCCAAAGTAAGACCAAAGCCTATCGTATTGCCAAAGATGCAGTTAGCTCCACGCCGGCCACCGCATACTTTGGCCGCGTTCGTGCACTCTTCATCCCCGCGATGCGGTCCGGGTCCTTGAGTCCATGCTAACCGGCAGACTCAGGAACCCCGGCCTGCATTGGCATTTCTGGGGGAATCGATGTCCAAGCCAGCCGCCGCGTCTGCACTAACTCGCGAAAGCTCGACCACCAAACTGGCGAAGTTCTTTCCCAACGCCACGCCGGTGCGCATCCCGGTACGCTTGACTCGCCTCGGCGATGCCACTAGCACCACCAGCGAAAGCACTGTCATCGAGTTCGGCACTGCCCAAGAAGTGCTCTTCGCTTCAACCCTGCCCCTCGAGTTCGCCGACAAACTGCGCCTGCGAAACTCCGACGGCACTCTCGACACCGAAGCCTGCGTGATTGCGCTGCAATGTAACGGTGGACGCCGAGCGGTGGCCGCCCGTTTCACCGGGGAAGTTGCCAACTGGATCGTGAAACCATGACATCACCTATAGAAAATCTCGCTACGGAGTGGAAAGACGCCCTGCAGCTCTACCCCTTGTACGCCGCCTTGGGCCGTGAGTTCGTAATCGAATTGCCGGTCTGCAATGACCTCGAAGCCGGTCAGACCACCCCGCCGCAGGAATCCGTCGAGCAGGCCCGGCAGTGGTTTCTCGACATGGACCAGCGCATCCAGGTATATCAGTTGCGCCAGTTCCTCCAGACCAGCGCCCTCGCCGGCGAGGAGGCTCTGCGCAATCTACTGCTGCACCACTTGCATAAGTCCCCGCACTCCGACACTGACCGCGACAAAGTCGACTTTCTGTTGGTGCAGTATTTTTCGCTGGCCGCGCCATCCCGTTTGGAAGACGCTGATGTCGATGTCCAGTACGTTGCACAGGTGCTGGAGCCGGTGCTGGGGACCGCGGACCTTACCATGCCCGGCTGGCTGGCGTCGCTTGCGGACTTAATGACCGAGGCCAACGCCTGCAAGACCCTGAGCGAATTGCTCAGCAGCAAGGTGTTGGATAAAACCCGCAAGCTCAAAGCTTCGTCGGAAGAAAACTACTACACCCCGGCCGCCATGGCGTCCTTCACCCGCTTCAGCTTTCTGATGCGGCGCGTGTTCTTCCGTTTGATGCATGGAGACCTCAACGCCATCTCCGACGGCTTGCGCGAACTGGAAGCGACCGGAGTCACCACCCTCGATTGCCGGCGGGCGCAATTCTCCGCCGAAGAGCCCATCGCACGCCTGCGCATGATCTGCCAATCCTGGAAAGTAATGTTCCACGCCGAATATTCATCGGGGCAGCCGTTGCGTATGTTGGTTGACCTTCGCAACGTGATTGACCATGCTCTGCAGAAGAATCAGATGGGGAACAAGAAAGCCAAAGCGGCTGCCGCCGGAGTTCAGGCCAACAAGGCTCCCGCCGACGCAGCGGAATTCGAAGTCTCCCGTCAGACCGCTGACTGGAACGAGGCTGATCCTCAGAGTGGCGACGACACCACCGAATCGTAGACGGCCTGAACATCGAGAAGACACTGTGGACCAACCCACTGTACTGATTATTTCGGATGACCCGTACTTCCCGGTTGTCATCACCAGCCGCTGGCAATCCGAGCGCAAGATGCCGGCGTTCACCATGATGAGCAGTGATGTGTGCCTCGACTTCGATCCCGAAAACTTTCAGTTGGCCATCGCCGGACGCATCCGTCCCCAAGCCCTCGCCGTAGTGATGGAAGCCATGGACGCTGCCGGCAAGCGCGTGCTGTTCGTCTCCGACGATGCCCGCGCCATTCAATCGGTCCGCGACTGCTGGCCCGGAGTCGTGGTGGTGCGCCAGCAGGAAAACTGGCTGGAGATGGTGGTGCTGGTAGCCACGGAAGTACTGCATCGCGCCGCCGCGGAGTTCCACGCCCGCCGTGCCGAACAGCAGAACGCGCTACTGGAGCGGCAAGCCACCCTTGGCCGCTACATGCTCGAAATGCAGCACACGCTGAACAACACCCTGACCTCAATGCTGGGCAACTCCGAGTTGCTGCTGGTCGAACCCGGATCGCTCTCCGCAGCCGCTCGCGCGCAGATCGAAACCGTCCGCAACATGGCGCTGCGCATGCACGAAATCCTGCAACGCTTCTCCTCGCTGGAAAAAGAGCTTCGCGTCGTCGAACGACAGTCTGGCAACGAAACGAAAATCAGCGCCCACGCCGCCGCCGTCTAACGTGACCGCAATCACATAGTGCCGCAGCCCCCATCACAGACGTACCCAGGCCATATCCTCAACATGGAGATATCATAAAACCCAGGGACCGCGGCACGATAGATGTGGGAGGTGCAATGGCTCTCTGTGGTCGTTTTTCTGTGGTAGGCTGCGTGACTGACTGGCAACAGGAAACTCGCGGCCTTTCCTTTTTCTGCGTCCAATTCCTGCGCTCAGCTTCTTCACAATTTTTTACTTGTTTTTACTCGTTGTTAGCACATGCACTTGCCGGTTCAGTTATGTTTCCGCTCGCCTGGTCCTAACTAACGAATTAAAGGAGGCAGTGATGAACCTCAAACCCCTTCGGACTTCTCTCCTGCTGTGGAGCTTGTTTGTAATCTTGCAGCCTCTTCGCGCACAGCAAACTCCAGACGCGCCGAAGCCCGCCGAACGCGATGGCCAACACGATTTCGACCCACTCATCGGTTCCTGGAAATTTCACCTGAAGCGCCGCCTGCATCCCTTAACCGGTTCCACGGCTTGGGTCGAATTCGACGGCACCGGCGTCTGCCGCAAGATTTACGACGGCGCCTCCATCGACGAGGTCGACCTCGACGGCCCCGGCGGCCACATCGAAGGCCTCACCCTGCGCGTCTACAATCCGCAGTCGCATCAGTGGAGGCTCTACTGGGCCAACCAGAAAATCGGCGTCCTCGATCCGCCTCAAGTCGGCGAGTTCAAGGACGGCCACGGCCAGTTCTTCGCCCAGGACACAATTAACGGCAAGACCATCCTGATTCGCTTCGATTGGACCAACCTCAACGCTGTGCCGCACTTCGAGCAATCCTTCTCCGACGATGGTGGCAAGACCTGGGAAGTCAACTGGATCACCGACCAGACGCGGGTGAAAGAATAAGAGCGCCCCGTGCTATTTGATGTCCTCCACCGCCGACGATATCCCCACCCCGCGCCACTCTCCGTGTTGCTTCTCGAAAGTCGCGATCCATGAACTGATAAACTCGCGCTCGATTCCGGCCTGTGCGCCACTGCGATCGCTAAGCCGGGCCTTGATCTCAATCACCATCCATGCCATCCGCCCATCGGGAGAAACAAAGACTTTCGGCGGAGCCGAATCCTCCCACGAAGAGTACTTGACCTGCCCAAAATACTGCGCGAAGTGTTGCCGCATCTGCTCGCGAGGGATGGTCTCAACCTTGCCATGCGCCACATTGATGAACGGATCCGCCATGCCCGTCGCCAGCAGATCAGCATCGCCTTTCAGATGGGCCTGCCGGTCACGCGCATGCATCGCCAGAAGAGACTGCGTGTCCTGTTCCACGGTAGACGTAGAAGCGGCTGCCGTCATATAGCAGCCAACGATAAGCAAAAGTATCCGAAACAATTTCACCCGACACTCTCCTGTTAGTTTGGACGCTGCCTGGGAGGTATGGTCAACGTGGCGTGCCCGAAGGACCTAAACCTCGTTTTCCACAGAATTCTGTCAATAGCGACTTAGTAACTAATTCTTTCTAAGCCGATGATCCCATTCCAAATATAAACTTCAAAACCGTGTCTCACTTACCCCCTGCAAAATGCTATTCTAGATATATAGAGTGTAACTCACAGGCGCGGCGCGCAGCCGCGCCTTTTCTATTGGGAGAAACAACATGTGAAAACTTCCGGTATGGATATTCGCAACCACAAAAAGCGCGGCCAATGGGCCGAGCTCCGTTTTATGGCAAAAGCCACCGAACTAGGCTTTCAAGCCGCCAAGCCTCTGGGCGATGCCGCCCCCTACGACGTCGTCCTCGACGTCGGCGGACGCTTCATCAGCATCCAGATCAAATCCTCTTTCTACTCGGCCAACAATCTGAAGCCCGGCAACTTCGTCGCCAGCCTGTTTCACGGCAAGTACCCAGACCGCACTTACAAGCAATCCGACTTCGATTACCTCGCCGTCTACTACATCCCCAAAGACATCTGGTACATCATCCCCTCAGCCCAGGCCGCCGGCCGATTCGCCATCCGCGCCGTCCCCGGCGACAAGCTCAACCAGTGGGAACCCTACCGCGAAGCCTGGCATCTTCTCCACGATCGCGCCCCCGCCCCGCTCCAAAAGCGCGGCCGCTTCGACCTCTACGGCATCATCGAAGACTACTCTCCACCGCCGCGAGTCCGTAAGACGTAACGGCGCTGAGTGCCCCAGGTCTCGCCGGTGTTGCGAGACCTGGGAAGGAGCTAATCAACTCACGCGCCTTCGGATTTTCATCACCAGAATCTCCGTATCGTTGATCCGAACCGGACCCACCTCCCCAAGGCTATACCAACGAAAGCTGCTCCAAGGCCACTGCTCGGGCGAAGCGACCAGTCCCCTCGTCACCGGATTACGATGGATATACCGCAGCTTCTCGATGCGCTTCCGTTCCGTCCAAACATTAAAGTCATAGAATCTGGCCTGCCAGTATCGCTTAGGAAACAACTGGGTGCCCCGGGTCTCGCCGCTTTTGCGAGACCTTGGGGCGCAAGCGAGGCTCCGCACAAACCCCAATTTCAACGCCTTTATGACCGTAGAGAGCGTCTCCCGCTGCGGTTCGTTAACCAACAGATGAACATGCTCCGGCATAACCACATACCCCAGAACCACAAGGCGATATCGCCGCCGCACGCGCTCAAGTATCCTCAGCAACAGATCACAGTGCGCCGCATTCCTAAGAAACGGCCTGCGCCGATAACAGCTGAACGTTATGAAATGCAAATCCCCCGCGCCATAGAAACGATGCAGACCCTGAGCCATGGGCCAAGGCTAGTGGTTTTAGAAAGAATCGTATGTGATGAATGAACATAAAAAGCCAATCCAAGAACGAACGACGTAATTGGGTGCCCCAGGTCTCGCTGGGGTTGCGAGACCTGGGCGGGGAGCGAAATCGCCGATGCGCGTGAGCCGAAAACGACGTCAAAAGGAAGCTCGTGAAGCCTGACACTGCGGAGATAGCCACTCCCAGGTCTCGCAAAACCAGCGAGACCTGGGGCACCCGGCTTCAGCCTCGCCGTGAGACTCCCACCACCCCGTCATCCTGAGGCAGCGGATCCTTCGCAACGCGAAGGATCCCAACGAAGGATCTATGCACTTGCCAGCAATATACGCGTGGGTCAGTAGCAGCCAATCTCGGTCGCGCGAAATCCCCTCCGCGCTCCGTGCCGGATGTGCAAAACATCAACTTGTTTCTGCCGTTCGTTTACCCGGTAGATGACGCGATAAACGTTAGGCTTGTGACCATACAGCAGATGTCGCAGGTTTTTGTTCTCTGGAGTCGCCGTGCAACGTTTTGGGTGCACAGCGAGGCTAAGGATCGCTTGCTTCAGGCCTTGATACCAGCGGCGCGCAGCAGCCGAGTCCGGCGCATTGATCTCCTCGTAGAGATAGGAGAGGTCCCGCTCGGCGCGCCGGGCGATCCTAACCAGATAGGCCATGCATGGCCTCGAATTCCTTGAAGAATTCCTCTGCCGGACGCACCCGCCCTTCCTTTACATCTTCAAGGCCTTGGCGGATGCCTTCCGCCGCGCTGGCACTCGCGGCCACATCCAGCAGGCGCTGGTACGCCGCCGCATCCTGAATCACCGCCGCGGCTTTGCCGTTGACGGTGAGCACCACCGGCCGCTTGCTCTTCTTGATCTGCTTGAGGAAATCGCTTGAGCGGCGCCGGAATGTGGTCAGCGATTGAATGTCTTTCGTGATGTCCAGCATGAGAGCAGTATAGCACCTTTAAAGGTGCAGGATGGCTCCCTGTAGCTCCCGCGACTACGTCCTGCCCTCACCCGATTGCGCCTTCATATAAGACCGTAAAATGGCGTTGATGCGGGTCTGATAGCCGCTGCCAGCCTTCTTGAGCCATTCGACAACATCATGGTCAACCCGGATGGTCAGGCGGTCTTTGGGCTCCGGCATTCTCAGCTTGGCGGTCTTCCAGAACGATTTATCCAGCCGGGGAATGTCGGAGTCGTCGAATAGCCGCATCCCCCATCCGGCGCAGGCGTCTGAAGTCAGTCTCGCCCTTGCCCCGCGCCTTTGAGGTGGTTCGCGTAATCTTGTCTTTCATTGCGGTGTGCCCTCCTGGCTGAAATAATCCGCCGCTGTTTCCCGCGCATCACGTAAACCAGCACGATCTCAATGCCTTCCATCGAGCCGATGGCGACCATGCGCTCTTCGCCTCGACGGCGGCTCATGCTCTCGAACACCGGCCCGTCAAAAACCCGTATGGCATCCCGAAAGTCGATGCCATGCTTGGCCAGGTTCGTCAGCCGCTTACTCTCATCCCACTCGTAGAGCATCAACACGCCTCAGTGGATGAACGCCTGTCGATATGCACACAGTGTACATACATCGCAACAGGATTGTCAAACTACTTGGGTGGGCCGTGGACTCTGGGTGCCGCACTCCTTCGCGTTCTTTTGCGAAGGGGTGGGCAAGGCGCCGAAAGCGCGATTCGCATCAGAGAAGTTGAGGAGCACCGTGGAAGGGCGCGGCTTCAACCTTGCCATCAAGACCCAATTGACTCCGGGCTTTAGCCCCTGCGAAGATTGGTCGAGCGATGAACCAACCATGGGAACGATTGGAGATGCCACAGGCTATTCGCAGAACTTACGGCAGATTCGTCCTGCAATTCCCTCCCTCAGAACTGCTCGCTCTTGCCGACCGTTACGGCTACGAGCAGGACAACGACGCCTTAAATGCAGGAAGAAACATCTCAAATAGTAATTATTCAATAGCGAATCTAAAGATCATCATCGGTTGGAAATCAGCCCGAATAGCCGGACTGATCGAGAAGAATAGCCCATCCGATGTTGCGAAGGCTCTCCGGTTCGCCACTGACAAACGCACGTCCGAGAAGTGGGCGATTGAGACTCTTTGTCGGCTGAAGGGCGTGGGAGTTCCAGTTGCGTCTGCAATCCTAACGATGGTTTATCCAGACAAGTACACCATCATCGATTTCAGAGCGTTGGAGGCATTGGGCATCCAGAGGGGCGATGGGGAAGAGACTGTAGACTTCTATCTCGAATATCTACGGACGTGTCGCAGCCTAGCCCAGGAGTGCAAGATCGACCTACGCACGCTGACCGAGCACTCTGGCAATGGTCGAAAGAGCACGGGAGTTCCGACAACTGTGCTGACAAGTAGCCCAGATCTCGCAAAACCAGCGAGACCTGGGGCACCCGGCGAACCCGCGCAGTCCATCGTACTGGCGGTCGCGGCCGGCGAGGTGGGATTCAAGCAGTTTGCCGCAAGGGTGTTTCCGGACACCGCATGGATTCTGGAGAGCCTCCCTTCACCGCCCTTAGTCAAAATGCTGACAGAACTGTTTCCTTGGTCCAAACTCCAGGTGCGGGTTAAAGGTGAGATCCTGACACCTCCAACATCGGTAACATCTACGCTAAAGAAGGCCGTACTCTTGAGAAACGAGATCGTCCACGGAGGAGTTGCGAATCTTAACGTGAGAACCGTGACTTCAGTACTTATTGCGGTGCGCGACCTTCTGTATTTTCTCGATTTCGCCCAAGGTCAGGAATGGGCGCTGTACTCCCTGAGCGCCGAGGCTCGCAAGCACTTTCCCAGGTGACTTTGTGGCCCCTGCAAATCACCCCGCTCCTCTAGAGGATTAGGTGGGCATATAAGTGGGCCACGCAGAGAGATCCAATGTGAGAATTGGTGCTTGACGGCGGGCACGAACGAGAGGACAATCTGGATCCTCGGCACTGCGCTCCCCGCGACGTTCCCTGCCGAGCTGGGCCCCGACCACAAATACTTGACTTGGATGGGTGCAATGCGTCCCTCACGAACGTCTTTAACTGCCGGATTGCTGATTCTCGCGAGCCTTGCCGGAGCACAAAGTTGGACTCAGAAGTTGCCGGCTAACGGCCCCCTGCGAGGTTTTACCATGCCCTGGCCTACGATGCTGCGCGCGGACTGACAGTCTTATTTGGTGGCTACAATACCGCGCTGCTTAACGACACATGGGTTTGGGATGGAGCCAATTGGACACAGAAATTTCCCTCGACTGTCCCGCCCGGCAGATCCGCATCTTGCACGACATACGACGGCGCACGCTCCCAGGTACTCGTGTTCGGAGGGTCTGGCCCGATAAATCTCCTGGCCGAGACATGGGTTTGGTCTGGGGAGAACTGGAGGCAACTCTTTCCCAAGACTCGCCGTCGGCAAGGTTCAATTGTGCAGTTGCTTATGACGCGCTAAGTGGAATGGTCTTAATGTTTGGCGGGCAGGATTCATCCGACGCCTTACTGAATGACACGTGGGGCTGGGATGGGACCAATTGGAAGCAGTTGAGTCCGCAACATGTGCCCCCTGCCTCCGCCAGCGCCTCGATGATTTACGATCCGACGCAAAGACACGTCGTGCTCTACGCCGCGGATCAACTCCATACCAAGGGACGGGTATGGTACTGGTCTGGCTCTGATTGGATTGCTCACAACTTTGCTTCCGCCCCCTCTAGGCGGGGTCTCTCCGCAATGGCAGATGACCCAGCCCACGACCAGTCGGTACTGTTCGGGGGTCTGGGTGGGTTTCTCGATGAACTAGCTGACACATGGGTGTGGGATGGCACAAACTGGACGCAAGTCTTTCCGCCTGTCTCACCCTCAGCGAGGGCCGCCTTCTCTCTCGTGTTTGACACGGCGAGGGGCCAAGTAGTGCTTTTTGGCGGCGAGGAAGATCAACTGGCGTTGGGCGACACGTGGGTCTGGTCCCAATATCCGTTGACGCAGGCTCCCCTAAGAGGCATCTCAGGTAAACACGATTTGGGCCTTGGCCCGTATACAACCGAGGTTAATACAGTGTTCGACCATTCGATGGCTGATGCTAGTGGCCAGCATCATATTTACGGATTCGATGGAATAGTTACCGCCTTTACCGACGAATACGGCGACTGTAGTCCGGCGCCCAGTTGCGGCAGCGCAGAGGGGTTTTATCCAAACTCATTCGAGCCTCATTTCGGAGTAAACGGCTACTACGTCGGAGTAGGCAAGGATGGGGGCAACGCAACCCTGGAGTACGAAGGGCACCCAGGGTTTGATCTCTACGCGAGTTGCCAGCTTGACGGCGAAAGCCCGTCGAGATGCCAGGTCGGAACGGGAACCGACGTTTACGCAGTCACAAGCGGCACGGTTCACTATCCAGGCACGATGGTCGGCCTCCAGGGAAGTGCCACCCAGTGGCATGTCCTGGAACTGATTCCTGACACGATCTTGACGCCCGACGGGGTCCCCTACCTACTGATGTTTTACATGCACCTCTCGACATATCCGGGGGCTGGGACTGCGCCGGGTGCGGATCCAACGTCCACGACTCCTTCGCAGACGACGCTGCCGCTTCAGGAGGGCACAAAGGTCACGGCGGGTTGTCTGATTGCTCAGTCCGGCAACTTCGCCCCTCCAAAGGCTCCGCTAGGCCCCATCTTCATTTCGAGGTTCAAAGAGTACTGCCGCCGGCGCCTTTGAACTCGTGGAACAACCTCGCCTGCAAAGTCCCCGTAAACGGAAAAGAGTTGACCTTGATGTGCGTTCCGGTGGACCCCTACGGATCCTCATGCGGCTCCGATCCATATTTCGACCTCATCCAAGTACCCAACGTACCACTCTGGAACTTCCCAAGTTACCTTTCTGCAAACTCGCTGTGTTTCGGGATGCTTGCGCCAGGAAACAGCGACCAGCAAGTATTGACGCTGACGAACATAGATACGCGGACACTTCAAATCAAGAACGTCGCGATTGGCGGGCCAAGCCCGGGAGACTCACCCTGGCAACCAACAATTGTGGAACCTCGCTCGCACCCGGCAAGAGCTGCCAGCTTACTGTCACGTTTGCCCCGACCGCGAGCGGCTCCAGAGTTGCCACTTTGACGATTTCCGGGAAAGATGTGATCTCGTTGACGCTAGTTGTCAGTCTTAGCGGCGCTGGAAGTTAGCCTACTCGCGAAGGAGGGTCGGGCAGTGGAGAATTGCCTTGATTTTCGGCGTGGCATATCGCGCTCCTACGATCCTACGCAAACAAAAACTCCTTCGTCCTTAACTCCTTAACCATATCCCGCAACTTCGCCGCCTTCTCGAACTCAAACCGCTTGGCAGCTTCGCGCATGTCGCTTTCCAGTTTGCCGATATAGACATCCAACTCTTCCTGCGTCTTGAATTCGGGGATGCCTTCGACTTCGCCTCCGGTGAGGTCGGTGTAGTCGGCTTCGATGATGCGCACCAGCGTCATATCCAGCGGCCGGATGATCGACTCCGGAGTTATACCGTTCTCCACGTTGTAAGCTTCCTGAATCGCGCGCCGGCGATTGGTCTCGTCCATGGCTTTCTTCATGGAGTCGGTCATGCGGTCGGCATAGAGAATCGCCCGGCCGTTCAGGTTGCGGGCGCAGCGGCCGATGGTCTGAATCAGCGACCCGCTCGAACGCAGGAAGCCTTCTTTGTCGGCGTCGAGAATCGCCACCAGCGAAACCTCCGGCAAGTCCAGGCCTTCGCGCAGCAGGTTGATGCCGATCAGCACATCGAACTCGCCCTTGCGCAGGTCGCGCAGAATCTTGATGCGTTCGAGGGTCTCGATCTCTGAATGAAGGTAGCGGCACTTCACCCCGACTTCGCTGTAGTATTCCGCCAAATCTTCCGACATGCGCTTGGTAAGCGTCGTCACCAGCACGCGCTCGCCACGCGCCACGCGCTCGCGAATCTCGTGCAGCAGGTCGTCAATCTGTCCCTTGACCGGGCGAATGTCGACGGGAGGATCGACCAGGCCGGTAGGCCGGATGATTTGCTCGATGACCACGCCCGCGGATTTCGTCAGCTCATACGGCCCCGGCGTGGCCGAGACATAAATCGACTGGTTCATGCGATGCTCGAATTCCTCAAACGTCAGCGGACGATTGTCGAGCGCCGAAGGCATGCGGAAGCCGTATTCGACCAGCGTCTCCTTGCGCGAGCGGTCGCCGTGATACATGCCATGCAACTGCGGCACCGTCTGATGCGACTCGTCGATGAACATGAGAAAGTCGCGCGGAAAGTAATCCAGCAAAGTCGGCGGAGGCTCGCCCGGCAACCGTCCGGTAAAATGCCGCGAGTAATTCTCAATTCCATGGCAATAGCCAACGGATTTGATCATTTCAATGTCATACATGGTCCGCTGATGGACGCGTTGCGACTCCACCAGCCGACCCTGCTTCTCAAGCTCCGCTTCCCACCACTTGAGTTCTTCGCGAATCGAAGTGACCGCCTTCGACCGCGTCTCCGGCTTCATCACATAATGGGTCTTGGGATAAATCGGCAAACGCACATACTTCTGCTTCACGGTCCCAAACAACGGGTCAATTTGTGAGAGGGAGTCCACCTCATCCCCAAACAGCTCCACCCGATAAGCCATGTCATCGTAAGTGGGAAAGATCTCGATGACATCCCCGCGCACCCGAAAAGTTCCCCGCCGGAAGTCGCCATCCGTCCGCTCATACAGCACTTCGACCAGCTTGCGAGTAATCTCCTCCCGCCGAATCTTCTGCCCCTTTTCCAGGAAAAGCATCATCCCGTAGTAGGCCTCCGGCGACCCCAACCCATAAATGCAACTAACCGAAGAAACAATCAAAACATCCCTCCGCTCAAACAAAGACCGGGTAGCCGAAAGCCGCAACTTGTCCAGCTCATCATTGACGGTAGCTTCTTTCTCAATATAAAGATCCGCCGCCGGCACATAAGCCTCCGGCTGGAAATAATCGTAGTAGGAGACGAAGTATTCGACGGCGTTGTGGGGGAAGAAGTTTTTGAATTCGTGATAGAGCTGGGCGGCTAGGGTTTTGTTGTGGGCCATCACCAGCGCCGGCCGGTTGGACTGCTCGATGACCTTGGCCATGGTGTAGGTCTTGCCGGATCCGGTTACGCCGAGGAGGACCTGATGTTGCTCGCGGTCGAAGACACCTCTCATGAGCGCGTCGATGGCGTGGGCCTGATCGCCGCGGGGGGTGTAGTCGGAGACGAGTTTGAAATCCATAAAGAGGCTCTTGGCCGTTGGCTCTTGGCTTTTAGCTTGGAGCGGCGCTCACAGAGAGCAATTTCGGCTTGTGGGCATCTCTTTATTATAACGGTGGGGAAGTGCGGAAGGCGCGACGGGTTTCACGGGATACGCAAAAAGCCTTTCATCGCAGAGGTCGCTGAGAACTGCCCGGAGGACGCAGAGAAAAACTGATCGGTGGGTGCGCGGCCGAAGAAAAAAGCCGCGCCAGGTGCGCGCGGCTTGTGCGGATCGGGAGATGTGATGGTTTACGGCAGCTTGAAGTTGACGGTGATCTGCGTCTGGATCTCGACGGGCTGGCTGTCCAGATAGTAAGGTTTGTATTTCCATTGCTTGACGGCTTCGATGGCGGCCCGGGCCAGCACGCTCTCACCACTGAGAGTCTTTACGTTGGTGATATTTCCGTCTTTGCTAATAGTGGCCAGCAACTGGACCGAGCCTTGGATGTGTGCCTGCATGGCTTGCGGCGGATAGGCGGGAGGGACCTTCTTGACCAGAAGGCCTTGCGAAACTCCCTGCGAAACTTTGAGGGTCTGCGGACCGGGCTGCGGGGCTCCACTGGGCATGCTCATCAGGCCGGAGATTGCCTGATCATTTGATTTGGAGTCAGCGCTTACGGCATCGGGTGCAGTCGGCTCGACAGCCTCAACCGCGGCAGGTTTGGGCGCAGCGGGCTTGGGAGTCTGGGTATCAACTCGAATGGTGTCCGGCGAACTCTCGTCCATGGTCTTTACTACTCCCGGCGGCGGTGGCGGGTCGAACGAGGTCGCAGGCACAGCAGGCTTTCTGCTCGGAGGCGGAAGTACAACCGCCTCAGTTGCAGGTGAAGGCTTCTGCGGAGTAGCTCCGGGCACTGTCGGGTTCTGGACGGGATTCTGTGGGACCGTCGCGGCCGCGCCGGGCTGTACAGGGACGTTGGAAGTTGAACCGCCCGGTGCCGGAGTCACCGCGGTGAGAGTACCAGCCGCAGGCTTGGCGATTTGCGGAGTAGCAGGAGCAGTCGCCTGGTGGAGCAACGCGGTTACTGGTTTTACCTGCCAGTGCAACTGGGTGCCGGCGCGGTAGATGGCGCCCGCGGCGGCGGCTACGAAAATGATGACGGCGACCCGGCCCCAATTTACGGGTGATGCGACGGGGCGCGGCTTCGCCACGGCCACGGCGGTCGAACTTGAGGGGTGGGACTCTTCCTCGTCGAATGCCGGATCTTTTGCCGGCGCAGCGGCCGCACCGTAGCCCACGCTGATGCCCGAGTCGGTTCTGCCGGTAGCTTCGGCAGCATGTTTGAGAGCAGTCGTCATGGGTTCAGCCATTGGCTTGGAGACGGGCTGCCAGGGATATTTCTTGGGCGCTATTGTTCCCGCTTCTGGGGCGTGAATTTGGTTTGCCTGATCCGACACGGACTCGAGAAACGCGGCTTCGGCGGGTTCGGGTTCGGGAGTGGGATCTTTCTCCAGTTCAAAGGCGGAACTGGATGAAGCCACAGCCGCGGGCGCGAGTGGTGGTGCGGCGTGAGTCAAGAATGCTGGCTTGGCAATGGCAGGAGCAGACCCGGGCTGCGACGGAAACGAAATCGGAGAATGCACCGGCGCTTCCGGGGCTTTCGCAGATGTCTTGGCAGCTTCGTTCTTGCGTAACAGGCCGCGCGCCACGCGCAACGTGCCTTTAGACTGCTCCACATTAATAGGTTTGGTCAGCACCAGGTTGGCGCCGATACGGAACGCCTTGGCTACGCCGCTTTGACCCTCGACCACGGCCACCGACAGCGACGCTTGATTAAACTCGGAATTGCGGGCGCTCTTGAACAGCAGGGTGGCATTTTGCTCGTTGTCGCAGTCAACGACGACCGCGTCGAAGTGGCCAGCCATCAGCAGTTTAACGGCAGCAAATGGCTCGTTGCAGGCTTCAACTTGGAATTCCAGTTCACTCAAGACCTGGGTCACGGTCTTGGCAGTTCGCTCGTCGGGACAGAATAAGAGGGCCTTATAGCTCATGCTGGCATGGTAGGTACCTAGGTGCGGAGGGACAAGTTACGGAGGATATTGGACTTGCGGGGAGGGAAGCCGGGCGGGTGTTCCTAGGAGTGTGGAGGATTTGGCCCGGAGCACCTGGCCTGCTTTAACCCGTCTACGAATCCGGTAGCATGTCACAAAAGGAGCGTTCACAATCCAATGCTGCCTAGCACAGTTGAAATGGAAAAAATGTCGCTGCGTGACCTACAACGCAAACCACCAGCATGCCCCGTGAAGTCAGCCGCGGTCGACATTTCAGTTGTCTGCCGGAGCCTATTGAAAGAAACAGTTCGATTGTGACCATCCAATACCGTGGTAAGATTGTCTTACCATGCAAACTACCGTTTCCACCAAAGGGCAGGTCGTGCTGCCAGGGCCATTGCGGCGCAAGCTCGACATTCGAGCGGGCGATCCACTGGAAGCGAACATTGAGAATGGGCGGATAGTGCTGACGCCCCGCAAAAAGAGCGCACGACGAGTCAGAATCGCCAAGGATCCGATTACTGGACTACCGGTTCTAACTGCGGGCGCGGACGCCCCGACCCTGACCAGCAAAGAAGTGGAAGAAATTCTCGCCAACTTCCCATGATCTACCTGCTTGATGTGAACGCTTTGGTGGCACTCGGGTTCGATCGTCATGAGTTCCATGCGCGAGTGGCCACCTGGGTCCGAAAAGAAGTTGTGCCGCAATTGGCGACCTGCTCGATCACCGAGCTGGGATTTGTGCGCGTGCTGGCGCAGACGCCAGCCTACGACTTCGCGGTGACGCAATCCCGTACGTTACTGATGAGGCTCAAGCGTTCGCAGGCCGCACACTTCGCCTTCATCGCCGACGGAAACGACATCTCCCACTTGCCGGGTTGGGTCAAAACCTCTAAGCAGATTACCGATGGTCACTTGGTGAAACTTGCGAGCGCGAATGACGCGGTGCTGACGACTCTGGACCAGAACATCCCGGGGTCCTATCTGATACCGAGATAATTTTCGCTCTCTCCAGCCTACAATGCCCTGATGCGCGTGCCCCTCTGGCTGAAAATCGCCTGGACCGTGTGGGTGCTAGTGTGGGCGCCGGTGTACTTGCGCCAATACGGGGTGCAGAACTTTCTGTATTTTTGCGATCTAGGCAATATTTTGATTGGGGTGGGATTGTGGATGGAGAGTCCGCTGATCTTCTCCTGGCAGGCGACGGGTCTGTTACTTTTCCAGACGCTTTATACAGTTGACCTGGCCGGAGCGTTGCTCAGCGGCCGGCATTTTGTTGGTGGCAGCGAGTTCATGTTCGATGCGGGGATTCCGTTGTGGATCCGGTTGCTCAGTCTGTTTCATGTGATGACGCCGCCGCTGTTGCTGTGGCTGGTCCGGCGGCTGGGTTATGACGGGCGAGGCTGGATATGTGCAACGTTGACAGCTTGGGTGGTGGTGCCGGTCTGTTACTGGTGGCGGCCGCAGTTCGACGTGAACTGGGCGCGCGGGCCGTTCTTCCGTGAGCAGCACGTCGTTCCGGGATGGGTTTATTTGGCGGGGTATTTGGTTGTGGTGCCGTTGTTGGTGTATAGGCCGACGCATTTCTTGTTGAGGTGGTGGGGGAGGGTTCGGGAATAGTTGCGCCTCAATGGCGCGACCTTATCGCTGGTGGTAGAAAGGCACGGCCGAAGCCGTGCCCATCCCAAAAGCATTGATGAAACGGGTTCTAGTGTGAACTGGCCGCGGCCAATGCACTCTTTGTCGCGTCCAGCAAGGCTTCCGGCCCTACCGGCTTGCCGGTGGCGTTTTCCATCCACAGATCGGGAATGACTCGGCCCTCTTTGGCCATGCGCTCGAACTCCGGGCCGATGCTGCCGGCCTTCTTCATCTGCTCTTCGATCTGGAAGGCGATCATGTGGCCGATGGGATAGTCGGGCAGGTAGAGGAACGAATCGATCATGTGCGAGTACACGCCGAGCAGCACCACGTCGTTCTTGTGGAAGACGGGAGCGTAGTAGCGGTTCCAAATGTCTTTGGCGATTTGGACGGTGGCGTCATTGAGTTGTTTGGGCGTGGCCTGGGGATGGTCGTACATCCAGTGCCAGACGCCCATATCGACCAACGCGACGCCGGCGATTTCGAAGGTGCCCCAGAAATCATTGAGTGTTTTCTCGGCTTGGGCTTTCGCGTCCGGCGCGGGCAGTCCGAGCAGTTCGAGATCGTGTCCCTGGAAGACGAATGCCAGAGCTTCTGTAAAAGCGGTGTTGGGCACGCCGCTGAGAAGCGTGTAGTCGACTTCGTTCAGCGAAAAAGTTTGCTCGACGTTGTGACCCATTTCGTGCACGGCGATGTTGAAGCCCTTGTAATTCATGCCGGTCTTTTCAACGCGTGTGCGCAGATGGGCTTTTTCGGAACGCATCTCAGCACCCATGGCGTGGCCGGAGCCGCGGGCCGGGTCGACGATGATGTTGTTGGCCACGTACTGGGCACGCTCGGGCGAGAAGCCGAGATGCATCAGCAGATTAGGAATATCTTTTTGATAGGCCTCGGCAGTTGGATATTTCTTGGCGACCATCTCGTCGAGCTGCGCCTCGGTGAACTTGCTGCCGGGGCGGAAGCCGTTGTACCAGACGTCGAAGGGTTCGAGCGGTCGGCCGAGACGGGACTCGATCAGCTTCCCGGTCTGGGCTGCTAACGGGGAACTCAGCACCTGCTCGAGCATGGCCTTGACGCGCGCCTCGGGAATCTCACGGTCTTCATTGAAGCGGCGGTCAATCAATGTAGGCGCGGTTGGGGAATAGGGATCAGCTTTCGTCGACGCCGCGTAAGTCTTCCACAACATGGCGTAACGGGTGTCTGGCTCGCGCGCGTTGGTGAGGCTGGCGATGGAGTGTGACGAGTCAGAATCCTTCGCCGCCGCCGGCTTCACTTCGTTGGTGACGGGATTCCAGTCCACGTTGGGGTTATCGATGACCGCCTGCGGAATGGTCTGGGTGACAATCCGCTCCATGACCTGCTGAAGGACGCGCTGCTTGGCAAGGCCGTTCTGCGGGTCGGAGTAGTCGGCCTTAATTTCGTCGCGCAGGTTCCAGTGGCTGAGCAGCCGCATTTTGGGCGGGAAAATTCGCTGACCCTGACTGTTGACCACGTGATACATCCAGATGTTGTATTGCGAAATATACTGTCCGGCGTCGGATGCGGCTTCCGAGATAGCCAGGTTGACATCGGCGGGAATGCGTTTGTCGAACTGTTGCGCCAAGCGGACTTCGGCCCACTGGCGGCGGCTCCAGCCAGGGCCGTTCTTCAGGCAATCGTCGAGCGTGGCCAGCGGAAAATTGAGCAGCACGGTGAAGGCGAGCTTATTGTTGAAGAAGTCGTCGATCACGTGTGCGGAGGGATCGTAGCCGCCGAAGACCTCGTCGAAGGGAAGCACGGGGCCGAGATCGAGATCGAGTTGCTGGCGGAAGGCGCGATTGATCTCGTGCATATGGCCGCCCAGTTGTTCGAGAAGCAACTGGAAGCGGTTGAACATGGTGTCGAGAGTGGCCTGATCACCGGCGAAGTTGGTGCGGACGAAGTCTTCGAAGGCGGCGGCGTCACCGTCGTCGGCACGCCAGAATTCGGCGACTTGATGCAGGCCCTGCTGAGCACGCGCACGTTGGGACTCGCCACATTTCGTGACCAGTTCGGTTTCCATTTTGGCGGCGGAAGAGCTCATCCACGAGGGCTGAATGGCTTTGGTGGTTGTGGGTGAACTTGACATTGGCATCTCCTGGGCGGCGAGCGGTAAGGCGAGACAGATTAAGAACAAATAGAAGCGGCGCACGGGACCTCCTGGATGAGCAGACCAGTATAGCGTCACGGGAGGTCAGAATCATTAACCACAAAGGACGCAAAGGATCACGAAGAAAATCTTAATCTGCCAATTTGGCAGGTTTTCCTTTGTGCACTTTGGTGTCCTTTGTGGTCAAGCGATTTGATGGAGCCTCACTTCTTCGGGCGGTAAACGTGGGTGCTGGTGCCGAAGAAAACCTCGGCTGACTCCATCACGGTTTCAGAAAGCGTGGGATGGGGATGGATGGTGAGCGCGAGGTCCTGCGCGACCGCGCCCATTTCGATGGCGAGCACGCCTTCGGCGATCAGTTCGCCTGCGCCCACTCCTACGATGCCGACGCCCAATACGCGCTCAGTTTGAGGATCGAGGATGAGTTTGGTCATGCCTTCAGGGCGGTCGATGGTCATGGCGCGGCCGGATGCTCCCCAGGGAAACTTGGCGACTTTGATCTCGCGATTTTCTTTTTGCGCATGGGTTTCGGTCAGGCCTGCCCAGGCGATTTCGGGATCGGTGAAGATCACGGCGGGAATGGCGTTGGGCTCAAATGCGACTTTGTGACCGGCGATGGCTTCGACCGCGGTTCGTCCTTCATGCGAGGCTTTATGCGCCAACATGGGTTCGCCGACTACGTCGCCGATTGCGTAGATGGCGGGGTCGTCGGTTTGCAACTGCTTGTTGACCTGGATGAATCCGCGCGGACCGACTTTGACTTGAGTCTTGTCGAGGCCGGGAATTTCGGAATTGGGTTTGCGTCCGACTGAGACCAGGACTTTGTCGAAGATTTGTTCGCGCTCTTTGACTTCGCCGCCGTCGAAGGTCACGCGTAGTCCATTGGCCTCTTCTTTTACTCCGGCGACGGTGGTGTTCAGCATGATCGACGCGAAAGCCTTCTCCAGGCGCTTGTGCAGGGGTAGAACGAGATCGCGGTCGGCTCCGGGCAACAGGCCGGGGAGCATTTCGACTACGGAGACTTTCGATCCCAGCGCGGCGTAGACGGTGCCGAGTTCCAGGCCGATGTATCCGCCGCCGACCACCAGCAGGCTGCCGGGGACGTCGGTGAGATCGAGGGCGGAAGTGGAATCCAGCATTCGCGGCGTGTCGAGCTTCAGGCTGGGGACGATGGCCGGGCGCGAGCCGGTCGCGATGATGATGCGATCGAAGTTGCGGGATTCGTCGTCGGCGTTGGCGCGGGTGATGCGAAGGGCGGTCGAGTTCTCAAACGAAGCCCGGCCCTGGATGTATTCGATTTTACGTTGCTTTGAAAGCTGGCCGAGGCCGCCGGTGAGCTTCTTGACTACGCTTTCTTTCCATGATCGTAGGCGGGCGACGTCGATGTGAGGGGCGGTGAAGTCGATGCCCCAATTTTTGGCGTGGCGGGATTCGTCGATCAGTTTAGCTACGTGCAGCAGGGCTTTCGAGGGGATGCATCCGCGGTACAGGCAGACGCCGCCGGGATTGGCTTCGGGATCGATCAGCGTGACTTTCATGCCCAGGTCAGCGGCTAGAAAGGATGCGGCGTAGCCGCCAGGGCCGGCGCCGATTACAGCGATATGCAAGTTGGGAGTGTCTGCCATGAAAAGCGATTAACCACAAAGGACACAAAGGTACACTAAGGAAAACCCATGGTATTGGCGGTTTGGGAATTACTTTGTGATCCTTTGTGTCCTTTGTGGTTTCGGATTTTTCTACCCTTGTACTGACAACAAGAACGGTTGCTCGAAGGCTTCGGCGATCCAGCGCAGGAAGCGGGCAGCGTCGGCGCCATCGATCAGCCGGTGGTCATACGATAACGACAGCGGCAACACCAGCCGCGGTTCGAATTTTCCGCCCACAAAGACTGGCTGCATACTGGACCGCGACAGCCCGAGGATAGCGACTTCGGGATAATTGACGATGGGGGAGAATCCGTCGCCGCCGATTCCACCCAGGTTTGTAATTGTGAAAGTCCCGCCTTGCATTTCTTCGGGCGTGAGTTTCTTCTCGCGAGCTTTCTGCGAGAGCTGGGTGAGTTCGGTGGCCAGTTCGACGATGTTTTTCTTATCCACGTCGCGGATGACGGGCACCAGCAGGCCGCGGTCGGTGTCAACCGCGACTCCGATGTTGATGTACTGCTTGTAAACGATTTCTTCCTTCGCCATGTCAATGCTGGCATTGAACTGGGGAAATATCTTGAGAGCTGAAGCGCAGACTTTAAGGGCGATGGCGGTGACCGTCATCTTGCCGCCGGCTTCCTGGGCCTTGGGAGCGAACTTCGCGCGCAATTGCTCGAGTTCGGTGATGTCGGCGTGATCCTGCTGGGTGACGTGCGGAATCGTAGTCCAGGCCTGCCACAGATGCTCCGCGGTCTTGCGCCGCACGCCCCGCATCGAAACGTGTTCGATTTTTCCCCACTTGGTGAAGTCGGGAAGTTCCGGCTGCGAGAATTGAGTTCCGTGCGCGGTCTGGGCCGCTGCCGTGGCCGAAGCCAGCAGGGATTTGGAGTAATTCTTGACATCATCTTTGCTGATGCGACCGCCGGGGCCAGATCCTTTGACCTCGTGAATATCAATGCCTAGTTCTCGCGCCAGGCGGCGGACATGCGGAGCTGCGGGTATGGGGTTGCGCTCACTGCCGGCAACCTTGCCCAGCTGTGCCGGCATGGCGAAAGCCGGCGGCGTAGACTGCGGCGGGTCGGGGGGCAGGGCCTGCTCTTCGGTTTTGCCTTCGGCCTGGATTGCCGCTTGAAAAGCGAGACGCGCTGCATGTTGTCCTGAGAGGTGCTCGACGGGTGCGTGCTTAGGTTTCTCAGCCGGCGGAGCAGCGCCGCCTTCGAGAGTAAAAATGACTTGCCCGACTTTGACCTTTTCGCCCTGCTTGACCAGGATGTCTTTCACTACGCCGGTGACGGAGGAAGGAACCTCGACCACTGCCTTGTCGGTTTCAAGCTCCATGACCGGCTGACCGTCGGAAACTTTGGCGCCGGGAGAAATCATCAACCGGACCAGGTCACCCTGATCGATGTTCTCGCCGAGTTCGGGGAGCTTAAATTCAGTGGCCGTTGAAGCATCGGTGGCCCGACGTGCAGGAGCAGGGGCAGCCGCAGCCTGAACTGCTGCGGGAGCCGGCGCTGTTTTGGCAGGCGCGGTGGTTTGCTTTGCCGACGACGCTGGCTGGGAAACGGCGCCAGCGCCATTGTCCACGGTGAAGATCACCTGGCCGACTTTGACCTTCTGTCCTTCTTTGACGCGAATCTCTTTTACTGTGCCGGCCACCGAGGAGGGCACTTCGACCACAGCCTTGTCGGTTTCAAGTTCCATCACTGGCTGGCCTTCGGTGATGGTAGCGCCGGGCGAAATCATCAGGCGGACAAGATCTCCGTGGTCGATGTTTTCGCCGAGTTCCGGTAGTTTGAATTCGGTCAAACGCTTGCTCCTCTAGCTGAACGCCGGATTGGGTTTCTCCGGATTGATGCCGAGTTCACGAACTGCCTTTTGCGCGTCCGCGGCGGGAATTTGTTTTTCTGTAGCCAGCGCGTTCAGTGTCGCCATCACAATGTGTTTAGCATCGACCTCAAAGAAGTCGCGGAGGGAAGCCCGGCTCTCGCTGCGGCCAAAGCCGTCCGTGCCCAAGGCGACCAGCGGCCGAGGCACCCAGCGGGCAATGGATTCGGGCAGAATCTTCATATTGTCCGAGGCTGCCACGAATACACCCTTCGTATCTTTCAAACACTGGCTCACAAAGGGCACCTGCGGCGGTTGGCCAGGATGGAGCATGTTCCATCGCTCACAGTGGTTGGCCTCGCGGTAGAGCCGCTTGTAACTGGTGACACTCCAAACATCGGCGGCCACGCCGTACTTCTCTTCCAGAATCTGCTGGGCTTTGAGCACTTCGTACATAATTGCTCCGCTGCCGAAGAGCTGGGCTTTGAGCTTTGCGTCTTTCTTCTCGGATGCTTTGAAGCGGTACAAGCCGCGCAGAATGCCGTCGCGTACGCCTTCTCCCTGGGGCATTTCCGGCATGGGTAGCGGCTCGTTGGTGACAGTCAGGTAATAAAAAATTGATTCCTGGTCGATGTACATGCGCTTGATGCCATCCTGAATGATGACGGCAATCTCGTAAGCGAAAGCGGGATCATAAGAAAGAATGTTGGGTACGGCCAGTGCCAGCACGTGACTGTGACCGTCCTGATGCTGCAGGCCTTCGCCGGCCAGGGTGGTTCGTCCGGCGGTGCCTCCAATTAGGAAGCCGCGAGTGCGCATGTCAGCTGCGGCCCAGATCAAGTCCCCGATGCGCTGGAAGCCGAACATCGAGTAATAAATAAAGAAGGGGATGGTGTTGATGCCGTGAGTGGCGTAGGCCGTGCCCGCGGCGATAAACGAGCACATGGAGCCGGCCTCGGTGATGCCCTCCTCGAGGATTTGCCCGTTCAAGGCTTCTTTGTAATAGAGCAGCGTGTCCATGTCCACGGGTTCGTAGAGTTGTCCGACGCTGGAGTAAATGCCAACCTGGCGGAACAGGGCTTCCATGCCGAAGGTGCGGGCCTCGTCGGGAATGATAGGAACGATGAGCTTTCCGATTTGAGGATCGCGCAATAACTTCCCAAGCAGGCGCACGAATACCATGGTCGTCGCCACGTCGCGACCTTCGGTACCTTTGTAAAACTCCTCGAAATGCGACTCCCAGCCGGAGGCGATGGGCGTAGAGCGCACCTTCCGTTCCGGCAAGTAGCCTCCTAATTGTTTGCGCCGCTCCTGCAGGTAGCGGACTTCGGGGCTGTCGTCAGAAGGGCGATAAAAGGGCGCCTCGTGCAGTTCGTCGTCCGGGATAGGGATTCCGAAACGTGAGCGGAACATGCGCAGCTCATCATCATTGAGCTTTTTCTGCTGGTGAGTGATGTTCTTGCCTTCGCCGGCCTCCCCTAAGCCATAACCTTTTATAGTCTTGGCGAGAATGATGGTAGGCGAGCCTTGGTGCTCGACTGCGGCTTTGTAAGCTGCGTGCACCTTGATGGGATCGTGGCCGCCCAGGCGCATGCGGGCAAGTTGCTCATCGGAGAGGTGCTCCACCATCTTGAGCAGGCGGGGATCGCTGCCGAAGAAATTCTGCCGGAAATAGGCGCCGCTCTCGACAAAGTACTTCTGATACTGTCCGTCGCTGATCTCGCCCATGCGCCGGACCAGTAACCCATCACGATCGCTGCGGATGAGGCTGTCCCAGTCGGTGCCCCAAATGACTTTGATGACATTCCATCCCGCCCCCCGGAAAATGGCTTCCAGCTCCTGGATGATCTTGCCATTGCCGCGGACCGGCCCATCGAGTCGCTGCAGATTGCAATTGACTACAAAGATGAGATTGTCGAGGCGTTCGCGGGAGGCCAGCGTGATGGAACCGAGAGACTCGGGTTCATCCATCTCGCCATCGCCGAGAAATGCCCAGACCCTGCCGCCGGTGGTCTGCTTCAAGCCACGGTTTTCCAGATAGCGCATGAAGCGTGCCTGGTAAATCGCCTGGATGGGACCGAGGCCCATCGAAACCGTGGGGAACTCCCAGAAATCCGGCATGAGCCAAGGGTGTGGATAAGACGAGAGGCCGCCTTCCGGCTTTAGTTCACGGCGAAAGTTCTCCAGCTTTTGCTTGGGGATCCGGCCCTCAAGATACGCGCGGGCATAAATTCCGGGGGCAGCGTGTCCTTGAAAATAGACCAGGTCGCGATCTCCGCTCTCGGTTCGCGCATGCAGGAAATGGTTGAAGGCGACTTCATACAAGGTTGCCGCCGAGGCATAAGTCGAAATGTGCCCGCCGATGCCTTCCTGAAGTTTGTTGGCTCGCACCACCATGGCCAGCGCGTTCCAGCGCACCAGGCTCTTGATGCGGCGCTCCATTTCCTGGCTGCCGGGAAAGGGTGGCTGCTGGATGGAAGGAATCGTGTTCTGGTATGGGGTGGTAGCGGTGAATGGGAGGTTGACTCCGGCAGCGCGTCTGGCGTGCAGCGATAACTGTTGCAGCAGCCGTCCTGCGCGCTCCGGGCCGCCTTGGGAAAGAACATAGTCCAGGGAATCCAGCCATTCCCGGGTTTCGAGAACTTCTAATCCATCGGTCTGCGTCTCAGCCACGGCCATTTTTCTCCACCTGATGGGAATCTTCCATCATAGACAATTGAGCGAATTTTTG
The DNA here is from genome assembly GCA_963734415.1 of uncultured Acidobacteriota bacterium. GTDB lineage: Bacteria > Acidobacteriota > Terriglobia > Terriglobales > Acidobacteriaceae > JABCZH01. Next base: position 200,595 of record CAVTHF010000005.1, on the reverse strand, counting down.
CTGGCATGGAGAGCTTGAAACTTCGCACGCCACCGAGCACAATACTTAAAGGGAATCGATCCCGGCTTGAAAAGCATCTGAGAACACGGACGCGGTCGTCCCGAAGTACCTCTGCGCCCCACTCTGTAGGCGGCCGCACCACCAGCCGCAGACTCGCAACCCGGCAGCTAGGCTGTTGCCCGTATTCCCATTTTGAAAATAATAGAGGAGACTCCCCATGTCGAAAAAAATCACCCCGAAGCCGCCATCACGCGTAAGCGCCCAGCCCCGCATCCATCAGAACGCGGGCGAGATCCAGCCCTACGGCACGGTCACGCACGCTCTGCCGCTGGAACTGGAAGAACCAGTTCGGCTGGAAATGACCGAAAAGCTGAACCAATTGTTGGCCGATACCATGACCCTGCGCGATCTGTACAAGAAATGTCACTGGCAGGTTGCAGGGCCGACTTTTTATCAACTGCATTTGCTCTTCGACAAGCATTTCGGTGAACAGTCGGAACTGGTAGATACCATTGCAGAGCGGATACAACTGCTGGGCGGTGTGAGTATCGCCATGGCTCACGACGTGGCAGAAACGACGCAGATTGCGCGTCCGCCCCGAGGCAGGGAAGAGGTTCCGGTGCAACTGTCTCGCCTGTTGGACGGGCATCAGGTCATCATCCGGCAGAGCCGCGAGTTGGCTGAACTGGCATCCAAGCTGGGGGATGAGGGAACCAATGATCTGGCGGTAAGCGATGTGCTGCGGACCAACGAACTGCAATCCTGGTTTGTCAGCGAGCATCTGGTAAACATGCCGTTGGTGGAAGCGGTGCAGACCTCCGCCGCAGCGGACTGACGGCGGCAGCACGCGGGGCAGCGAGCTTTAGAGCGCACCGGCAATTTCGCCAGTAGGGTACTGCAGTCCGAGTAATACGACTTGCCGGGTCATTTGTTCGTAGCTTTCCGCGACGCGCGCCGGAGAAATTCGGCGTCCGGGGAAAATCATGCCCAGGTAAAGCTTGGGGATTTCCTGGAGCGCATACCGGCGCAAACGGATGGCGTTGTCGATGAGCCTGGCTGCGGTTTGGGCGGTCGCGGGATCGGGGCTGCGCCGTGCGGCTTCGGCAAAATGCATGAGAACGCCGGCATTGAAAGCGGCGCACTTCAGATATTCCACCGCCGCTTGCAGGCGTTCGCGCTGAATCCGGCGAAAGTCTGCTGGGGGCAACCTGAGGCGCAGATACTCCTCTTCTTCCGGGTCCACCAGGTTTCGAAAGGCCCGGAGATCGACCGATCGAAGTTGCCCAATGCGTGGCGCAACTGCGCGCGCTTTGGACAAACGAATGCCGACCGGAATACCCAGTGCCAATACTGCGAGAATGATGGCGAGGGTCATGGCTCCCACAATCGTTCCAACTCGCGGTTCCAGGTCTCTAACTCATGCTGCGGCGGGGCGTCGACCGGTGGCGGCAGGACCGACTCCGACGCCCGGAGATATGCCAGCCACATCAGCACTGCGACCATATAGGTGGATTCGTTCGCCACTCCCAACATGTACCAGGTCCGAAGCGTGATGGTAGATGCAATTTGTGAATGAACTGCATTGATGGCAAGGCTGGTGCTGCTGAGAATGCCCAGCCCCAGAGCAATGCCAAAGGTGCGATTCCGCCAGGACAGGCGAAAATAGTTACTAAAGAGAAACAAAAAAACCAACTGGCCGCATAGCAGGATACGCAGGGCCGTCTGAACCGCGGTGGAGAGCGAGGTCAAATAGCGGGGTTCCGGCCCCGGCGAGAGCCAAGCAAAGGCGATGGCAATGGCCACGAGGATCAATGTTGCCGCACGGAAGGCGGACTTCCCCAGACCACGGACGGCCGGATAGTGCTGCACGCTTTGGGTGAACATTTGGTAGACGATCGCGAAGGACAGGACGGCTTCCACTCCATTACTGATGGCCACGGCAACAAAATAATCCTTGCCATTGGTAAACGGAGCATAGTTGACTGCCAACACCGCCGAACCGGCCAGCGAAATCCATCCGGCAAAAACTGTGAATAGGGGGAACTCCTTATAAAGTTGACGTCTAAGTATGAAAGCGAACAAGACAAGTGAAAGAGTAACTCGCGTCCACCAGACTATGTGCCAGGCCAGGGATAAGGACAACATAAGGGCCACCGCGGTGAATCATATCGCTTTCCACGGTGGCCCACAAGAAGTTCCATACGCTACCGGTTCAGCCCCGCGACCAGGCTCATCCCGGGTTTACCGCATTGGGGGTTGCAAATCGGCGGCAGATCGTCCGCCTGCAGCGTGGTTGGAATGGTGAGGGAGGCAAGGAACAAGAAAGAAGCAAACCACAACAGAGTTTTCTTCACGGCGTAATCTCCTTTTCAGGTGAATTGCGCCGTGATAATGTGTTACTCCAAGCCGTTCTATTTACGGAGCTTGGATAATTTCAGCGTTCGGAAAACGTAACTGCGATGACCCTCATTTCAGCTCTGGAAGACCTGCAGGAAACCACGTTGCGAGCGATCGTGGGATGCCTGCGCAAGTTGCAATATGTTGCGGGTTTACGAAAACAGGACGGGACTTATACCCACTGGGGATTGGTTCGGGTTCACGGTGAGGGAACTGCAGAAAAGGCGTTAGCGCAAGCCCATCGCGCACTACTCTCAGAGGTCCTGTCCACTCCTTTGCACCATCTGGAGGAGGATGCAGAGCAATCCAGTGAGCTGGCGGGGGTTCCGGCGAAGACTTATCTGGAGCAGCTTTCCGGGGAGAGTTCCGAGTTGCTACCGCCAAGCCCGGGAGCGGGTTCGGCGCGGCATCTTAGTTCAGTGCTTCATGCGCTTTCGAGCTTGTTAAGGCATCAAAGATCGGGCCCCATTCCCCGAGCTTGATCGCCACGCCCACCACTTGACCGATGATCTCTGCCTCCTGGGGATAGCGTAACGCGCGGGCCGCAACTGGCGACAAAGGATGCGGCTGCAGAATGATCTCTTCCTTGCCCATGGTGCACCAGCAGCAGATATGCCCACTGCGGGTTTCCACGAAGTATATCGGACGCTCGTATTCGGACCTCCAACTTCCCTCCACCACCTTATTTCTGGATTCATCCACCTGCACAAAGCTTCCCGGGGGAAGGATGGGATACATGGTCACATCCTCGCTGCCAATGTAGCCATAGGTGTATTGATAAGACGCGAACTGGGCCAGGTAGGCAAGCGGTACTACCCCCCACTGTTCGACCATGCGTCCAAAGTTCACGGTACGGTGGGGATCGAAGCTGGGATCTAAACGCAGTGGCACCTGCACGTTCGAAAGGTTGGCCAGGGCTTCGGAGAGGTGAGACTTGGGAGGCATCACAAACTCCAGATCGGAGGCCATCTGGTTCAGATCTACGCCGTACCAGCACATGAGTTCCCTTACGTCCCTTCGGTAAATGGCGGCAAGTGAATACAAACGGAAAATGCTCGGGAACACTCCCTTTGTTTCGATATCGGAAAGCCGGCTGAGAGGAATCGCGAACTCGTCGTTGCCGTGCTTCAGCGCAATGCGCGCACAGGCGGTCTCCACGTCCCGCATGGTCAAACCAAGTTGCTCACGAAGCAGTCGCAAGTTTTGACCGCCTGGACACATACTGCCCCCTTCAGAGCGCTGGAAACGCCTGCAATAGTAGCAAGTTACACGGAGCCGCGGTGGGGAGAATCATTGCCCCCATGACCCTCGACTGCGAAAACTTGGGCACCGTTCTTTGATAGCTTCTTGTTCCGGTTTCGTAACAGACGGCAAAACTTCGAGCACATTGCCTGATTTCATTTCCCGTATTGGGAATGAGCGCTCGCCAGTTCTGCATTGTTGTAAGAACCAGGAACCCCACTGACCGCGACGCCAATCGACGGTCAAAAAACTGGTAGAAGAGTACCAGAACGGGTCTCGTCGTTCCAGACGATTATCAGGCGAAGCAATGGGCAGATAGATCAGGCAAACACGTATGAGGCGGCTGGCGAAGGTCTTGGGCATGTACTAGCTCGTACCTGCAGAGCAGGCTTAAGCAGTTCATAAACAGGAAGATACGGGAGGAAGGGATGATTTCCGAGAGTGCGGCAGGGAATCCTACCATCACCGCGAAGTATAGTCCCTCTATGGTATTAAGGCAGGATCAAACCAAGCGATCGGGCGCGTGAGGCGGTGCGACGCATGTGGGCCACCCAGACCCGCTACCGTCCGGCCTCAACATGCAGCGGCGCTGTGCCCTTTCGCTGCGGGCGTGTCGCCCGCTCCGATTGGTGGCTGACGAATTGGGCCGTGAAATGGAATTGGCTTCCCATGCCTTGATCACTTTCCACCCAAATTGTTCCGCCCAGTAAGGCAACCAGACGGGAGCAGAGAGTCAGACCCAGGCCGGTACCCCCGAACCTCCGAGTGCTCGACGTGTCGGCCTGCGAAAATGCTTCGAAAATCAATTTCCGTTTTTCTGGCGGAATACCCATCCCGGTGTCGCGCACGGTGAAGCGCAGCGTAACCCTTCGCGGCGCGGCGGCCTCAAGCGTGACGGCAACGGCCACTTCGCCGCGCGCTGTAAACTTGACGGCATTGCCCACCAGATTGATGAGCACTTGCCGCAGGCGTAGCGAGTCGCCGATCACGACCTCTGGGACCGCCGCCGCGATTTCACCGTGCAGGTTGAGTTTCTTCTGGCGGGCCGCAGGGGCGAAGGTCTGTAGTGCCGACTGCAAAATGTCGCGCAGCTTGAATGCGGTCGGATCCATGTCCAGCTTGCCGGCCTCGATCTGGGAAAAGTCCAAAATGTCATTAATGAGGGTAAGCAGGGAATCGGCGGAGGTCTTAAGTATGGTCACGTACTCGCGTTGTTCCGCAGTAAGGTCCGTATCCAGCACCAACTCTGCCATGCCCAGAACACCGTTCATGGGGGTGCGAAGCTCGTGGCTCATGTTAGCGAGGAATTCACTCTTGACCCGGGTCGCCGCCTCGGCAGCCGCCTGTGCCCGCTTGCGCTCAGTGATATCCACCATCACACCCACCAGTTCTTTGCCTTGGGTCTGACCCGCAACCAAACGGACAGAACTTCTCAGCCATACGGTTTCGCCACTGGCGGCCATCATCCGGTGTTCAAACGGTTGCAGCTGGCTTTCTTGGGCAGCGCTTTTGCAACAGGACTCCACCAGCAAGCGATCCTCGGGGTGAGTATGCTCGATCCAAAAGGCCGGGTCGGCGATCCATTGTTCCAAGGGATAACCGAGCAGAGATTCGGCTTCCTGGTTGACGAAGTTGAAATTTGAAGAGTTGAGATCCTTCCGCCACAGAATGACCTCAACCGCTTCGACCAGGTGGTGGTAACGCCGCTCGAATTCCAGCGCTGAGGCCTGGGCGGAGAACCAGCGGTCAAGCAGCGAGGTTAATGCCGCCAATCCGAGTACCATCGCAGTCACGATCACGATTCCGGCAATGCCCAGTGAGGAGATGTCCACGGCGTGGGCCAGATCTAGCGAAGTTGCCGAACCGGTAAAGCTTGCCGCTGCCATGCCGGTGTAATGCATCACCGCGATGGCTAATCCCATGATCAGCGCGCTAGCGGCTTTTTGCCAGCGCCAGCCGTGGGGCTGGTCGCGAAGCCCATAAGTCAGCCACATTGCCACGAAGGAGATGAGAATCGCAAGAATCACCGACAGGACGACCATTGCAGGTGAATATCGGCAGGTCGCCGGCACCCGCATCGCCGCCATACCGACGTAGTGCATGCCGGCGATACCACCGCCCATGACCAGGCTGCCCAGCAGAAACCGGGGCATCTCCATGCGCCGCCGGCTTACAACGAATAAGGCCACAAGGGAAGCGAAGACCGCGCACAGCCACGAGATCGACACCGTCGGCCAGTCGTACGCAATGACAACCGGAAGGCGGAAGGCCAGCATTCCGATGTAGTGCATCGACCAGATGCCGGTGCCCATGGCACAAGCGCCACCCGCCAGCCAGGCGAGCCGAAGTTTCCCCTGAGTGGCAGTTACACGCCCGGCGATATCGACGGCGGCGTAGGAGGCGACTATCGAAATCAATACGGACAGGGCGACCAAGCGATTGTCGTAAGAGCCGACGAGAGGGCCGCCAGGCGGTGTCATATTCGCGGATTCCAGAACCCAGTCTAGGCCCGGGTCTGTGTACCGAGAACATCACGAATGGACGCAGGGGCCGGCGGGTAACGGCCCCTGCAGTCCGTTTGATCGATACCACGCAAACCTACTTGTGTATGCTGCCGGCGAACATGTCTTCGTGGTTGGCTCCCGGATTGCGAGAATCGGTCCAGACGAGATGCGCCCCAATGGATCGGTCGGCATACATTCCCTGGTAGTCGCCGTACTGGTTCCCAAAATCGCTTCCCGGGACCGTCTCGTCCGACTGCGCGGTCGTGATCCGGACATTCTTAGCCCAGGTGACACCGCCGTCGGTGGAGTAGGTGAAGTATCGGTCGGTCTTGACCCGCGACGAGTCACGGCGCGTGTCGTAGAAAGAAACACCGACAGCTCCGGGCAATCCAGTGGTCAGCACCGCGATCGCATTGTGGAAATGGTCTGCGTGATTGGTGTCATCGTTGACCTTGGCTTCCGCTGACCACGTGGTGCCGCCGTCATCAGAATAGCGAACGTAGATGTTGAGATTACTGCCGCTGGGGTCCTGATCGGCATAGCTGATGAACAGACGGCCGGCATGAGTGCCGTTCAGAGCTGCGGCGGAGAAGGGCATGGGAAGGATGCCGCGTGAGTTTTGGGCGGGGATAAAGACGAAGAACCCAGTCGTATTCAAGCGGAAATTCGTCACCAGATGCGCGGCACCGAAGCTTACTCCGCCGTTGGTTGACTTCGACACCCATAGTTTCTGCGTGCCGTAATCCTCCCAGCAGGCGTAGACGGAGCCGTCCGGACCGGTCGCAACGTTGACGCCGATAGTTGGGTTGGGGGCTGGAATGGCAGCGCTACGATTCCAGCTGCCGAATCCGGTTCGGGAGTACAAGACGTAGGGCGTATTGTTGTTGCCGTTGTCATCGTAACCAATGTACACACTCCCCTTGAACGGGCTGTTGGGGGCGTTGTCGACAGTGACCATGTCACGATCGGGGGAGTTGCCGGCAATGCTGAGCAGAGTCGAGGTCCAGGCAGTCTGGCCCTTTTTCTTGTATGCAATGCGCTGATCTGAGCACTCGTAAGACATGAACGCATCCCCGTTGGTGTTGAAACCAAGCCAGGTGTCATAGCAGAATCCGCTCGGATTCTGACTGAAGTTGGTGAAGGTGGCGCCGCCGTCGATCGATTCGTATACGACCGCTCCTGCTCCGGTTGGAGCATTAATGTCGTTCACGCTGTACAGAAGGTGCATGGCGTTGGTGGGATCGACTGCGACACTGGTTTCACTCTGCGGCCCATTCTCATTGCTCACGTCAATATTGGGTCCAATGGTGGCTGGCAGCTGCCAACCCTGAGGAGCCAGCACACTCGGCACGGGCACGGTGTTGAAGTTGTTGTTCTGCGCATTGGCCGGCGTAACTCCCGGCGCAAAGACAAGAAGTCCGGAAACTGCAATTGCTATGAAGCATATTTGAACGGTAATTCGTGTCATTGTTTTTTCTCCTGGTGGATCTGGTTCCGCTGCTGAAAAACGGCTGGCGACGGGCGGCAGCTGGAAAAGAATGTTGAGAGGTAGGACGTTCCAGCCTCTTGATTGCAATGGCGCAACTCTAGTACGAGGCGCGATAGTAGTCAATGTGCAGAACTTTGCATACGGGATATGGGCCCTTCGATGCTACGGTTACACTAGGAAGGCTGCTGAAGAACAAAAAATGGCAGGGGCCCTTTTTCTGGACGACCCTGCCACCAACTTGCTAACCAACCGCCGAAGTTACTTCCCGATGGCGGTGAGCGGACTTCCAATACCGGTCACGAAATCCCAGCCCTTCGTACAGGAATAGCCATTGAAGCCGGTAATCTCATCCCGCCAGCGCTTGGCGTAGTGACTCTTGGCATAGGGATAGACACCGCCCAACTCTTGCGCTGTGGACTTAGCCTTGTAGCCGTCCGCGTTTACGATTGCGGCTAGCATTGGCGACGAAACGCTGGTGCCACCAATCTGCAGCCAGAGGAAATTTCCATCTTTGTCATACATGGCCACACCGGTCGCAGGATTGGCATCGGCCGAGAAATCCGGAGTGCCGCGCTTGCTGCCCACGATACTCTGGATGAGACTTTGATAGGTGGGGCGAGGCTCATAGGAACTAGGCCCGCCGCCGCTATCATTCCAGCCGGACTCGCCGGTGAAATTGCCGCCGCTCCGATTGACCGTGGTGCCACCGGCCGCAACTACGAACGGCGAGGCAGCCGGAAAGCCTACTGGCGCTGCGTTGTCGCCAGTAGAAGCGAAATACACAACACCGTTAGCTTTGAAGTGGGAATCGTCGGAACTCTCAGAGGGATACTCGCCTCCCGACCAGCTATTGGTGACGCTGCCGCCGCCCGCCTGTTGCACTAACTGGGCGGCCAAGTCTTCCGCGAAATACAACTCGGTGAAGCTGTTGTCTTGCGCTTCGACCAGGATGATTTTGGCGTTGGGGGCAAAAGCGTGCGCCATTTCGATGTCCAGAGCTATCTCCAGGCTCCAGCCGCCGGGGTTGTTCTGGGGTTGTGAGCCCCTGGCGTATACCTGCGAAAAGCAGCCATTGGCCTTGGTGCAGGCAGGGAGGCCAAACTGAGTGGAGTAGGTGGTCAGGTCCTCTTCCGCGTTGGGATTGTCGAAGGCATCCACGATGGCCACCGCACCCCATCCGCCGGATGGATTCTGAGTCGTCCCATGAATCGGACAACCGCTTACTTGCGAAGTCAGTTGGTACACACAACCCAGCGAAGCTGGGGTTTCAGCATTGGGTGGAGGTTGGCTCGAATCGTACTGCAGGTTCGAAATGAAGAGCTGAGTGTTGGTGTGGGCGCGAACCCCGACATCTTCAGGATGCTGAATGCTGGAAGCCGGTACGAAAACGTAGCCCGTGGGTCCAACATTGCGGATCTCCTGACCCGAGACGAAGGGAGTAAACAAAACGACGGCCAGCAGGATTATGCCAGCCAGCAATACAGAACGCTTCATGGGAATCTCCTTGGATGCAATATCAACGTGCCGTCTCCGCGGTTTCCCGCGTAGAGAAAGGAAAGTTTGAATGCATCATCGCGCGACATGATCCGCAACGACGGCCAGAATAGCTTTGGTGCCAGAAAAACTAGCTGATCCGGGGACCAAATGTCAGTGACCTTTGCTACAGATCATTGTGAGGATCGGGCAGGCGGCAGCGGCGCTGGGTATGCAAGATTGAGGAACGCCCGTCTGCCACGAGTTTTGTCCTAGAGACGATAGTGGTTCTGTTGGCACAGCATAAGAAAAATTTGCCCGGCGTGAGGAAGTGAAGAGAGGCAACGGCCGGTGTACTTTCTCAAACCCCGCTCACCACGCGGTGGCGATATCAGCTCGCTTTTTTGTGACTCGCTTTCGCCTTGGTTACCACTGCGACGCCTGTGGGCTGAGGATGCGCACTGGGAATTTGTGCTGCGGGCTGAGTCAGCCAGGTTTCGAAACGAGTCTCGCCGAGTCGTGCGTTATTGCCCGGAACCAGTGTTTTCTCGCTGATTCTCGCTCCAGAGTAACGCGCGTTTGGATCGGGGATGACCTCGCGGGGATCTTTGAGCGAGGCCAAGCGCCGCCGGACTAGTTCATCCAGGCGAAACTGTTCCGGTCCTCCAATTTCGACGATGCCATTTACCGGCGGCCCCACCGCGATCTTGCCTACGGCAGTTGCCACGTCGTCAGCAGCCATCGGCTGGAAAAGCACGGGAGGCAAATGCACCTTGTCGCCGACCATGGAAATGTCGGCAAGGCCCTTGAGGAACTCGAAGAACTGCGTCGCATGGACGATGGAGTACGGCATTGAAGATTCTTTGATCAATTTCTCCTGAGCAATCTTAGCCCGGAAGTAACCACTCTCAGCCAGTTGCTGCGTCCCCACAACCGATAATGCAACGTGATGTCCTACCCCTGCCGTCGCTTCATAAGTGAGAAGATTTCGGGTTGAAGTCTCAAAGAATTTCAGCACCGCTGCGTCATCCCAGGAGGGGGAGTTTGATACGTCAACCACTACCGATGCTCCCTTCAGCACTTCCGCCAGTCCCTCGCCGGTGAGAGTGTTGACCCCTGTATTGGGTGCTGCCGCTACTGCTTCGTGCCCGTGCTCACGAAGCTCGTTGACCAGCTTTGATCCAATGAGCCCAGTACCGCCGATCACTACGATTTTCATAATTGTCTCCTTCATCCTTGACTGACACGATCCATGCTCTGGCACGTCCCGAATCAGTTGCCCAAAGTGGTTGTCCGCAGCCTGTGCGAAGCCGGGCTCGACTGATCGCAGCCATTTGTCCACACAAATACTTCTGGAGGTTTGCCCACGCTAGACCAAATGCCCTCGGGAACTCAATACGGTGCATACTGTATTTGCCTCGTTTCAGAGCAAAGTCAAGTAAGGAGAGAAGGCCCTTTGGGTCGTGGCCACAAGCCGCATTGACACTCCCCGCGCCCACCCCTAGACTGGATTCGGGCACGGCATAGTCGCTGAGCTCCAAGGACATCTCATGGGCTGGCTGCAAAACAAGTTTGAAAAGAATTTCATGATTACGACGGTGGACTACGTCTTTAATTGGGCGCGTAAGTCTGCCGTATGGCCGATGACGTTCGGTCTGGCCTGCTGTGCCATCGAGATGATCGCTTCGTCCACGGCGCGCTTTGATATTGCTCGCTTCGGCTCGGAGGTGTTTCGTCCCAGCCCGCGGCAGAGCGACCTGATGATCGTGGCCGGCACGGTCACCCTGAAGATGGCGCCGGTGGTGAAGCGCATCTATGACCAGATGCCTGACCCCAAGTGGGTGATCTCCATGGGCGCCTGCTCTTCGGTCGGCGGCCCGTTCAATACCTACGCCGTGCTGCAGGGCGTGGACAAGATTGTCCCCACCGACGTGTATGTGATCGGCTGCCCGCCGCGGCCTGAAAACCTCTTTTATGCGCTGCTCAAGCTGCAGGACAAAATCGACCAGATGACCCTGGCCAAGCGGCCCACCGAAGTCCGGCTCGATCCTCACATGGTGGAGAATTTCAAGCGGCAAGTGATGATTGCGCAGACGCTGCAGCCGAAATAGCTGTCAGCTTTCAGCTTTCAGCAAAATCTTCTGCGGGTTAGCTGAAAGCTGATGGCTGACAGCTGATAGCGTGAATCCATGTCTCCCTTCGTCAAACTCGCTGCCCAATCCGAACTGCCTGGTGAAGGCGAAGCCAAGGAATTTCCCTGCGGCGATAAAGTCATCTGCGTCGCCAATGTGAACGGGACGATCTCTGCCATGGACAACGTATGTCTGCACCGAGGTGGCCCACTGGGACAAGGTGTCATCGAGGGGAACAAATTGGTTTGTCCTTGGCACGGCTGGCAGTGGGATCCGAAGACGGGTGAAGCCGCGCACAATCCCAGCGCGAAGGTTGCGGTCTATCCGATCAAGATCGAAAACGGCGAAGTGATGATCGAGTTGTAGTTTCTGGCTGCTGGCTTCTAGCGCGGATCGCTTGGCATCACGCCAAAAGCTTGAGAAACCTTCCCGTCCGATTCTCAAACCCGGGAAAAACTTCATCCAACGACTTATTCCCCAGATGCGAATACACTGCCTCGCCCAGCACTTGCCGGAAATCTGTGGTCAACGCAAGGTCGCGCCCCTCGTAAAGCTGCGACTGATCGAGACCGGGCCAGCGTCCATAAACTTTGCCACCTTTTACCGGCCCGCCCATCACGAACATGACATTGGCGTGGCCGTGATCGGTGCCGCGATTGCCGTTTTCGCGCGCGGTGCGCCCGAACTCGGACATGCTCACGACAATCGTATCCTCCGCCAGGTCGCCGAGATCGATCCAGAAGGCCGCCAGAGATTGCGAAAACTCACCTAACACATTCGCAATTTGACCCTGCGTGCTGCCTTCGTTTACATGGTGGTCCCAGCCGCCGATGTCGGCGAACGCGACTTGCACTCCCAGATTGGCCTTGACGAGCTGAGCGAGTTGTTTAAGGCTATCGCCAAAACGACCTTTGGGATAATTCGCGCCAGCTGCCGGCTTGTACTGTGAAGGATCGGCGGATTTCATCATTTTCACGGCGTCGAAAGTTTCCTGCCCGGTGCCGTGCAGAACCGAATCCACCGATTGCGCGTACATCGCTTCGAAGGTATTGGACATGGGTGCGGCGTTGGCGCCACGGCCGCCCACCCCAAAATCGTTGACGTTGTTCACGGCCAATGCGGGTTCGCTGCCGGCAAGAATGCGGGGCAGGGAAGGGCCCACGGAGATCGCACGAAATGCCGACTTATCGGCCGGAGCGGGCAGGGCATGCAGGCAGCGGTTGAGCCATCCGTCGTCGGTTGCTTTCAAACCGGGGGTGCCGGACTCCATAAAATCCTGCGCGTCGAAGTGCGAACGCGTAGGATCGGGCGAGCCAGCGGCGTGCACAATCGCCAGATGGCGCTGGTTCCACAATGGCTGGAAGGGCGCGAGCGACGGGTGCAGTCCGAAGAAGCCGTCGAGGTCGATGACCGACTTGCGGGGAATGTTGATGGATGGCCGCATGGCGTAGTAGGCGCGCTCGGCGTGCGGCACCACGATGTTGAGGCCGTCCGCCGCCCCGCGCTGAAAAATGACCACCAGGCGCTTGCTGCGGGAACCAGATGCTACGGCGCCATAGGCGGCGCGGGTGAGAAAAGACGGAATAGCCGCGGTACCGACCACGGCCAGCGCACTGTTGCGAAGAAATATGCGGCGAGTGATGGACATAAAAATCGCTCCTGGCTCTTAGCTCTTAGCTTCTGGCTCTCGCATCTCTCCCGCTCATCGCCTTGCCCGTTTCAAGCCAAGAGCCAAAGGCTAGGAGCCAAAAGCTATTTCTTCTGAAACTCTGGCGATCCCAGCAGCAAACCCGCAATCGCGGCCACGTTCGGTGCGCGTGCCGGATCGTCCAGCGTGCGCTGGCTGATCTGCGGATCCTGCAGCCGGGCCGCGATCGTATCGTGGGTCTGCCTGGAGACATCGCCGTGAAGCAAATCGTTTTCCAAATATGCGAGGGTTGCTGAAGCAGCTGTCGGCGGGTGCTCGCTGTCCTGAGTCTCTGAGTTCACGAGCGAGTTCACCTGTATGCCCTTCAGCTTGCCGGCGGTCAGCGCCAGAGCAAAATTCATACGCCCCAAGAGCGCCGAAGAGTTCACCCAGGCCGTCGCCTTCATGGAATAGCCGGTGGGTGGTTGCATACCGTAGGGCGGCATTCCCAAGCTCTGCAGTTGACGGGCAAGGGGCAGGGCATTGCTTACTTCCGCTCCGCTGGCACGCACTGCCGATACTGTGAACTCGAGCGGAGTTTTCACCTTCGCCCGGTAGACATCGGCGGCCCAGAACTCCGGCGAATCCAACATCGTCTTCAGGACCTGGCGAATGTCACCGTCTTTGCTGAGGAAGGTTTGCGCCATGCGATCCACCAGCGCGGGCGGCGGATCATCGGAGACGAAGCGCACCGCCAGCTTGGTGCACACGAACTTCGCAGTCGAAGGGTGATGGGCCAGTATGTGCAGCACTTCGACTCCTTCTTTTTCTCCCTTAGCTTTGATGCGATGACCCAGCACCATCTTGTCTCCGGGGTCGTGCATGCGCTCCTCGAAGGTGAAGCCTCCTCCTTGTCGCGGCTGGTCAAGCGTCCATCCGGTAAATACGCGGGCTACTTCGGTCACATCTTTCTGGGTGTAGCCGCCGTTTACTCCCAAGGTGTGCAATTCCATCAGTTCGCGGCCATAGTTTTCGTTGAGGCCACTGCTCTTTGCCTTGTTCTGCTTGGGACGTCCGTTGCCAAACGCGCGTCTCCTCCAGCCGTAATTGTTTCGGATGGGGACGCCCCGCGCTACGTCTGAGTTCGGTCCCACGCTCAGCCAGTTGTCGAGATAAAAGAGCATGGCTGGGCTTTTCGCTGTGGCCACCAGCAGATCCTCGAACTTTCCCATGGCGTGCGGACGAACCACGTCGCGCTCGTAGCTGTTCAGCAGATAACGATCAACGCCCTTGCCGATGAAAACGTTGAAGTGGTTGAACCAGAAATCGTCCATCACTTCCTGTAGCTGACGCTGGCTGTATACGGCGCGCAGCAGTTTAGCCTGAACCAGTTCCTCATCCACCACCTGGCGCGGATTATTGAGTGCCAGCAGGGTTTCGCGCTGGCGGGGATTCATGCCCTCGAGAAACTCGTCCCGCTTGCCGCGCAGGGATGAAGTCAAAGAGCGTCGCTCTTCCGGCGACATCTGGAGAACGGCCTTGACCCGTTGATCGGGAGGCATATCGAGGAGCTGCTGAATTGTTGCATCGGCAGAGGTGCGGTCTTCGTCGCCTGCCGCGTCCGGCTTGGATGTGGCGTCGGCGGTGGGCGGTGTGCCGGCCTCGCCTTCCGGCTTGCGTTCTTGTTTCTGCTGATAGCGGTCAAGCTGTGCCTGGTAAACGGCGCGTTTGAGCGGGTCGGAGGGAAGCCCCCGCTTACCCTGAGCCACGGCCTTGATCATCTCGCCAGAAGGGAAGTCTTCCATGAGTTCATGGGTGCTCATCTTCAGCGTGCGTAGAGGAGCAAGGCGGACATCCAGCGCGCTGTCGTCAATTCTTTCGGGGTGAAGTTGCTGGTCAATCCACTGGTTCACGCCCATCGCCTGCACGCGTTCAACCTCGCCCGGCTGAGGTCCAAAGGTGAGCCGGTTGAGGGCGTGCACGGCACGCTTTTCCGACGCCATTTCGGCAGTGGCAGGATCTTGCTTGTCCCTATTCTTAGCGGGCGCCAACTGTACCCACGCAGCAAAACCGAGGAGCAGAACCGCAAAGGCGGTTTGTCGAAGTCCAAGCTTTGCAGGCACAAATAGATCCTTACAAATTACTAACCCCAAACGGTGCAAAAGTTGCTGCCGAAACTACCTTTAAGAGGCTTGTGGGGTTCGCGTTTTTGCGGATTCGAGTTCGGCTCCATGCAGCACCACGGCCGCCAGCGCCAGGCGTTTGATGGCGTCTCCCACATCACCCGGCCTGCGGGTCGCGCCCGAAAGATGATCGAAGGTTTCAAAGCTAGTTAGCATGTAAACAATCTCCAACGCTTCAGAGAACTTGCTGAAGCCGGGATGCCCATATTGCCCACGCACGCGCTTCAGAATGACTTCGAGTTCGTGTCGCCGGCGCGCACTGCGAGTGTGCACGCTCTGTGCCACCGCTGGATCCAGTGCGGCCAGCGCGTGCACGCGTCGAATCACAACTCGCTCCGAACTCCACACCCGGATGAAGACATCGATAAATTCCAAGAGCGTCTCCAGCGAATCCGGCTTGCGAAGAACGTCGTCGATTTGTGCGATTTCGTGCCGCGTGACCAGGTCCTCATACAGCGCTTCCAGCAATCCAGCTTTCGAACCGAACTGGTAGTACACGGTCATTCGCGCCACGCCCGATTTTTGTGCCACTGCATCGACACTGAGTTCGGAGAATCCCCGGGGGTTGGCGAGTAACTGCCGGGCGCCATCCAGGATGCGAGCTCGGGTCTGGCCGGCAGCGACCTTACGTTGTCCCATGCGATAGCGACGAGGGCTCATAAAATCAAGCTATTATAGATTTATTCATACTGTATGTCTAATTAAATATGGAGTCTGGGAAACCGGCAGTGAATGGTCTAGGTCAAGAACAGCCTGCCGCGAGTCACTCTGTGCTGGAGGCTGGCGGCGAGATGGTCAATGTCGGAAGCGGCAATGCTGTCTGCCATCCGGTTTTCGAGGAATGGAGTACGGTTGCTCCCCACGGCATCGCGACGCACCTGGAGCAGCAGGGCGTGCACCACCTGAGGATCGAACTTCTGCGGGGTAAGGCGCACGATCTCGCTCAACGTAGCCCCCAGAGACATGGGTTCGCGATACGGACGCTCGCTGATCATGGCGTCGAAAGTATCCGCCAAGCCGACGATGCGCACGCCTAGCGGCACTTCTTCCATCGCCAGTTTGTCCGGATATCCCGACCCATCCGAACGCTCGTGATGCCAACGCACAATCTCGGGGATTCTTGGCCATGGAAACTGCACACCGCTTACAATCCGGTGTCCTACCACCGTATGGTCGGCCATCTCGCGGAATTCATCCGCATCCAGAGATGTGGTCTTGCCGAACAGGCGTTTGTCGACGGCGACCTTGCCGATATCGTGCAGATAGCCGGCAGAGCGCAGTGCTGCGACTTCAGAGGTCTCCAGACTCATGGCCTCGCCCATGGCGGCCGCATACCGTCCCACGCGCAATGAGTGTCCGTGAATATTTACGTGCTTCACGTCGATGGCGGTGGCGAAGACCTCCAGGGCATTGTCGTAAAAGCCGTGTAGCGAGGCCACCAGCCGGAGATTTTCCGAGACCCGTTGCGCCAAGGTCTGACTCAAAGTCTGATTATGGATGGCCAGGGCCACGTAGTGGCAGAGCAGATCCAAAGCTTCCAGTTCACCCGCATCATAATTTGCGTCGCCCTCGCGCTGCCCCAGGGCAACGACACCCACCAGTTTGCCGCCGACCCTTAGAGGAGCGATGCACCGGAACAGTTGCGGCGCCACATTTCCGTTGGCACTCAGGAACGCCTCGTAGCCTCCCGCTTCCAACACGGCAGGGCCACGCGCCGAGGCCAGCGCATGGACATGCTTGGGCAGCAATGGAATGATGGCCGGCTCCGGCATCAATGCGAATCCGTTGGAGGCCAGCGAAGTCAGCAGGGAGGGTTTTTCGCTGTAGCTGAAAAGCACAACTTCGCGCGCGCCGGACGCCTGTTGCAAGGCGGTCAGCATGAGGCCCGAGATCTGCGTGAAGCCACGCTCGGCCGTAATAATCGGGCCCAGATCCGAGAGCGCTTCAACCGTCCGCAGAAGTCTGCGAAAGTTGTCTTTGTGCACTGTCACCGCGCTGGCGCGAGCGCAAAACCAGAGCAATTTGAGGGTACCATGCACCTGTTCAACGATCTTGTTTGCTACTTTGGTGCAGCATTTACAAGGGTGGGAGAGAGCTACCGCGTGGCGCTGCCAGCGATGGCGGCGAAAATCATTTCCCGGGCCGAACTTCTGGTTCGTTTTTTCCAGCCAAGAAACAGGGCAGCATAAGTTTCGGTGATATAGCTCCCCGGCGGAATCCGCAAGCGGCGCGCGGTTTGGTCGATCCAACGAGCCGACCCCTCGATCTCGCCGAAGTTGCCGATGGGAGTTTCGTCGACCACCACGTGTCCTTTTCCGTCGCTCCACTCGGCACGGAACTTCTCATAGCGGAAGGTCGGCGCGAAGCCCAGGGTCCGTAAAATAATTTCCATTTTCGGACCATTTGCGACCTGAGTTTCGTTTTCCACCCGGGTTTTGTGCCGCCCGGCCCTGCCCTTGGCTTTGTGGGTCAGCGTCCACTTCTGCCCGTATTTGCGCAGGCGCAATAGCTCGCCGCGCTTGCGCAACCGCTGCCCGGGCAGATCATACAGGGTGTTCATTTCGTGGGTGGGTCGTGTGATCAGCCGGAAACCCGATTGCCGCAGCGTGCGGTTGAGCGCGCGGAGGTCATCTACCCGAAACTTGATTTCGATTTCTTGATGGGCAGCCATGAAAGTGTAGCCCCGCCTCGCCAGGGCCGGGAACCGCAATTACGAAAACGTTGGCAGCTTGACCAGATCATCATGCGGCACCGGCTCCAGCGGCTGCCCCGCCTTCCGCCAGGCTGCCAAGCCGCCAACAATTACAAAAGCATTGAAGCCCTTTTCCTCCAGTTGCAGCGCCACCCGGGCGCTGGTCGCTTCGCGTGCTCAAGTGCAATAAAGATAGATGTCCCGGTCCTTGGGAAGGCTCTTTAGCTCCTCGTACAAATTGTTGGGCTCAATGCGGATCGATCCTTTGATGCGGGAAGCATCGGGATCGTAATAACCATGGCTGCGAACATCCACCAGCAGCACCTTGTCGGCTTCATCGGATGCCAGCTTGCGCGCCAGTTCTTCTACCTGCACCCGAGGCACGACCTTATACACCAGGTTTTTGCGGTAAATCCATACCCGGTAAACCGTGTAAACCACCGCGGCGGTGAACAAAACTTCCGCAAACACATGGCTGGCAGTTTGCAAACCGCGGGTAATCGCTGCGAGAAAATCACGGAATAGAAAACCCAACCCGCCGTAGGCCAGAATGTAGAGCGCCGCACCGGTCAAATCGAACCGCAAGAATTGCAATGGACGCATCTTCATGCTGCCCGCCAGCGGAGGCGCCATGGTATTGACTCCAGGAATAAACTTGGCGATCAGCAGTGTGACTTTACCGCGCTTGTAGAACGATTCGGCCGAGCGCAAAACGCAGCTCTCAGGATTCACTGACAACCGGCACAGGATGGCCAGAAGGGCCCAGCCCATATAGCGACCCAGTACAAACAAGAGGGTGTCACCCAGCAGCATGGCTGACATCGCCAAACCCAGAGTCAGCGGTCCGTTCAGGGCTTTGGAAGCCACACCCGCTCCAGCCGCGACCAAGGCCAGTGCCGCCGGTACCGGCAGGCCGACGGCCTCCGACAACACAACGAGGAAAGTCAGGAGGTAGCGATGCTGCGAAATAAGTGAAAGGAGATGATTCACCGGTTCGGAGGCGGCAAATGAGCCTTGGGCCAGTATAAACAAAAAGGGGCGGCCCATTGGCCGCCCTCGAATCCTTGCTCCCACTCTTACTTCATCATCTTGACGCTCATCACGTGGATGGCGCCTTTGTCCGCATAGACGTGCGCGCTGAGTTCGACGTGGTGGCCGTCGTGACCCTTAAGAGCCTCAGGATTCATGACATCCCACGACTTCTGGTCCTTGTCGGCAACAAAACTTGCTTTGTCGCCGTCGAACTTCACCGTGCCCTTGATGTTCTTCAAAGGTGCGGCTGCAGCCGTCTTGCCGGCGTCTTTCCCCATGGTGTCTTGCGCGATGGCGGATGCACCGATCATCAGGACTGAGAGTGCCAATGCTACAACCAAAAGCTTCTTCATATTTTCCATTCTCCTTAGAGTATTTGAATTGAAGTGGTGGGTTATGCCCCAATTGTATTACGAGGCCCGAGCTAAAACGGATTTAGCCTACTTCTCTCTCCCGACTACATATTCCGGAGCCCAGAGCAGTGCCCGCTTGGTTTCGCTGTCCGGGAAGCTGCAAATCGCATTCCGCGCCAGCCCCGCATACTGCAGGGCGCGCTGCTGGGCGGCATCAATCGAACCATAACGATTCAGGATCTCCAGGATTTCTTGATGGCTTACGCCATCGAAAGCCTGCTCCCGCACCACGGTGCTGATCATCTCCCGTTCCCGCGGCGTTGCAGCGCTCCAGGGCGTGGATCACCGCCATCGTGACTTTGCCCTCGCGCAGATCGCTGGCCACCGGCTTGCCCAGCACGCTTTCCGACGCCGTCAGGTCCAGCACATCATCGACGATCTGGAACGCCATTCCCAGGTCCCGTCCATACTGCGCCAGGTTTTCTTCCTGCTCCGCGGTCGCGCCACCCAGAATCGCGCCCAGCCGCATGCACACCGAGAACAGGCACGCCGTCTTGCGATAAATCAGATCGAAGTGTTCGTCCAGCGAAATCAGCTTGCCCAGCTTTTCCATCTGCAGCAATTCGCCTTCGACCATCTGCTGCGTCAGTTCGATCAGCAGTGTCCAGGATGCGGAAGTTGCGCTCCTGCACGGCAATCTTGAAGGCCTGCATGTAGAGCCAGTCGCCCGCCAGCACGCACTTCGAATTGCCCCACTGCGTGTTGGCCGCCGGACGTCCGCGCCGGGTCTGGGCTTCGTCGATGATGTCGTCATGCACCAGGGTCGCGGTATGGATGATCTCGACCACCGCGCCCAGCTTGATCGCGCCGCGCCCGGTGTAATCGAACAGCTTGGCAGAAAGCAGCAGCAGCGTGGGACGAATACGCTTGCCGCCGCCGGCGCGCAGGTATTCGCCAATCTCGGTAATGGCCTCGACGTCGGAGACCGTGTCGCGCCCGAACTCGCGCTCGATGGCCGACAGGTCCTCGCGCAGCAGCTCGAAGATCTCTTTCCCGTTAATGGCGGCGATGTGCTCAAGCTGAGCTCGTTTCATCTGCGATCAACTTCGGACCTCGCAATGCTCTGTCAATTCGCCGTAATTCGTAAACTGCATATCAATGCCGAAATCCTGCTGCCGCAGCAGCGCGATGATCTCCTGCAGCGTATCGCGGTCCTTGCCGCTCACCCGCACCAGGTCTCCCTGGATCGAGGCCTGCACCTTCTTCTTCGATGTCTTTGATGACTTTCACGATCTCGCGGGCCTTCTCGATCGGGATGCCCTGCTGCATGGTGATGCGCTGCTTGGCCGTGCTCCCGGCGGCCGGTTCCACCGCGCCGTAGGTCAGGCCCTTCAGCGGCACTCCGCGCTTCACCAGTTTCTGCTGAAAAACGTCATTCACCGCCTTCAGCTTGTATTCGTCGATGGAGTGCAGCACGATCGCATCTTTGCCGTCCAGTTCAATGTTCGACTTCGAGTCCTTCAGGTCGAAGCGCGTGTGAACTTCCTTCAGCGCCTGCTGAATGGCGTTGGAAACCTCCTGCAGGTCAATCTTGCTGACGATGTCAAAAGTATTTTCTGGCATGTTAGTTTAGACAGATTACCCCGAGTCATGGAAAGATGCTTGCTACCAAACTAAATGGAGTTGGCCGTTTCGTGAAGCGAAAAGAAACGATAGAAGTTTTTCGCCGTCTGCAGGCCAATTTCCTCGGTTGAAAGCCCGCGTAATTCGCCCAGTTGGCGCGCGGTTTCCTGCACAAATGCCGGTTCATTGCGTTTGCCGCGATACGGCACTGGCGCCAGATACGGACAGTCGGTCTCAATCAGCATGCGGTCCAGCGGAACCTCTTTTGCCGCATCGCGAATCTGCTGCGCCTTGGGAAAGGTGACGTTGCCGGCAAATGAAATCATGAATCCCAGGTCCAGAGCCCGTTTCGCGTGGTTCCAGGTCCCGGTGAAACAGTGCAGGATGCCCCCCATCCCGCTGCCTGCCCAGTGTTGGGAAATCAAACCCAGACAATCATGCCAGGCGTCGTCGCTCCCTTCCGACGGGCGGCAATGAATCACGATGGGCAGCTTGGCCGTGCGTGCCAATTCCATCTGCTTCTATGAAACACCTGCTGCTTGCACGTCGCGCGGCGAGTGGTCGTAGAAATAATCCAGCCCGATCTCACCCCAGGCAATGACCTTGGGTCGCTTTGCCAGTTGTTCCAGTTCTGCAAGAATCTGCATCGGTTGCCAGCTTGGCTTCGTGGGGATGAATCCCGACCGTGGTGTAGATGAATTCGTATTGTTCGGCCAGCTTGATGCCGCAATCCAGAGTCCCCGGCCCGTCACCGTTGCCAATCGCGACGATGGTCTCTACTCCTGCTGCTCGTGCCCGCGCGATCACCTGCTCGCGATCGGTCTGGAACTGCTCGCCATCGAGATGAGCGTGGGAATCGACGAAAATCGCGTCGTTGGTCGTTGGCCATTGGTTGTCCAGAGCTTCCCTCTGTGTAACTCCGCGCCCTCTGTGGTTTAAGGTCTTCCTACTTCAGCCTGGCCCCTACAGGGACGTCCTCCAGAAAGCCTGCCAGCACCGGCTTCCCGCCCTCCACGGATGCGGCCAGAATCATTCCATTCGATTCCAGTCCGCGCAACTTTCGCGGCGCGAGGTTGGTGACGATGGCAACTTTGCGGCCAACCAGCACTTCCGGCGCGTAAGCCTCGGCGATGCCCGCCACCACCTGCCGGACTTCGTTGCCGAGATCCACTTCCAGCCGGAGCAGTTTGTCCGCTCCTTGCACTTTCTCGGCGACCTTGACTTGTCCGACCCGCATTTCGACCTTGGTGAAGTCATCGATGCCGATCTTCCCTTCAGGGATCGGGCTTGCAGCCTTTGTCGTGGATGCTGCTGCTGGCTTGGCTGGCGGTTGAGCTTCGCTGGCCACTGGAGCCGCCACGGGTGCTCGTCCTTGTTCTTCCATCTTCTGCATCCTTTCAATTGCGCTCTTGTCGGCCCGCGGAAACACCGGTGCAACGTTCCCCAATTTCGTTCCCAACTGGAGTTGTCCCCACTTCAGGTCCGCAAGCCGGAATGTCTTGATATCGCCCAGACCCAGCTGGGTCCAGATCTTCGCTGTGGCTTCCGGGATCACCGGATGCGCCAGCGCGGTCACAATTCGCAAGGCCTCGGCGCTGGTGTAAAGCACCGTCGCCAGCCGCGCGCGGCTGTCTTCATCTTGCTTTTCACCCAGTACCCAGGGTTCGTTTTCGACGATGTACTTGTCCACCGCCGCCACCAGTCCCCAGGCGACTTCGAGAGCACGCGAGAACTGATACTGATCGAAAAGCGCATTGCACTCCGCGATGACTCTGCCTGCCAACTCCGCAATCGCATTGTCGGCCGCACGGCGCGCCACTCCCGCCGACGGATACGGAATCTCCCCGCGAAAATACCGCGTGATCATAGCCAGCGTCCGGCTGGCCAGATTTCCCAACCCATTCGCCAGATCGGAGTTGTAGCGTTGTACCAGAGCATCGAACGAGAAAGATCCGTCCTGCCCGAAAACAACCTCGCGCAGCAGAAAGTAGCGCAAAGCATCCTGGCCCATTACTTCAAGAATCGTTTCCGCGCGCACGATATTGCCACGCGACTTCGACATCTTGTTCTCTTCAAACAGCAGCCAGCCGTGGGCCACGATCCCCTTCGGCACCGGTAACCCGGCCGCCATCAGAAACGCCGGCCAATACACACAGTGAAAGCGCACGATCTCCTTGCCGATCATCTGCACATCCGCCGGCCAGAACTTCTGGTACAGCTTAGGGTCGTCCGATCCATATCCCAGCGCGGTGATGTAATTCGACAATGCATCCATCCAGACGTAGATCACGTGTTTGGGATCATCCGGCACAGGAATGCCCCATGAGAACGTGCTGCGACTGATGGAAAGATCACGCAACCCCGAGCGCACGAACGAAATCACTTCATTCCGCCGCGTCTCCGGACGAATGAAATCCGGCTGTTCATACAACTTCAGCAGCTTGTCCTGGAACGCCGATAGTTTGAAGAAATAATTCTCTTCTTTTACCGTCTCCGTCGGGCGCCCACACTCCGGGCAAGGCGAACCCGGACCCGCCGCATCCACGTAAAGTTCGTCAAATACGCAATACTGGCCGGAATATTCATCTTTGTAGATGTAGCCGTTGTCGCGAATCTTCCGCCACAGCGCCTGCACTCCGCGTTTGTGGCGCTCTGAGGTGGTACGAATGAAATCGTCGTAGGTGATCCCCATCCGGTCCCACAATCCTTTGAACTGGGCCGAGACTTCGTCCGTCAGTTGTTGCGGCGTCTTGCCGGTAGCCTGGGCCGCGCGCTCGATCTTCTGCCCATGCTCGTCAGTGCCGGTGAGGAAAAACGTATCCGTGCCCAGCATGCGCTGCCGGCGTGCAATCGCGTCGCACGCAATGGTGGTGTAGGCGTGGCCGATGTGCGGACGCGCATTCACGTAGTAGATCGGCGTAGTAATGTAGAACTTCTTGCTCATCTGGGTTGCAGAATTCTCTGGGTCTTCCTCTGTGTAACTCTGTGCCCTCTGTGGTTAACGCGCTTAGTTCCCGGAAAAATATTTCTGCAGCGCCTCCTGCATGACGCTCTTCAACGGCACGTGGTTTTCAGCCGCAATGCGCCGGCAATCCTCATACTCCGGAGCGTAATTGGTGACAGTTCCATTCATGCTCGCGACCTTCATCCTGATTTGTCCCCAGCGCGTGTCTACAGTCACCCACTTCCGCGCCAGCGCCTGGCGCCTTTCTTCCCGCCGTCTGACCCCCAGCGTCGTGGTTTCCGCAAACAGTAACCGCGTGAGTTTCGAAGCGTCTTCGGGGCGGCATAACACGGTCAACAGCGTCCCCGGACGACTTTTCTTCATCTGCACCGGCACCCCGAACGCATCCAGTGCGCCTTCTTCCAGCAAGCGGTCCATCACGTAGCCGAACACCTGCGGATTCAGGTCGTCAAGATTCGCTTCCAGCACCGTGATCGTTTCCTGCGAGACATGGGCCACGAATTCATGATCTGCCTCCCCCAATGTTAGCCGCGCCACGTTGGCATGACCGGAAAAGTCTCGGGTACCCGCACCATAGCCGCTCTTTTCTACCTTCATTGCTGGAAACGCCGCAAAGCGGGTGCATAGCGTCTTTACGATCGCTGCTCCGGTGGGAGTAACCAACTCCGCCTGAACGCCAGACGAATACACCGGAGCGTGTTTCAGTAATTCCACGGTCGCAGGAGCCGGTACGGGAAAGGTCCCGTGGGCGCACTTCACCGTGCCCCCACCTACGTTTAACGGCGAGCAAATAATTTCATCGACGCGCAGCGCCTCTGCGCCTACCGCCGCGCAAACGATGTCCACCATCGCGTCTACCGCTCCGACCTCATGAAAGTGGACGGCCTCAATATCCCGATTGTGAATCTTGGCCTCGGCCTGACCGAGGGCCTCGAAGATCGCAATCGCCTTCGCCCTGGCAGTCGCGCTGATCTTGGCCCTGCCGATGATCTCGCGGATTTCTTTCAGCCCGCGTCCATGCTCATGTCTGTGTGACGAGGACCCGCCCTGAGAGACCGTCGAAGTGGCCCCCGCCCCCGCCCGCGACGGCGCGTCCTCCTTTGCGTAATTGTGTTCCAACAACTCCACCGGCTGGTGCTCGTGGGAATGACCGTGGTCATGATGGTCATGCTGGTGCTGTTCCCGCGGTCTGTCCTTTTCGCCGTGCGCATAAACATCGACCTTGACCGCACTGATGCCGCTGCGATCGACGCGCGAAATCTCGAGCTGGGCCCCGATGTTCAGCGCGGCGACAGTATCCTCCAACAGCGTCGCAGGCACACCCGCATCCACCAGCGCACCCAGAAACATGTCGCCGCTGACGCCGGAAAAACACTCGAGATAGGCGATGCGCATCAAAACCTTGAACCGCAAAGGGCACTCAAGGCACACAAGGGAAAACTCCAAGAACCTACCTTTGTGTAGCTTTGTGTTCTTCGTGGTTATTGATTTTTTGTTGCGAATACCGAGATTTCATCATAGGGAACCCCTCCCCCTCCGTCAAACCGCCCGCCACGCTGCCATTCTGCTAAAATCACCATTTCCTTCAACAATTTACGGGAGACCCTTGTACCGCCATCTGGAACGCCGGCTTGCCGATCATATGCGCGACTTTCTGCGTCGCAGCTATGGGCTCGACCTGCCTCGAATCGTCATTGAACAGCCGCCGCGTGTCGACTTGGGCGAATACGCGCTGCCGTTGGCCTTTGATCTTGCCAAGAAGTTGCGCAAGCCCCCGCGCAAGATCGCCGAGGAGATCGTCGCTGGAATCGGCGCGATCGAGGGTTTTGAGAAGCTGGAACTCGCCGGGGCTGGCTACATCAACGCCCGCATTCGTCGCGACCAGTTTGCCGCGGCTCTTGCCGCCGGCGAAGCCCCACATGCCGCCGTTCCAGCCGGCAAGATTTTGGTCGAGCATTCCAGCATTAATCCCAACAAGGCTGCCCATGTTGGCCACCTGCGCAACGCCATCCTCGGCGACACTTTTGTCCGCCTGCTGCGGTTTGCGGGCAGGGAAGTGGACATTCAGAACTACATCGACAATACCGGAGTGCAGGTTGCCGACGTCGTTGTCGGATTTCTGTATCTCGAGAAGAAATCCCGCGCTCAGATCGAAGCACTCGCCAGCCAGCCCCGTTTCGATTACTACTGCTGGGACCTCTACGCTCGCGCTTCGCAGTGGTATGCGCAGGACAAGCAGAATCTGGAAACACGCCGCCAGGTGCTGCATGCCATCGAGGAAGGCGGGAACGAGACTGCCGTCATCGCCGACTTGATCTCAATTGCAGTGCTCCGCCGCCATCTCGAAACCATGGACCGGCTCGACATCGAATACGACTTTTTGCCTCGCGAGAGCGAAATCCTCCACCTGCACTTTTGGGACGCGGCGTTTACTAAGCTGAAAGAAGCCGGCGTGCTCACCTTTGAAACGCAAGGCAAGAACAAAGGCTGCTGGGTGATGCGCCGGGGAAAAGCTCTCAACGCAGAGGCCGCAGAGAACCCAACGGAGCACGCGGAGGAAATTGACATCTCCGAGGAAGACCAGAAAGTCATCGTGCGCTCCAACGGCACCGTCGGCTACGTTGGCAAGGACATCGCCTACCACATGTGGAAGTTCGGCTTGCTTGGGAAAGACTTTGGTTATCGCAAGTTTTATCGTTATCCCAACGGCCACGACTGCTGGATCTCAACTACTGTCGGCGCGCTCGACCATCCCCACTTCGGCGATGTGGCGGAAATCTACAACGTCATCGACGCCCGCCAGTCCGAGGCGCAGAACGCAGTCATCGAGGCCCTTCGCGCCCTCGGCCACAACCAGCAGGCCGACCACTACACTCATTTTTCATATGAGATGGTCGCGCTCACCCCACGCTGCGCTGCAGAACTGGGTTATGAGCTTTCCGAAGAGGATAAAGCCCGCCCGTATATCGAGGTTTCCGGACGCAAAGGTTTCGGGGTGAAGGCCGACGATCTGATCGATACTCTGATTGCCTCTGCGAAGAAAGAAGTCGACAATCGCCATCCTCAGCTCAGTGACGGCGAACGGGCAGCCATTGCCACCCAGATCGCTATCGGCGCCCTGCGTTACTTCATGCTCAAGTTCACCAAGTCATCCGTCATTGCCTTCGATTTCAAAGAAGCGTTGAGTTTCGAAGGCGAGACCGGCCCCTATGCGCAGTACGCCGTCGTCCGCGCCAGTAACATTTTCCGTAAAGGCGGATTCGATCCTGACGAATTCTGTAGAGACGTAGGGAGCTACGTCACGACGGCAGATCTAACCAAGTTACTCAGCGGTGAAACTAACAATGATTTCTGGGAACTCTGGCTGGCGTCGTCGAAAACGTCCTATGTGATTGCGCAGTGCATTTCGACTACTGAACCTGCACATCTGGCCAAGCACGTGTTCCAGCTGGCGCAGCTCTTCAACGCCTTCTATCATCGCCATCCGATTCTTGCTGAGACTGACGAAACCCGGAAGAAATTCCTCCTGGCCACCATCGCCGTGGTCCGCCGCGAGCTACTACGCTCACTGGCGGTAATGGGAATCACCGCCCCGCCCGTGATGTAGCCGCCAGCAATGCTCGACGCTCGTGTAAAGCCCGTCATTTCAAGCTCTCAGCCGCGCTACATCCAAAAGGGGCAACCCCGCCATCTAATCACTTAGCTTAGATAGTCAGGAGAGACGCTGTGAAGAAATATTCAGCTGTTGTTGGTTTGTTACTGCTATTGGCGGTAGGCGCGGTGGCCGCACCCAATGTGTATCAATCGAAGGTGCAATCGTTTCCCAGGATTCTGACCAACGCACGTTATGTTTATGTGGCTGCCTACGATGGCGACCAGTTTAGCCCGAATCTATTGCCTGATGATCGAGTGGCGATTGCTAACGTGCAGGAGGCGCTCCAGCAATGGGGCCGTTACGTGGTGGTGTATCGGCCAGATGACGCTGACATGATCCTGCTAGTGGAGTCTCGCCCCACCGAGGACGTCGTAGCGGTATACGATGCTCGCGTGCCCGGTTCTAACTACCTCTGGAGGGCAATGGGTCGCGCCGGCCTGCAAAAAGGTGAGACCCCATTGATCGGCGAGTTGCAACAGGCGGTTGAAACAGCGACCAAGTAAATAGCAGCTATGGCTTCGGCCGCCGGTATTCGGCGTCGTAACCGGTCTTCCAGGTTTTTCCGCCGTCGGTTGAGGTCTCGATCACCTGCCGTACCCGGTCTCCGGGCAGAGGGGTGAGAGTGGTTCGATCCAGGTGAGAACTTCCGTCCCGGTGCGGAATCTCTCCCTGGAAGCGCACCGCGCCGCCCTTGAACTCCTCAGTCAGCTTCTTCTCCTTCATGGGACCAGCGTCCGTGACCCATACCTGCTTCCATCGCTTGGTCGCAGCCTGGTAGTAGAACAGGCTTTTTCCTTCACTCCCGCTGATGTCCTGCCAATTCTCAATGATGGCGCAGCCGCGCAGAATTTTCTCGATGAGGTTGGTGCCGTCCTTGGTGCCGTCGCCATTGTTGAAAACCTCCCATCGCCCTATCCAGAAATCCAGCTTATGGTATGCGGGATCGCTGTCGCAGGATGGCATGGTGCTCATAGGCATGGCATTGCCGTTGTTTGTCGTCTGGGCGGAAAGATGAGGCAGGAAAAAACAAGACGTCGAAAATAGAACAGAAACAATTGTGGTGTGTCGGAGTCGCATGACGCCTCGCAGCAGTAGGTAAGACTTGCCGCAAGACGAAAAGTCAACGCCAGGAAGAGAAAAACCCAGCTTTCGGCCGTGGCGCCCAACCACAGTGAAGCCTAAGACTCGAATCCCTTTGCGAATTCCACCAGGCTCCTGACCCCGATTCCAGACGGCCCCTTCGCAATCCACGGCTTCTGTTCTTCCATCCAGGCTGTTCCCGCAATGTCGAGGTGAATCCAGGGTGTGTCCTCGGCAAATTCCTTCAGGAACATGGCGGCGGTGATGGCCCCACCCCAGCGCCCGCCGGAATTGATGATGTCGGCGATCGACGAGCGAATGCTCTCCTTGTATTCTTCGTCCAAGGGCAGGCGCCAGAATTTCTCTCCGCTCTTCCCCAGCGCCTGGCGGAAGCGCTCATACATCTTATCGTCATTGGCAAACACGCCGGCATTCACATAACCCAACGCGACTACTACCGCGCCCGTCAGCGTTGCCGCATCCACCAGGTGGGTGCATCCTAGTTGTCGCGCGTAGCAGAGGCCGTCGGCCAACACCAGCCGTCCCTCAGCATCGGTATTGATAATCTCGATCGACTTGCCCGACATGGCGATCTGCACATCGCCCGGCTTCTGCGCCTTGCCCGACGGCATGTTTTCAGTGGCGCAAATCACCGCGATGACCTTCACCTTCGGCTTGATCTGGGCAATCGCACGCATAGCTCCAATCATCACAGCCCCGCCCGCCATGTCGTACTTCATTTTTTCCATGCCGTCGGCGGGCTTGATCGAAATTCCTCCGGTGTCAAACGTAATGCCTTTTCCCACTAGGCCCAGAACTGGAGTCGCCGGCGCATCTGCCGGCTCGTAACGCAGCACGATCAGCGCCGGAGGCTCGTCCGAACCCTGCGCCACGCCCCAGAATGCTCCCATCTTCAATTCCTTGATCTTATCCGCGCCGTATACTTCGCATTTCAATCCAACCTCCTGCGCCATCTTCCGAGCCCGCTCGGCTAGAACGGTTGGGGTCATGCGATTACTCGGCTCGTTGGCCAACTCGCGAGTAAGATTCTGCGACTCGCCAACCACGCGGGCTTCATCGAGGGCCTTTTGCAACCGCGCCTGATCTCCACGAGCCACCACCGTAACCGATTCCACTGCCTGGTCTTTGCGGTCGCTGCGATAAGTGTCAGGATCGAAGTTGCCGACGAAGGCGCCTTCCACAATCGCTTTTACCGCTTCCTCGGCCGCAGTTCCTTCTGGAGCCAGAAAGGCAAAACTGCGGATGCCCTTCGGCTTGAAAAAGCGCACAGCAACGCCCGCCAGCTTGCGCAGTTCAGAAGAATTGAAGTCTTTCGCTTTTCCACCTCCCAGCAGGAGCAACCGCCTGGCCTTGAGCTTCACCGGACGATGCAGCAGCGTAGCTTCGCACATCTTGCCGGAAACTTCGCCACCGGCAAGGATCTCCGCGGCTGCGGCGGTTACCGCGCTATCGCTGGTCGTCAGGGTTACTTCTGGTTTGTCTTTCGCACCGTGGTCCTTCTTGTTTCGATCGGGCTGGCTGCGATCCAGTACCACCACCGCCAGGCATTCGGTTTCAACTTCGGCAGGAACAGCTTGGGACAGAATTGTTTTCATAGTTTTGTGATTCCAGTATTCCTTGTGCGAGGGGAAAAGCGCAAGCGCGGGTGAAGATGTATTCCGCTGGGGTCCTCTGTGCTCCCTGTGGTTAAGGCTCTAGTGCTGTTACGACTTCCGCTTCCTGCCCGGCAGAATCGTGAAGCGTTTCCTGCCGCCGATGCGGTAGGTCTCGAAATCGTCGTGGTCCACGGTGAGAATCAGGCTGATCGATTCCCGGGCGGCAAGGTGAACCAGGGTGGCGTCGGCAAAGTCCATGGGGCGATCTGCGTAGTCGTCCATGAGCCGCTGGATCTGGGGCAACTCGTCGTGCGTAATCGAGGCCATCCGGATCGCACCAGAGCGCAGCAGGCGCCAAACACCCGTCAGGTCACGCAGATTGCGGTAGGTGAGGTGGAAGACCTCGGCGAGGACGGCTTCTGTTGTCAGCAGGGGGAGGTCGTTATTGTTGTAAGCCTCGACGCAGGACGAGTGCCACCGGTCGCCACGGTCGAGCAGCGCCAAAATGGCGCCCGTGTCAATCAGCGCGTCGGCGGCCATATTTCTCTTCCAGTATTTTCCGCACTAGCTTGGAAGCCTGAGAGGAGCGCGATGGGTCGCCCCCCCTGATGGAGCCGATGGCGGAAGCGGCACGTTTCCGGATTGCGGCCTGCTCCGCCTCATCACCATTACGCGAGCTGCGCTGCTCTTTCAGCCAGTTGGCAGTGATCTCATCCAGCAGCTTGGCCAGCGAGGTCCCCTCCCGCCGTGCCTCGCTCTCGAGTTCTGCCTTTCGTTGCGCCGAAACCCGCCAGCTATAGACCTCAGTCTTCATGCACTACAGTGTAGTGCATCTGCGGCATATTTGGCAAGAAATGCCTTCCCCTGTGGTCCTCTGTGCCCTCTGTGGTTAGGTTCTTGCTTACAGCTCCACAATCGTGATCCCGCGATTGCTCTTTCCGAAATCCCGGTCCCGCTTCAACTCCGGCTGAGTCCTGACGATCCTCCAGGCCCGCTCGTCCGACTTCGCCCAGTCCTCTCCGAAGATGGCGCCGCGAATCTGTCCGGCCTCGCTCATCTCCAGCAACCGTTTCTGCGCCGCAATCCGAATTTCGCCGCCCGCGCCCGTCGAGCCATAACCATGAATGAGCTTGACCAGGCCGCAACCCTCTTGCTTCGCGATCGCCAGTTCACGCTCCATCTGCATCAGCGCCTGACGCACCAGCGGCATACCCTCCTTCAGATTCACCGTCTTCATTATTCTCTCGCCTTGCGGCTCTTGATTGCGTCTCTCGCTTCTTTGTCGGCGGTACGCCGGCGCTCGGTCTCCCGTTTATCCCAAAGTTGCTTGCCCTTGGCCAGCGCCAGCTCAACTTTCACCCGGCCGTTCTTGAAATACATGCGGGTGGGGATCAGGGTCAGCCCTTTCTGCTGGGTCTTGCCAATCAACTTGCGGATCTCCTCCGCATGCATCAGCAACTTCCGGGTCCGCAGCGGCGCGTGGTTGAAGATATTCCCATGGTCATACGGGCCGATATGGGCGTTCAGCAGCCAGAGTTCGCCATCTTTTATCAAACCGTAGGCGTCTTTCAGGTTTGCCCGGCCCGCCCGCACCGACTTGACCTCGGTTCCGGTCAACGCTACCCCGGCCTCAAATTTTTCCAGCAAGAAGTAGTTATGGGAAGCGATCCTATTCACGGAGGCATCGCGCTGCCCTGCGGCGGTGGGATCACGGCGCGGATTCTTTTCCGGATTGGCCCGGGTAGGTTGAACGTGCTGGCGTGGCATCTTACTGATTAGCTTATCTCATGGCCCGCGGTCCGGCAGCCGATGTCATGGGGGAGCCGAGGTGCGGCCCCGAGACATAGTCTCTCGACCCGGAGCTGCGGATTCTAATGGGATTAGTACTTACGACTTAACTGCTACCAACACAGTCACTTCGGTGTGTTACGAGGCAATGCTATAATCGCCAAAAATACGTCTCTGCGGCAGCATCAAAGGTTTGATCTGCGGTCATCACCGACCGGGAGGGGAAGTCTGTCTGTGAGGAATGTGCAATGAAATTTTTGGGCCGCGCAGCGGCTATCTCCTTTCTGGTTGCAGCGGTGATCCTGGGTGCCCTTGCGGCTGATCAGGCTAAATCCTTCTACAAGAAGGGGCAAGACGCGGAAGCTCGCCAGAACTACGAACAGGCCTATGACTTCTTTAAGCAGGCCTATGACCTCAAGCCGACCAATCTGAATTACCGGGCTTCGTTCGAACGCCTGCGCTTCCTGGCTGGAGCCTCCCATGTGCATCGCGGGCAACTGTTGCGTGAGGCTGGCCAACTGGATACCGCGCTCGCAGAATTTCAAAAGGCGTTCGAAATCGATCCTTCCAGTGCCATTGCCAAGCAGGAATTGCTACGCACCAAGCAGATGATGGATGCCGCGAAGGCTGCCCCCTCTGCTGCGGCGCCGCCCTCGGGGTTCCTGCAGAAGCGTATTGAACAGGCTGGCGGTCCGGTCGAACTGACCGCCATCTCCGCCGTTCCCATCAATCTGAAAATCACCGAGGATACCAAGGTCATCTACGAGACGGTCGGCAAGTTGGCCGGAATCAACGTTCTTTTTGATCCCGATTACACCTCACGCCGCATCAAGATTGAGCTCAACAATGTCTCGCTCGAGGAGGCGCTGCGCATCATCGCGGTGCAGTCCAAAACTTTCTGGCGGCCGGTGACCCCAAACACGATTTTCGTTGCCGCCGACAATCCAGCCAAGCGCAAAGACCTTGAACAAAGCGTCATCAAGACTTTTTATTTGACCAACCTTTCGCAACCCACAGAGTTGCAGGATGTGGTCAACACCCTGCGGCAGATTCTTGAAATCAACCGCCTTCAGCCCTTGCCCACCCAGGCGGCGATTGTGGTCCGCGGCACTCCCGATCAGATTGCGTTGGCCCAGAAACTGGTAAGCGATCTCGACAAACCCAAGGCCGAAGTGATCGTGGATGTCGCCATCATGCAGGTCAATCGCGACAAATCGCGCACCCTGGGTATCAGCCCGCCCACCAGTGGCTCGGTAACTTTGCAGAACAATCTGAATAACACCACCACGACTACCCAGCCCGGATCCACCGTTGGCGGCGTTCCCACTACAACTACTTCCGGCAGCCAGCCCAACACCATTAGCTTGAACTCTATCGGCAGCCTGAACGCCACCGATTTCACTGTGACCATTTCCCAGGCCACGGCCACCGCCCTGTTCAGTGACAGCAATACCAAACTGATCCAGAAGCCGCAGATTCGCGCCATCGAAGGGCAAAAAGCCTCGCTCAAGATCGGCCAGCGTGTTCCCGTGGCCACCGGATCGTTTCAGCCCGGCATCGGCGGTGTGGGCATCAACCCATTGGTCAATACACAATTCCAGTACCTTGATGTCGGCGTGAACATCGACATTACTCCCCGGATCCACGGCAACGGTGATGTCACTTTGAAGATCACCATGGAAGTCTCCGAAGTTGACAGCACTTCCAACATCGGTGGAATTACCCAGCCGGTCATTGGTCAGCGCAAGATCGAGCACGAGGTTCGTCTCAAGGAAGGCGAGGTCAACCTGCTGGGCGGTATGATGGAAGACCAGCAAACCCGCGCTCTCAGCGGGTTTCCAGGCCTCTCCTCGATTCCTATTTTCAAGTATCTGTTCAGCCAGACCAACACCGAACATCGTGAAACCGAAACCGTCTTCGTGCTGATCCCCCACATTGTCCGCAGACAGGACCTCAGCGATCTCAACCAGGCGGCGCTCGACGTAGGTACCGCCAGCGCTATCGAACTGCACCGCGTGAGCCGTCCGCAGACTCCCGCGACGGGTGAGAACACGGCCCCTGCGCCAACTGCGTCTCAGCCTCCCGCTGCCACTGCACGTCCGGCGCAACCGACTTCAGCACCCCCGGCTTCGCCGCAAGCGCCAGGCTCGGCCAGCTTCAGTTTTGATCCTCCGGCCATCGCGCAACCGCCCGGCTCGACGTTTACCGTCAATGTTCAGCTTTCAGGCGCCCAGAATGCCTACTCCGTGCCTTTGCAGGTGACCTACGATCCCAAAGTGTTGCAGGTGGTCAACGTTTCCAACGGCACCTTCCTCTCCCAGGACGGCCAGGCGGTGGCGCTGGTGCATCGCGACGACGAATCCACTGGCACTTTGCAGATCACTGCTACCCGGCCACCGGGTGCGACCGGCATCTCGGGGAACGGGACCGTTGTCACTTTAACCTTCATGGCGAAATCCGCCGGACAGTCTACCCTCGCGATTTCGAAGGGAGGCACGCGCGATCCCAACATGCAGCCCACGCTGGTTGGAGGAGCGACGGCTACGGTGACGATCCAGTAGTCAAGAAGGGCACGGCAGCGTCGAAATTCTCGCGTAACATAATGAAAGCTTTTTCAAAATCACGACGGATGCGCGGCTTCACCCTGATCGAGCTGATCGTGGCCACCACCATCCTGATTGTGCTCACCGCCCTGGCGGTTCCCCTGGCGCGGGTCACCATAAAACGTGAGAAAGAGCACCAGTTGCGGCGCGCGCTGTGGGAGATGCGCGACGCTATTGACCGCTACAAAGATGCCGCTGACCGCGGCGCCTTCCGTACCAAAGTCGATTCCGAAGGTTATCCTCCCGACCTCGATACGCTGGTCAAAGGCGAGGACGTCCAGGGCAAGAAATTAAAGTTTCTGCGCCGCATTCCGATTGATCCCATGACCAACTCTGCGGAATGGGGCATGCGCTCCATGCAGGACGACCCCACTTCAGACTCCTGGGGCGGACAAAATGTTTTCGATGTATTTACCAAAGCCCAGGGCACCGCACTCGACGGCACCAATTACAAGGACTGGTAAATCTTGGCAACGCGATCCCTACATAACAAAGCCAGCCGCGGGTTCACCATCATCGAGCTGATGATCGTCATCAGCATCATCCTGATTCTGGTGTCGGTCGCGTTGCCCGCCTACAACCAATCCATTTTGCGGGCGAAGGAATCGGTGCTGCGGCAGAACCTCTTCACCATGCGCTCGGTCATCTCGCAATACACTCTCGACAAACAGAAGGCGCCCCAGTCGCTCGATGATCTGGTGTCCGCCGGCTATTTGAAGCAGCTCCCAACCGACCCCACGACCGGTCGCAACGATACCTGGGCGCCCGAGCAGGAGCAGGGCGAGATCATGTCGCTCGACCAGCAAGACGAAGGCGGCATCGTCGACGTACACAGCGGATCGCAGGGCGTCGGCAGCGATGGCACGGCCTATAACACCTGGTAACGGTTTCCTCGGCGCTCTCCGCGATTCCTCAGCCGCGCTCTGCGTTTTAAGGTCTAGTCCTTACCTATCCAGCTTTCTCAATCTTTCGGTGCCCTGTCCAGGCTCTGCTTGGCCGGGGCACCCTCATGAAGCCACCCATAAACTAGGCCGGGCCACCCTGCCCGCAGACGCCCTTCGCGGACCTGTTGACCCGACCTCGATTTGACCTGAATAGGCCTACTCGGTATCACTTAGTGACGGTGAAAGTTTGGGCGCTGATGCCGATCCCACTCTTTGTCTGGATGCCGACCCGACCAGTTCTTGCTCCCGAGGGTACGGTTGCAGTCACTTCCGTATCCGAGACAATTGTCAGATTGGTCGCGGGCACATGATCGCCAAATCCCACTCCCAAGCCCTGGGTGAAGCCTGTTCCGTTGATGGTCACGGGCGTTCCAACCGGCCCACTGGTCGGAGTGAAGCTAAGGATGTTCGGTAGAACGCGAAACTTTATTTTGCTGACCAGATTGCCGGAGGGGGTGGTGACCGTAATTGGCCCCAGGGTCGCGCCCGCGGGCACAGTCGCAGTCAGGTAAGTATTGTTCACGACCTGAAAGTCAGCCGGCGTACCGTTGAACGAAACTGCCGTACTTCCAGTGAAGCCTTGCCCGAGGATTTCGACCGTCGATCCCTCCTGGCCGTACCAATTCACCGGAGCAAGATAGGAGGGAAGTCCCAAATCCAGGCTGAAAAAAACTCCGCACCGGGTATTGACGCAAGGGCCAGTCCCTCCATCGTAGGTCTGCCCGTAGAGGATTCCGTTCGTGCCCTGAGTCAGCGCAGCCTTAGGCGCATTGCCATCGGTGAAATCAAAGCTGTGCAGCACCGTGTATTGACCTTCAGGAGTGATCTGAAAGATCGTGCCGTTCCCGGTTGCTCCGCCGGCCTCAGCTACGCCGTAAAAGTTGCCGTCGGTTCCCTGAATCAACCCAGCGATCGAGTCGCCCCCGTCGGCGCAATTCGGCTGCTCGCAAAAGTTGTAGAGCACGGTGTATTGCCCAGCCGGGGTGAGTTTGAAAATGGTTCCGCCAAAAAAGTTCGAGAACAGGTGAGTGCCGCCAAGGACCGTGGTGCCATAAAAGTTGCCGTCGGTTCCCTGAACCAGACCACCCGCCGGCTGGCCACCATCCAGGCAACCCTGCTGGGCACAGAAGACGTAAATTGGCGTGTAGGCTCCCTGGGTTGTGACTCTAAACACGACTCCGTTGCCGTTGTATTTGCCATTGATCGTCCCGCCATAGAACGTGGTTCCGTAGAAATTGCCGTCGGTTCCGAGCAGAAGCGGATCATTGGGGTTCGCGCCATTCGCCTGATCGAAAGTGTGAATGACTTCAAACTTGCCTGCCGGGTTAATTTTATAAATGACTCCGCAGCCGCTGTTGCCATAAGTGCACAGGGCGCTGTTGCCG
The DNA here is from genome assembly GCA_963734415.1 of uncultured Acidobacteriota bacterium. Taxonomy (GTDB): domain Bacteria; phylum Acidobacteriota; class Terriglobia; order Terriglobales; family Acidobacteriaceae; genus JABCZH01. The sequence goes on along the minus strand of CAVTHF010000005.1, from coordinate 163,812 downwards.
CCCGCGGTCGTCATGCCGTAAAAATTGCCGTCCATACCTTGCGCCGGCGGTGCAATGGGTTGGCCGCCGTTCACCTGTCCCGTGCCGCCGAGGACATTGTTGAAACTCGTGACCACGCCGGCTGCGCTCATGAAGAAAATGTTGCCGGAATTGAAGTCTTCGCCCTCGCTGGTTCCCCAGAAAGTTCCATTCGTGCCCAGCGTCAACCCGCTCTGCTGGCCGATGCCATCGACACCATTCTTGAAGCTGTGCAGCAAGGTCATGGTTCCCGAGGTTGACATTTTGAACGCCGCGCCATTGTTGTTGCAGCCGCCGGTGGGGGTTGTGCTGTACAACTCGCCATCGCGTCCCTGCGAAATAATCCCGGAATTCGATGGAAACTTAGGATCGCAACTGACATTGCCGTAGTTGTAAAGAACTTTGTAGGTTTGGGCGTAAAGCGAGGCCGAGCTCGCTGCCAGGAGCAAAACAACCGCACCCACCAGCAGCCTGGCGTTCTTAACTCGTGCTTTCATGACTTTCTCCTTGCTGTAGAAGCGCTTTCAGTAAGGTTGGTGGCGGACGCCGACCATCCCTTACTATGCATTGCGCAAAAGGGAAGGGAAAAACGTCATGGGCAATAGAAATTGTTTAGAAGCGGATGAACATCCCCGCCCAAGCAGAGCTTGGACGGGGCACCTCGAAGAGTTTGATTAGGTGCGTAAGGTGGGGGAGCTTCAGGCCGGAACGTATCGTTTGATCGAGAGGCCCCGTGCCTGCGCTCGCGTTTTCGAAACGTCATAAGCGAGTTGCATCCGGAGAAGATGATCCATCTCCGGGCCGAACGCCTTTTCGATGCGCAGGGCCATTTCCGGCGTCAGCGCGGCCTTGCCGTGCAGAAGGTCGGAAAGCGTGGCGCGGCGTACTTTCAAAATCTCCGCCGCCTTTGACACCGTTGAGGCCGAGGGCTTCGATGACTTCGGTCCTTATCAGTTCGCCCGGATGGGGCGGGTTCTTCATGGGCATTTCGGCCTCCTAGTGGTAGTCGATCAAATCAATATCGCTGGCGGTGTTCATCCGCTCGTCGTAGCGGAAAACCAACCGCCAGTTTCCCGTGACCGTCAGGCTCCATGATCCCTTCCGGTCGCCTTTGAGCGGATGCAGCTTCCAGCCGGGAAAGCGGCCAAGCTGCTCCAGCGTCTCGGCGGTTTCAAGGGCGAACAAAAGCTTGCGCAGTTTGTCCGCCATGGCGCCCGGGACGCCTCTGGCGTTTCCTTCCTCGTGGAGACGCCTTAGCCCCTTATGGCGAAAGTCGAGAAACATAAAGTGTTCCTTTCTTCAGTCGTACAACCGAGGTTTATGGGGCCCTGCCTGCGATTGCGCTCTTGATCTACTGATCGAAGGGCGGACTGAAGAGAGAAACAACCTAAATACGACCCTTTCATTATGTACGGTATTACCGTACATGTCAAGCCGCTTATACCGAAAGGGTGTCGGCAGAATTTGTTGTAATCGTTGGAGTCTCCATGGCATCTGGGAAGGATAGTTCGGAATCGCCCGACAAAGCTGTGACGAATGAACATCCGGCCCGAGCGGAATTTGGAAGGGGCTCCCCTTGAGTCGCCTCAAAATTAGGCCGCCGAAACCGCTATCCCCGGCCAAGCTTTCAAGAACCGCCCGAATGTCACAAGAGCTTTGTCGATCTTCCGCTGCTCTCCGGAAAATTGTGAGTGGAACTGTAGGTACTTGGTCAAATAGAAGTCAATCTTTTTCTTGTCGGTGAACTTTTCCAACTCCTCGATTCGTCCATTTTCAAGGAACACCATAGCTCGATGAACGTGCTGGTCATAGATAGGGAATGCCTGGTTGCAACAGTGGAGCCAAAATATGCGCCAGATCGCACCGCCTTTCGAGAAATGCGTCAGGAATTCCTTTGCCAGAGCCGCCGTTTGGTCGCCGCTCATCGGCGCAAACTGAGTTGTTTGAGTAACGATAAGGCTCTTCTTGTGGATAATGTAGTTCTGCTCGACTGATTTCTTCTTTTTCTCTGCAATTGTGTTCCCATTCTTCCATTCGAAAAGTCCCCATATCGCATCATCTGTGAACGGTTTAATCGAAATGTTCCTCTCATACAGAGGTTCGAGTTCGTATCTGTATTGGCTTTCCCAGAAGTCGATGAAGCGGTATTTCTCGGCAGCGACAGCCTCACAGATAAGAAACTTGTTTTGCATAGTCATAGCTTTGAAGGACGGACCCAACCTGGATCTAGCCTAACTCCTTTGGCTGCCCCGTCCAAGCTTTGGTTGGGAGGTTCGTCGCGCGCACCTCCCATTTGATCGCCCCTCCCCAAACCACTACCATTACTTCATGCCGGTAGAAACCGAAATCACCCCCGCCACCTACACGCCCATCCGCGCCCCGCGCGGCAATGCGATTTCCTGCAAAGGCTGGCAGCAGGAAGCCGCCATGCGCATGCTGATGAACAATCTCGACGAAGAAGTTGCCGAGCGCCCGCGCGACCTCGTCGTCTATGGAGGCACGGGCCGCGCCGCCCGTAGTTGGGAGGCGTACCACGCCATCGTCGCAGCGCTCAAGGGCCTCGACAACGACGAGACTCTGCTAGTGCAATCCGGCAAGCCGGTCGGCGTCTTTAAGACTCACGAATACGCCCCGCGCGTGCTGATCGCCAACTCCAATCTCGTCGGCCACTGGTCCAACTGGGAAAAGTTCAACGAACTCGAGCGCGCCGGCCTGATGATGTACGGCCAGATGACCGCCGGCTCCTGGATCTACATCGGCTCGCAGGGCATCGTGCAGGGAACCTTCGAGACCTTCGCTGCCGCCGCAGAAAAGAGTTTCAATGGCGACCTTGCCGGCAAACTGATTGTCAGCGGAGGCATGGGAGGCATGGGAGGCGCCCAGCCACTGGCCGCCACCATGACCGGCGCAGCATTTCTCGGCATCGACGTCGATCCCGAACGCATCAAGAAGCGTCTCAAGACCGGATACTGCGACTTCATGGTCACCACGCTCGACGAAGCCCTGCGCATCCTTAAGAACGCAGTCCGAAAAAAAGAAAACGTCTCGGTCGGCCTAGTAGGGAATTGCGCCGACATCATTCCTGAACTCGCCCAGCGCGGGGTCGTCCCAGACATTCTTACCGATCAGACTTCCGCCCACGATCCGCTCAACGGTTACGTGCCGAACGGCATGTCGCTGGAGGAAGCACTGGCCCTGCGTAAACGCGATCCCGATGCGTATCAGCAGTTGTCGCTCGACGCCATGGCCAAGCACGTCGAAGGCATGCTGGCGCTGCAAAAGATGGGCGCGGTCACATTCGATTACGGCAACAACATCCGCACGTTTGCATTTCAGCGCGGCGTGAAGAACGCCTACGACTTTCCCGGCTTCGTTCCCGCCTATATCCGCCCGCTATTCTGCGAAGGCCGCGGCCCGTTCCGCTGGGTCGCGCTTTCGGGCGAGCCTTCCGACATCCACGTCACTGACGAACTCATCCTCGAACTGTTTCCCGAGAATCGCATCCTGCGCCGCTGGATTGACCTGGCCCGCAAACGCATCAAGTTTCAGGGTCTGCCCGCCCGCATCTGCTGGCTGGGATACGGCGAGCGCGCCCAGTTTGGCCTCGCCATGAACGACCTGGTGAAGAAGGGCAAACTCAAAGGCCCCATCGTGATCGGCCGCGACCACCTCGACTGCGGCTCCGTGGCCTCGCCTTTCCGCGAGACCGAAAGCATGAAAGATGGCAGCGACGCGGTTGCCGATTGGCCCCTGCTCAACGCGTTGCTGAACACGGCCGCCGGCGCGTCATGGGTGTCGATTCACAACGGCGGAGGTGTGGGCATCGGCTATTCGCTGCACGCCGGACAAGTCACCGTCGCCGATGGCAGCGAGGCTATGGCGAAACGCATTGAGCGAGTGCTCACTACCGATCCGGGCATGGGCGTCATCCGCCATGTGGACGCTGGCTACGACGAGGCAAAGGAATTTGCGAAGCAAAAGGGCGTGAAGTTGCCGATGGGGAAGTAGTCGAAGACACCCATCCGATTTTCTGTTTCTATCTTCGGGTTTTGAGATATTCTCCGGGAAGCATAATCACAACGCCCTCAATCTTCCTCCCAAAGTACCCGCCAAAATGTCTCACATCACCGGTCAACAAATGCGTGGCTCGGGCGGCGATCGCAGCTAGCACGATGGGTGCATCTTTTTCGGGCAGCGCAATCCCCCGCGGGAGGTCCCGCTGGCCTGCCTCGAACAAATGAAGCGAATCCGAAAGGTCGTCCAGGCGTATTCGCTGAGCTGCTTCTGCGAGGTTGATACGGGCTTCCTCCAGCGCATAACGGGAACTGCACAACTCTACATCCATTAGTTTCCAGAGTTGGAGCAGTCCAGCCCCCGACTGGTAGGCAGCGGAGAACAGAACGTTTGCATCGAGAAACAGCCGATCCATTAGGCTGGCCGCAGGTGGGAAATTGAATCGGGATCGAGACCGAGCTTGCGGACGGCCTTGCGGGCTTTGCGGTAGTCCGCGTCGGTTGTAGCCGTGGAAAGCAGGAACTCTGCCTTGCGTTCGGGACTATAACGCTCTACCGGGACCAGAACCGCAGGACGAATCAGAATCCCATCCTCCTTTTCCTCGGCGAGCACCATGCTGCCCTCTTCGATACCAAAGCGCTTGCGCAATTTCGCAGGAACAACGATCGTGCCTCGCCTGCCAACCCTTGCCGATTCCATAGCCCCCCTAAGAACTGAATGCCTCATTGTACAGCATATCTGATAATCAGACAATCGGCCTTCGCCTCATCGAACCGCACCTCCGGTTTCTGACTGCTAAACTGCTCTGGAGTGACCTCTTCCAGAAAACTCAAGCGATCAACCCAGCGCCCGCTGCTGCTGATCAACATCGGCCAGCTTCTGAGCCTTTCGTCTGCCAAATCCGGCCCCCGTCGTGGCCCCGCCCTCTCCGATCCCGGCCTCGTCGCAGACGCCGCCGTCCTTTGTCTGGGCGGCAAGATCGTCTCGGTGGGCAAGGCCAAAGATGCCCTCCGCGATCCCTGGCTCAAAAAGAATCGTAAGAAAGTGACCGAAATCGACTGCGCCGGCCGCGTCGTGCTTCCCGGCTTCGTCGACTCCCATACTCATCCCGCCTTCATGAACCCACGGCTAGTGGATTTCGAAAAACGAATCACCGGAGCTACCTACGAAGAGATCGCCGAGGCCGGCGGCGGCATCCGCTCCAGCGTCGAGGCAGTTCGCAAAGCAGGGAAGAGTGCCCTCACGGAAAAGGTCCTGCAGGCCCTGATGCAAATGGCCGAGCAGGGAACCACCACCGTCGAAGCCAAGTCCGGCTACGGCCTGTCTCTCGAATCCGAACTGAAGTCTTTGGAAGCCATCCGCGCCGCCGCCGCCCGCTGGCCCGGCACTCTGGTGGCAACGCTCCTCGGCGCGCACGTTGTGCCTCGCGAGTTCCAAGGACGGGCTGCCGAATATGTAGACGAAGTGTGCGACAAGATGATACCCGCCGCCGCCAAACGCAAACTCGCGCAATTCGTAGACGTCTTCACTGACCGTGGCGCCTTCTCTTCCGCCGACGCCGAAAGAATCTTTCAGGCTGCCACCTCTCACGGCCTCGGCGTCCGTGCCCATGTTTGCCAGCTTAGCGAGATTCGGCTCGAGCCGCTGCTGCGCTTCACCCCAGCATCGCTCGATCACATGGACCACGTGAACGACAGTGATCTTCCTCGCCTCGCCCAAAGCAACTCCGTTGCCACGCTAGTCCCCGGCGCAAATTATTTCCTCGGACTGGAGAAGTTTCCTCCGGCGCGCAAACTGATCGACGCCGGCGTCGCCGTCGCTCTCGCCACCGACTACAATCCCGGCTCCTCCCCCACACCCAGCATGCCGTTCGTTCTTTCGCTGGCCTGCACGCACATGAAAATGACTCCGGCGGAGGCCGTCTCAGCCGCCACCATCAACGGCGCCTGGGCGTTGCGTCTGCAGGATCGCAAAGGCTCGATCGAGCCCGGCAAAGACGCCGACTTCGCCGTTTTCGACGCCAACGACTATCGCGAGATCGCCTACTACTTCGCCACAAATCGCTGCGCGTTTATCGTCTTGAACGGAACCGTAGTCCCCGGCCGCGGCGGCGCGCAGTGACCGCTCGATTGAGCGAATCCCGCAGCGTTGTTATAATCACGACTGCTCCAAACGCTCCCAGCGTTTTGACTGCCGGTAGTCCTAGGATTGTGCCCGCTTTCGGCCTGCCTTATGACTCATCCGAATGAAGACTGGGCAGTCGGTGGCGGCAATGTGGCCAGGTAGCTCAGGTGGTAGAGCGCAGCCCTGAAAAGGCTGGCGTCGGCGGTTCAACTCCGTCCCTGGCCACCATTTTTTCAGTGACTTAGCAGACCAGCCCAAAATTTCACACCTGTGATTTCACGCCTGTGGTCGCTTGGATCCCCAAGCAAACGGCTTCTAATATTCTGCCGAGCGGCGCAAACCGCCCGGCAGATCACGATTGCAGGTTACTGCTTCAGAGCAGCACGGACTTCGGCGCTTGGCTTGACGCAAACTGCGTGACCGTGCCGATCGACCCATCGGAAGCCACCGCACGCAGCGCCGCGGAGTGAAGGTTCCTACCAAACCTGGGCTCATAGACTCCTGCAAATGAAACCCGATGGCGCTGGCAGAAACGCCGGTGGCGGGGCTGGTGGGCCTTCGTATTTGGGCCGGGAACAAAAAACCCTCTCCCCGGTCAGGGAGAGGGTGGTTGCAGTCGAAACTGTTTTTAGTCGTCCAAGTCAGCGGTCTTGGGTGCCGCCTTCTTGAAGTCGCTTGGGGGACGAACCGTGCTCTCGCCGGGATAGGGCCGCTCAAAATTGGTGGACATGTACCAGTTCAGATGGTTGACAGTGTCCGGGTCTTCGGAGTCGGGCTTGGTCATTTTGCCGGCGAAGATCTGCGTCTTCTTCTTGAGCCAAGCCGTCTTCAGGGCCTTGCCCCTCGGGGTGGTTGGTTCCGGGCCTGCGTTTTCTCCGACGCCCTGGTTCAGAGGGACCTGGTTCGGCACGTGCGTCCAGGGCTGGAAGTTCTGCTGCGGCGGATTGTTGACGAAATCCGGTCTCATCGGCGAAGCCACCAGGTCGAACTGGTTCATGGGTGGCAGACCGAGGATTTGCTCGATCGTCCGAGTCATATTGACCTGCGTGTAGTAAGTGTGGTCGGTGGGGCCATACTGCACAACGTATGGGCTGACAATATAGCCTGGGCTGCGATGACCGTCGACGTGGTCAACCCCGTTCTGCGCGTCGTCTTCCTCGATGAAGATCGCGGAGGATGACCACACGTTGCTGTGGCTGATGTAGTCGATAATGCGGCCAACTGCCAAATCGTTATCGGCCTGTTCGGCGTCCGGAGTCGGCGGGCCGCCGGTGTGATCATCCATGATCCACAGGATGCTCAACGCGGGTACCGTGCCGGCTGCAACGTCATTGTTGAAGTCCTGCACCCACAGATCGACGCGGAACTGATCCGGGATATTCAGGTCGAAGATCGGAAAGTTCCCGATGAGGTGGTTATACACGGCCGGGACAGAGGAGTGTGCATGGACCGTGTTCTGGTAGTAGAGGGTTTGCTCGCTCCCATTCTCGAAGTTCTGCGAGTCGTTGTAGAAGTCAGTCCAGCTCGGCTCCTGGGTCGACCCATTCGGCTGCAGGAACGTATCGTACTCGACGTATTCGCCGTAGATCTTTACCCCCAGACCGGCGGCCGCCGCTTCCGAGAACAGAAAACCCTTCTTCGTATAGGCCATTGCATCGCCGGCGTTCCCGCCGGGATAGCTGCGGACCCAGTCAGGCGACTGGATGTCGTCGGCGTAGGGCGCGAGGCTCTCCATGATCCACTGATGACCGTCAGCCGACTGGCGGCTGGGGTCATAGAAGTTGTCCAGGAGAGGGAAGCGCGTCAGCAGCGTGTGCGCATTCGGAGTGTCCTGCCCGCCGAACACTGCCAACGAGGCGTCGCCATTGCCGGCGGCCACGTCGCCCAGGATCTGGTCATAGGTGCGGTTTTCACGGATGATCAGGAACACGTGCTTGATCAGCGACGGATCGCCGATTTTGGCTGGGATTGCGACCGGTTTGGTTGTCGGCTTGCCGCCGCTGGCAGACTGGATATTTTGCGTCAGATTCCAGTGGTTGTACTCGAACACCTGCTTCGTCATGGCCTGCAAGGTCCCGCTGTCCGGTACCGGGACGATGCTGACAGTGCCATTGTCCTGGTGAGTATTGTAGTCACAGACGCCGTAGTCGCATTCGAACGAATGACGCGTGCCGATGCCCTTGTCGTTGGCAACGATGAGCACGTTGTGGGCTTGGTCCAGCACGACCGAGCTCGGCGCATAGGCTACCGGGATCAAGCCCAGGACGGGATTCTGCCCGGGGTTGCTCAGGTTGACCACCGCGATCGCGTTGACATTGTAGACGGCGACATAGGCAATGCCCTTCCTGGCGTCGACGGCGATCGAGTTCGGCGCCGCGCCATAGGCTGCCTGGCCTTCGCCGGGCACTCCGATCGGCAGCCTAAGGTTGATGGTCCGCACCACCACGTTCTGGGTGGTGTCGATCACTGAGATGGTGTCGCTATAGGTATTGGCGACCAACAGGAACCGTCCGTAGAACGCCATCCCGGTCGGGTGAAGACCCGTCGGAATGGTAGCGGTGACCGTCATCGAAGGCAGATCAACCACAGAAACGGTACCGGTGACGGCGGCGCCAACCACCGGGTCGGCGACGATTTCAGTGCCGGCGGAGAAGATCTGGAAGTCCGACTGCGTAGCCGCCCGGCCACCCTCGTTGCTGATGTAGGCGGTCATGCCGTTGCTGCTGATCAACGACGCTGTGGGGCGCATTCCCGACGCGGATCTGCGTACCCTGCTGGTTCGTGGTCAGGTCGATCTTGGTGAGCGTATCGTTCTGGTTTAACAGGGCGTAAGCGCTGTTGCCATCCTGTGAGATCGCGATCGCCGCCGGGATACGAAGTGCTCGGAGTATAGAACGTGCCACAGGGGATGTCATAAGAGCCCGGGGGGCTGTTCGGAAAGCAGGCGATGAAGGAATTGTTCGGCGGAACGCTGACTTGAGCGTCGTCTTCCAACAGGCCCTGTGCGGTGACGTTGGCGACGGTGACATTGCTGCTGTCCTGGCTGAATACCAGGTGCTTGCCGTCCGCCGAATAGGCTATGCCACTATAGCTGCCGCTCGAATCAACGCCGAACGGGACGTAGTTCTGCATGACAAGCCCGGTCTTGGTGTCGAACACCTCGACGGCTCCGTTGCCATCGCTCGTCGACGTACCTAAGGTGAGAACGGCGGCGGTGTGCGTGCCGAGATTGGGGTTCAGCGCGATGGCCTTTGCGCGAACCCGGATGCCGAGGTCGACTTGCATGCCGGCTGGGTTGATAATCTGGCCATTGCTGACGACCCATGTGCCGTTCGGCTGCGGACCGGTAACGTAGGTCGGGAAGTACTGAGTCTCCTGAGCTACGGCGACCCCTGGAAGGCTTAGTCCCGCCGCCAGTAAGCCCGGCGAGCGGACGCAGTCGGTTGACACGAGACTTGTTTCGAGATTTATTGCGAGACTTGATTCGAGACATGTACCGTTCTCCTCTTTAAGATTTTTCCTTACGCCCCTGGACAGCGTAGTCGCGAACCTAACAGACGATCTGTAACGGCACCATGACGCGGAGATTACATTTTTGTCATGTTGGATCGCAGTCATGCAGCGGGGGACACGGGGACCCGGAGAGTCACCTGCGTCCCTTGTCCAACCTGGCTCGCGATTTCCACATTCCCGCCGTGCAGCAGCATGATGCTTTGAACGATGGCTAGTCCCAGCCCGGTTCCCCCCGAAGCCTGAGAGCGCGACTCATCCACTCGGAAGAAGCGGTCGAACACCCGCGGCAACGCTTCCGGAGGAATGCCCACCCCGGCGTCCGAGACTTCAATGCGGACCGCCGAGGGTTCGACGGAGGCGCCGAGAACAACCGATTTTCCCGGAGGCGTGTGCGCTAAAGCGTTCGAAACCAGGTTGCCCACCGCTCTCTGCAGAAGAGTGCGGTCCAGTTGCGCAATCACGGGTTCATTGGGCACCACTGTGGAAAGAGAGACGCCCCGGTCGGCGGCGGGAGCTTCGTAATATTCGCGAATACCCGCCAGCAATTCGCCGACGTTGATGGTCTCGCGATGCAGGTGGGCAAGCGGACTCTCTGCGCGAGCGAGGAACAGGAGATCGCCAATGAGGTCTGATAGCCGCACGGCTTCTTCCAGGCACGAGCCCAAAACTTCGCGGTATTCGTCGACCGTTCGGGCACGAGCCAGGGCCACTTCCGCCTCGCCGCGGATGTTGTTCACGGGAGTGCGCAGGTCGTGTGCAATATCGGCGGAGAATCTGGATATCCGCTCGAAAGATTCTTCCAGCCCATCCAGCATTTTGTTGAAAGTGGCAGCCAGAGACGCAAGTTCGGAAGGATATCCTTCCGGCTGGATGCGTTCGTGCAGGTTGGTCGAACTGATGTGGCGGGCTGTCGTCGCCATTTCTCTCACCGGGCGAATGCCGCGACGTGCGATCTGATATCCGACCAGCGGAAAGACTGCCAGCGTGCCCAGGAGGATGAGCCAAAACCGCTGCCGATAGCGCGCCAGCAATGCTTCCTGCTGGGAAACATCGATCGCGATCTGCACGGTGTCGGTTTGAGCGGAGCCGCCGACGGCCGCCGCCGCGCTCATCACAAAAAACGACCGGCCGTTTCTCCCCTTCATGCCTGCGGCGTGCTCCGGGCGGCGTCGGGTTTGAGCGGTCAATTGCGTCAGATCCAATTGGTCCGTCCATTTCCGGAGTCGTCAAAAGCGGGAGCGTTTCGTTCGTCGAGAAGGCGAATATAAAACTGCTGGTATCGCCTCGCGGCCGACTCCAGTTCAATTTCCTCGCGCAGCCCGTCCCAGTCGTCGGGACGCTCCCGCAGCATGGTGCGCAGCACATTCACTTTGTCGGCCAGGAACAAGTCCGTGCTTTTTTGCAGTTCCGTGACCAGCAGGAAATAAAGACTGGCGGTGGCGAAGACGACCAGAGCCAAGGCCGGCGAGCACATACCAGGCGGTCAGGCGGAAGGCGAGAGTACCCCAGAAACGCGACGCCTGTCCGAATCTATGCCTGAGATTCCAGGACATAGCCGGCGCCCCGAACGGTATGGATTAACTTGAGCGGAAAGGGATCATCCACTTTGCTGCGCAGCCTTCGCACGTTGACGTCAACGACGTTGGTGTCGCTGTCGAAATTCATGTCCCAGACGGACTCGGCGATCAAAGTGCGCGACAGAACTTCGCCCGCGCGGCGCGCCAGCAGCGAGAGAAGAAGGAATTCTTTGGCCGTCAACTCCAGTCGTTGGCCGGCTCGGGTGGCACGCTGACGCAGCAGATCGATCTCGAGGTCGGCCAGGCGGATGGTCTCCTGCGCGCGAGGCGGGCTGCGGCGCAGCAGGGAGCGCACGCGCGCCAGCAGTTCGGAAAAGGCGAATGGTTTCACCAGGTAATCGTCGGCGCCCAGCTCGAATCCGCGAACCCGCTCGTGAACCGCGTCGCGGGCGGTCAGAAAAAGCACAGGCGTCTGACGGCCAGACTTGCGCAGCCGGGTGAGAACCTGCCAGCCATCCAGGTTGGGAATCATGACGTCCAGAATGATGAGATCGAACTCCACTTCCTTGCGCCATGTAGAGCCCGTCCAGACCGTCAGCTGCCAGGTCGACGACGAAGCCGGTTTCTCCAAGTCCTTTCTGAAGGAACCTGGCGGTCTTGGTTTCGTCTTCGATGACCAGAATTCTCATACACTCGGGCGACGACGGCGCGTTATCAGTTGGGCTGGAACAGGTTAAGGGCCAACCTTATCAGACGACGTGTGACAGCTTCATGACCACCAGATGAAATGTCGGTTACACGGTGGGACTCCTCCTGACGGGTGGTGACGCGCATTTCCCGCAGAAGATCATGAATTGAGCATGTGATATGCTGTGCCCGATTCAAGAGCAAAATGGAAATTTTGGTTAAGAAAGGCCCAGCCATGAAGCGCAAGAATGAACTCACGATTGCCATAGCCACGGCTGTGCTCGCCGTCCTTGGCGTCGCGGCCGTTTACGCGGGAGTTCATGACGACAAGTACTCGCTGAAATCGCCGAGCGGAATCGCATTCTCCGACTTCAGGGGATACGAGGACTGGTCGGTGGTCTCTTCCGCCCGCACTGACGAAGTGCTCAAGGTGATCGTTGCCAATCCGGCGATGATCAAGGCGTACAAGGCTGGCATTCCGGGTGACGGTCAACCTTTCCCGGATGGCTCCATGATCGTGAAGCTCCAGTGGAAGCCGAAGAAAAGCACGGAAGCGCAATTCGTCGTGGATGTGCCGGACGTCTTTAGCCAGGCTTTCGTCATGGAAAAGGACAGCAAGAGATTTCCGAAAACCGGCGGGTGGGGATACGCGGTGTTCAACTACGATGCGGCAACGGACAAGTTCACCGCCGATCCCAAAAGCCTTTCAGACTGCGGAAATGCATGCCACACGGTCGTGAAGGCGAAGGACTACATCTTCCATCCGTACCAGAAGCGTTAAATCGCGCGTGCTTGAGGCATCAAGTAGCCTGCCACGCTCGTCTAACCGATCATTTTGCGTTGATCGGCGATGCGGCGCTCGCGTTCGTTGGCGAATCGCTCCACACCCGCGAGAATCGAATCGGGATCGAGGTGAGCTTCCGCGATGACGTCCGCTTCGAGGCCGCCGCTGAGCCAGTGATTGCCGAAGTCCGACGTCATCGAATATTCATCCGTCAGCGGGCCGAGGTTGCGCAGCGGCCACACGCGTCTTGTGCCCGTGGACACCACCATCAAATCGTAGCGCGCCTCGGGCGGCAGCACCGAATCGCGGTACGCTTGCGGCTGGCGATCGAACAGCTCCTCGCTGATCGCCGAGATCACCTTGACATTTACACCGGCCGCTTCGAGCTTCGGCAGCACCTTCACCAGATTCACCGTGGAACTGGATCCTTGTGCGATGACGTAACCGTGGCGCGGTTTATTGGGCGAGAAATCGCGGATCACGTACAGACCTTTTGCCGCCGCACGCAGATCGCTGTCAGCGAACTTGCTGCGGTCCGCGACCGCAAAGTCAGGACGCGCCACTTCCAGCGTGATGAGGCCCACATGCGGATCGCGCGCCGCGATTTCCGCAGCCGCGAAATAGCCGGGCGCGACGTCGTTGTAATCCCAGAAGCTCAGGTTGATCGCCTGACCGCGCGGGAACAGCTTCCACACTTGGGGCGCGAAGATGCCGAAGTGGGTGCGCGCGTCAGCCGCGGTTTCAGGACCGGAGTGCGCGGCGAGGATATGCAACACGCCCATGCGGAACTTGCTGTCCTGATTTTGTTGACTCCAGACGCGGGCCGGAGTGTACATCAAGGGCGTGAAGGCTCCGTAGGTGCCGCTCAGCGCCCAAACGCCGGCGAACTTTTCGGGATCGACGGAAGCGCTCTGGCTTACCAACCCGATGGCGGTGGAGACATTTCCCGCCTCTTGAATGGGCGCCTTCAAGCGTGTGCCCAGCGGATTGTCCTTGGGATTGTAGTGTCCCCACAAACTGCCATGCTCTACGTTAATCGACTCCGAAAGGTCGGCGGCCACGGTGAAAAACCGCCCTTCGGTAACGTAGTTCATCCACTTGATGATTTCGGAAATGCCACGCCGCGCTCCCGCCACTTCGCCCGGTTTCTTGAACAGAGAGATGCTGACTTGCTTCTCCGCACCGGAAATCGCATTACGAATCGAGAGCTTCTGCGGTTCTTCCGGCAGCTTCGCAACGCGCAGGCGATCGTCGAGGAACGGGTCGCTCTTGGCTGAGATCCGCAACTTCACATCGTCGTGGACGGTGTCGCCAATTTCCACCAAGCGCTCAGCGAAGCGATCACCCAACCCGTTGCGGTCGAGCAGCGACATCACAACGTCCATGTTCGTCTTGAACTGGATCAATCGCTCGCGATTGTCGGTGACCGGGCCCTTGCGGATGCCTTCGAACTCCACGCCGTAACGCTTTTCGAAGGTCTGCGCCAGCGCGAGGAAGTACTCCGAGTTCATCTTCAGCGCGTAGGGATGGCTCGGGTAACTCACCAACTGATCGTAGCCCGCGATTTTTCCGTCGGCGGCTGTCGGCCACCAGCCCTTGACCGTTTTGCCGATCGCGGCGACTGGACGGCGGTCTTTTGGGTCGACCGCGTCCATGGCTTTCAGCACTGCGGCTACCTGGCCGTAGTCGTTACCATTCTGCAATGTGAAAACGTTCCAGCCGTAGGACGTCCATTGGCTTACGAGGTCGTAGCCGTCGTAGCCCGCCGCGATTACCCCGCCGATCTTGCCGCCAATCAGACAATCGTCGATGCCTGCGTTGTTGTCGGAGATCATCACGCGCAAACGTTTTCCCACTTGCAGCGCAAGCGCCTGCGTCTTGAACTCCTGCGCGTGACCTTCGGTGAGCGCAAACTCGCCTTCCAGCGCGATCACTTTGGGCGAATCTGGTGCGCCCATAATGTCCCAGAATGCCGCTTTGCCTGCGGCGGTCGCGATGCCGATTCCCGAGGGGCCGCCGTTCACGTCGTTGGTGCAATCAGTGCTTTCGGCATGTCCGGAGAGCGCACGAATGCCGCGGCCCTTGGCTTGCGCGAACAGCGGGTGGTCTTCCAAACCTGTATCGCGCAGCAGCGTCTTCAGCGCGCCTGCGCTGCGCCGAAATCCCAACGCGTCCACCGGTAACATGGCGACGTGCGGATCAACGTGATAACGCGGATCGCCGGTTTGCTGATGCTTGCGATACAACGCCTGACCCATGATCATCCACAGCGCATAGCAGGTAGGGATCGAGTGGCCTGCCGCGAGCATGAATTTGTCGCAGTAAGGATGCTTGGGCCGGCGGTAATCGTAACGGAGCCCGCCGTTTTCAGGGCCCAGCAAATGCGCCGCGACGTTGTACGGCGTGTATGCGAGCGGCCCGCCAAGGTGCCCGGTCTGCGCGTAATTTCCGAGCAGCACCAGGGTCATGCAGGTCATGAATCCAATGTCGTCGAGCAGTGGATCGTAGGCCAAAGCTTGTTGCTGGGAGAGGGCAGGGATTTCGTAGATGGACGATGTCATAGATGGTATCGATGAAGGTAGTGCCAAGAGTCCGCTGGCGCAGTTTCGGTCAAACCCAGCCAGCTCGCCTTTGGGATCGCTCCACGTGGGACGCAACCTTCAGCGGGTGGACACTTGCACCGTACAACGATACAGGCGCTTCGGCAAAGCTGGCAACTGTCAGCCGCTCCCGCTCGCGATTGGCAAACGGGCTTTCGCGGCGGTTGATTCTCTTCCCTGGGGCTGGACAAACTGACCTCCTTGGCATATGCTTGACATATGCCAATGAGACGCGCCAAAACCGGCCTCGAACGCCACGTTAAAGTCTTTAAGAATGGGCGGAACAAGGCCGTG
The DNA here is from genome assembly GCA_963734415.1 of uncultured Acidobacteriota bacterium. Lineage (GTDB taxonomy): Bacteria > Acidobacteriota > Terriglobia > Terriglobales > Acidobacteriaceae > JABCZH01. The sequence continues at coordinate 148,261 of CAVTHF010000005.1, read as the reverse complement.
CGCATTCCCCGCGAGTTTGAGTTTCCGGGCGAGGATGCCATCATGCGAAAGGAAGGGGAGCGGCTCGTCATCGAGCCTGTTCCGACCAAATCTCTACTCGCTCTGTTGGCGAAGCTTGCACCGTTGCGGGAGGATTTCCCTCCCATCCCGGATGCTCCCCCTGATGCGGTCGAGCTTTAATGCGCTACCTTCTCGATACCAACATCGTTTCCGATCTCGTCCGCAACCCGCAGGGAAAAGTAGCAAGTCAGGTTCGCAAGGTTGGCGAACAGCATGTCTGTACCAGCATCATCGTCGCCGCAGAATTGCGTTACGGAGCCGACAAGAAAGGCTCGCCGCGGCTCTCTTCTCAGTTAAAGATGGTGCTTGGGGCGCTGGAAGTCTTGCCCTTCGAGACTCCGGCGGACGCGACCTACGGATTGCTGCGTACTCGTCTGGAGAAGCGGGGCACACCCATCGGCGCTAATGACCTATTGATCGCAGCTCAGGCGCTCGCGCTTGGTTACGTAATGGTCACTGACAACGAAAGAGAATTCTCGCGGGTCGACGGGCTGCGAGTGCAGAATTGGTTGCGCCCTAGGGAATAGGTCGGGAAATTGGAACGCTCCAAGTTGCAGCCTTAGACGTTAATCGTGAATTCGGTAGTAGAGCTATTTAGAGGGATTGGGACTGGCCTGACCTTCACGCGATAAGCGCTCTCGAATCGTAATGATCCGATGGCGGCGCAAACGGCAGGCAGACTCTCCTTTAGACTCATCTCAGCTTGAATCTGACCAGCCGTAACTGAGACTGTCGCATTTCCCGCTGTGCGGGCCGGCTGAATATGGTGACAGAACACGTGTTCGCGGATTGCGTCTGCTTTCTTCATGACGAGGAGCCTCTCGTCGCAACGGCACGACCGCATGCCGAGAAATTCAAGTACCTATTATGAGCGAGTACGCCCTGACCCGGCTTACTTCCGCCGCCTCATTACAGCAACTATCGCGCGGCAATTACCGCTCTGCCTTTGGCAAGAAGTAAAGGCTGTGGTGAAACGCTTCGCCCACGGCCTCAATCCGGTTTCGGCAAGTGATCCCAACAGGCATCCGGTAAGCGTTGGCGTTCTTCCCACCCGCTCTTGCCAGTCACAAGAAGCGGTAAGCTTAGGGTCTGCGAAAGGCGAATCCTGCCATCATCTCCTACCTCGTACACATTCTTGAAACTGAACTTGAATGCGATGGCCGGTTTTGTATCTTGCTCAGCTTCATCTCGATTCTTGTGGCTCTCTGAATTGCTGAATGGAATCGTGAACGAGACTACGATCTGATAAGGCCAGATGATTGAGTTCGTTTTCAGAACATCGAAGTCGGCGTTTATCGGAGGACCCCAAGTACCCTTCGACCATCCGTGCTTGCTGGTTTTTGCTACCACGACTCGCGGGGAGCATTTCTCGATTTCCGAGGCCAATGCCCGAGCCTTTGCTTTCGCATCCGCATCCGACAACCCCAACATCTGACCAGCAAGGAGTGACGCCATCAAGAGAAGGATTCGCATACGTCGGCTTTTCCCGCTCGGATTATATGCTTGAGCCTGGCACACCGAAGCGCCCAAATTGATTCGCGCCGGATCATTGGCGAAAAAATCTCGATTACGCTCATCTTCCCCCGCGCCTTGTGGGTTTTTTGAGGTGGGCAATCATGATCGTCCGATACCCGCGTCCAGTTCCGCCCCATCCTCCACCAGCCCACGCAACGGCCCCAGCCATTGTTCATACCGTCGCCAGCGCGCGACCGACGTCCGATAGATCGCCTGCCGGGTCTGCCACTTGCTGGGGGTTTTCACCGCCCGCGGATTGTTTTCGGGGCGCAGGCACGCGTCATTCCACGTCAGGCCACAGGCCGCGATGATCCGCCGGATGGCTGGTTCGGGTGCGCGGGTCAGTTCCTCGTAATCGACTTCGATGAAACGGTCCGTAGGCAGCACGCTTCTCCAATGGTCGGTGAGCCGCTGGTAGCTGCGGAAATACGCGACCAGTTCGGCACCTCCGGTCGGAAACGCCAGGGCTGGATGGAAAAAAGTTTGATGGATTGACAGCGCCGTGTCGACTGCGGTGCGGCGGCAATGAATGATGGTCGCTCTCGGAAATGCCACGTGGATCAGTCCAGCCCAGAGGAAGTTGAACGGCATCTTGTCGGTCACTCGCGCGGCTTTCGGCGCGATTGCGCGCAGCACGCCGAGATAGTCTGCCGCCACCTTGGCCAAGAAGTCCGCGACAACGACCTGCTTCTCATCGTCAACCGAGGAACCGTGCCACGCTGCCCCGCGCTCGTTCCAGAAATTCAACTCGCCGCCGGCCCCGACCTCAGGATGCATGGAGACGATCTGCTCGACCAGAGTTGTGCCGGACCGCGGCATACCGATGATCAGCACCGGCGTGGCATCGTCGCTGCCGAGTTCGGACGCCCGCGCGATCCATTCGGGTGTGCAGCGGGTAATAAGCCGGTCGGTCTCGATCGCGAACGCAGCCGAATCGAAGGGTGCAGCGCCGCGGCGGACGGCGTCTGCAGCGTCGAAATGCTGCATGGCCAAGCCGTAGTCGCCAAGGTCTTCCGCAGCCTTGCCGATCGCGAGGTGAAGCCGCAGGCGATGCTGGTTTTCCAGTCCCGGCGTGGTCAGTGCGGTTTGCATTTCTTGCAAGCAGACCGTTGTCATTGCTCGTGACCGGGCGGCAGCGGACCAGATCGTAGTAGCTTCCAGCCAGCATCGGCGCGAGCGCGACCGTACGTTCGAAGCAGGCACGGGCCTCGTCGAAACGGCCGAGCTCAGAGAGCACACTGCCCAGCAAATCGTACGCCATGGCGTTTTTCGGATCGGCCACCAGCATCTCTCGCAATACCTCTTCGGCTTCCTGATTGTGGTCCTCGATTACCAGCGCCCGCGCCTTACCCAGGCGGCCATAGCTGCTCCTACCTCCGGTGACCGCCGCACGCTGGAAGCAGCCGATCGCTGCTTCGCGATGGCCGATCGTATAGACCAGCGCACCGGCGCGGAACCACGCCTCGGTCAGGGATGGGAGCAGCTTGGTGGCGCGGTCGTACGCTGCGAGTGCCCCGCGTAGATTGCCCATCTTTTCCAGGGCGATCCCCATGCGGAAATGTGCATCGGCGTAACGCGGGTTGTAGGCAATGGCGAGTTGCAATGCCGAGACGGCATCCGATACGCGGCCGACTTCGAGGCAGGCGAGGCCGAGGTCGTGCTGGATCATGGAATTGGAAGGCTCTAGTAGCGCTGCATCGCGCAACGGTGCTATCGCATCGGCTGGCCGCCCCGCCTTGAGAAACTTGGTGGCCAATGCAAGCAGAGGCGCCACCTGCTGCGGCGCGAATGGGGTTGGAGACTGTGACATGGTGCGAACCTAGCATGGAAAGTGCCGCATGGCCATTCGAACCAAATGCGATTCTTCCAGAATTAACCGGCGTGTCGCATTCCTTTAACAAAGCACTTCTAGTCTTAGGCGTTCGGATGATCGCATCCCGTCAAAGCTTAAGGAGATTCAGCAATGAAAAGGTCGTTCAGCAGCAACCCCATCCTCTTGGCAGCGATGCTCGGGCTCGTCGTGTTTGCATCCGCCTCAGCTTGCGCTCAATACAACATCACCGTGCTGGACTCGAACGTGACCGGCCACGGACACCTTGACCCTCTGCTGGTGAACGGCTGGGGCCTGGCGTACGGCCCGGACGCACCCTTCTGGCTCAGTGACGAGGGCAGCGGTTGGTCTACCCTTTATGACGGGAGCGGGAATCCGCAAAGCTTAAAGGTCATCGTGCCTGGCGCCAATGGCGGACAAGGCTCACCGACCGGAATCGTCTACAACTCGAGCCGGAATTTCAAGATCGACACCTGGGCCTCCGAATTCATTTTTTGCACTCTGGACGGCACCATTCAAGGCTGGTCCACCTTTTCGCCAAGCGCTTCTTTGATTGCGGTGACCAAGTTCAGGGGGAGTTACACGGGACTTGCCATCAACGCGGCGCAGACCATGATCTACGCCGCAGACACGGCAAACAATGTAGTCGACATGTATAACTCATCTTTCCAACTGGTGGGCTCTTTCACCGACCCCGGACTGCCGCAGGGCGCAGTTGCATCTGGAATTCAGGACATCGGTGGGCAGCTTTATGTGACCTTCGTGGCTGCCAACGGCGGTCCAAACGGAGCAGTAGACATCTTTACCGAGCAGGGCACATTCGTGAAACGCCTGATTAGCGGAGCGCCTCTGAATCAGCCTTGGGGCGTGGCGCTGGCGCCCAGCAACTTTGGCGCGCTCAGCAATACGTTGTTGGTTTCGAACAACACCAACCATGGAACCATTAACGGGTTCAACCCCTCGACTGGCAAGTACGTGGGAACGGTCACGGGCGCGAATGGCAAGGCAATCACCATCCCGCAGCTTTGGGGCATCGAGTTTGGTGGGGGATCCGCGGCGAACGGACAGACCAACCAACTGTTCTGGACGGCCGGGCCAGACAACGGTCTCGAGGGTGGGTTCGGATACATTTCGCCGAAATAGGCTGGCGGAGGCCCTCGGTAGCGGCAATTCTTCCATGTCGCATGGGACTTAGAAGGACTTGCGTAGTCGTCCGTGACCTGCAGATAGACTTAAATCTGCGCGCACACTGACTTGATTTCCGTGTACATCTCCAGCACGGCGTGACCGGATTCACGGCCCCATCCCGATTGCTTGTAGCCGCCGAAGGGCAATGCGTTATCGAAGACGTTGTAACAATTGATCCAAACCGTGCCGGCACGGAGCTTCGCCGCCATGCGGTGGGCCTTGCTGATATCTCGCGTCCAAACCGCCGCCGCCAGACCGTACATGGAGTCGTTGGCGAAAGCAGCAACTTCTTCCGGAGCGCTGAACGGAATTGCGGTCACGACTGGGCCGAAAATTTCTTCCCGTACAACTTTCATTTTCTGGTTTACGTTGACTAGCACCGTAGGCTCGATGAAGTATCCGCTCCCGGCAATCTTGTGTCCGCCCACCACAGCTTTTGCGCCTTCCTTTGCGCCGGACTCGAGATAGCCGCACACTCGGTCTTGTTGTTCCTTAGAAACCAGGGGCCCCAAGTTTGTGGAAGGATCAATTCCGGGGCCAATGTGGAATTGCTTGGTCGCCTGGGCCACACCCTCTACAACTTTGTCAAAAATGCTCTGGTGCACGAACAGGCGGGAACCGGCGGTGCAGCACTGACCCTGGTTGAAAAAGATGGCGCTGGCGCTGCCCGGGATTGCGGAGTCGAGATCGGCGTCGGCGAAAATAATGTTGGGAGACTTGCCTCCGAGCTCTAGCGAAACCTTCTTCAGATTCCCCCGGGCAGCGTCCACGATCAAGCGGCCGACCTCGGTGGAACCAGTAAACGCGATCTTGTCCACATCGGGATGCGCGGCCAGGGCCGCACCGGCAGTTTCACCGAAACCCGGGACGATGTTGACCACCCCTTCGGGAATTCCGGCCTCCATGATGAGTTCGCCAAGCCGCAGCGCCGTAAGCGGGGTTTGCTCTGCCGGCTTAAGTACCACCGTGCAACCCGCTGCCAGCGCTGGCGCCAATTTCCAGGCCGCCATGATCATCGGGAAATTCCACGGAATGATTTGTCCCACCACTCCCACCGGCTCCCGCAGCGTGTATGCAAAGTATTTCGCGCCGGGCATCGAGATCGGGATGGTGTTGCCTTCAATCTTGGTGGCCCATCCCGAGAAATATCGGAAAGTCTCGATCGCGGTTGGCACGTCAACCATGCGGGAGAAAAATACCGGTTTGCCATTGTCCAGAGTTTCCAGTTCGGCCAGTTCTTCACGGTGCTGATCGATCAGGTCGGAAACCCTCCACAACAGGCGGCTGCGTTCGGCCGGCAACATCTCTGGCCAGGGGCCCTCCTCAAAAGCCCGGCGCGCAGCTTTCACGGCACGGTCGATGTCCTCGCTGCCGCCTTCGGCAACCCGGGCAAGCACGTCGCCGGTAGCAGGATTGCGCGTCTCAAAAGTCTTGCCCGAAGCAGCTTCCACCCACTTGCCGCCGATGAGCATCTTGCGGGGCTGGCTGAGAAAGTCCGTGGTGTCTTTGCCGAGTGCGGATGCCAATGTAGTCGCCATGCTTCTCCCTTGTGCTCTTTCAACTGAAGTCAATTCTCAAGCGAATCCGTTCTGCTCGCTAGTAGGAACTCCTGTGTAACCCGGTCTCCTGATAGAGACCGCGGCTTGGGAAGGCTCTTATCCGTGACAAACGCCGTGGGCTGAGATATGATGCGGCGGTTCGCAGGATTCTCCCCGAAAACGCGGCGACCAGAGAGTAGATATGGGCGATGTTACGAACGAACGTTCGATAGCACAGTACCACCGAATGCCGCCGGGAAGCCAGCCCCCCTCGCTCCATCCTGCCTACCGGTCGACCGTCCGTCGCTCTCCTACCAAGCCGCTGATTGTGCTGCCCCACACCCTGTCGGAAATCACCGGGCCGTTGTACGGCCATGAAGAAATCGGGGAGACGGACAACGACCTCACGCGGCAACATGCCGAGGAGCCCAAAGGCGAACGTATTATTGTGTCCGGACGCGTCCTTGACGATAATGGTCGCCCGGTTCCGCAAGCGCTGATTGAAATCTGGCAGGCCAATTCTGCCGGCCGCTACGCTCATGCCAAGGATCAGCACCCCGCGCCGCTCGATCCCAACTTCACCGGCCGCGGCCGCACGTTAACGGATGAGAACGGCGCTTACCGTTTTGTAAGCATCAAGCCCGGCGCGTACCCCTGGCTGAACCACTACAATGCCTGGCGTCCCGCGCACATTCACTTCTCTATCTTTGGAAGGGCGTTCATTACGCGCCTGGTCACGCAGATGTATTTTCCCGGCGATCCGCTGTTTGCCTACGATCCCGTCTTCCACTCGATTCCGGATGCAAAAGCGAGGGAGCGGCTGATTTCCAGGTTCGATCTGGAAACTACCCAGCCGCAGTGGGCGCTGGGTTTCCGCTTCGACATCGTATTGCGTGGGCGTGAAGCGACGCCATTCGAGACCTGACATGGATCTGGTTCCAATTCCTTCGCAGACTGCTGGCCCCTTCTTTCATCTCGGGCTGACAGCGACGCGCTCTGTCCCGCGCATCGCTGGTTCCGGCGCTAAAGGGGAGCGGGTTTGGCTAGCGTGCCGGGTGATCGACGGTGACGGCAATCCGGTCAACGATGCCATGATTGAGACTTGGCAAGCTGATGCTGCTGGCAAGTACAACCACCCTGACGACAACCAGGAGAAGACCGCTGATCCTTCATGGTTCGGGTTTGGGCGTGCCGCGACCGCAGAGGACGGAAGTTGTACCTTCGAGACCATCAAGCCAGGACGCGTTCCTGGACCGGGCAATACCTTACAGGCGCCACACCTGACGCTCGCCATTTTTGCTCGCGGCATGCTGAAGCAGCTCTACACCAGGGTTTACTTCGGTGGCGACGAAGCCAACAGCAAGGACCCTGTCCTCGCTCTTGTTCCGCTAGAGCGCCGCGAGACCTTGCTCGCCCAACCGGACTCCGCGGGCGCGGGACGCTGGAAGTTCGACATTCATCTTCAAGGTGACCAGGAGACCGTCTTTTTCGATGTGTAACGCCCGCCGCGAATCGCCTGCGGCAACGTCTATAATGCCGCACTGAGGAAATCCCCTGCATGCCGGCGCGGCTCATCGACAGTCTCGCAACCACTGACGCCCTCGCCGAATTGTTCTCTGACCAATCGGTTTTGCAGGCCATGCTGGATTTTGAAGTAGCGTTGGCCCGAGCAGAGGCCAGCGTGGGCGTTATCCCGAAATCTGCCGCGGGCGGGATCGCGGCTGCCGGGAAGGCGGAAGGTTTCGATATCGCGAGCTTGGTTCGAGACACCTTGAGTAATGTCACGCCTGGCGTCCCGCTTGCGAAGGCGCTGACTGAGCGGGTGCGAGCGAAGGACCCGGAAGCCGCTGGTTTTGTTCACTGGGGCGCAACCAGTCAGGACGTCGCCGACACAGCCCTAACCCTTCTGCTGAAACGGGCGCGGCCAATCCTCGCGGCAGACCTGGCGCGCCTGGAAGCAGCGCTGCAAAGCCTGTCAGAGAAGCACAAGACCACGGTGATGCTGGGGCGTACTCTGATGCAAGCCGCGCCGCCGGTGACTTTTGGCCTAAAGGCAGCCGGATGGCTGGGCGCGATCAGTCGCTGCTCGAAGCGCCTTGAAAGTGCATTCGTGGATGTGCTGATCGTGCAACTCGGTGGGGCTACTGGAACTCTGGCTTCAATGGGAGAGCACGGCCCCACCGTAGCGCGCGCCCTTGCCACAGAACTGGGCCTGGGTTGCCCCGATGCGCCCTGGCACACGCATCGTGATCGCCTGGCAACGTTGATCTCCAGTTGCGGCGTGCTTACCGGATCGCTCGGCAAGATGGCACGCGATATCAGCTTGCTGATGCAGAACGAAGTGGCTGAAGTGGCGGAGCCGACCGGTCAGGGACGGGGCGGTTCGTCGACGATGCCACACAAACGCAATCCGGTTGGTTGCGCTGTGACGCTGGCGGCTGCGCACAGAGTTCCTGGTGAAGTGGCAGCTTTTCTTTCCGCAATGGTGCAGGAACACGAACGTGGTGTAGGCGGTTGGCAGAGCGAGTGGCCGATTGTCGCGTCGGTGGTTCAATCCACTGGCTTGGCAGCAGCCTCGATGGCCGAGGTTGCAGAAGGACTTGCTGTCGATCCTGCGCGCATGCGTGCGAATATTGAGGACACTAAGGGCGTTATTTTCGCGGAGCGCGCCATGATCTTGCTGGGATCGAGTCTCGGCCGCGACATCGCGCACATACTGGTTGAGGAAGCCACTCGCAAGAGCAGCTCGCAGGGCAGGTCTCTCTCACAGGTGCTGGCGGAAATGCCGGAAGTCACGGCACGGCTCAATCCCTCCACCTTGGGCGATCTGGAAAACGCCGACCACTACCTTGGCGCTGCAGAAACGTTTCGAGAAGCACTGGTGTCGTCCTCACGGAAGACGAAAACTCCGAACAAGAACAAGAAGGAGCAATAATCTTGCCCTTTATCACAGCCAGCGGCGTTCGCCACTTCTATCGCCTTGAGGGTCAGCCGGGAAGGCCGGTGCTGGTCCTGTCGCATTCTCTCGGTGCAGATCACGCCATGTGGGCGCCGCAGTTGCCCGATTTTCTCCACCATTTTCAAGTCCTGCGTTATGACACCCGCGGGCACGGCGCGTCGGATGCGCCCAAGGGCGAATATTCGATCGAGGTTCTTGGCCGCGATGTGCTCAGCCTTGCGGATGCACTGGCCATCGAACGGTTCGCTTTTTGCGGTCTCTCCATGGGAGGCGCAATCGGTCAGTGGTTGGCGGTTCATGCCCCGGAACGCTTGACCGGTTTGGTTCTCGCCAACACTTCTCCGCAGTTTGGCCCGCGAAGCAATTGGGATGCTCGGATGAAAGCGGTGAGAGATGGCGGCATGACCGCGATTGTCGACGTGGTGATGGGGCGCTTTTTCTCGCCGGAGACTCTCACCTGGGACGCATATGCGAACTCGGTGAAATTGGTTTTCCTTGGCCTCGATCCGGCGGGCTATCTTGGCTGCTGCGCGGCCGTACGCGATTTTGACTCCCGCGACTTGCTGCAGAAGATTCAGGTGCCGACGCTGCTGATTGTGGGGGACCGTGATCCCTCAACGCCGTGGGAGGGACATGGCGAAGTCTTGGCCCGTGACGTGGCTGGGGCCCGAGTTGTGCGCCTTCCAGCCGCGCATCTTTCCAACATTGAGCGCCCGCGGTCGTTCACCGCCGCCTCGCTGGAATTTCTCACGACTCTGTCGGGCCCAGCGGTCGATACTCTGGAAGCTGGCATCGCGGTCCGCCGGGAAATGCTCGGAGATGCACACGTCGACCGCGCCATCGCCAGCACGACTGACTTCAATCGGGAGTTTCAGGATCTGATCACGCGCTATGCCTGGGGTACGGTGTGGACACGGCCCGGTCTTGACCTGCGCACTCGCCGTTTGCTGGTGTTGGCGATCATGGCGGCATTGGGCCGCTCGGAGGAATTCAGCATGCATGTGCGTGCCGGGTTGGCACGCGAACTGGAGCCATGTGACCTGAAGGAAGTCCTGCTGCAGACGGCAATCTATGCCGGTGTACCCGCCGCGAACACAGGTTTCCATCTTGCCGCCGAAGAACTGGAGAAAAGGAAGCAAGAATAACCCTCACGCGCTGACACCGATCCGGTATCCCCGTAGTGCCTCCTGCCTTCTATGGAGATGGAATGGTAGACTCGCCAACGCACTCCGATTTTGGCTGGGCGTACCCAGGGAGGCGTGATGCTTCGCTCGAGCGCATTGTTGCAGTTGGTACTGGTCAGTGTGGTTTGTGTTGGCTGCAAGGATCGATCACGTAACGAAGCCTCCTCGGACGCAAAAGTTGATCGCCTGATCAGCGCTGATCGGGAGCCGCAGAATTGGCTGACCCACGGCCGCACCTATAGCGAACAGCGTTTCAGTCCCCTAAAGCAAATCACCGACCAAAGTGTCTCCAGGCTCGGGCTCGCTTGGTATTTCGACCTGGACACACGCCGGGGGCAAGAAGCCACACCGATCGTTGTCGACGGTGTAATGTACTTCACCACCGCATGGAGCAAGGTGTTTGCGCTCAATGCTGCAACTGGCGCTCCGCTGTGGTCTTACGATCCCAAGGTTCCTGGCGGCACCGGCGTCAACGCCTGTTGTGATGTGGTGAATCGTGGCGTGGCCGTTTGGGAAAAAAAAGTTTTTGTTGGAACGCTCGACGGACGTCTCGTCGCGCTCGACGCCGCCACCGGCAAGCCGGTATGGGAAACGCTTACCACCGACCCCAACTTTCGCTACACCATCTCGGGAGCGCCGCGCGTGGTGAAAGGAAAAGTCATTATTGGAAATGGCGGTGGCGAGTTGGGTGTGCGCGGATATGTCTCTGCCTACGACGCCCAGACCGGCAAGTTGGTCTGGCGTTTCTACACCGTGCCCGGGGACCCCTCCAAACCATTCGAGAACCCTATCCTCGAGAAGGCCGCCAAGACTTGGACCGGTGAATGGTGGAAGTTCGGTGGCGGTGGCACAGTGTGGGACGCCATTGTTTATGACCCCGACCTCGATCTTCTCTACATAGGCACCGGAAATGGCGGACCGTGGAATGAGAAATATCGCAGCCCGAAAGGCGGCGACAACTTGCTGACCTGCTCGATTGTGGCTCTGAGGCCAGAAACCGGCGAGTATGTTTGGCATTATCAACAGGACCCGGCCGACGCCTGGGACTACGATTCGGACGAACAAATCATCCTGGCGGATCTTTCGGTCGACGGCCGCGCGCGAAAAGTCTTGCTGCAGGCGCCGAAGAACGGGTTTTTCTACGTGCTCGACCGCACCAACGGAGCGCTGATCTCGGCCAAGCCGTACACCTACATCAATTGGGCGAGCGGGGTGGACATGAATAGCGGCCGCCCCATCGAAACCGCCATAGCACGTTATCCGGGAAACAATCCTGCGCCCATAGTTCCGGGTCCGCTGGGCGCCCACAGCTGGCAACCGATGTCCTACAGTCCGCTCACCGGCTTGGTCTACATTCCGGTGAACGATGTGGGTTTCATGTACAAGTCGCCGGACCAGTTTGATCAGAAAAAGCTGGCGCCGAATTATGGTATTGATGTGGTTGCCGCGGGAATGCCGCAGAATCCCAAGATCAAGAAAGCGATCCTGGATAGCGTCAAAGGAAAACTGGTTGCTTGGGATCCGCTTAAGCAAACTCCTGCTTGGACAGTCGATCGCCCCGGGCCGTGGAATGGCGGCCTGCTCTCGACCGCTGGAAACCTGGTTTTTGAAGGCACGGCGGGAGGTACCTTTGAGGCTTATGGCGCCGATACCGGCAAGCCATTGTGGTCGTTTGCCGCGCAGACCGGAGTGATGGCAGGCCCAGTCACTTACTCGATTAACGGAGAGCAGTACGTGGCCGTGTTGGCCGGCTGGGGCGGAGTGTTTCCATTGGCCACCGGCGAAGTCTCATTCAAGTCGGGCCGCGTGCAAAACATCAGCCGTATGCTGGTCTTCAAACTGGATGGCACTGCCAAATTGCCGCAGCTCGAGCCCGTTCCACAATCGACGTTGAGCCCTCTTCGATCGCAGGGGGCAGCCGGTGCAGTCCATAAGGGCGAACAGTTGTTTCAACGCTACTGCGCTGGCTGCCATGGCGATGTGGCGGTCAGCGGCGGAGTGCTGCCCGATCTGCGCTATTCAAGCACGCTCGAAACTGACGAATGGTACTCCGATGTGTTAGGAGGCATGTTGCAATCGGATGGCATGGTTTCGTTCGCGAAAGAGCTATCGCGTGAAGATGCCGGCGCGATCCGAGCCTATGTGGTCTTCCGGCGAAATCAGAGTGCGACGCAGAAGTGAAATACGTTCCACTCAAGGGTTCAACCGCCAGTGGTAAGGAAATTAATGCTGACCGTCGCCAACGCTGAAGGCGGAAATTTGCACTGAAAGCGGGGATCGGTGTGCAATCCGGCTTCGCGGACACACTCCAGAAAAATTGGCAGTTCGACCAGATATTGATCGGAGAAACCGTGTGTGCCGTCATAGGCGATCGCCGGAGTCTTTTCCAGGTTCACCGCCGTGAGCGGTGGCGGAAGCGTGTGCAACTCCAACACCAGCAAGCCGAACCGCCCAACGTAGGGAGCCCAGCGACGCAAATGGCGCACCAGGTTTTCTTCGAGCTCATCGGCAGGAATGTCCTGGCCGAGGTGTGCGAATGCACCCGTAGACCGCGCTGTGCGGCTTCCACGCACGTAGTTTGCAGGGGCAACGTATGGACGATTATGGTCGAGAAATGAGCGCACGTGCAGCAAGTCGTGAATATCCAGACCGAGTGCTTCCAGATCGCTTGCCAACTGCGCTGGACGATTGATGTCGCCTCCAATTACGTGGAAAGTCGTGATGCCCGCTTTTCTTAGTGTTTGTTTTGCGACCCGCCGCGCTACCTTGTTGAAGTCCGCTCCCACCAGGACCAAAGGATGTTGGTCGAGCAGGGCACCGCGCGCGGTACGGTTTTTGACGGTGAAGTACAGGTGTTCCAGAAAACTTCCGTCCCCGCATCCCATATCGCAGATGCCTTGCGGCTGCTGGTTGGTTGGGCGATTGAAGATCTCGACGATGATTTCATCGACTTTCTTGAAGTAGGTCTTGTGAGCGCCGCCGCTCCCCCATACGTTCATGCCCCGGTTGACCATCAGCTCAACCCCGCTGTCGTCGAGCCGCGGAGTGCGCGCGTTGCCGAACATCAGGGTGTGCAGGACGTTGAACATCGGGAGGTAAGAGACCGTCACTCCGTAGGAAGCCGCGATGTGGGCGGCGTAGCGTCCGCAAGGCGTCAGTTGGACCCGATCTTGTTCGCGCACCAGCCAACCCTGCGTAGCCATGAGATCGAAGATGCACGCAAGACTGCCCTGGTTTGCAGCGATCGAACCGATGCTCGCCGGCCCCTGCTCCAACTGGGCCAGCACACCCCCGCGAGCCAGCGCAACCATCGCTGGTCCCACCAGCATGCCGTCCAGGTGGCTGCGAATCTGGTCATATACTTCCGCAGTAGGCGAGTCTACATGTCCACCCAGACCCCATCGTGATCGGGCGCGCACGACCAGTTCGTGGAGGGAAGGCAACACCGGTTCGTCGGACGAGCCGTAGAGAAAATCCTCCAGAAAAATCGCTTTGGGAGCGAAAGAGACAACCTCGTCATACAACGGAGGCGCGATGCTGGTGGCAATCCTTCCGGCGGGCGTTAACTCGTAGGATCGCTGGCCTGAGTTCTGCTCCCGGAGCCAGCCGAAACATGACAAAAGGCGGAGAGCAACATGCAAGTAGCCACGATTGCCGTGAGTGTGCTCTACCACCTGATCGAGGGTCACCGCAGGCGAGGCACCACTGAAGAGATCGAATACTTTCCGGTCCCAGAGAGCTTCTACAGTGGGGGCCAGAACGATTCCGGCCAGATGACTGAAGACCAGTTTTCGAACACTGGCTTTCTCGTCATCTGCAGGTGATCTGCCAACCATCAACCAGTCGGTCCCGTCGAACAAACTAACTATTCGAGCCCCTCGAACAAATTCCTGCCCTCGACCAACGTGCGCATCTTCCGATCCACTACACTCCGTTGCAGCATCCAGAACCCGCAGTCCGGATGGACATAACGAAGCCTCTCCGGCCCCAGAACTTTTACCGCGTGCTCGATTCTTGAAGCGATCAGTTCGGGGGTCTCCACTTCGTTGTCTTTGATGTCGATCAGCCCAATCCCCAGATGGATTTTGGGATCCAGGTCAGCGAACACCGGCAGGTCGTCATAGCCGTGGCGAGCAAACTCCAACACCAGGTGGTCGGTGCGCAACGAATTCAAAAAGGGAAGCAGGTCGCGCCAGAAGCCCCGCAACTGTGGCTGGCCACCGTAGTTGCCAAAGCAGATATGCACCGCTTTTTCATTCAGCAATCCATCGAGTACATGATTGATGGCCTCTGCCGCCCAGGGTGCATCCTCCGGATAACCCGCAATGCAGGCTTCATCCAGTTGAATGGTGTCGGCTTCAATCAATTCCAGTTGGCGTCGCAACACCACCGCAATGTCCATCGCGAGGTCGGCGACATTCTTGTAAAAGCAATTGGTCAACACACGCGCCAGCATGTGCGGCCCGGTGCAGGTGAACTTCAGCGGCAGCTTGGTGAGCGGGCTTACGAACTCGTAATCTTTTGGCAGGTTCAGAGTACCGTCCTGAATCTTGGCCACCACCATGCCCGCGGTCAGCAGGCGGTATCCGGAGGCCCGGTCAGAACGGAAGCGGTCGAAGTCGGAAAGCGAAAAATGTTTGCGAATGCCGTCCATCCGCGACGCGAAATAGTCCACCATTCCGTTGGTCTCGGGATGGCTGGGATCAAAACGCATCAGTTCGCCGTCAGTCAACACATCAAGTCCCGCGAGTTCCTGGGTCTTCAGCACAGCCATGACGGCATCGCGCAACACCAGGAGCGAAGTATTTCCTATCAGCCACGAGGGGACCGGATAGCTGCCCACTACAGTTGTCTTGATGCGCGCACTCATGCTGTTCTTCTCGGGTTCCGCAACCGCTGCAGAGAGAGAACATCATACTCCCGCTGGCAAGCAGTGCTTTCGTGCCGGCCACAAAATGTCTTTGTCGGCGCACAAACGCAAGAAAGTTCTTGCGCGTAACTACCTCATCCGAAATGGTAAGAGTCCAATTTCACAATGTGCTGTTCGAATTTCAGTTTCAGATTTGCCTTGTGGAGGCAATTTCTCTCAGCTAATCTGATGCGCGTTCGCGCTACGGCGACGGTGAAAGGCAGTTCGTTGGCCGGCACTCGCGAGCTGTGGAAGGCGATGAGGAGGTTCCTGTGTACCGAAGTGATGTTGTGGGAAGTCTACTGCGCCCGCCCTATTTGAAAGAGGCTCGTGAGCGTCACGAAGCCGGCAAACTGTCGGAAGTGGAGTTCAAGCAAATTGAAGACCGCTCCGTAAACGAAGCTGTGGACATGCAAATCCGCGCTGGAGTCGAGGTCATCACTGACGGCGAACTCCGGCGCTACGCATTTTGGGGACATCTGATTGACGCCGTCGACGGCTTCGACAAGTTCGGCGGCTGGGCCATTCCTTTCCGTAACGACAAGGGAGAAGAAATCGTGCAGTCCCGGCCAGTAGTTGTTTCGAAGCTGCGCCGGAAACGTCCCATGTGCGCCGAAGAATTCACCTACCTGCGGGCGCGAACCAATCATCCCGCGAAGACCACGATGATCAGCGCGCAACAGGGCGCGGCTTACTACGACAGCAAGAAATCCACCGGGGCCTATCCGACAATTGATGCTTACCTCGCCGATCTGGTCGACATCCTTCGCCTGGAAGTGGAGGAGTTGATCCGTCTGGGTTGCACGTACATTCAGGTCGACTCTCCGCAATACACGGCGTTGCTTGATCCGCAACTGCGGGAAGGGTACCGGCAACGGGGCAATGATCCCGATCGCTTGCTCGATCTGTCTATCGAGATGGACAATGCGGTGATCGGCGAGCATCCCGGAATCAGTTTCGGATTGCATCTGTGCCGCGGAAATAACCAGAGCAAGTTCTATGCTTCGGGAGATTACGGACCGATCACGAAGGTATTTCGCAATACGCGATTCCAGCGCTTCCTGCTCGAGTACGATGACGAGCGCTCCGGCGGCTTCGAACCGCTGCGCCAAGTGCCCGCCGACCGCACTGTGGTCCTGGGCCTGGTGAGCTCAAAGAAGGCAGCACTCGAAAGCAAGGACGAACTCAAGCAGCGTATCAAGCAAGCTTCGGCTCTGCTTCCCCTGGACCGGCTCGCCTTGAGCCCGCAGTGCGGGTTCGCCTCCACCATGGAGGGCAATCTATTGACGGTTGCAGACCAGGAAGCCAAGCTTCGACTGGTAGCGGAAACCGCACAAGAGGTTTGGGGGACTCCAGCGGCAACCCGTTTGCGGGCCTAGGTACTGCTCGTGGCCGTGGCCATATTTGTCTTGACACAGAAGCGATCTTGTGGAAAATAATGCACCTTAGAGGAATTAAGTGAACGGACGTTCGATAGGAGTCGGTATCGGACTCCATACTTGGTTCCGTGTAGGTTCCCAGCAGCGTTGAGGGTTCATCAGTCGATCATTACTTTTTAGATTTCGGGCACTGGTCATTCCCGGGAAGACGCCATTCTGCTTGCCCGGTTATTAGAACGGACGTTCGCTCTAGAAAGGGAGTTTATGAGACCACGCTGGGTTTGCACTGCTGTCGCCCTGTTCTTTATGGTCGCCGTTGTGGCGCCCTTCGCTTTCTCCCAGGCCACCATCAGCTTCGCCCAACTGAACGGGACGGTGCAGGACAGTTCGGGCCGCACGGTCGCGAAGGCCACAGTCTCCCTGCGCGAGATGGATACGAATCAGGCGTACTCGGCGACTGCCACTGACTCTGGCTACTATGTCGTCCCCAGTCTGCCTCCCGGGCGATACGAACTGACGGTAACGTCCGGCGGTTTTGGAAAGTACACCCGCAGCCCAATCGTGCTGGCGGTGGGCCAAACGGCGACCACCAACGTCGTCCTCAAAGTCGCAGCGGTGACAGAGTCTGTTACGGTTACTACTGAAGCTCCAGTGGTGGAGACCACCCGCACCGAAATCAGTCAGGTCATCGACACCCAGCAGATCCAAAATCTTCCGGTTAGCGGCAGACTGTTCACCGATTTCGCATTGTTGACTCCCGGAGTCGCGACTGGCCGGACCAGCCTGGGCACCACCTTCACTGAGTTTGAGATCACGCAGATTTCCTTCGGCGGTCAGCGCTCGTTCAGCAACATCATCACCGTCGACGGCGCCGACTTCATCAACTCCAACACCGGTGTGCAGCGTGCCACTCCACCGCAAGAGTCGGTCTCCGAATTCCGCGTGGTGAACAACAGTTTCGGGTCGGAATATGGCCGGGCGCTGGGCGGGATCGTGAACGTGGTCACCAAGTCGGGAACCAACGATCTCCACGGCTCGGTTTACGACTATTTGCAGAACAGCGCTGCCGATTCGCGCTCGTTGTTGCAGCCGAGTCCCGCGCCTTTCGCTCTGCGGCAAAATCAATTTGGTGCAACCCTCGGTGGTCCGCTTATCAAGAACAAGACTTTTTTCTTCATGAATTACGAGGGCATACGGCGCGCGGAAGCTCCCATCCTGCCGCCCGACTTCACGAACAACTTTGCCGCCATCAATCAGGCCAAGGCTTACCTGGGCATTCCGGCCGAGGATCCCGGAGTCCTGAAAACCAAAGACAACGACTACGGTTTTGTCAGAATCGATCACCAGATCAACAACAACAACCGCCTGTCGGTCCGCTACAACGTAGAGGATGCCCGCGACCTGAATCAACTGGTCGGCAACACCGAGGATGGTGGTGGCATCGGAACTCCGAGTGGTGGCCGCGATTTATTTATTCGTGACCAGGCGCTAGTGGGCACCCTCAATACCCTGCTCAAGCCCTCGCTGGTCAACACCGCCCTGGTCCAGTACGCCCGGCGGCATTACAACTTCCCCGGAACCACCGGACAACCAGACCTGGACATTCCCAACGACTTGTCCTTCGGCCACAACTTTGGCACCCTCGATGCAATCTACGAGAGTCGCTTCCAGTTTTCCGATACCGTGGCCTGGGTAAAAGGCAACCACTACTGGAAGTTCGGATTCGATTCCAACAATATTTGGGACGCCACCATTTATCCCGGATTCACTCCGACACGCATCATTCTGCCTGGTCTGAATTGCCTTGTAGCCTTTGCCAACTTTGTAGACAAACCTGGTGGGCCACCGATTAACCCGATTGCAACCCAGGCGCCGTGTTTCCTGGCTCCGCCTTTTGCTCCATTCTTTGGTGTGGCCGTCGACTTTTACGGGGTCGCGCTGCCCAGGGACCCGAACTTTACCAGCGGCGCACCGCTTAACAACGCCACCCCGCTCGATACCACCAATTGGGGAAATGCGTTCGCGCCCGGCTTGCGGAATAGCTATCAATACACTCTCAACCACGGCTACTACGGTTTCTTTGCTCAGGACCAGTGGCGGCTCACTCCCAAGCTCACCTTCAACTATGGCCTGCGCTATGACTTTGAAACTGGCTTGACAGATCAGATTGATCGCTACTGGGGGGCCGTCCAGCCCCGCGTGGGCCTGGCTTACTCTCCTGACAGCAAGACTGTCATCCGCGCCGGCTTCGGGCTGTTCGACGACCGTACCAACATGACTTTCTTCTTCATCACCGGCAACCAGAAGACGGTTCCCGGGTTCCTCCCCGGGGTTAAGCTCCCCATGGTTCGTGACGGTGCGGCCACTGGCGGATGGCAACTCAACGCAGTCAACTTAGCCTCCTTCTTGCCCGGGGGGGTGACCTGTACACCGGGGCTCACGGTCGGGCCCGGTCTCTGTCTGGACGCGCCTGCAGTAGTCGCCGAGAGCATACTCAACAACGGAACCTACCCGACTGAAAATCTGGTCGGTCCCTGTCCGCCAGCTTGCACAGTCGGGGCGGGTGGTATGGACCGCCACAATAGCAAGATTCCGTACGCAGAGCAGGCTAGCCTGGAGATCGACCGTACCATTGGGAAAGGTCTAACTGTCGATGTGGGCTACCTCATGGTGCAAGCTCACCGGTTGGTGCTCGGAAACGGATTGAACACTTCCTGTCCGCAAGGAACGAGCAAGCCTGCGAACCCAGGCGGTCCTGCGGGTGTACCGGGTCCGCCGTTCAATTCTCCGGCAGCCCAAGGCTGGCTCAACCCGGACGGCACGATCAGCAATTGCGTCGGGACCCCTTTGCTGTTGGCCGGCAAACCCGTCTTCACTGGAAATGAATTTTCCAACGGCGGATTTCTCGATTACAACGACAGCATCGTGAACGCGATTTACCATGGCCTTACCTTGCAAGCCATCGAGCGGATGGGCAAGTATTTCACGCTGAACGCCAACTACACCTACTCGCATACCATCGACAACGGCAACTTCACCACCTTCATCAACCTCCCCCAGAACCAATTTGACAATGCTTCGGAACGCGCCAACTCGAACCAGGACGTGCGGCACCGCTTTGTAGCCAATTTCACCGCCAACACGCCCGACCACGGATACACCAAAGATTTCGCATTCAGCAGCATTATCACCGTCCAGAGTGGCCGGCCTTTCACCATGTTCGTCGGAGGTGATGCCAACGGCGACACTAACCCTGTGACCGATCGTGTGGGCCTCTCAGGAAGAAACGCCTACGTGGGCGACCCGCTACGTACCTGGGACTTGCGCTTGTCACGCTACTTCCAGCTTACTGAGCGCTACCGCCTGGATCTGATGTTCGACGCCTTCAACGTGCTGAACCGGCAAAACATCGATGAAGTATTCAGCGTCTACGGTTCGCCGATCTTCTGCGGAGCTGTTCCCCAGCACTTTGGGGATACCGCCTCGCTCACTGCTCAAGCGGGGGGTGCGGCTTGCCCAGCATTTACACCACCCCCAGGAGTGGTGGTTCCAGCAACTTTTGCGGTTCCGCCAACCGCCAACACCAATTTCGGAACTCCTAGAACCATGCTCAACCCGCGGCAGTTGCAGTTGGCGGTCAAGTTCTCGTTCTAGGGTGGTTGGTTTGCTGTTCTTGGTGACGGGCAGGAAAGGTCCAACTAGCAGTAATGCGATATGCTGTCCGGTACAGGAGGAAATTATGCGTGTTCGTTTCACGGTTCGTGTTGCCTTGCTGCTGGTTGCCGTTGCCGTGGCGTTCTCGAGTGCCCAGGATCAGAAGCCCCAAATTAAACACGCTGCGGCCCCACAGACCTCAGCTGCTTCGGGGAAGGAAATGTTCAATGCTTATTGCGCATCCTGCCACGGCAAGGATGCAAAGGGGGACGGACCAGCCGCGGCAGCACTGACCACGCCTCCGGCTGATCTAACCACCCTTGGCAAGAGGAACCAGGGCAAGTATCCGATGGATAGGGTGACCAGCATCCTTCGCGGCCAGGCCAAAGTGGTCGCTCACGGCACGCAAGAGATGCCGGTATGGGGACCGGTATTCTGGAAGCTCAGCCAGGGCCACGAGAGCGAGCTGCAGATGCGTATCGCCAATCTCAATCGCTACATCGAGTCGCTACAGGAAAAGTAGCGGCGGTCGGCTTGTGCGCTTGTTCACCCTGCCGGTTGTTCGACCCTGGCCGCAACCCGAAAGCATTCGGCCAGTTCCTGCGGCCTGGAAAACATTGGAGAGTGGTCGCAGTCCAAGGTGAATATCTGTTTGCAGCCCGTCGCGGCGTACATCTGGCGCTGTATCGAGAGCGAAATGGCCCGATCGCGTAGGCATTCCACGTAGACGCGCGGGATCTTCCCGTACCTGCTGGCGGTGAGCCGGACTGGCGTGGACAATGGCGCCGTCGCCTGAGGCACTAGCAGCGACTTTATCTGCTTTACGTCTTCCGCGCTGCAATCCCCATAAAGCGCCGGAAGAATTGCTTCCATCCTGATGGTGGCCGACTTCCCGTCCGCGGAGAACTCCAGGTTGGGAACGACCAGTGCTTCAAGGTCCGGCTGCGCCCATTGCAGGAGACTCTCGCCGTTCCGCAACAGAAAGGCGCAAACATAGACGAGCGCAGAAACCCGGTCCGCCCTTGCTTCGGCAGCTTGAGAAATCACCACTCCGCCCATGCTGTGGCCGGCCAGTACTACCGGCTCCGAACAGGCATCAATCACAGCGGCTACGCGATCTACGTAAGCTGGCAGCGTAACTTCGCCGATCGGGGTCTGGTCCCCGCCGTGTCCCGGCAGATCCGGCGTGTGTACGGTGTGGCCTTGCTCTCGCAGCAGCCCGGCGACATTATTCCAGACCCATCCTCCGTGCCAAGCGCCGTGAATCAGTATGAACGTACTCATGGCTCTTTCGCCTCCCATCGCCAGTCTTGATAACGCCGTCGCAGCTCCGTCTTGAGCAGCTTGCCGGTTGAAGTATGGGGCAGTTCATCGACAAAGACGAACTCATCCGGCAATTGCCATTTGGCGAATCTCTTAGCCAGGAACTCGCGCAGCTCCTCCGGAGTTGGCTGTGCCCCATCGCGCGCAACGATAACCGCCACCGGACGCTCCTGCCACTTCGGATGGGGCACAGCAACTACCGCGGCTTCTCGAACGCCGGGATGGGCCACCAGCGCGTTCTCCAGATCCACGGAGCTGATCCACTCGCCGCCCGATTTGATCAGATCTTTGGTGCGGTCAGCGATTTTCAAATATCCGTCGTCATCAATGGTGCCCACGTCGCCGGTGCGGAACCAACCGTCCTCCGTCCACTTGTTCTTTTCTTCCGGTAGCTTGTAGTAACTGGCCGCCACCCACGGACCGCGCAACTGCACCTCGCCCATGGTCTTTCCGTCTGAAGGTACTGCGCCCTCTTGGTTGATTACTCTCATTTCCACGAACGGAACAGGAATGCCTGCCATTGCCTGCCGCTCAAACATTTCCTCCTCAGCCCGGTGCGCCAGGTGTGACTTGATTTGGTTGGTAGTGGCTTGCGGACTGCTTTCTGTCAGTCCCCAGCCTTGCTGCAGCTTGATGCCGCGTTGATGCAGTTTACGAATCAGGGCCTTTGGCGGGGCGGCCCCTCCGACGATCACGCGCATGGGTGGCAGGTTCTGTTCAGGGTGTCTTTCAAGATAATCCAGCACGCTCAGCCAGATGGTAGGAACTCCCGCCGCAACGGTGACGTTTTCTTGAATAATGACATCGAGCAGACTCTCGGCGTCCAGATAGGGGCCGGGCAACACTAGTTTGCATCCCACCATGGCCGCTGCATAGGGAAAGCCCCAACCGTTGACGTGGAACATCGAAACCACGGGCAGGACAACATCGGCATGGCAGATGGCAAAATTGTCGGCGGTGGTGAGAAGAAATGTGTGCAGCACGACCGAGCGATGCGTGTACGCGACGCCTTTCGGTACGCCCGTCGTTCCGGAGGTGTAGCAGATCGAGACCGCCTGGTTCTCATCCAGTTCGGGGTAGTTGAAATTGCCGGCGGCGGTCTTCAGGAAGTCCTCGTAGCTTTCGAGTCCCGCAGGAACCGGCTGCCCAGTCAGAGGAACCACGAACACCCGCTCAAACTTAGCTATGTCTTTTATCTTCTCGTACAGCGGCAGCAGAATGTCATCTACGATCAGGAAGCGGTCAGCGGCATGATTGGCGACGTAGGCGATCTCGCGCGGCGCCAGTCTGAGATTCAGCGTGTTCATCACCCCGCTCGCGGCAGGAATCCCGAAGTAGGCCTCAAGATGAGCGTAGTGGTTCCACATTAATGTAGCCACGCGATCCCCGCGTCGCAGACCTGCATTCTGCAACGCCTCGGCCAGGTTGCGCGCCCTGCGATAAACATCTCCATAGGTGCAGCGGTGCAGGGAACGGTCGGGCATTCGTGACAGAACCTCCTGTCTCGGAAAGAGTTTCCCTGCACGCTCCAGAATGTGGGTGAGCGTTAGCGGATAACTCATCATCGTGCCTTGCATGCTCGCGTCTCCGAGGATCGGTTCCTCAACCTAACAATAAGGAGGAACGTCCAGTTTGGGCTTGCAAATTATAACGTACGTTCGATAAAGTTCTACCGCGTAACAAACGGGCTGCGTGGGCACATGGGGACCTCCGAGTATCTGGACAAGAAGATTGAAACCGCCAGCCTCCCGCAAGTCCAGACACTCCAGGAGGCGAAACTCGCTCGCCAACTCGATTACCTGTTCGACCAGTCAGCTGTTTTATCAGGAAAAATTCCGCGCAGCCGGAGTCCGGCGCAAGGTCTACCGCCGCCTTCGCGATATCGAACGCTTTCCTTTCACCACCAAGGAAGAACTTCGCGAGAGCCAGAGGCTTCAGCCGCCGCTCGGAAAACATATCGCCGCGGACATCAAGAATGTGATCCGCGTACACAGCTCCACCGGGACCACCGGCAAGCCCAGCTTCGTTGGCCTGACGCGCCGTGACGCAAGGATGTGGACCAGGCTCACAGCGCGCTCTTTTTACACTCAGGGTTTGCGAAAAGCCGACATCGTAATCCACGCCGCTGGACTGACGCTGTTTGTGGCCGGGCTTTCCTCGAAAGATGCGATTGAATCCGTGGGCGCGATGTTTGTTCCCATCGGAACGGGGGCTTCGGAGAAGGCTCTGATGGCGATTCAGATGTTGAAAGCCACCGCCATGCACTGCACGCCGTCCTACGCGACCTACTTCGCCGAATGGATTCGTCGAGAAGCCGGGATCGAGCCCAAAGAGCTTGGCCTCAAAAAGCTTTTCTGCGGGGCGGAACCGGGCGCGGGCATTCCCGCGGTTCGCGCCAAATTGCAAGAGGACTGGGGAGCTCGAGTCACCGAAGGTTTGGGAAACGCCGATATGGCTCCTATCATTTTCAGCGAGTGCCCCGCTCAGTCTGGTATGCACTTCAACGGACAGGAATATGTGCTTGCCGAGATCATTGACCCCGACAGCGAACAAGCCCAACCCATCGAAACCGGAGTCACGGGGGAACTCGTATACACCAGCCTGGAACGGGAATGCGTGCCGCTGCTAAGATTTCGCACACGGGACCGCGTAACCGTGCTGGGGACTTCCTGTTCGTGTGGCCGCACTGGTTTCAAGCTGCGCTGCGTCGGCCGGACGGACGACATGCTGATCTTGCTCGGTGTCAACGTGTTTCCCTCAGCAGTCAAGGACATTGTTTCGAGCTTTCATCCGCGTACCACGGGAGAAATCCAGATCGTGCTGCACCAGCCCGGCCCCAAGGTTGCACCGCCCTTGAAGGTTGTGGCAGAGTACGCCGATACTCGGGCCGACTTGGCAGGGCTGAAGCGGGAAATCGAAGCAAAGATCAAAGCAACACTGAGCGTTAACGCGTCGCTCGATCTGGTTCCCGCAGGTACCCTTCCCCGGTTCGAAATGAAAGGTCAACTGATTAGGAAGACTTACGAGTAGAGACATTGCTTGCAACGCTTGAACGGGAGCCATGATAATCTTTCCCACCAAACCCGAACCGCACCAGGTGGACGCGAGGGCGGCGGCTGTCGTCGTGGTTGACATGCAGAATGCTTTTGCATCCAAAGGTGGCATGTTCGATCTCTCGGGTCTCGACATCAGCGGCGCTCAGCAAGTGATCACCACGATCGTCAACGTACTTGAGGGCGCACGCGCCGCGAACATTCAGGTCGTCTACCTGCAAATGGGCTACGACGCCAAATTGACCAACAGCGGCGGACCCGACTCGCCTAACTGGCACAAGGAACTTGCGTTGCGCTTGATGAGAAAACGTCCGGAGCTCAAAGGAAGAGTCCTGACCGAAGGTCAGTGGGACTGGGAAGTCGTGCGTGAATTGCAGCCCCATCCCGAAGACCTGGTTGTCAACAAGACACGTTACAGCGGCTTCCACGGCACATCCCTGGATTCGATGTTGCGCACTCGCGGCATTCGGACATTGTTTTTCACCGGCATTGCCACCAACGTCTGCGTTGAGTCCACCTTGCGCGACGCATTCTTCCTGGACTACTGGCCTGTGCTGATTTCTGATGCGACCATGCAGGCCGGCCCTGCGATGTTGCAGGAGGCCACCGTACAGAACGTCGAGAACTATCTGGGCTGGACCTTGACTTCGTCCGAGTTCATCCGTGTGGTCAATCAGCACTCGCTGCGGGGCGCGCATGTATAGCGTGGACATCGACGTTGGCGGCACTCTGACCGACGGCCTCTTCAGCGACGGCAACCGCACCGCATCTGCCAAAGTGGATACCACCGCCCACGATCTCACCGTCTGCCTGTTCGATTGCCTGACGCAGGGTGCCACTCAACTCGGGTTTTCTGATCTTGAGAGCTTTCTGGAACAAGTTGACCTGCTGCGCTGGTCCACCACCATCACATCCAACGTGCTGGCAGAACTTCGTGGTCCCAAGATTGGTCTGATCGTCAGCCAGGGACACGAAAAAGATTTGTACGGAACATCAGAGACCAGCCCGATTCTTAATAAGGTAATTGCCGAGGGGAACATCATCGGTATCCAAGGTTCTAACGGTGCTGAAATCCTCTCCACAGTGCGCTCTCTACTCGAAGGCGGCGTGCGCCGCATCTGCATCAGCCTGCAAGGAGCGTTCCAGAACCCAAGACCGGAGCAGGACATCAAGTGCATCATCGACGAACAGTATCCCGACCATTTTCTGGGATCGGTTCCGGTTCTCACCGGCAGCGACGTCTGTCAAAACACCGACGATGCCACGCGCACCTACTGCGCGGTCATTAACGCATACACCCACAGTGCTCTGGCCGCCACCCTGTTCAAAGCGGAGGACGAGCTGCGCTATACCCAAGGCTATCTGCGCCCCTTTCTGATCAGCCACATTAATGGGGGTGTGGCGGGAGTTTCCAAGACCCGCGCCATCGACACGATGGAGTCCGGACCGATTCTCGGGCTTTATGGCGCCGGCTATCTTGCAAAAACGTATGGCTTGAAACGCGTGATTGCTCTGGACGTGGGCGGTACCACCGCTAAGCTCGGCGTCATTCACGATGGTGACCCGATATATTCCGCCACAAGCGATTGGTTCGGTATTCCCCTCAGTCTCAGCCTTCCTTATCTGCGATCCATTGCGCTGGGTGGAGGAAGCGTAGTGGCAGCTCGCGGCAATGCGATTGAGTTGGGCCCTGAAAGCATGGGCTCGTTTCCTGGCCCGGTTTGTTATGCGTTGGGGGGCGATCAGCCCACGCTCACCGATGCTTTTGTAACTGCGGGGTTGATTGATCCGCAGTACTTTCTTGGCGGAGCGAAGACCCTCGACTTGGCGGCAGCACGAGAAGCAATCGACACCGTCATCGCAAAGCCACGCGGAAGTTCGGTGGAAGACGCATGCCGCGCAATCATCGACCGTGCCTATGACATGGTGGGAGGCATGATCACGACCGCCGCACGGGAACTCAAGCAGGACCTGTCAGACCACACGCTTTTTGCCTATGGAGGGAACGGAGGATTGTTCGCCTGCGGCGTCGCACAGCGCGCGGGCCTCAACGACGTGATGTTGTTCGCTCTGGGTCCGGTATTCAGTGCGTTTGGTTCATCGGTTTCCGACATTAGCCACGTCTACGAGCGGTCCTTCCACCTCGCGCTGGCTAACGGCTCAGATGTCTCCCGCCTGAACCGCTTGATCGATGAAATGCGTACTACCGGAATGCGCGATCTTCTGGGTGAAGGCATCCAGCCTGAAGGGACGGAATGCTCTCTTGAACTGGAGTTGTCGCAGCCCGGGCGGCCCAACCTCACAGCAAAATCTGCACAAACTCACTTCGACAGTATGGAAGGCCTGCGCCGCCAACTTGCTTCCGATCTTCCGGCGGCAAACGTTGCTCTCGAATTGGTGAGAATCCGCGTCCGGAAGGCCATAACCAAACGTTCGGTTGTGCCGCCGAAGCGCGAAGAAGGCACAAGCGCCGCGCTCGGCAAGCGGAAAGTAGCCTACGGCAGCAGCAACGGCGAAGCCCAGCTCTACAAGTGGGAATTGCTTCAGCCAGGCAATCCGATCGCAGGATGTGCGGTCCTGGAATCAGCAAGTAGCACCTACTTTGTGCCGGAAGGTTGGAACCTGGAACTGGATCCGAACGGAAATGCCCGGCTGTCGCGTGTTCCAGGTTCTGTTAAATCACCTGAAGCTCAGGAGACTCGTTCCCATGGCAAGCACTAGCAATCAGCGAATCCGGATCACGGAATACCTCGACCTTGAACTCGACCACGAGCAATGGATCTGCAATCGCTGCAACCACGTGCTGGGCCCGGCTCGTGAGAATTACAAGAAGGGCTGTCTCCTCTACGACCGTGATCCGCGCGAGATCCACACACCCATCGTAGAGGGGAAGTTCACCTTCTCCCCTGATCCGCTGTGGGTGCGGATCGTCGAATTCTACTGCCCCGGTTGCGGCACTCAGATCGACACCGAGTACCTGCCACCCGGGCATCCCATCACTCATGACATCGAGATCGATATCGATTCGCTGAGGGCCAGACTTGCCAGCGGGGAGATCGTCATCAAAGAGCAGCGTATCGAGGCCGTAGCATGAACTCGATCGACATCGACGTGGGCGGGACCTTCACCGACCTGGTCTTGAATTTCAACGACCAGACCGTGATTCGCAAAGTTCCCACCACTCCCTACGATTTGTCGGTTTGCTTTTCCAATGTGATCCAGGAAAGCGCGCAAGCGCTCGGCATGAAAATGGAGACGCTGCTGCCTGCGATCGACATGATCCGCTACTCCACCACCATCGCTCTCAATCGCCTGATTGAGCGCAAAGGTCCACGGCTGGGCTTGATCACGACCGAGGGCCACGAGGACACAACGCTGATCGGTCGCGGCGCCCAGTGGATCGACGGCACCCGCGTGCAGGAACGCCGCAATCTGAGCATCCAAAAGAAACCCGATCCCATCATTCCCCGCGAAATGATCGTGGGCGTGAAGGAACGGGTCGATTCCAGCGGGCAAGTGATTCGGCCACTCGACGAAAACGATGTGCGGGACAAGGTGCGCTACCTAGTCAGCAAAGGCGCGCGGGCGTTTGTTGTCTCTTTGCTCTGGGGATTTCTCAATCCGATTCACGAGAAGAAAGTGAAAGAGATCATCCGCAGCGAATACCAGGAATTTCACATCGGCTACATGCCGGTGGTGCTGGCAGGGCAGGTTGTCGGCAAGCTGGGCGAGTATGAGCGGTCCATGGCGGCGATTCTGGACGCCTACCTGCAGCGCTCCATGCAAATCGAGCTTTCCACCTGCTGGGACAAGCTGCGCGACCGCGGCTACAAGCGGTCCCTCTCGATGATTCAAAGCTCCGGCGGGATTGCCGAAGTCTTCAAGACCGCTGCCAGCCGCACCTTTAACAGCGGCCCGGTTTCCGGCCTGATGGGCGCGCATCATGTCGCCAAGGCGCTGGGCTTCCACAACGTCGTCATGGCCGACATGGGCGGCACCAGTTTCGATGTCGGCCTGGTCGTCAAAGACAGCGTCCGCAGCTACGACTTCCGCCCAGTGATCGATCGCTGGATGGTCGGCATCACCATGATCAAGACGCTCTCCATCGGCGCGGGCGGCGGCTCGATCGCGTGCGCTGAACAAGCTGCTGAACAACCAATTGCAGGTGGGCCCGCGTAGTGCCGGATCCATGCCAGGGCCGGTCTGCTTCAATCGCGGCGGCACCGAACCCACCGTCACTGATGCCGACGTGGTGCTCGGCTACATCAATCCCGAATATTATTTCGGCGGCAAGCTCATTCTGAACAAGGACAAGGCCGTACCAGTCGATTCGCGACAAGATCGCCAAGCCTCTGGGCATCGACGTGGAACAGGCCGCCACGCTCATTCGCAAGATCGTGGACGGCAACATGTCCTCCGCCATCATGAAAGAAGTTCATCTGCGCGGATACAGCCCGGAGGAGTTCATTCTCTTCGCTGCCGGCGGTGCTGGGCGCCACGCACGTGGAAGGCTTCCGGGCTGACATTCCCAAGGCCGTCATCTTTCCCTTTTCGCCCGTGTTCTGTGCCTACGGCTCGTCCACCATGGACATCATGCATGTCTACGAGCACTCCAGAGAAACTTACTCTGATGGAGCCGGTGACGCATAAGCTCAACCCGGAATATCAGGCCTTCAATCAGACGCAGTCGTCGCGCTGATTGATGATGCCAAGAGAGATCTCGCGGGCGAAGGCCTCGATCCGGCAAGCGCAAGTTTCGTCCTTGAGCTGGACATGCTCTACGGCGGCCAGTTTCACGTCAAGCGGACTCTGTCTCCCCTGCTCGCCATCCACAGCGAAAAGGATGTGACCACAATCTGCGCTGCCTTCGAGAAGGAATTCAGCGAGGCGTTCAGTCCCTTTGTGGTGAATCCCGAGGGCGGAGTGTTTGTCGAGAGCTTCATCCTGAAGGCGATTGTCCCGACAAAAAAGGTGAGCTTGCCCGAAATGCCGCTCGAGAAGCCTTCTCCCGAGGCAGCCCTGAAGGGCACCCGGCCGGTATATTGGCCGGACAAGAAAGACTTTACCCCAACCAAGTTCTATTCGTTCGAGAAGCTGCGTCCCGGCAACGTGATTCCCGGACCAGCAGTGGTGGAGGGAGAGTACACCACCATGGTGGTCCCCGCGCCGCTGCGCTTTTCGATCGACAAACACGGGCTGGGAATTTTGGAGTAGGAGAACATAAGACGATGTCCATACCAACTTTGGCCGAGAAACTCGCTTGGCTGAAACCGGCTGCCATCACCGACTTTGAGCGGGAGTGCGTGAAGACCGTCAAGCCCGGAGAATACGAAATCGGCGTGCAGATCACCAATGACATCCTCGACGAAGCCATGGAAATCTTCGTACGCTCCTCACGAAGCTATTTCGGTGTGTCGGGCGATTCCATGGTCGCGATCTTTACCGCTCAGGGCGATCTGATCAATGCTTCCTGCGGTACATACCTTCACGCCATCATTCAGCCCATCATCCTCAAATTCATTTTGAAGTATTACCAGGAGAATCCGGGAATTCACGATGGCGATATCTGGTACACCAACGACGCCCTCTACGGCGGCATTCACAACCCCGATCAGGTCGCCATCATGCCAGTTTTTTATCAGGGAAAGCTGATCGCATGGTCGACGGCCGCGTTGCACACCACCGAAACCGGCGCTACCGAACCCGGGGGCATGCCCGTCACAGCGAAGTCGCGATTTGAGGAGGGCCTGAACATGCCTCCCATCAAGATTGGAGAGAACTTTCAACTGCGCAACGATTTTCTGGAGTTCTACTCTGTGTACGGCCTGCGCGCTCCCGCCATGTTCATCTCCGACTTGCGCGCTCGCTGCACCACTGCCGATCGTGTGCGCGTGCGGCTTCTGGAACAAATTGAAAAGCGGGGCGTGGAGTTCGTGGTTGGACTGATGCGTCGAATGCTCGATGTTGCCGAGGCCGGTGCCTTTCAGAAGGTGAAACATCTACCCGACGGCAAGTTCCGCAGCGTGGTGTTCAACGATGCACTGGGCTGGGAACCGGCGCTGGTCCGCGCTTGTTTCCTGACCGTCACCAAGAAGGGTGACCGCCTCATTTTCGACTTCGAGGGCACTTCACCCGAAACTCCGTCCTCCTATAACGTGCATCCGCAGGCGGTGGTGGGGCACATCGCCAATTTCATGTACGAATACTTCTTCCACGACTTGCCGATCTGCAGCTCGACCTTTGCTCCGATTGATTTCGTGTTCCCGCCCGGATGCCTGCTCTATCCCGACAAGCTGGCCGCGACCAGCTGTTGTGTCTACATCGGCATGCAGACCCGCTGCGCCACTCACAATTGCTTCGCCAAGATGATGTTTCCCACCAGCAATGGCTGGCGGCAAGTTGCCTCCGCGCCCGGGAGCCAGCACACAGCTCAAATTTGCAGTGGGCATTCTCAGTGGAACCTCGCGGTCTCCGATGTACTCTCATTCTCGCTGAACACACAGGGGCAGGGAGGCCGTGCCGCCGCCGACGGCATGGATGCGTACGGTTTTGCCTGGTGCGCTTTTGGCCGTGCTCCTGACTGCGAACAGGTGGAGAGCGAACTTCCGTTGACGGTCACGCTTGTCACAACACTGGAAAGATTCTTCCGGCCCCGGCAGCCATCGCGGCGGCTCCGGCGCAGTGCAGCAGTGGATGATCCACAAGGTTCCGCAATTGCTATCGCTCTGCATGGGAAATGGCAGCAAAGTGCCGCTCGGGCAGCCGCTGTTCGGCGGCTACGCCTCAGCGCCCGATCCCCGGCATCAGCGTGAAGAAAGCCGATCTACTGCAGCGGATGAAAGCGGGCGACCCTACGGTCACCCTCGATCACCGCCAGATTTTCGAACAACGCGATATCAAGGGTGACTGGAAATTCGAGCTGATCGCCCGCACACCGGACATGTACGCCGAAGGTGACCTGCTGTTCGGCTTCAGCGGAGGCGGCCCCGGCTATGGCGATCCGCTGGATCGTTTGCCGGAATTGGTGGCTGAAGATCTGAAGAAGAACATCATTTCGGAGTGGACGGCGGAGAGCATTTACCGGGTGGCATTTACGCCGCAGGGAAAGAAAATCGATCGCGCCCGCACCGAAGAACTTCGCCAGTCGGAGCGCAAAGCACGACTGGTCCGAGGCAAGCCCTATGCCGAATTCGTGAGCGGAGTGGAGCAAAAAGTCTCCGCCTACTGGAGATCCTGGAGTGGTACGGATCATGGCCAGACGCCAAGCCCGTGCGCCCGATTTTCAGGCCCTGAAGAAAATGCCGGACCAATCCAGCCCGCGCGCCATCATTAAGGGTTTGCTTCGCGGCGAATCTCCGCCGCGGACATTACTGATGCCGATCATGTTTTCTCTGGGCGCCCGTTTGGAGAGTCTGCCGCTCCGCGAGTTTCAATCGAATCCGACCAAAATTACCAACGCCCTGCGCCAAATTCGCAATGTGTTGAAGGTCGACGGCCTGACGTGCTATTTCGATCCCTGCCTGGAAGCAGAGGCTCTCGGCTGCACCCGGGAGTGGCGGATCGACGGATCCTGTGGGATCACCGGTCCATCATTTTCAAACACAGCCGATCTGCGCGACAAAATGAAGACGCCGGATAGTCTGGCAGCCCAAGGCTTCGTGCCGGTGGCCTGCGAGGTGATACGGAGGCTCAAGCTGATGGTGAAAGATGAGCCAGCGCTGATGGTGCGTGTGTCTGGTCCGCTGAGCCTCGCGGCACAACTCTCGAGCATTTGTGGAGGCCCGGGTCAGCGCTCTTTCCCGCCACACGATCTAGTCGAGTTCGCGGCGGAGATTACCGCCGCGGTCGCGAAGAGCTTGGCGGAGGCGGGAGCGGATGTCGTCCTTATCATTGAGGACTTGATACCAGAGTTGAGCCCTGAGACCGGAGGATGGTACCGCTCACTGCTGGCGCCCATCGACAACATGCTGCGGTTCTACGAGGCTTTGCCGGTTCTCGTGCCAGGTGAGATTTCAGAGACCAGCCTGGCCTTGCTGTTTGAAGGGGCAGGAACCCTCCAAATCTGTCCCATGCCAACCTCGGAAATGCCCGGCTATGGTCTCCCAGCGCAGTCAAGACAACAATGCCTAGGCATAGCCTTGCCGGCTGAAGCTTTCTGGGATGCCGGGCATTATCTTGAAGCCAGGTCCGCGGGGGTCCTTTCGGCCGAGGGAGTTTGTCT
Organism: uncultured Acidobacteriota bacterium; assembly: GCA_963734415.1. Lineage (GTDB taxonomy): Bacteria > Acidobacteriota > Terriglobia > Terriglobales > Acidobacteriaceae > JABCZH01. The sequence goes on along the minus strand of CAVTHF010000005.1, from coordinate 115,447 downwards.
TGTCATCTCCGACAAAGATACTCCCCCCACCACCGATATCAAGAGCCTCAGCGCAGGCTTGAATGCCCTTCGAGATCGCTTCCGACTGCAACCTCATGGCAGCTAAGTGCTTGCCATACCAATAGCTTTCGGTTACTATTAAGACGAACGTTCGATAGATATGAGCAGCGGCTCGACTATGCCCGATGCCTCCTCGTCCCGGCCTGCCACTCGATTTGACCGCCGGCTGGCGAAGATTCTCGAACATGCCACAAGTGTCTTTTACGAAAAAGGATACGAAGGCGCGTCAATGCGTGACCTCTCGCGAGTGACTGGAATGTCGCTGGCCGGCCTTTATTACTACTTCGAATCAAAAGAGGAGTTGTTGTACCTGATTCAGAAGCATTACTTCACCATCGTCGTCGAACGGCTGCGAGAGCGTTTGGGCACTATCGTCAATCCGGAGGCGCGGGTGCGCGCATTCATCCTGAACCACTTTGAATACTTCCTCGCGGAAAACTACAAGGCGACAAAGGTGCTTTCTAAAGAAGATGAGGTGCTTACCGGGAACCTCGGCTCCGAGGTTGCCTCCCTCAAGCGTCACTACTATCGGAGTTGTGCTGATCTGGTTGACGTATTCAAGCGCGAACAGGGTCTGGAATTCAATACTCGTGTAGCGGTGCTCAGCCTCTTCGGAATGATGAACTGGATTTACACCTGGTACAAGCCGCAGGTGGACCCTGACGCTGATGCGCTGGCTCGGCAAGTGGGCGACATTTTCCTGGGGGGAATCAAGTCCAACGTTATTCGGCATTGAGTGAGGCGGCGGCACGCGTTGGTTCCGAGTGCCGAGGCGCCGCGTTTTGGAAAATTTCAGCGGAGCATACTCAGAGGTGACAACTGACTTGATCACCGACTGCCACGTTCATATTGCGCCACTGGAGATGTTCCGTCCTCACGCCCTGGAGTTGATTCGAAGAAAGCGGCACAATTTCGAGCAGATTGCCGAGTTCTGCCGTTCGCCGAAGTCATTCCTCAAACATCTGGATGCAGCCGGTGTTCACCGCGCAGTATTGATTAACTACGTGGCGCCTGAGGTCATTGGTTTTACCTCAGGCGTCAACCAGTACATCGCTGATTACGTCCGCCATGATCCCAAGCGGCTGATTTCCTGTGGCGGTCTGCATCCTCGTCACAGCAGCAACATCCTGGCTGACGTCGAGCAGATTTTGCGGCTCAAGATCCGCATGATCAAAGTCCACCCTCCTCACCAGCTGTTGTTTCCGAATGATTATCTGAATGGAGTGAAAGAGCTGGAAGTCATTTATCGGGCGGCCGAAGCCAATGGAATTCCTGTCATGTTTCATACCGGGACTTCGATCTTCCCCGGCGCGCGTAACCGTTACGGCGACCCGATATTACATCGACGATGTAGCCGTTGACTTTCCCAAGATGAGGATTCTGCTGGCGCACGGCGGACGGCCGCTCTGGATGCATACCTCTTTCTTCCTCTTGCGGCGCCATCCCAATGTGTACCTGGATATCAGCGGTATCCCACCCAACTCCCTGCTGAAGTATTTCCCGCGATTGGACGAGATCGCGCACAAGACCTTGTTCGGCACCGACTGGCCGGGGCCGGGCGTGCCCGACATCAAGAAGAACCTCGACGATTTCCGCGCCCTGCCGCTGAGCGAAGAAATCAAACAGCAAATTCTCTGCAAGACCGCGCTGAGTATCTGGCCCGACTGAGAATCGAACTAGCAGCCGGGATTCGGTGCTTTTAGGCGGGGTTCTCCACCAGCAGCGCAATTCCTTGCCCGCCACCGATGCAGGCCGACGCAATGCCGTAACGACCGTGGGACCGCTTCAGTTCTCGCGCCAGCGTGATTGCCAGCCGCACACCCGTCGCCGCCAGCGGATGCCCAATGGCAATGGCACCGCCGTTCACGTTTAGCTTTGCGTGGTCCAACCCCAACTCCCGCTCGCAAGCCAAAGTCTGCGCGGCAAAGGCCTCATTGATCTCAATGCGATCGATTTGATCAAGCTTCAACCCACTAGCTTCCAGAACCGCCCGAATCGCTGGAACCGGACCGATGCCCATGATCTCCGGAGGCACGCCCACCGACGCACCGCCGACCACCCTGCCCAGCGGCGGCTTGCCATGTTTGCGCACAAACTCGCCGGAGGCTACCAGTGTGGCCGCTGCGCCATCTACGATGCCAGAGCTGTTTCCTCCCGTCTGCACGCCGCCGAAAGCCGGTGGCAGTTTTGCCAGAACTTCCAGAGGAGATGGACGGATGTGACTGTCCTGATCAAATGTTTCGACTTTCTTCGGAAGCCGGATGCCGCGTGAAGTGTAACCAGTTCGCTCGAACCTTTCGCTGATTACTGGCACAATCTCGCCGCTGAGAAAACAGGCCTTTTGTGCCGCTATCGCCCGGGCGAAACTGTCGGCAGCGAAGCGGTCGGCATCCTCCCGCGAGATCTTGAATTGCTTCGCCAGGGTTTCGGCGGTGCCACCCATGGTGGCGTTGCAGGCGGGGTCAAGCAGCGCTTCCCACAGAAAATCCTTAAACTCCACCTGGCCCATACGAAAGCCGCCGCGATGCGTGTAGGCGGCAACCGGATTTCTGCTCATCGATTCCGCGCCGACCACCAGTCCCAGATCCACTTTTCCGAGCTGGATGGAATCGGCGGCCTGCAAAATCGCTTCCATGCCCGTGCCGCAGACGCGCTGTACCAAGTGCGACGGTACTTCGATCGGCACTCCGGAGTAGAGGCCGATATGCCGTGGCAGCATGTAGGCATCGAAACTCGCCTGCGCCATGTTCCCGGCGACTACCGTATCGACCGCCTCTGGCGAAACTCCTGAGCGGCGGAATACCTCGCGGGCGACCTTAATCCCCAGGTCAATCGGTGAAACCAACCCGAGCACGGTGTTGTAATCCGCAAAGGGCGTGCGGACGCCATCCACCAGCCAGACATCGTCATATTGCGAAACCAGCCCTCCACCACGAGTGGTCATTCAGTTCCTCAGAAGTCAGCCTGCGAACGCCACGTCTTCAGATGCGGTAGATCGTTTCACGGGAGCAGAAGTTTTCTGCACGCGGATGTGGCTCTTCGGAGTCCCATAGCGGGCGCGGTGCTTCGTGCCCCATGCCGACATCAATTTGAGAATCGGCTTCAGGCTTTCCCCGTGCCTGGTCAGCGAATACTCCACCTTGGGGGGAACAACGGCGTAGACTTCGCGGTGAATGATTTCGTCATGTTCCAGTTCCCGCAGATGTTGAGTGAGCATTTTCTTGGTCATTCCCGGAATCAGCTTCCGCAGTTCGCCAAAACGCTGCGTCCCGCCTTCCAGGTAGAACAGGATCAGCGGCTTCCATTTGCCACCGATGATGTCGGCGGTCAACTTAACCGGACAATAGAATTCTTCCATCCCAAGCCTCCAACGCGACACCAGGTTACAGAAAGGTGCCTACTAGCAATAAAGATACCATAGCCTAAAATCAGCTTCCGAGGCTAGGGGAGGGTCTTCCAGCACATGGCCAAGCGACCCGTGGTGATCTATGGAGCCAGTGGTTTTTCAGGGCGACTGGTCGCCGAATTTCTACGTGAGTACAACGTACCTTTCATCGCCGCCGGCCGGAACCGAGCCAAACTCCAGGACGTGATGAACCACGTCCCCGGCATTGAGACTGCCGACTACGAGGTCGCGGAAGTAGGAAACTCGGTGGATGACCTGGCGAAGTTGTTTGCCGGCGCCCGGGTCGTCTGCAATACCGTCGGCCCTTTCATCTATAACGGCCCGCGGGTGATCGAGGCGGCGCTGCAAGCCGGCTGTCACTATCTGGACATCAGCGGCGAACAGACCTGGATTCGCGAGGTGGCGGAAAAGTGGGGTGGCAGGTTCGCCCAGCGTGACCTGGTGGCGGCGCCCGCAACCGCGTTCATGTCCGCGGTCAGCGATGCCGCAATTCGTGTCTGTCTGGAGAAAGCAGCGGTCGACACCATTGAGACAGTAACCATGTTCAAGGGCATACCCACATTTGGTTCGACGCAGACAATTTTTGCAGTGATTCAGACCGAAGCCCACTACCTCGAACAGAACCAGTACAAACCCTGGCCGCGTGCAACGCGTTATGACGTTTCGATCCCCGGCTACGTTCAGAGTCAACTGGCTCTCGCTTGGGGCGGGTTCCCGCAAACTGTCTGGTTCAAGAATCATCCCCAAGTGGCCAATTTAAAGTCCTTTGGAGGCTTGCTGGATCGCCAAATCATGGAGGGAGTCGCGGCGACCGAGAAGATCTTCGAGGAACAGATACGTCCCTTGCCGAAGCCGGAGCAAGAGAAGAAGCTCGCCGAGATGGCAAATGCAGTGCAGGGCGGCACTCCGCCTCGCGAAAATTCCCGCGAACAGCGCACCATCGACGTGATCGCCGGACGAGGCATCGATCGATTCCGTGCAGTGCGTGATTTTCGGCACCTGTTGTTATCGCCAGACCGGGCTCATCCAGGCATTCGCGGCTCACCATCTGGTGTACGCGGCACCTCGGAAGGTGGGCTTCGTCTCCGCGGCAGAGGCATTCGGACATCACGAACTGCTGCGAACCGTCGAGAGCCATGGACTCGCGAAGATGAAATTGGATACGTAGCCGGGAACTCTGGCCATGCGCGCGATTGATTATTTCGATAAGGGGGCCGATGCCAATCCCGACCGCATCGCGATCATCGATGGCGATGCACGCTATTCATATTGTGAAACCCGCGCCATCACCCAGCGCATCGCCCGCGCCATGTGGGCCGACGGACTGCGCGGCGAGCGTTGTGCCGGTATCTATTCACACAATGATGCGCGGGTGCTGTTCTGCATGCTGGCCATTATGCGCGCTGGCGCTGTATGGGTTCCCATCAACTATCGCAATGCCATCGACGCCAACGTCGAGTACATGAACTACGTCGAGATGGAGTGGCTGTTCTATCAGAGCAGTTTTCGTGACAGTGTCGCCGAGATCAAGAAGCGCGTCCCCACATTACGCCACTTTGTTTGCCTCGATGCCGATGATGGCGGCCATCTTTCTCTCGAGAAGTTCGTGCAGCGCGGGCAGGGAAGCGGAGAGCGCGACTGGGCGGATGCGCAGGGCAACATTGATCGGCTGGTGGGGTTGGTTCCGACCGGCGGCACCACGGGCCCGGCCAAGGGAGTGCAGGTAACGACTCTGGCCTGGGGCACCATGACGGAAATGGCTACGCACTATTGGCGGGGCAGCGGCGTCGATCCGGTGTGCCTGAACACCGCGCCGCTTTCTCACGCCGCTGGAGTGGTCGCCTTCACCATGTCAGCGATTGGCGCCACCAACGTCGTCATGCCGAAGTTCGATGCGCTGGCGGTGTTGCGCAATATCGAGCAGTACAAGGTCACCCATCTTTTCCTTCCCCCAACTGCTTTCTACAGTCTGCTGGCGCATCCTGATGTTGAGCAGTTCGACTATTCCAGTCTGCAAGTTTTTCTCCTGGCTGGATCGCCAGTTTCCCCAGACAAACTCAAGCGGGGGGTAGAAATTTTCGGGCCGTGCCTCTGCCAGTCGTATGGCCAGACCGAAGCGCCCATGCTGCTCACCTTCCTCGATTCCAAGACGCTTGCCGCGGCCGCGGCCGGGGACCATCCTGAGCGGCTGGCCAGCTGCGGCAAACCCACCTCTGCGGTTCGTCTCGCCATCATGGACGATGCCGGCCGCATCCTCCCGCGCCACGAAGTCGGCGAAATCGTGGCTCGCGGCACGCTGGTCACAGCCGGTTATTACAAGATGCCGGACGCTACTGCTGAAATCCGCAAGTATGGCTGGCATCACACTGGCGACATCGGCTACCTCGACGAAGACGGCTACGTCTATATCGTTGACCGCAAGAAAGACATGATCATTACCGGCGGCTTCAACGTGTATTGCGCCGAAGTGGAAGCCGCCATTATGGCCCTCCCCCAGATCCATGAATGCGCGGTGATCGGCGTCCCGGACGACACCTGGGGGGAAGCGATCAAGGCCATCATCGTTGTTGGCGTTGGTCAATCCTTGGATGAGGATGTGGTTATCGCCCACTGCAAGGCAAAACTTGGGGGCGTAAAATCGCCCAAGTCGGTTGAGTTCTGGCCAGAGATTCCCAAGACTCCGGCCGCCAAGATTGATCGCAAGGCAATTCGCAGGTCGTATTGGACGCAGGCGGAACGGCAAGTTCACTAGTCGAAGCGGAGCGATTATTGTGACCACGGTTGTAGTGCCGAAATCCGGCGGCGTTACCAGCACCAAGGCCACCGTGTCACGCTGGCTGAAGAAAGAAGGCGACAAGATCAAGCAGGGCGATCCGCTGGTGGAATTGGAGACAGAGAAAATCAGCTACGAGCTGGAATCACCCTACGAGGGTGTCCTACTGAAGATTCTCGCGAAAGAAACCGCCGAAGTGCCGGTGGGCGATCCGCTGTGCCAGATCGGCGAACCCGTCGATCGTGCGCCAAAGCGTAAGACCTAAGGAGTGATCATGGCGAAAAAGCAAACGCTCGGGAAAGACCGGCTGACATGGATGTACACGCAGATGGTGCGCATCCGTGAGTTTGAAGAAGCGGTAAAGCGCGCCTTCATCGAACATCCAGGAGTGATACGCGGCCACGCTCACCTTGGCGACGGCGCCGAGGCTAGCATTGTGGGCACGCTCGCCGCACGCAACAAAACCGACATCGCGATGCCGAGCTATCGCTGCCACGGTTACCCGATCGTGCTGGGTACACCCCTGCGAAAAATGATGGCGGAGGTCTTCGGGCGCAAAGATGGCTTGTGCAAAGGCTTTGGCGGATCCATGCACTTGGCGGATCCCGCCAACCACTTTCCCGGCACCTCCGGAATCATTGGACAGAGCATCGCTCACGCCACCGGTGCCGCGCTGACCGCGCAGGTCAAGAAGACCGGCCAGGTGGTTTTCTGTTTCTTCGGTGATGGGGCTTCCAAGCAGGGAGCTTTTTTTGAATCGGTGAACATGGCTGCAGTCTGGAAGCTACCGATTGTTTACGTTCTCGAAAACAATCAGTACCAGGCCTATACCCACTACAGCCTCGAGGACGCGAACGCCATCGCCGGCGACCCGCTTTCCCAAAAGGCAGCCGCTTTCAGCATTCCGGGCGTGACTGTCGACGGCACCGACCCGGTCGCGGTTCACAAGGCCGTCAGCAAGGCTGCCGACCGCGCTCGAGCCGGGAAAGGCCCGAGTCTCGTCGAATCGAAGTTCTACCGGCTGAGCGCGCACGGAAACGTCATCACTGTACCGCCCCTGCCCACGCAGTTCCCGGAACACGAAGCCATAGCTGTCTACGGCAACAAGAAAGAATTCGAGCAGGCAAAGGCCAAAGATCCGGTCGCCAAGTTCCGCGCGAAATTGATCAAGACCCGCGTGTTGACCGAGGCCACTGCAAAGCGCATCGAGGACGCCGCCCGAGCCGAGGTCAAAGACGCAGTCGAATTCGCGCTGGCCAGCCCGTTGCCGGCGCCCGAAGAAGCGCTCAACTACGTGTACGCATAGGAGGAAATATGCCACGCGAAATGATGTATGGGGACGCCATTGCGGCGGCCATCATCGAAGAAATGCAGCGTGACCCGAATGTCATCTTCTACGGCCAGAACATGGCCATGACCGAGCGCGATCCCATGCTCAAGAAATTCGGCAAGAACCGGGTGCGCCTAGCGCCTATTTCAGAGACCGCCGAAATCGGCATCGGTATCGGCGCGGCCATGACCGGCCTGCGTCCGATCGTTGAGCTATGGATGAGCGAGTTCATGCTGGTCGCCTTCGGTCAGGTGCTCAACGAAGCGCCCAGGATTCGCTACATGTCGGGAGGCCAGGTGAAAGTGCCACTCGTGCTCAAGGCGGGCTTCGGTTTCTGCGCGGGCTGGGCGGGGCAGCATTCCAATTGCATTTATCACACCATGATGGGCATTCCCGGCCTGAAGGTAGTTGTGCCCTCCACCTCGGCAGACGCTAAAGGATTGATGACCGCGGCCATTCGCGACGACAATCCCGTCGTCTACCTGCACCACTACATGCTGACTCTCGACAAGGGCGAGGTTCCGGAAGGTGAGTTCATCGTTCCTCTCGGGGTCGCCGACATCAAGCGCGCCGGAACGGATGTCACGATCGTCGCCGTCGGCTGGATGGTGAAGAAGGCCATGGCTGCAGCCGAGCAATTGGCCAAAGAGGGCATCAGCGCGGAGGTCGTGGATCCCCGCACCCTGGCTCCGCTTGGACGTGAAGACCATCCTGAGTTCGGTAAAGAAAACCGGGCGGCTGGTGCTGGTTGATCAAGCGCCACGCCATTCCTCAGCCGCCGTCGTGATCGCGGGTGAAATCGCCGAGCACGGGCTTGAGTACCTGCACGCGCCGGTCAAGATGGTGACCGCGCTCGACACGTCGGTTCCCTACAGCGAGCCGCTTGAAAATTACGTCGTGCCCGACGAGAACAAGATCACGCAGGCGGTCAAGTCAGTGCTGGCCCACCGGCGAGCCGCCTGAGGAACTTCATGAAGAACAACGTCGAGCTGCTGGCTTCCTACTGGACGATCTCCGGCGGTGTGCCTCACACCGACCGCGAGTACAGCCCGTTCGACTTCAAAGACCGCGTGGAATCCGCCGCCAAAGCGGGTTTCAAGGGTTTTGGAATCTGGCACTCCGACTTGGACCACGTCCTCGAGAAACGCAGCCTCAAGGAAATGAAGCAGATTCTCGATGACAACGGTCTCAAACACATCGAGATCGAATTCCTGACCGATTGGTTTCTCGACGGCGAGCGAAAAAAGAAATCCGACGCCCAAAGGGCAAGGCTGCTGAAGGCCGCCGAAGTGCTGCAAGCCCGACACGTAAAAGTCGGAGACTTCTTCAAAGAGAAAACGCCCATGCCTCGCCTCATCGAATCCTTCCGCGCGCTGTGCGCCGACGCCGCGGAACACGGCACTAGGATCGGCTTTGAGCTGATGCCCTTCGCTATGATTGACACGCTCAAGGAAACTCTGGAGATGGTCGAAGGCGCGGGCGCGAAGAACGGGGGGATTTGCCTCGATCTGTGGCACATCGTGAAGCTGGGCATTCCCTACGAGGAAGTGGCCCGGGTTCCGCAGAAGTATGTCGTAAGCATCGAGATCAACGATGGCACATTCAAATGCCCGTGGAGTCTGCATGAAGACACCATCAATCACCGCCGGCTGTGCGGCGAAGGCGAATTCGACGTTAAGGGTTTCGTCTCGATCATGAGGAAGGCGGGTTACGCAGGCGCCTGGGGCATTGAAGTGCTGTCAGAAGAATTGCGGAAGAAGCCGCTCGCGGAATTGACCGCGCGGTCTTTCAAGACCACTATGGCGCAGTTCGTCGATTGAATCCTGGATGGGTAGCATGACCATACAACCTCAAACCGCCGCTTCCGTCTCCGGGCGCGCCTGGGAGGCGATTCAGGGCGGCATTGACTTGCAAGTGCACGTGGCGCCGGATGTGATTGGCCGCCGCATCGATGACATTGATCTGGCCCGCGAGTTTCTGGCGCAGGGTTTACGCGGCTTCGTGCTGAAATCGCATTACATTCAGACAGGAGAACGTGCGCAAGTCGTCACGAAAGCCGTACCCGGGATCGCCGCCTACGGAGCGCTGACACTCAATCATGCGGTCGGCGGGCTAAATCCTGTAGCGGTTGAAATCGCCGGACGCTCCCGCTGCAAGATCATCTGGATGCCAACCGTCGACGCGGCGAATGAAACTGCCGGGCTGCCCGGCGCCGCGCACAAGAAGCTCCCTTTCTGGGCGGAGATTCAGCAGGAACTGTCGGCCCTGGGAATCTCGCCTCCCCGCATCTCCGTACTAGATTCGGCCGGCCAAGTCTCGCAGCCCACGCGCGTTTGCCTGGAGTTGATCGCCAAGCATGACATGATCCTGGCGACCGGGCATTTGGGACGTCACGAAATCTTTCCACTCGTGCAAGCTGCCCGCGAGACGAAAGTCAGGAAGATAATCGTCACCCACGCCGAGTTTCCTTCGCAGAATCTCTCCGCCGAGGAACAAGTTAAACTGTCTGCCATGGGTGCAATGATCGAGCATTGCTTTACCACCATGCACACCGGCAAGGCGTCCTGGAATGCAGTTCTGCTGAGTATCCGGGCAGTCGGACCTGAGTCTTGCATTCTTTCCACCGATCTCGGACAGACCATTAACCCGCCGGTGGCCGAAGGCTTTGCAATGTTTGCGCAAAAGCTGCTGGACGGAGGCTTTTCGCTCGACGAAGTCCGCCGCATGGCGGTTACGAACCCGGCGGAATACGTCGCGTGAACCAATCATGAGCAACCCTGCGATTCTTGTCGTCAGTGCGCACGCCGCCGACTTCGTATGGCGCGCAGGAGGCTCCATCGCGCTCTACGCCGGCCGCGGGTACAAAGTGCGAATTCTGTGCCTGTCGTATGGCGAGCGTGGCGAATCCGAGCGGCTGTGGAAGCAGCCCGGTATGACTCTCGAACGCGTGAAAGAGTCGCGCCGCGCCGAATCCCAGAAGGCCGCCGAACTTCTGGGGGCCGACATCCGCTTCTTCGACTCCGGTGACTATCCACTGAAGCCATCTGAGGAGACGGTGCAAGCCATGGTCGAAGAATTCCGGCGCTACCAACCTCAGTTCGTGCTGACGCATTCTCTTTTCGACCCTTACAATCCCGATCACGACGAAGCTTGCCAGATCACACTTCGCACTCGCATTTACGCCCAGGCTGCGGGTTATCCGGCCGAAGGCAAGAAGCTGGAAGCCCCGCCGGTCTTCATGTTTGAGCCCCATCAGCCGGAGCAATGCAAGTTCAAGCCGCAGGTGCTGCTCGATATTACCTCTGCGTTCGAGCGCAAGCGGAAAGCCATGGAATCGATGGAGGCGCAGGAACACTTGTGGCAGTACTACACCGACCTGGGATTGCGTCGTGGTATCCAGGCCGCCCGCAACTCAGGGCGAAAAGAAATCAAGTATGCCGAGGCTTATCAGCGCTACTATCCCCAGGTCGCGAGCGAGCTGACGTAACTGAGAACCGAAAACTGCGAACTGAGATCTGGTTTCAATCTGCTCTTTTCGAACAGGCAGTTCTCAGTTCCTAGTTCTCGGTTCTCAGTAAAAGTCGGAGAGACTGATGCAACCTAGAATCATTCGTAAGATCGATCGCCCTCCCACCGAAGTGGTACGTGCACTCGGCGAGTTGGGGGTGGCTACGGTCCACGAGGCCCAGGGACGGACCGGGCTGATGCGTCCCTACATGCGCCCGATCTATTCCGAGGCGCGACTGGGAGCCACGGCGGTTACAGTTCTCTGTTCTCCCGGGGACAATCTGATGATTCACGCAGCCGTGGAAGTCTGTTCTCCCGGTGACGTGCTTGTGGTCGCCATCACCGCAGAGTCGACCGACGGAATGTTTGGCGAGTTGCTGGCCACTTCGTGCCAGGCCCACGGTGTGGCCGGTCTGGTGATCGACGCCGGGGTGCGCGATACCGCAGATCTCACTGCCATGAATTTCCCGGTGTGGTCGAAGGCGATTTCGGCGCAGGGAACAGCCAAAGCCACCGCGGGGTCGGTGAACGTCGAAATAATTTGTGCGGGGGCTCACGTCCGTCCCGGAGACGTCATCGTGGCGGATCGGGACGGCGTGGTGGTAGTGCCGCTGAAAGATGCCGCGGATGTAGCCGACCGGGCAAGGCAGCGGCAGACGAAAGAAGTGCAGTCGCGGGAGCGGTTTCGCGCCGGCGAACTGGGTCTTGACATGTATGACCTGCGCTCCAAACTGGCGGAATTGGGAGTGGAATACTTCGATTCCGAAGACAGAAAGAAGGGATAGCCGCACCGATGAACTCGCCTGCTACACACGACACTCCGGGGACCTGGTCGTGGCCCGATTCGCTGGACGCGCTGACGGCCGCGCCTGCCCACCATACACTGCTGCTGGAAAACGACCGCGTGCGCGTGGTTTACACCCGCATTCCGGCTGGAGACCTGGTGCCTGTCCACACTCATCGCTGGCCAAGCATCGCGTATCTCCTGGGTTGGAGCGATTTCATTCGCCGGGACCAGCACGGTAAGGTGCTCTTGGACAGCCGGCAGGCTGGCGCACCGCCGCAAGTTCCTGGGGCGCAATGGCTGGAGGCTCTGCCGCCCCACTCGGTCGAAAACGTCGGCCAGTCCGAGATCAGTATCTTGCTGGTCGAACTCAAAGAGCCGGCGCGACGTGAGTAGCCATCTCGCAAAGCACGAGATCGTTAATACCCGTTGGGTATGAAGTGAGATGAAAAAGGTAGGGACTTTCTCCTAACGCCTCGCGAAATCGAGTTGTGTACAATTTCTGCGCATCGAGAGGCCCGTGATGAATGCCCTCACCAGAAACAACTCGAGACCAGCAATTGATCCAGGAGAATGGAATCGCATTGCGGCCAGCAAGCCTTTCCGAGACCTGCTCGCCCTCAAGAGACTGTTCATCATTCCAGCATTCGTTTTCTTTCTCGTGTACTACTTCCTTCTTCCAATCCTGGTTGGGTATGCCCCCAAGTTGATGGCAACCCGCGTGATTGGGACAGTGACTCTCGCGTATCTGTTCGCCCTATCTCAGTTTGTGGTGGGGTGGACCATCGCCGGCCTTTACATGAAAGCGTCGGCAAAATTCGACCTGCTCACCAAAGACATCCTCGCAAATGTCGATGATCCTCAGGAGGCAGGTAAGTGACGGTTTCCTTAGCGGTTTTCCTTCTATTCATCGTACTTACTTTGGCGGTCACTCTTTGGGCTTCGAAGCGTTCGCGTGGGGCGACCGCGTATTTCGCCGCGGGGCGACGGATCACGGCGTGGCAAAACGGATTCGCCGTGGCCGGCGACTTCATGAGCGCGGCGTCGTTCTTGGGCGTCGTCGGCTTGATCGCGCTACAAGGGCTCGACGGATTTTTCTATTCGGTGGGCGGCTTTGTCGCCTATGTGACCATCCTGCTTCTGATCGCTGAACCCTTGCGCAACTCCGGCAAATACACCATGGGAGATGTTCTCGCCTATCGCCTGAGGCCCCGGCCGGTGCGAGCCCTGGCTGCACTGACCACGTTGACCACGGTCACGTTTTACATGATCGCCCAGATGGTAGGCGCGGGCGCGCTGGTCGCCCTGTTGCTGGCGGGATCCGGCATTAGCTTCAACATGGCGGTGACTGGGGTAGGGATTTTGATGATGGTCTATGTGATTTTTGGCGGCATGTTGGCGACCACCTGGGTTCAGATCGTCAAGGCCATGCTCTTGTCAGTGTGTGCCATGGTGCTAACAGTTCTAGTGTTGGGACATTTTCATTTCCGTCTGGCGGATTTGTTTGCAGCGGTCAGCCACATCGGCTACCACCAGAATGGAGCGCCGGTGGTAAAGGACTTCCTTCAGGCCGGCCTTCGCTACAAGCCGCCCTTTGGTCCGCTGGACCTGATTTCGTTGAGTGTTGTATTTGCCTTTGGAACTGCGGGACTTCCCCACATTCTGGTGAAGTTCTACACCGTCCCCGACGCGAAGACCGCTCGCAGCAGTGTGGTTTGGGCAATGGTGCTGATCGGGAGTTTCTATGTCATGACCTCGGTGCTCGGTCTTGGCGCTGCTGCCATTGTGGGCCCTGACCACATCATCACCCACGGCGGCACCAACATGAGTGGCCCATTGCTGGCGCAGGCTTTGGGGGGAGACATTTTCCTCGCCTTGGTTTCCGCAGTGGCGTTCGCCACAATTCTTGCGGTAGTGGCGGGGTTGACCATCAGCGCATCGACTTCGTTCGCCCACGATTTCTGGGTGAATGTGATTCACCATGGAGTTGAGCGGGATTCGGCTGAGACCGTGCTGGTGGCGCGGATTTCGGCTCTCGTGGTGGGGGCCATCTCAATCCTGATTGCGATTGCGATGGGACCCGCCGCCAATGCAGGAATTCTGGGAACGTTCGGGATGGCGGTGGCTGCCTCGGCTAACTTTCCGGTTCTCGTCCTCTCGATGTTCTGGCGCCGCTTGAATACCGCCGGAGCGATTGCGGGTTTGTCAGTCGGACTGCTGGCTGCACTCGGGCTTCTCCTCGCCGGTCCGAACTTCATGGGCATCGATGACCCGGGCGCAACCGGGGTGGTGCGGCACCTGATTCAGGCGAAGCCGTGGTTCCCATTGGAAAACGTGGGCATCGTGAGCGTGCCCCTGGGCTTTCTGGCGGCAGTGATCGGCACATGGTTTGGCAGCGAACCGGGGGCTGACGTGAAGTTTGATGAGCTGCTGGTCCGCGCCACCACCGGCTTAGGCGCGGAAGAAGCAAGCGCTCACTGAAGTTGCGGCGAAACCAAGCGAACCAGCCGAGGTTGCTCAACGATAGTTGGGGGGATTCACTGACTGGTCCATCCCCATGCATTTTTGTCCGCCCTTCGCCACATTGACGCTGATGAGGCGGGGCTGGTTCGACGCGAATGCCTCCTTCAGAGCTGGTTCGAGATCATGCGGCCGGTCAATCTCCTGAGCCGCCATGCCGTAACCCTGCGCGATCTTCACCATGTCGATATCCGGGATGTCCATTCCTGCGACATTTCGCCCAACCTGAGTGAAATCGCAGAATCCCTTCAGGGCAGAGTAATCAGAATTGCGCAGGACAATGACGATCACCGGGGCGTGTTGTTGAACTGCAGTCCAGAGCGCCTGAATGGAGTATTGGATGGAACCATCGCCGATGGGGCAAACGACTCGTCTGGCAGGATTCGCCATCTGCAAGCCGACGGCGGCGGGCAGACCGAATCCCAAAACACCGTTCGGCACGGAGTAGAACGAGCCTGGCTCATCCAACAGGAGATGGCGGTCGAGATCGCCCTTCGAAGATGGGCACTCTTCCGAGATTACTGCGTTGCGTGGCATAACCCGGTTCAGAATGCTGAATAAATACGCGGGCGTAATCGGATATTCGGGCTGAGGCTCGGAGGTCTGCGGCCGCGGTGCAACTGTACTATTCTTTCTTGCTTTGGCGTGAGTACGGATGTATTTGACGGCTGCGGCCAAATTGCCCACGATGCTGGTCCCGGCCAATGCGGCGGCAGCATCGAGTGGTGAGTTGGTAATTTGAAAGAGCCTGATTCCTGGCTTGACAGAATCGCCGGGAACAAAGGCGTAATACAGGAAGACTGGCGCACCCAGGACCACCACCGTGTCATAAGCTGCCAACTGATCTGCGAGTGGTTGCTGGGCGGGCAACAGACCGCCGCGAAATAACCGATGAGTTCGCGGAAAGGTCCAGCGCGGAGCAATCGGCTGCTGATAAACATGGGCATTCAGGTGTTCGGACAAGTTCACTACCTCGTGCCACGCGCTGTCTTCCTCAATCTGCGCACCCACAACGATGGCCACGTTCCGGCTCTCATCGCATGCCTGAACTACACTATCGAGCGCGGCAGAGTCAGGCAGGACACGCTGGGTCACCTCGCGAACAGCGATCGGTGAACACTCGCGATTCCAGTCGTCCATCGGAATGGAAATGAACACCGGCCCCATTGGAGCCTGTGTGGCGAGGTAGTATCCCCTTGCGATGGCAGCGGGCACGTCCTCCGCGCGTAGTGGCTCGTAAGCCCATTTCACATAAGGCTTGACCACTTCTACGGCTCGGCTCATTAGAAATGGCTCAGCCAGGAGATGGCGGCGATCTTGTTGCCCAGTCGTAATCACCAACGGAACATGGCTGTGCCAGGCATCGACGATCGCGGAGAGGCCGTTTCCGGCGCTGGCAATGGAGTGCAGATTCACAAACGTGGCTTTGTTTCTGCCCATCGCATATCCCAGCGCCGTACCCGCCGCAGCACGCTCATGTAGTCCAAGGACGTACTTAAAATCCGCGGGCATGTCGCGCAGAAAGGGTAATTCCGTCGAGCCAGGATTGCCGAAGATGACGGTCATCCCCAAATCCCGCAGCAGCTGATAGGTGACTTCTCTTACCGTGTTCACCGTCATGTTCTCCGAACCGACCCGTTCCGGTCACACACTCGCGCGGTTGATTACCGTTTCGAGGGATGCTATCGTCTCACACTCTCGGCAGCAAGTAGAACTTCAAACTGCTGTGGCCTGCACGTGCGGTATGGCGGTGAAGGTCTGCATTGTTGGTTGAGGCACGCTGGAAAGCGTGTTGGCCGCGCATCTGGCGCGGCAGCAAGATGAGGCCCACGCTATGACGTTTCCGAGGAGCAAGTAAAGAGCGGGGATTCCTTGGGTGATTCGGCGTTGAACCTGTTCGAAATCAGAAACCCTATGACAATCCCTCGCACTTGTGATATTTTCCGGCGTTGATAGCAGAGCGTTTCGGAGGGTTGCATGTCAACTGTTGATACCAAGTCCAGTCTTGATGCGGTAGTTCGTGACTATGCGTTTCCTGACATCCACATTGGCGGGGGAGAGGACGAATCCCCGTGGGTTCCATTTCGAGAAAATGTCTTCATCCGCCACTTATCGTTCGATGTGAGGACCAACATGTACGCGAATGTCTTGTGGGTAAAGTCAGGAGGCATGCTGGGCCGGCATCGCCATCGCGGCCGGGTGTTCGGCTACACCCTGGAAGGTAGCTGGAGATATCTGGAGTACGACTGGGTGGCGCGCGCGGGCAGCTATGTGCAGGAGAGTCCGGGTGCGACTCACACCTTGGTCTCCGACCAGGGCATGAAGACCGTCTTCTGGCTCAATGGCTCGCTTGAGTTCTACGATGACAACGACCATCTGCTCGAAACTCTGGATGTTTTCTGGTTTGTCGATCACTATCTGAATTACTGCCGTGAACACAGTATCAAGGTCAACAAGAAACTGTTTGTGTAGAAGGTCTTTTCCCGCCGGGGTTCTTCCCCACCACGCCGTCAGGGAAGAATCCTCGTCCCGTCGACTTTCAGGCGGAATAGCACGTACGGCTTCTGTCGTAGATCCTGGCCGTTGTGGAATGTGCCTTGCCGCTCCACCTGGTTGGCGGTCACGTAGAGATATCCGTCTGCGGCCAGCGACAACGTGTCCGGCCATAGCAGCCGCGGATCATGCGCGAGGGTTTCGATGTCTCCGTTAGACATGCGTCGGCGAATGGCGTTGTGCTCGTAGTCGCTGAGATAGACGCGGCCCTGCATGTCAGATTCGAGTCCGTCGCTGGCGCCACCTTTTTCACCATAGTCGGCAACAGTTGCCGCGATTTCGGCGTCAGACTTGCTCTGATCAGCGAGCGCAGCCGCACTGACGCTGTACAGGTGGCGGCTGGTGAGTGGGCAGTAATACAGGATCTTGCCGTCGGGGCTGATCGCAATCCCATCAGCTCCCACGGCAAACCTGTGCGGCGGTTGTCCCGGAATCCGGAACTGCAGAACTTCTCCTTCGACCACCGGAACAAATCCTTGGTCGGGGCGAGTCGATGGATGATTGTTCAGCCGCCGCCAGTTCTTTCCCGAGGCCAGATCCACCACGATGATGGCGTTGGGGCCCGGAGTCGAAGAATCGGTGATGAAGGCCGTGCCTTCAGCGCCCCGGTGCATGTCGAAACGGACGTCATTCAGGTAGCTGGTGAACAAAGCTACGTCCGCAGGGAAGACAATTTTCCTGACGATCTGGTTGTTGCCTAGGTCAACCGCGATCAGCTTAGCTCCGCCCGGCTTGACCGGTCCGAATCCAATACTCCCAGTGTCAAGAATCCACAACCGGTTTCCGCTGGGATCGACCACCACACTCTGGACCGACACAAGTTTGTCGGCCGGATTGTCGGTATCACCGTAGTGGTTGATGTCTGCGTTGGGATAGGGCTGGGTCTTGCCGTCTCTCACTTCCGCCACAGTGTATTCAACGGGATCGCCCCATCTGGGGAAGTTCACAAAGATGCGGCCGCTGTTGGCGACCGTGACGCCGGTCGGCATGGGCCCGCTGAAGGTCGCGACTACTTCCAGTTGTCCAATCACGCGTTCGGTTGCGAACTCCTGGCTCGAACAGAATGCCGTCACCGATAAAAGGCTACTGATCAGAATCAAAATCCACTGAAGCATTTCTCTTTGCATGCAATCTCCGGAGTGGCTAGCCTCCGTGGACAGACTAGCAAAGTTACTGTCAATCGTGGGACGGGATCAATCGGAAGTTTGCTATGATGCTGGCCCAGTTGCGCACCACGGTCGCCATGGACCTTTCCAGACGTTACGAAAACACGCTGGTCGCGATCCTGTTTTTCACTTGGGGCACGGTCTTTCTCGACCGCATGTCCCAGATGTATCTCGCACCGTACTTCGCTCCGGAATTCCACCTGAGTCACGAACAGGTCGGCAGCCTGGCCTCGGTTCTGGCCGTCACTTGGGCGGCATCGACTTTCTTCTTCGGCGCGCTCTCCGATCGCATAGGCCGAAAACCTGTGCTCGTCCCTGCTGTGTTCGCCTTTTCGTTGTTGTCGTGGATGTCAGGGATGGCGCACAGCTATCACGAACTGTTGTGGATACGTGCTCTGATGGGCATCGCGGAAGGCCCAACCTGGTCCATTATGACTGCACTGATCGAGGAGTCCTCCCCTCCCACACGGCGGGGAAGAAACATCGGGTTGGTGGTCAGTGCGGCCGCGCTCGTCGGTCTGGCAGCCGCGCCTGTACTGACGACGCAAGTGGCGGCGCGATGGGGATGGCGGTCAGCTTTTCTGGTAGCGGGGATACCGGGCCTTCTCATGGGGTCCCTGATTTGGAAGCTTGTGAGAGAGCCCGCCGCTGACGGAGCCACGTCACGCCGAAAGCCAAAATTGATCGAGTATCTGGCCATCCTTCGCTATCGCAATATCTGGTTGTGTTGTTTAGGAGCGGCTGGATTTATGTCATGGCTGTTTGCACTAAATGTTTTCGCGCCGCTCTATATCACAGAAGTGGCGCATGAGTCTCCGACCACCGCCGGGTTCCTGCTAGGAGCGAGCGGGTTGGGCAGCTTCTTCCTCGGCTTTCTTTTGCCCTCGCTCTCAGATCGAATCGGGCGCAAACCGGTGTTGTTGCTGATGGCTGCGATGTCGGCGGTGGTGCCGTTGGCTTTCCTCGTACCTGTGTTGTATGTCTATCCCTTCGTGCTGGCAGCCATAGTGTTTGTTGCGAATACTGGGCAGGGAATAGCGAGTTTGATCATGGTGCTGGTGCCGACCGAGAGCGTGCCTCCGGAATTCCGCGCTACCTCCATCGGGCTGGCAACACTAGTCGGAGAAATTATGGGCGCGACCATGGCCCCAATCCTGGCGGGCATGCTGGCAGAAAAACATGGGCTTGCCTTGACCATGTGGTTGGCGGCCGCCGGAAGCGCCATGCTCTTTGTAGTGACGCTCTTTCTGAAGGAAACCGCCGGCTCACAAGCTGGGATCGTTGTCAGCCCACCTGCCAGCAGGGAAGCAGGAGTGGAGTGACCGCGCAGAGTTTGCGCCCGGAGTCACGCCGTGGCCCGGTGGTTGGAGGAGTGCCGGCAAACCTGGCGCACCGAGTCCAGGAAGGAGAGAACCACACTGGACGCCTCATCCTTTCGCCACGCCATGTACACCTCAATTTTGGCGTCGGCCTCATTCAACCGCACCGAGGCTAGTTCGATACCGCCGACCGAACGGGTGACGATTGCGCCGGCGCCGATAAAAATGGCCCTGCCGGAAGCCACCATGATGGCGCCGGCTTCTTCGTGGGCCTCAACGTGAGTTACTGCAAAATGCGGAGTGAGCCCCTGTCGGCTATACAAGCCCAAGACTTTGTCATAGAGCCCACTGGAGAATTTTCGATCGAAAATGATCAGGGTTTCATCCGCGACATCTGCCAGTCTCACCGACTTGCGATTGGCCAGGCGGTGGCTGCTGGGCAGGATGACGACAAATTCCTCTTCAAATAACAATTCGCAATCGAGATTCACAGCGTCGACCGGGGGACGCAGAAAGCCTACGTCGATGTCGTGCTTGTGGATTGCCTCATTCTGAACGGTGGAGAAAACATCTTTGCATTCGATATTGATCGCTGGGAACCGCCGGCAGTGTTCTGCGACCGCCCGGCTCACCACCCCGCCCAGGCCGGAGGCGATGCCGATTCGGACCACCCCGAATTCCCCCTTTTGAGCGTGGCGCGCGGCCTCGGTTGCGTGCCCCGCTTGTACCACCAACTTTCTCGCCTCGTCCAGAAACACCCGTCCAGCCTTGGTCAACTCTACCCGCCGCTTACTCCGCACAAACAGCGTAACTCCAAGATCTTCCTCGAGTTGGCGGATCTGCCGGCTCAGGGGAGGTTGGGCGATGTGCAACTGCTGGGCGGCTTTGCTGAAGTTGAGGTATTCCGCTACCGCGATAAAGTATCGAACGTGACGAAGTTCCACGGCGGGCTATTCTATACCCAATGGGTATAGCAGGGGCACTTTTTCTGCCTAATTTGGTTCCGGGGGAGGGGGAGCGAGATCGTTGCACGTGGGTGCCGCTTCAGGGTTTGCCGTGCCCTAGCTCGCGAAGTTTGAATCGCTGCAGCTTGCCGGTTGCTGTCTTGGGCAATTCAGGTAAGAACTCAACCCAGCGAGGACGCTTGTAGTTGCCGATTCTTTGACCCACCCACTCCTGCAGGTCGCGCACCAGTTCGTCGTTCGCAAGGTAATGGGGATTGACTACCACGTAGGCGGCCGGTTTCGTGAGTTCGGCGCCATCATTGCGGGCCACCACCGCGGCTTCCCGAACCGCCGGATGTGCAATGAGCGCACTCTCTACCTCAGCCGGACTCAGCCAGCGGCCGTTGACTTTGAAAAGATCATCGGCGCGTCCCGCGTACCAGAAATAACCCTCCTGGTCCTGGGAATACTTGTCTCCGGTGCGAAACCAGTCTCCTGGAAAAGTGTCATGGGTTTTTTCTGGTTGATTCCAGTAACCCACGCAGGTGGAATCCCCTTTCACCAGGAGACTTCCGATTTCCCCGCGAGGAACTTCCTGGTCGCGGTCATCGACCAGCTTGGCTTCATATCCGGGAATAATCTTCCCGCTGGATCCGGGTCTGGCTTCACCCGGGCGATTCGCGAGCACCATCTGCAAAGTTTCAGTCGAGCCCCAGGCGTCGAGAATCTCCACCCCGAAACGCTGTTTGAAGCGTTCGAACAGAGGTGCTGGCAGAGCTTCGCCAGCAGAGATGGCATGGCGCACACTGGAAAGGTCGAAGTCACCTCCTTGTTCCCGCTCATGTGCCAGCAATGCTGCGTAATTCGTCGGCACGGAGAAAAACAAAGTTGGACGGTAGCGTTCGATGTCCTCATAGATTCCGGCAGGAGTGGGGCGCGCCGGAGACAGGATCGATGTAGCCCCGCAGGATAGCGGAAAATAACCTGCATTTCCCAAGCCATAGGCAAAAAACAACCGCGCGACACTGTAGCAGCGGTCGGTTTCATTCATGTTCAGAACACCCTTTGCATATAGCTCGGAACAGACTGCCATGTCGCGATGAAGGTGAATGCAGCCTTTCGGGGGGCCGGTGCTGCCCGACGAATAGAGCCAGAAGGCAGGGTCATCCTTCGCGGTTGCCTGAGCTTCGAAATCCAGGGATGCGCTGGTCACAAGTTCGTGAAACGAGAGGTGGTGTGGAGACGCCTCGCCGACCACGACCATCTCCCGCAAGTACTTGAGGTTCCGCTGCGAAATTGATCGCAGCTGGGAAATCACAGCTTCACTGACTACTGCAATCCGCGCCTGGGTGTCATTAAGAACATATTCGTACTCCGCTGGCTTGAGCTGAGTATTGATGGGAACCGCCACGGCACCGATCTTGATGGCTCCGAAGAAGCAATAGAGGAATTCAGGGCTGTCCGAAAGAACGAGCACCACCCGTTCCCCTGGACGCACGTCGAGCTGGCGTAAGACGTTAGCAGACTGGTTGGTTCGCTCGAGCAACTGCCGGTAACTCACTCGCTCATCACCGCATTCCAGTGCAGTCTTGACGCCTCGGCCTTCGCGGACATTGCGATCCACAAAATAGTCAGCGGCGTTAAAGGCTTTGGGAAGGGCAATCAAGGCTCTTCAATCTTCTCCGGATGGGTTTGAACCAGGCACACACCCCGCAACGGTGCGGGAGTATAGCACGGAAGATTTTCACCGGATGGATCCGGTATGGACTCCGGAGCGCCAGTCCCCGAACGTCGTCGCAGATGGTACGTGCAGTTCTGTCCTGTCATGTTCAAGCCACCGCCTACTGCCAACATCGGCAACACGCTGTGTGGTCTGTTAGTTGCCATGCAGCGGACATTCGAACATGCCTCGCGATCCATGTTTTTTCTGTAATACCTTCGGAGTATGACTCTTTGACCAAACATGTATTGGACAGTTTTCTAGTTTCAAACGATGCTCTCGCAAATTGCACAGCGTGGGTCTGTGCCGCGAGATTACGTCGCGTGACGGTTCTTATTCTTGGGCGATGTTCGATAGCAACTTTTGTGGGGTTTCAAAGACAGGGTTGTCCCTTGACCCGCGGGCCTTGCGAATCAGCGTAGCCTTTTTCTGGATTCCAGGCAGGTTTCGCGGCAAACAAGGCAGTGCAAAGACGTCCAAACCAGACGGGGGAAGAGCCATGAGACTACGTTCCACGCTGACTCTGTGCGTAACCATGATGATGGTTCTGTGGCTGGGTCCGAGCGCCTTTGCGCAAGCCACTGTCAGCTTCGCTCAGCTCAACGGCACGGTGCTGGACACCACTGGCCGGCCCATCGTGAAAGCCGTCATCGGCTTGCGGCAGATGGACACGAACCAGAACTACGCCGCCACGACCAACGCCACCGGCTACTATGTTGTCCCAAACCTCCAGCCGGGACGATATGAGTTGACCGCGCAATATGCCGGCTTCGCGAAATACACCCAGACCGGACTCACGTTGACCGTAGGTCAGACCGCTTCCATCGATATCACTTTGAAGGTCGCCTCGGCCGGCGAGGTGGTCACAGTGACCACCGAGGCTCCGCCCGTCGAGACCACCCGCACGGAGATCAGCCAGGTCATCGACTCAGTACAGATTCAGGAGTTGCCGACCAATGGCCGCCGCTTTGTTGACTTCGCCCTGCTCACGCCAGGAGTCGCCACCGGCAGAACCAGCTTGCAGTCCACCTTCACGGAACCAGAAACCACCCGTATTTCGTTTGGCGGCATGCGCGATTTGAGTAACGCGGTAACTGTGGACGGCGCCGACTACATCAACGAGGGCACAGGATCGCAGCGGGCAACCCCCTCCCAGGAAGCCGTTAGTGAATTCCGAGTCGTCAACAACAGTTTCGGAGCTGAATACGGCCGCGCTTTGGGCGGAATCGTAAACGTTGTCACCAAGAGCGGGACCAATGATTTACATGGCTCTGTTTATGGCTACATTAGCAACAAGGCTGCGAATTCAAGGTCGCTTTTGCAGACTCCGGCCGACGACCAATATCGCCGCGGTCAATACGGCGGCACGTTGGGCGGTCCGATCCGCAAAGATCGAACTTTTTTCTTTTTGAACTATGAAGGCCAGCGTTTCGCCGAATCGCCTACGTATCCTGCAACACTGACCGGCAACCTGGCCACGATTGATGCAGCCAAGGCCGCCCTGGGCCTGCCCGGAGAAAATCTGAACCTGCTGAAAACCCTGGACAACGACAACGGCTTCATTCGCCTCGACCATCAGATCAGCACTAACAATCGCCTCAACATTCACTACGGGATTGTGGACGGACGTGACCTGAACGTGCTCGTCGGAGATACACTCGACGGCGGCGGCATCGGGGCTCCCAGCGACGGACATAACACGTTTTTGCGCGACCAGTCGCTGGTCGGCACCGTGAACTCAACTCTGAAGTCAAATCTGGTCAATACCTTTCTGGTGCAATACGCTCGGCGCCATTACGCCTTCCCAGCAACCAGCGGACAACCTAATCTCGATATTCCAAATACGCTTTCTCTAGGACACAATTTTGGGACGTTTGACGGCATCAATGAAAGCCGAGAGCAGGTTTCCGACAACATCGCTTGGATCAAAGGGAACCATTATTTGCGCTTCGGTGCAGACACCAACTGGGTGCAAAATTTTGTGATCTGGCCTGGGTTTACTCCCATGCGCATTATTGTCCCTAACGTGAACTGCCTGGTTGATTTCGCCAACTTTGCCAACCCCACTGCCGGCGTTCCCTCGGTTCCTCAGGACGGACCGTGTCCCACCGCCGTGATCACTCCACAGACGAACTTCGGGTTTCCTACGAGTCCTTTCGGTCCCAATCCGAATGATCCACTCAACGGAGTTCCCATTGTGTTTTGGGGTGCTCCTGTAGGCCCGGGACCTATCGTTCCGGGCAGCCTGCCGCCGGCGATCCCAACTGGCGGAGGCACCTGGCCAAACGCGTACGTGGATCCCCAGGACTATTACGTTTACATTAACCACAGCTACTTTGGCCTCTACGCTCAGGACCAGTGGCGTGTCTCTCCAACCGTGACTTTGAACTACGGTTTGCGCTGGGACTTCGAGGGTGGCCTTACCAGATATATCAATCATGACTTCCGTGGCTTCCAGCCTCGGGTTGGACTGGCTTGGTCACCCACTAAGAAGACCGTGATTCGCGCTGGTTATGGGATCTTTGACGATCATTACAATCTGACATTCTTCTTCGTGACCTCACCGCAACGTGAGGTCGTGATTCCGAATGCACCACAACCATGGGTCCGGCAAGGAAACTCCACGGCAACCTGGGTCCTCAACCAATTGGGGGTTCCCATCACCGGGCCTTACCCGGGTCCAACCGCGTACAATCCCGGAAACACAAACGCCGTGCCTACCCCGTGGGACGCTGCGGCTAGACTTATCGCCACAGGTCAGACTCCGCCTAACTTCAATACTGGTCCAGCCGGGACCTTTGTGACCAACAGCGGCGGCGGCCTTGACCGCAATATGCGCATGGCTTATTCGGAGCAAGCCAGCCTGCAAATCGACCAACAGGTCGGCAAAGGGCTGGTGATCAGCGCCGGATATCTGTTCTTGCGCGCGCACAAGCAAATCCGGCCGGAAAACCTGAATGTGTGTCCGTCTGCGGGGTTGACCAACGCTGCCACTAGTTGCCCGCCGGCGTCCGTCATTCCCGGACCGCCATTCACACCGTTCGGCCCCTTCCCCAACAACAAGCTCCCCGACGGCAGGGATGGATTCTCCGGCCAGCTCTACTCCAATGCGGGACTGATGTACTTCCTGGATGGGTCTGGCAACGCGTTGTATGACGGGGCTACGCTTTCTGTAACGGATCGCTTCGCTTCATACTTGCGGTTTAGCGCGAACTACACCTATTCGCACACCATAGACGATGGAACCTTCACCACCTTTGTCAGCACTCCAGAGGACTTGTACAATCGCGCTCTGGAGCGGGCCGACTCGGTGCAGGATGTTCGCCACCGCTTCATCGGTAACCTCACCGCGGATACTCCGAGCCACGGATACTTCCGCAACTTCGAGTTCAGCAGCATTGTGAATCTGCAGTCTCCAAGGCCTTTCACCATGTTCGTCGGCAATGATGTGAACGGCGACGGCAACCCAGTCACCGATCGCGTGGGATTGTCCCCCCGCAATGCCTACCGCGGCGATCACCTCTATTCCGTGGATCTCCGCGCAGCTCGACTGATCCACCTTAACGAGCGTATGTCACTGAATCTGGCATTCGATGCCTTCAACGTGTTCAACCGGCAAAACGTGGACGAAGTGACCTCGGTTTACGGTGGCGGGACGGTCGACTTCTGCGGCGCGCAGCCGAACCACTTCGGCGATGCTGCTTCGCTTGCAATCCAGCAAGGTGCGGTTGCTTGTCCAGCCAACAATGGTGGTGCACCGTCACCCAATCCTCTTTTTGGCACACCGCGGACCATGTTTAATCCGCGCCAATTACAGGTTTCGGCTAAGTTCACGTTCTAAGCAGGATGCAGAGACTGGCGGTTCGCCCCAGCAAATCGCCAGCGCTTAACACGCACAGGAGGGAATCATGTTGACACGCCCGATTGGTTGCGTTGCCGCAGCGCTCATGCTCTTTGTGTCCGTGAGCGCACAAGACCAGGCGCCACAGATTAAACACTCTGCCGCAGCGCAGACGTCGCCGGCTTCCGGTCGTGACATGTTCGTGAGTTACTGTGCCAGCTGTCACGGCAAGGATGCCAAAGGTGATGGTCCCGCTGCAGCCGCACTCAAGACCGCCCCGGCCGACCTGACCATGCTAGCCAAGAAGAACAACGGCAAGTATCCCGCGATGCGAGTAACGGCCGTTCTCAACGGAGAGGCTAATCTTGCGGCGCACGGTAACAAGGACATGCCGGTCTGGGGGTCGGTGTTCTTTCACATGAGCCAGGGCCACGCTGGCGAGGTGCAGCAGCGAATCGCGAATCTGAACCGCTACCTCGAGTCGCTCCAAGTAAAATAGGTCGGACGACGGTCATACTTTTTCAAGGCTTGGTGGGTGTGGCCGCCGCCTCTGGTGCGAGATGGTTTCCGCATTCCCCAACCACGCGCCGTAATGCTACGCTGTTACCCGCTTCCCGAGTTAAACAGTGTCTTCAAAGGGGGTTCCATGAATCAGTTTGCCAAGCTGAATAAGCAATACATCGGAGGAGTGTGGCGTGACGGCAAGAGCAACAAGGTACTTACCGACCGCAATCCGTATGATGGCAAGTCGATCGCCGATTTCAAGCTGGCTACGCTAGCTGATCTGGACGAAGCCTACCGCTCGGCCGCGGCAGCACAAAAAGTCTGGGCCGAAGTAAACCCCTTCGAGAAGCGCACCGTCCTTGAGAAGGCGATCACCTGGATCGAGAAAAACGAAGGCGACATTGCCGACATTATCATCGACGAATTGGGCGGCACGCAGTTGAAAGCCATGATCGAGATCTTCCTGGTGAAGACCTTCATCAAGGAAGCTTCAACGTATCCTCTGCGCATGACCGGAGAGATTCTGCCTTCGACCGTTGACGGGAAGGAAAACCGGCTTTACCGCGTGCCAGCCGGCGTAGTCGGTGTCATCAGCCCGTTCAACTTTCCCTTCAACCTGAGCATGCGCTCAGTGGCTCCCGCACTGGGGACGGGGAACGGCGTAGTCTTGAAACCGCACGACGACACCCCCATCACCGGAGGCACGCTGGTCGCCAAAATCTTTGAAGAGGCAGGAATTCCCAAGGGTCTGCTCAATGTCATTGTGGCGGACATCAGCGAGATTGGGGATGCCTTTGTCGAGCATCCGATCCCACGCATCATTTCATTCACCGGCTCGGAAGGAGTGGGTCGGCACATCGGCAGCGTCGCGGGTAGGTGCCTGAAGAAGGCCATACTCGAACTCGGCGGCAACAGCGCTTTTATCGTTATGAATGATGCCGATCTGAACACGGCAGTGAATGCAGCGGTGTTCAGCCGCTTTGCCCATCAGGGTCAGGTGTGCATGTGCACCAACCGCATTCTGGTGCAGCGCGGAGTGTACAAGAAGTTCCTAGACCAGTTTGTGGATCGAGTATCGAAACTCAAAGTAGGTGATCCGCGAAACCCCGAGACCGAACTGGGACCGCTCATCAACGAGAAGCAAGCTCGAGACC
The DNA here is from genome assembly GCA_963734415.1 of uncultured Acidobacteriota bacterium. Lineage (GTDB taxonomy): Bacteria > Acidobacteriota > Terriglobia > Terriglobales > Acidobacteriaceae > JABCZH01. The sequence continues at coordinate 87,866 of CAVTHF010000005.1, read as the reverse complement.
TTTGCCAAGCAGGTGCAGCGCGGAGTCGACGAGGGCGCGAAGGTGGCTCTGCGAGGCAAGCTCGAAGGCAACATGGCCTCGCCAACGGTGTTTGCCGACGTGAAATCCAACATGTGGGTGGCACAGAACGAAATGTTCGGGCCGGCAGTCTGTGTGATGCCGTTCGATACTGACGAGGAAGCGCTGCGAATTGCGAATGATAGTCCCTATGGCTTGAGTGGGGCGATCCACACCCAGGACGTCGAACGCGGGGCGGAACTGGCGAAGCAGTTCGATTCCGGGATGGTCCATGTGAACGATGGCACCATCAATGACGAGCCGCTGATCGCATTTGGGGGAGAAAAGGCGTCAGGAGTGGGGCGACTAAACGGCAAGTGGGCGCTCGAGGAGTTCACCACCATGAAATGGATTTCGGTGCAGCACAAAGTGCGGCACTATCCGTTTGAGATCCAGGCCAAGGCGTCATAAACAGCAGGTTAGCAACCTCTCGAGCAAAAGACGACGACCGATCGTCCCGTATCCGACGTGATCCAGGATTGTGTCCTGGTGGATGGTGCCGCGCTGAACTACGCCACCTCAGAACCGGAACAAGTAACTCGCCTTCACGAAGAACTGGCGGCCGTCGTTGATGAAATCGTCCTGGGTGGTGAGCAGGCCGGTAGGCGTCGGCAGCAGCCGCCGGTCGAGGTTCTGCAGATTGGTGTTGTATCCCACATAGATCGCCGTGCCCGGGTGCACCAGGTAGGTGATGAGGAAATCGGCATTGAAGTTCTTGGTTGGAGACAGCGCACTGATCAGCGGGTTGGAGAGCACCGAGGTATATTGCAGAATGACGCGCGCCGAAAGCTCGCGCGTGAATTGATAGTTCCACTTGCTGCGCACGATGTGGTTGGTGACGGCGGTAAGGTTCGTATCGCGCTCGCGCAGGTGTTCCAGCAGGTAGGTGTTGTCAATGCGCAAACGCCCGTAAGCGTGGAAAGTAAGGGTTGCGTTGCCCTGGTCTTCATGCGCGATCTGCGGAACCCGCCCGGCCGACGGGTTGTAGTTCACTCCTCCTCCCGAGACGAAGAACCAGCTGAAATCGAACTGCTTGAACCAGCTGGTCCCACCTTCAATGCCCCAGAAGGGCTGAGGATATGACTTCACCGTCGTCAGGCCCTGGTAATCTTCCGGCCGCAAATAGACTCCATCGTAGCCAATGGGATGGAAGTTAATGAAGGTGTTGCGCGTCATATCCATGCGAATGCCAGGGAAGATGAAGTACTCAAGCCCGGTGCCGCGGTGGTCCCAAATGCTGTACTGCTGTACCGTGGGTCCCCAGGAAATAAGGGTCTTACCCTCGGGACGGAAATAGTAGCTGGCGTTCACATTTTCCTGGCGAATGTCCACGCGGTTGACGAAGCCGGTTTCTGTGACAAACCCCGGGCTGTTGTCCAGGTAGATGGTTTGCAGGTTGAACTGGCGGCCGGAGCGCTCGGCGATGACTTTGTACGCCGGGCCTGCCTGGTAGGAGCCGTCGAGGTTGAGCGTTGAGCTGGTTACAGCTGCGCCCTGCACCCGCCAGTTCTGATTGATCTTGATGTTGGCGTCCACTCCGCCCACCCGGTTGTAGCTGCCGGCGAATTCACGATCCGTGAAGATGGCTCCCACGGTTGACTGCTGCAGTATGTCGCGGCTGACGCGGGCGATGGTGAAGGTGGCGTGTTCCCCGCTATGGGGATCGCTCGGGGGTACGATCTCGCCCGGCGCGCGATCGTCGCTGGCCAGAAGGCCCACGGCCCATGGGCCAGATTTGCCTGTGAGCCGCAACCCGAATTCAGGATGCGCGATCCGCCGCGTGAACACCAGATTCATGGGCAGGGTGAAAAAGTTGCTGTTCTCCAGAAAGAAGGGCCGCTTTTCCGGAAAGAAGACTTCGAAACGCTGGTTCACGGTGATTTGCGGATCATCCGACTCAATCTGGCTGAAGTCGGGATTGACCGTGGCATCGAGTACAAAGCTGCCGTGCAGAACGAACTTGGCGTCCACGCCGCCTTGGACTTTGAAGTCCTGGTTCTCGAAGACCGGGTGATTGGGGTCGCGTTGGTCAACATCGCGGAAGCTGCGAAACAGTCCATAAGGAATCAGTTGGATGTTGCGACCGGGTGAGATCCCCTCCATGCCGGTCATGGTTGCCGCTTGATTGAAGCGTCCCTGAATGCGGTTGGAAACGCGCGGCCAGAAAAGGTTCTCGTTGGTGCGCGGAATGCCCCGATTCAGAATCAATCCCCATTGCTGCTCTTCGGTGTTGGGAAAGCGCAGGCTTTTGAAAGGGATCGCAAACAGAACCAGGTAGCCGCGTCCGGTCAGTCGCCCCTCGGAGCGCCATACCGTATCAAACGAAGGGTCGAACCCGCTGAAGTCGCCGGGTGTGCCGCTGCCGATTGCGCCTTCGGTCCACAGCGCATCCCACTGGATGCCCAAGGGATTGGCAGCGAAGGCATAGGCCCGGCGCGCATCGTGAAAAGTGTCAATCATGATCTCTGCCGCATCATCAGAGAAAACATCTTCACGGCGGGTCATGCGGGCACGGATCTTATCTGGTTCGGTGTCCCAGCACACGAAAACCGCATAGAGATTGTGGTGATCGTAAGCCAGATAAACGTCAGTATTCTGCGTTGGCTCCGCGCCGTCGGCCGGCTCGCGCGCGATGAAGCCGGTGACTTTCAGCATCTGCCCGGCAACCCGGGCGCTCGGCTGCATGTCCTCGAAATCGGAGAGCGCGGGAGGTGTATCAATGCGTGGAATCTGAATAGTTGGCCCTGCAGCAAAAGCCACCCGCGTCAGGGCCAGCAGTAGGAGCATGACCCAGGCCTGTAGGAACCGGGATTTCCTCTTGATCTCGATGGCGAGCAGCATTGTACACAGGGCTCTCCGTCCATTAGACGCATGACGGCAAGATTGCGGTAGTGGCTTTGCTGGAACGAAGCGAGCTTTACTTTCCGGCTCCCCGCAGAGCGCTGCTCCATGCTTGCGTTAAGCCCAACTCCCGAATCCATTTCTCTAAATACGGGTGGTCAAGCGACTCCCATCGCAGTCTCAAGATTGCTGTCACATCCTCAATCTGCCTTTGTGATGCCGCCAGTCTTGCCCATTCGAGCTTGGCAATCACTATATCTTCCGCGCTGGCTACAAATATAGGAAGCCCTTGCAGGTTAACCTGCTGGCGACGACGGAACTCTTCTTGACTGAATGCGCGCGCCTTGCGGAGTATGAAGTCAACCTTCCACCCCGATGCCAGGTCAATGACATTGAACATGGACTCCCGCCGGTGCGCTTCCAGTGCGGTATCGAGGTCTACGTAGTATTCTTCACGCGGCAGGCTCTTCAGGAATGCTCTGAGCTGCGCCGGGGTTGCCTCGATCACCAGATCGATGTCCTGGGTCGAGCGCGGAGCGCCGTGGTAGGCGCTGGCAAACGATCCCGAGAGCATGTAGCCAATGCCCGCTTGATCGAGCGCCGTGGTAATTCTCCGGAAAACTTCCGTGACGCTCATCGCAAAGGCGCCGGCAACGGCTTGGGCAGGAATGCCATCCTGAGCAACTCCCGTGCAATCTGGGTTTCCGGCCATTCCGGATGTTCCCGGCGAGATTCGCTCGCGAGCTAGTTCCCGGGCGAACAGGCTCATCTCAAACGCCAGCAGGAGACGCTGCTCGCCCGACATCGCCCGCTGAAGCTGGAGCTGAATCGCCTGCGCCGTGGAGCTGGTGTCGGTGATGGGCACGAGCAAATGTTACCACGCAGGTTTAGCTCGCGTTCTGCGTTTTCAGGCGCACTAGGTAGAGCACTCTATCCCCCGGCAATCGCTCCGATCACGATGAACGGTTCTTTCCCCGATGAGACGGCGTCGGGAAGGGGAGCATCCGGCGATTCGTGAGACAGATCTTCCTCGCAAGCGAAAAATCGCAGAAACGCCCGGCGCTGCTGCGTAGTGTGGTCGCGGATGGTTCCGCGCAGCATAGGGTAGCGGGCCTCCAGCGCATCGAGGACCGACCGCTGCGTGGCCTGTCCCTCGACTTCGAGTTCCACGTCGCCGCTGACATGCGCCAGGGTTCGCAGGTGCGGCGGGCAGTATGAGACGGATCATGCCAGCGTCTGCACTTCCACCGACAACACCGCAGGCAAATCCCGCACGATGGGATTCCAGCTATCCCCCGCATCTGCGGATGCATACACTTGCCCGCCGCTGGTGCCGAAATAAACGCCGCACTTGTCGAGCGAGTCTACGGCCATAGCGTCTCGTAGCACATTGACATAGCAATCTTTCTGCGGCAAACCTTTGGTCAGTGGTTCCCACTCGTTCCCCCCGGTGCGGCTGCGAAACACACGCAGTTTGCCATCGGGCACAAAATGCTCCCCGTCGCTCTTGATGGGCACCACATAGATCGTCTCCGGTTCGTGGGCATGAACGTCGATCACGAATCCGAAATCGGTGGGCAGGTTCCCGCTGACTTCGGTCCAGGAGTCGCCGGCGTTGTCACTGCGCATCACGTCCCAATGTTTCTGCATGAACAGCACGCCCGGCCGCTTCGGATGCATGGCTACGTGGTGAACGCAATGCCCGATCTCGGCATTCGGGTCAGGGATGTATGGCGACTTCAGCCCGCGGTTGATCGGTTTCCAAGTCTTGCCCCCGTCGTCAGTGCGAAAGGCACCCGCGGCCGAAATCGCAATGAACATCCGCTGCGGATCGCTCGGATCCAGAATGATGGTGTGCAAGCACATGCCGCCCGCACCCGGCTGCCACTGAGGGCCGGTGCCGTGCCCGCGCAGGCCAGGGAGTTCCTTCCAGTTCTGTCCGCCATCGGTCGAGCGGAAAATGGCGGCGTCTTCGACGCCGGCGTAAACCGTGTCCGGGTCTTTGAGCGACGGCTCCAGGTGCCACACCCGCTTGAACTCCCAGGGATGCTGCGTCCCGTCGTACCACTGATGAGTCGTGAGCGGCTTGCCACTCTCGGCGGAAGCGTCGTACACGAACTTGTTGCTGACCGCCTTGGGCGGCCCGGCCGGCTCCTTCGCTTCACCGGGCGGCGTTCCCGGCTGGTGCCAGGTCTTGCCGCCGTCATCCGAGCGCTGGATGATCTGCCCAAACCACCCGCTCGACTGCGAACAATAGATGCGGTTCGGGTCAACTGGCGATCCCTTCAGGTGATAAATCTCCCAGCCCGCAAAATGTGGCCCGCTGACATTCCACTTCTCGCGCTTGCCGTCCGCCGTCAGCAAGAAAGCTCCTTTGCGTGTGCCCACCAGAACTCGTACCTTGCTCATTACTTCACTCCTTGTTTTGTGATGACGAAGTGCGTCGCATTGGCAGTGGCAGCGTGTTTACTGCACTGATAGCCAAGCGTCGGCATGTCAATCCCTTCCAGAAGGCATTCTCCCGAACCGAGCAGAATCGGAGACATGGCCAGGTGCATTTCATCGACAAGTCCGGCACAAAGATACTGCCGGATTGTACCAACCCCGCCGCCCAGCCGGACGTCCTTTCCATTGGCAGCGTCCACCGCCCGCTCCAGCGCGGCGTGAATGCCCTCAGTGACAAAGTGAAAAGTCGTGCCTCCGCCCATCTCGATCGTCGCGCGGTGGTGGTGGGTTAGCACAAAAACCGGAGTATGGTACGGCGGATTCTCGCCCCACCATCCCTTCCAAGAGCTATCCGGCCAGGGGCCGCGGATGGGGCCGAACATGTTCCGGCCAATGATCCACGCTCCAATATTTTCGAATCCGCGCGCCGCAAAGTCGTCGTCAATCCCCGCGGCCCCGCCATCCTGGCCGTGCGTCTTTCTAAAGGTGCGTGTGCCGAAGACCCATTGGTGCAGTGCCATGCCGCCCACGCCGAGCGGATTGTCGAGGTCCTGACTGGGGCCGGCCCCGTAGCCGTCGAGCGAGATCGAAAAGCCGTTTACCCGAAGCTTGGACATAGATCCATCGGAGCCCCTGGAATGCCATGTTTGGCTCTTAACTCTTTCTATTCTGACATCACGGGTGCAGGCGTTCCATCCGACCACATGCCGGTGCCGACCATGAACCCGCCAAGCGGTTCAGGGTCCTCTTTGAACATTATGATTGGCGAGCCCGGCAGATCTGCGCCCAGGGCCGCACCATCCGCGGCCGTCGTGTAAAACATAAGATGGGCCAGGTTGTGCCCGTCACGATCGGTCAGGTACGCATCCTTCGACATCATGTAACACATCGCGCCCGGCTCCGGAGAGGGCAGTTCCTTCTTGGCGAATGCAGCCTTGATACGTTCCCTGACCTCATCTTTGGACTTCCCCGCCAACACCAAATCCGTTCTCATGTAAGCGATCAGCAGGATGGATCTCGCAGCCTGCGGATTGAAACAAATCGGACTGCGATTCTTGGGACTCCAATACTCCGGATGGTCGAAGGTGTTCATCCATCCCCTTTCCACGATGCAGACGAACCCGTTCTTGCCTTCAGCCCCGGTTTCGTAGCCATGCGATCCGAGGACCATAACTTTCGCATCGCGAGATATGGACGGCGGGGCCGCACTCCGAGCCAGGGCAATCTCGGCATTCCGGTCCGCAATCAGATATTGTTCAAGCGGGGCCATGCTTGGATACGGTGTTGTGGCGTTCTGTGCTCTTGCTTGCCCCCACGAACCCAGCACGGTCACTAGAGTCAAGGCTCCCAAAGCTGTCCGCATAGCGTTCATATTTTCTCCTCTTAGGTAGAGCATTTGGAGCTGTATCGCCGGGCGTCCCACCCTCCACGTTCGAAGGGCGGGAGTCCGGTCGATTGCCCTGTTCTACGCTGCTTTCGCAGGCTGTGTGCGCATCTGTTTCATGAACTCGCGCATCTTGGCGAGATGACCCGGGGAGCGCTTTTCAACCCAGGTTTCATAACGTTGTGCGGCTTGTTCCAGATTGGCGAGGAATTGCCGGTTGGCCCATTGTGCCCGTCCTTCGGCGATGGTCGGCTTGATTCGCTCCCAGACCCCGAAGAATTCACCGCTGGTTTCGAAGAACAGATCATCGTGCAGCAGGCCGTAGTTCAGCAGAGCGCAAGCCTGCTCCCAATAGCTGACCACCATCATGAAGTTGGTACCGCCCTCTGTTCCCGGGGCGGCGATCCGCATTGCATCGTTCCAGTTGTCCGCGAAGTAGTTCTTGAAGAACCAGTCGCGTGCCTGGCGCAAACGGGCCTCGCGCCGCTGATCAAAAACCTGCAAATGAAGTTGAGCTTGTTCGTGAGTAGGTTTGGTTGCCATGATTGTTTGTCTCCTTTAATTTATTATTTTAGAACGTGAAATAGAGATTGACTTGTCCGTTCTGCGCGTGTATCGAACCACAAGAACGGCGTGATCTTTTGCACGGAATCCTCCCGGTCTGATTTTCTACGCCGCCGGCAAGTTCGGTAGCTCCACCACCGGCCGGATCTCGACCGTGCCTTTGCGTGCGCCCGGAATCCGTCCGGCAATATCGATCGCCTCATCGAGGTTCTTGGCCTCGACCATGAAAAAGCCGCCGAGTTGTTCGCGCGTCTCGGCGAACGGGCCGTCGGTCACCAGTCGTTGGTTGTTCCGCACTTTGACACTGGTGGCGGTTGCCACCGGCTGTAGCGGTGAAGCGCCGAGAAACTTCCCATTCGCCTGAAGGTGATGGGCGAGTTGAGTTGACTCCCCGTAGCAAGCCTCCCGCTCGGTCTCGGTCCAGGCGTTTTCATCGGCATAAATCAGCATCATGTATTTCATCTCTGCGTCTCCATCAGTAGATCGAACGGCAAATGTGGAAATCGACAACCCTACGCGGCGTTCGTGTTCGTTCCTGAAATCTGGGCCCGCAGGCGCTCTTCTTGTGCTCGAAGCTCTGGGGCGAACTCACGGCCGAAGTCCTCTGCGTCGAACACCTGTCGAATCTCGACTTCCTTATCTCCCTCGAAGGGAGCGCGCTTGAGCCACTCCACCGCCTCCTCGATTGACTTGGTCTGCCACAGCCAGAAACCACCGATAAGTTCCTTACTTTCAGCGAACGGCCCGTCGATCACCGTAGTTTTTCCGTCTGAGAATCGGACCCGCTTGCCTTTGGAACTCGCTTGCAGTCCTTCGGCTGCCAGCATGACGCCGGCCTTCACCAATTCGTCGTTGAATTTCCCCATTTTTGCCAAATGCTCTTTGCTGGGGAGAATGCCGGCCTCTGATTCCTTGCAGGCTTGAACGATCACCATGAATCGCATAACTCGAATCTCCTTATCCTTGTTGGATCTGGAACTCTTTGCTTTGGATGCTTCCATCAGTAGATCGAACAGCGACCCTTGAAATCGACACCCGCACCAGGAAATATTTACAATCGGTTATGTCTTCCGACGCTGCCGGCGCCGTAGAAGCAGTCTACCGCTCCGATTGGGGCCGGATCGTCGCTGCCCTCATCACCCTCGTCGGCGACTTCGACCTCGCCGAAGAGTGTGCGCAGGAAGCCTTTACAGCCGCGGTGGATCAATGGCCGGTTTCCGGCGTCCCTGAGTTCCCTCGCGCCTGGATCATCCAGACCGCCCGTCATAAGGCCATCGACCGCATCCGGCGCAAGGCGCGGTTCGAGGAAAAGCTAGAATCTTACGCCACTTCCGGCTTGGTCCGCACCATCGAAGAGCCGGATTACGACTCCACGGAAATCCCCGACGACCGCCTCCGCCTGATCTTCACCTGTTGCCACCCTGCGCTCGCTGCCGAGGCGCAGGTGGCGCTGACCTTGCGCACCCTCTGCGGCCTCGAAACCGACGAGATTGCGCGGGCATTCCTGGTTCCGGCTACGACCATGGCGCAGCGTCTGGTGCGCGCCAAGCGCAAGATTCGCGACGCCGGCATTCCCTACGTAGTTCCCGAGACGGGAGAAATGGCGGCGCGCCTGGACGCGGTTCTGACCGTGATCTACCTGGTCTTCAACGAAGGTTATGCCGCTACCCGCGGCGGTCCACTGGTGAGGACGGACTTGTGCGCCGAGGCTATCCGGTTGGGTCGCCTGTTGAGTTCTCTGCTGGGCCCGCAGCCCCCAGCCGAAGTGTCGGCTCTGCTTGCCCTTATGTTGCTCCATGACGCCCGCCGCGCCGCTCGCATCGACGAAGCTGGAGATTTAGTCATTCTCGAGGAGCAGGATCGCGGCCGCTGGGATCAGGGCCAGATCGCCGAGGCTGTCCCGCTGGTCAACCAAGCCTTTCGCGGCGGAGCCGGTCCGATCGCGTTGCAAGCGGCGATTGCCGCCGCCCATTGTCAGGCATCCCGCGCCGAAGAGACGGACTGGCCTCAAATCGTGCGCCTCTATGACCTTCTCGAGCGTGCGCAACCGTCCCCTATCGTCTCGTTGAACCGCGCGGTGGCGGTGGCGATGACGGAAGGACCTCAGACCGGGCTTGAGTTGGTCGATGCAATTGCCGCCACCAACGACCTCGAAAACTATCACCTTTTGCACGCCGTCCGCGCCGATCTGTTACGCCGCATGGGGTCCCCAGCGGAAGCGGCCAAAAGCTACCAGCGCGCGCTTGCCCTGGTCACCAACGATAGTGAGCGCAGGTTTCTGGAGCGGCGGCTACGGGAAGTCCAGCCACCGGCGGCCTGAGCAGCGTCGATAGTATATTCTCTTACGCTGACTGAGAAAAACCTTCATGGCCACACCCAAGAAAAGCTCGATCCCTTCCGATCAAGAAGCTCTCTATGACAAACTGATCGCCACCATTCCCGCGATAAAGCGCAAGGGCGCGGCCAATCCTTACACATCGCTGAATGGGAATATGTTTACCCTGCTGCATCAATCGCGCCTGGCCATCCGGCTTCCTGAGAAACAGCGGGAGGCGTTTCTGAAGAAGTACAAGACCAAGCTGTTTGAGGCCTACGGCACCGTGATGGGAGAATATGTAGCGGTTCCTGATGCATTACTGAAGAACACAAAGGAACTGCAGAAGTATCTGGCTTTGAGCTACGAATACGCGAAGACATTAAGGCCCAAGCCCACGAAGAAAAAGCCGTGAGCCACTCATGACCACTTCGTCCCGCTCCGTCGCCTCCCCGCGAGTGGTCTGCATCTCCGACTTTCGCCCGCTGGCGCGCCGCCGCCTGCCAAGAGTCGTCTTCGACTATTTGGACGGTGGCGCGGAAGGCGAAGTCACGCTGCGCGAGAACTGTCGCATCTTCGAAGATGTCACCCTGCGCCCGCGCCACGCCGTCGGGTTCCCCCAATGCGATCTGCGCACCCGCGTGCTGGGTCTAGACCTCGCCCTGCCGTTTCTGCTGGCTCCCGTTGGCTACAGCCGCCTCATGCATCCCGGAGGAGAAGTTGCCGCCGCTCACGCCGCCGGAGTCGCGGGCACTGCCTACATCCTCTCCACCATTTCCGGACATCGCCTGGAAGATGTCAAAGCCGCTTCCTCGGGCCCCGTCTTCTATCAACTGTATTTGATGGGTGGCCGCGCCGCTGCCGAGGCTTCCATCGAAAGGGCGCGCGTCGCCGGTTTTTCTGCGCTGGTGGTCACCATCGACACTGCGGTGGCCGGAGTGCGCGAGCGTGACGTGCGCAATGGCATGAAAGAACTCATCAGCGGCACGCTCTTTGCCAAGCTTCCGTTTCTGCCGCAGGTGCTGGCGCGTCCGGGTTGGCTGGCCAGCTTTCTGCTCGATGGCGGCATCCGCCCGCTTCCCAACGTTGTGATCCCCGGGCAAGGCTCCATGCCGCTGGTGGATATCGGTGCAGCCCTCGCCGCCGCCACTGTAACCTGGGCGGACCTGCGCTGGATCCGTGATGCCTGGCGCGGGCCCATCGTCATTAAAGGAGTCCTCACCGGCGACGACGCCCGTCACGCCCTCGACACCGGAGCCGAAGCGATTGTCGTTTCCAACCACGGTGGCCGCCAGCTCGATGGCGTTTCTCCCTCGCTGCGCGCTTTGCCCGAAGTGGTGGCCGCGGTGAACGGCCGCGCCGAGGTACTGATGGACGGTGGTATCCGCCGTGGCGCTGACATCATTAAGGCCATCTGCCTCGGCGCCCGCGCCGTCCTCTGCGGCCGGGCCTATGCCTATGGCCTCGCCGCCGCCGGTCCGGCCGGAGTTGCCCGTGCTGTGGAGATCCTGCGCGTGGACGTAGAACGCACCCTCAGACTCCTCGGCTGCCCCTCAATCTCTGCTCTGGATCGCTCATACGTAAATCTTCCTGACTGGGCTGCGCGCTAGTCATCGTGTCGTCTTCGCGCCCCAGTCCTGAAATACCAGTGCCCAGCGACTCCCCGTGGCTGGACGCGAGATCAGCCGCGGAGCGGCGTAAGAATAAAGCCCACGGCGCAAGCCGTGGGAAAATCGGGGAAATGGGCAAGCCGCGGAGCGGCGAAAGAGACGTTCTCATAGGGCGGCGGAGTCCTGGGTCGCCCTACGGCACCTTCCCCACCGCCGACCCCAAAACCTTCCCCTGATGAGCTTCCTGCACAAACGCGATTACCCGCAGATTATCCCGCGCCACGCCCGGCGGCAACGTAACCTGAACATCCTTCGCAAACGCCTGCCCACGTGCCACCGATCCAACTTTCATCATCGTTCTCACCACCGCCGTATGCCTCAGCAAGCGCCCGCCATTCTCCCCGCGCAGCACGTGCGATTCAGCCTGATTCAGCGCAACCGCCAGCACTACCTCCGCGTCCGAGGCAACCGTTCCAGTTTCCACGCGTGCCTGCAACATGTTCTCTGCGCCAATCGAAATTCCCGACACTCGCACGGCAATCTTCTGCACCGCCAACGCCCGGTCGAAGGCTTTCCGTGCCAGTTCCGGATCACTGCCCACAAACTCGCTGCTACCATCCACCACCATCTGCGGCGTGTAGGGCCCATCCAGATCAAATCGATTCGCGTACGCACCTTGCCGGTCGCTGTAAAAGCGGGCCGAGTAGGGGTCCTTCCACCCGATGTGGTTCCAGTAATCCACATGCTCGCTGAGCACGATCAACTCCGCTCCCGCCACCGGTTGCTGGTCCAGCTTTTGCAGGAAGGCATCCGCGGGCGGACAACTGGAACATCCTTCAGAAGTGAATAGTTCCACCAACACGGGGACGCGGCCTGCCTCACCAGTCTTTTCCGCTGCCGGCCTCGTCGTCCAAGCCAGCGCCGCAATGCCAACCGCTGTAACGAAAATAAATTCCAGGCGCATAGTGGAGACTCCGTGTTGCCGCTATCGGAGTGGATGCGGGGGTGCCGTGGAAAGTTACACCTTGGGCAGCCCGCTGATTTTACAAAACCTTAACCTGCCTGCAATCTCCCTGCAACCTTGTCGCCCTATCTTCGAATCACCGGGGGACCACGATATGACCTTTCTTTACGACGAACGCCGAACCGTCCTGCTGATCGACGAAAACTCACGCCGACTAAACCTGCGCGCCACCATTCTAAGGAATCACGATATCGAGGTACACCTGGCGAGTCGCCTGGAAGACGCGAAATCTCTTTGGAAGAATATTCCGTATGATCTGGTCTTGTTGGCCGCGCCAGAGAACTCCGAACAAGCGGTGCTGGCGTCTCTCCAATTAAGGAAAAGCAAACCGCACCAGCGCATTGCTCTGCTGGTTGGTCCTCCCGTCTACGTTCGTGAGATCGGCCGGCCGGCCGCAAAGCCCCATTCTGTTGCCGCGCCTCGCCTCGAGCAGAGTCCGTCGAGATCTCAGTGGCCGGAGACGATTCAAAAAGTGGTGAGTGACTGGTATGCGGGCCCGGGCGGTTTCTGCAAGCCAACGCTCGCTACTATCGCCGACTAGCGCGTGTTTTCTTAGTCTCGGCAGCCTGGACTGCGCTTGGACCTAAACGCACCGCGGGGGTGGCGGTTCCTCCGGTAGTCCGGTTCTCCTGCCTGCGAGCCTCGTGCCACAACGCTAGTTCGACCCGGTTCCAGAGCCCCAGTTGGTCGTAGATGGTCCGAAGATAGTTTTTGACGACGTATTCGGTGATTCCGAGTTCTTCTGCGATGTCGCGGTTGGTGAGTCCTTGGGCAACGAGTTCGATGATGGCTTGCTCCCGCTGGTTCCGAGCTCGCTCTCGTTGCTCTCCAAACATAACTGTCTCCGGTAGATAAGAGTTGCCAGTTTTACCCGCTTGATCCCACTGCTAATCCCAAATTTATGAAAGAGGCGATTGAAGTGCGCTTTGACCGTCCGCCGATTCATCCCCACGATCTTCGCTATTTCTGCGTTACTGCAGCCTTGCAAGAGCAAATCAACGATCTGTTGCTCTCGTGGACCCAGCCGCACGGTTTCAGGCATTGTGTCCTCCAAGGAACGTCCATATTTAAATCCGTGGGCCGGCGCAGTCTGCGACGGCTAGATGAATTATATGTGAATCTTGGAGTGTTTCCCGCAGGGTTTCGGCTCTGGGAGCCGTATTTGGCATAAGGAATTGCCTTTAGAAGGGATGGCACGCTGGGTGCTACCAGGGGTGTGGAGGCTCTTTTTGGGCCGTGTGCGCCGTGATCGGAGGATGCGTCCACGCCGCCAGCCAACCCTCGTAACTGGCTCTGGCAGCCTCACTTGCGGCTTGCGCCAACCCACTCTTTCCCGGCCGGCCCATTTCCTCACCGTTACCCACAGCATGCAAACTCTGGCACACGTTGGTCATCGAAGAGACGTTGGCCTTGCTAACCCGGGGATAGCGACTATGACACGGGCAATGATACTCGTGATAGCGATAGGGCTAAGCCAAGGGACGGTCTGGGGTCAAGCCCCAGAGCGAAGCCAGTTCGTCAGCGGCAATCTCCCTCTAAAGAGTTTCTCCTCTTCTTCGGTCGCGACCGAGCCTGCAACCACAATTGCAGCGCCGTCGCTTCCGTGTAGCGAAATGAAGACGGTGCCAGCAAGTTACGTCGTTGGCTCGGAAAATCTACCCGACGCGCCATCCGCCTACGCCCCCTTGACGCGTCATTGCAAGTTCGAGCTGTTCGTGCGGCAGACCTATTCGCCCTATACCTTCGTATCCGCCGCTTTCGATGCGACCTGGGCGCAAATGTGGGGTCAGTGGCCGCAATACGGAGGCGGGATGCAGGGCTGGGGCAAGCGACTGGGGACGACGCTCGCCGATGTCGAATCCCGTCGCTTCATACAAAACTTCGCTCTGGCCAGTCTGCTGCACGAAGATCCACGCTATTTTCCCTCAGGCAAGGACCGCCTGGTTGCACGCGCCTGGTATGCCGCCACTCGCGTGCTGGTTACCCGCGATGACAGTGGCTGGAATGTCCTAAACCGGTCTGAAATTTTGGGAGCATCGTTGACCAGCGCATTGCAGAACACTTACTATCCGCGCCCTGACCGCACCCTCGGCGATACCATGAACCGCTTCGCGGGAACTCTGGGTGGGGACGCGACCGCCAACCTCTTGCACGAATTCACTCCCGACCTGAAGCATCTCTTCCACAAGCACTGCCCACCAGGGATCCAGCGGTTCGAGGCTCGGATGCCTCTACCCGAAAACGTCAAACCCTGACTGTAATCTCTACGGTTTCAATGTGAACACCAGAAAATAGTCCATATCGTCGGCTTTGACGAAGTCATACTGCCCGGTAAGTTCGTAGCCGGCCTCCGCGGCCTCCCGCAGAACCACATCCTTGCCCACCCCGTGATTTTCGCCGTTCCCGTTGCGATCAATAATGCCGACCTTGGCCCCTGCCCGCAGCGCTGCGCGCAAATTCCGTAGCAGCACCACCGGCTTCTCCACCTCGTGATAAGTCTTCAACAGCAATACCGCATCAATGGTGTTGGCGGGGAGCATCGGATCGTCTGCCTTGCTCAGGACTGTCTTGACGTTGTGCAGTGTCTCTTTTTCCGCGCGATCCCCGATATAGCGGATGGCCTCGGGATTGATGTCCACCGCATACACACTGCCCGTCTCGGTGACGCGCTTTGCGGCGCGCACGGTGAACCACCCTGATCCCGCTCCAATGTCTGCCACATTCTTTCCCGCATTGATGCTCAAAATATCCATGACCCGATTGACTTGCAGCCGGTCCTCTCGTCCCGCCGAATCAAAGATCGACAGATCGCCGGTATACGGCTTGCTGGTCTTTCGCGGCTTGGCCTGCGGTACGGAGGTACTCTGCGCTTGCACCAACCACGAAGCTATGGCCAGGACAACCGCGATTGCGACCTGTCGCTTAAACACAGAAAACATGAATTTCCGTCCTGGAGGGAATGGACTGTGTTTGCAACGCTTGGTTAGCACGCGATCCACCTGGCATGGGGATGAAGGCTGGAAGTGCGATGGGAATCGGCGGTTACATCTGACGGAAAACGCTGAATCTAGGCGGAGCAGCGCTGCCGTGAACCGGCTAACTGACAATACCCCGGGCCGCCGCATTCGCTAAACCGTTGGCCTCGGCATTGTCCTCGCGTCGGACGTGAGAAATCGAGAATGCCAGCCCGCGCGCCAGCTTACGGCAAATCCAGTGCAGAGAATACAAACGTGGGCTGCGACAGGCGTACTCACCCATCATCTGCTTGACCACCACTTCTGAATCCGAATAAACATGCAGTGCGCCCGCTCTGAGCGTCACCGCGCATTGCAGGGCTTCCAGCAGAGCCAGATACTCCGCCACATTGTTGTCCTGGCGCCCCACCCACTTCGCAATCCTCAGTTGGCCGCTCTCGGCCCCGTCAATTACGACTCCAATCCCCGACGGTCCCGGATTTCCCAGTGATCCACCATCTACGTAGGCCACCAACTCAGACATCGTTACTCCTCAGCACCAACATGCGGCTCTCGTAACCCCGCGTCAAGAAACTAGCATGGTTCCTGTCCGCAGTGTTTGTGCAATAACTTGTGGAAAAGCAGGACCTTTCACTTCGATACTCTGTAAAGCGTCCATGCAGAGTGGATTGCGTCTCGGAAAACTCTGTGGATCGCTCAGACTTTTGCACCGAAATAGGGCGTTGACAATTCCTGTAGCGGGATTTAACTTCGCGTCCGTCGACGGCTGAAAGGGTTGGCTCAAATTAAAACTTAGCCAGTCCGAAGTAAGCTGGGTAATCGGCTCATCGGGGCAACTCGGTGAGCGACCTGACCCGAAAAAACCGGCTACTCTGCGAGGATGTGGCCGGGGTTGGGAACTGTGAAAGCAGTGATTACATCGAAGGCCGTGATGGTGCATGACTCCACGTCGCTAGCTCCCTCGCAGGAGCTGACGGCTAGAGCATAACCAATATCACGGCCTTTTATATTTTCCCCGCCATTTTCGGTAAGTGTCCACGGCTAGTTTTTCTCAGCGATCCTCTGTCAGCCTTTTCAGCGATCTCTACGATTAATCTCTCTTGCCGATCCGTGGCTGGCCTTCGTTGTATTTCCGCAAACTCGCTCTGCAGTTCCTGCCAGTTTTCAACAACAATTGTGAATAACCTTTTGAAAGTGACTCTGTCGTGCAAGCTTGATGCGGCCTTGACCGCTTTGCACACAAACAGATTCACTCCCCTTACTTCAGCAGTCCAAAGACCGCCAGGCCGTTCTGGGTGCCGACAAAGACTTTGCCGTTCACGATCATGGGCGTGCCAAAGTGGCTGGCCGAGCCGAAATGATCGCGCCCATTCGCCGCTTGCCCGGAGTTGTATAACTCCGTTGCCACGGAGTTGGCATCATAAGCATGCAATACATCGGTAGGATCACTGTGTTCGATGGCCCACACAATGCCGTTCTGCGATCCATTGGCCGAAACACTGGGCGTGCTCCCCGGATACGTGAAGCTGGCCGCGCTCTTGGCCACCGGAGCCGTCGATAGCCTGGCATTCGAGAAGCGGAACTGCAGCAGATGGTTCCCTACGGGGCCATAGTAAATATTCCCGCCGAAATAGGCAGGCATGGCCCAGACTCCTCCGCCCAGCACGTTGTCCAACTCCTGGTAAATCGCATCGTCATTCTGGGGGTTGAACTTGCCCATGTTATTGCGATCCACAACGTAAATATTCTGGTCTTTTCCGGCGCCGATGGCCAAATTCCGTGTGACCCCCTGTGAGTCTTTCATCGGCGGCAGCAACATGGTCCCGCCCGATCCCAAGTCAACGTCTGCATCCGATTCCTGCACGGTGTTGTACATCGTGAAATAATCTGTGACTGGTTGTCGGCGGTTGCTGATCGAAATCTTTACCAAAGCATTCCCGTAATCCCCGTTCACCGGAAAGCCGTTTGCGTCGAGGTCGGTGTCGAAGGTGCCGTTGCCGGTCATCAAGTAAATAAATTGTCCGTCCGATGCCATGCCAGCGCCTGCCTGCCAGATTGCGCCTTCATTTCCATTCGGTGTCAGATTCAACACCCCGACTTGCGCTCCGGTGGTCGCGTTGTACGCGATCACCCAACCCGTGTACGGACGTTGGTCGCAGTGCGAAGTCCAGGCGGTGTACAGCACGCCGTTTAGGAGCAACAGCCCTTGCCGCTCCGCATACTGGCCGGGATCAAAAATCACATACCCACCGTGGCTGTTGTCGCCGCTGCCCGGATACTTCGCCGATACGGTGATAGGCGATCGCGGTTGTTCGTTCCCCGTGGCTGCATCCAACCCGTGGATCCGCTGGAAGTAACTGGAGCCCTTCTTGCTCATGGCCACGACATATAGCGTCCCATTCGGGCCAGTGTGGCGATCAATTACCGGAGTTGAGGTAATCCCGATTATCGGATTGATCTGCCCGCACCCGTGCATATCCGACGGCGCTTCGCCACTGCCCAGCACCGATACATGCCACAACAAGGTGCCCTGGTCAGCATCGAAGGCATACACGCTATCGTTCTCCGTGACCACATAAACCACGTTATAGGTGCCCTTGCCAGGAATGGTCACTCCCGAAAGGTACAACGGTTCGGCATCGATCACGCTATCCACCGCAAGCGTGAACAGCTTTCCGAAGCTCGCCGATGTCACGTTACTCGGGGTAAGGATCGTCTCCTGAAGGTTCTGCCCGGTTCGGAAAATGTCGTTGTGGTAGGTGACGACGTCGGTGGCGAAACTCGTCCCGGCTATGCAAATCACAAACAACAGGAGCCAGGGAAGCCAAGCTGTAGATTCGCAGCCGAAAACCGGTTCCTGGGCGCTCGTACTCTTGCCACGGAATTGTTCCTTGCCGAAACAGCCTGCCATGGATACCTCCAGAAGGTGCGGATCGATTAATTGCGATCGTTTAGATGGCGCAGAGAGCTAAACATTTGCCAGCTTCACTGGCGTGCGGAATAAGATCATCCCGGGACGGGTGGCAAAAACTGGCGCCATTCTAGCACAGCCCGGGCATCATCGAATCTGCTGGCTCGCCCGAGATAGCTTGTCCCGCGCCGATTTTGGACACACCATTCGCGTATGCAGGCAAGCTTGTTCGCCAGCCCGGACACTAACCCGCGTAACCCTCTATAATTTGCCATCCTGCACATCGGATATCTGTCTCGCACAAAATTGGCCATCATTGGGCGCCGCATATTCGAACAGCAGTTAGCCCTGCGAGCAAAACTTATGGAATCGGTTCCGGCCATCGTCTCTCCACCCAGCCTCTGGGCGTCTCTCCGCGAAGCCATACGCGGCTCCCACCAGGACTACACCCAGGGCAGCTTAAACCGGGCCATCCTACTGCTCGCCGTCCCCATGGTGCTGGAGATGGTGCTGGAGTCCCTCTTCGCCGTGGTTGACGTTTTTTGGGTGGGACGTCTGGGAGCCAATGCGGTTGCAACTGTCGGCCTCACTGAATCGCTGCTTAGCCTGGTCTTTGCCGTCAGCATTGGACTGGGTATGTCCACCACCGCCATGGTGGCCCGCCGCATCGGAGAAAAAGATCCCGAAGGAGCCGCCGTGGCCGCTGTGCAGGCGGTCGTTCTTGGCTTGCTGGTTTCCTTCGCGATCGGCATTCCTTGCTGGCTGGGGGCTTCCCGGCTGCTCAGGCTGATGGGTGCCTCTCCTGAAATCGTCTCAATCGGCAGCGGCTACGCCCGCATTGCGCTTGGAGGTAGTGGAGTCGTCTTGCTGCTGTTTCTCAACAATGCCATCTTCCGCGGCGCCGGCGATGCTGCGATCGCCATGCGTCTGCTCTGGGTTTCCAACATCATCAACCTGATTCTCGATCCCTGCCTCATTTTCGGACTGGGGCCGTTCCCCCGCCTCGGAGTAACCGGGGCGGCCCTCGCCACTTTCACCGGACGCGGCATCGGCGTCGGCTATCAGTTCTATCGCCTGTTGCGAGGCACCGAGCGTCTTCGCATCCTCCGTCGCCAGCTTCGCGTGAACCTGACCATCCTGCTCCGCCTGCTGCGGGTCTCGGTCACCGGTATTCTGCAGTTCGCCATCGCCCACACCAGCTGGATCGGACTGGTCCGCATCATCAGTGTTTTCGGATCGGCCGCCCTCGCCGGCTACACCATCGCGATAAGGGTCGTGGTCTTTGCGATCTTGCCCTCCTGGGGACTGAGCAATGCCGCCGCGACCTTGGTGGGTCAGAATCTCGGAGCCAAACAACCCGAGCGCGCCGAGCTCGCGGTCTGGCGCACCGGCCTCTACAACATGATTTTCCTCGGCGCCATCGGCGTGTTCTTCGTGTTCTTCGCCGAACCCATCATTCGGCTTTTCACCCATGATCCCGCCGTCGTTCCTCTGGGTGCTTCCTGTCTGCGCATTGTCAGTTACGGGAACATCGGCTACGCCTATGCTTTCGTAATGATGCAGGCCTTCAACGGCGCCGGCGATACCATCACTCCCACCATCGTGAATTTTTTCGGCTTCTGGCTGCTGGAAATCCCCCTCGCCTACTGGCTGGCCATCCCGCTAGGCTTCAAATCCAACGGCGTGTTCTGGTCCATCGTGGTCGCGGAAGGCTCCATCGCCGCAGCCAGCGCCATCCTTTTCAAGCGCGGCCGCTGGAAGACCCAAAAAATCTAGACACCGGGGCGTGACGTTTCTCTGTGATCCTCTGTGTCCCCTGTGGTTCAGATTTTGCTGTATTCCCGGAAAGCGGTCTCACTTGACTTCCGTCACCCCCTCTGACAAGATGCGAGGCACTTCATCCAGAGGCACACAGCCTTATGGTCAGAGATTCCGTCTCAGCGCCGCTCTACACCTTGGAGCAGATCGCCCGCTTGGTCGATTCCGGCAAGCTCGAATCCGGTCTATGATCCCCTGCCTTTCCTCTGTCTCCGGAGTGAATACATAACAGCAACACAATCACTCCCAGGCCCAACCCACTTCTGTCTCCCTGGAAAATACGGAGTGTTCTTATGAAGACCTGGAAAGTTGCCGTGCTCGCCGCCGCTCTCTTGTCATTGCCAGTGCTCTCCTTCGCTCAAGAGGCCACGGGCAGGATCGCGGGTACCATTACAGATCCCAGCGGCGCCGTGATTCCCGGAGTTCAGGTGACCGTCACTAACGTCGACACTCAGGCGAGTCGGAAGACCTCCACCAACGCGGATGGCTACTATCAGATTCTCGCCTTACCCATCGGCAGCTATAAAGTAATGGCGGAACGCGACGGGTTCCGCACCACGGTGAGCGACGCGCAAAAACTGTCGATCAATCAAGCTCTCCGAGTCGATATCAAATTGGCAGTAGGCGCCGCCAACCAGACTGTCGAGGTTGGCGCCCAGGCCGCCCCCGTCGAAACCGTCAATGCCACGCTGGGACAATCGGTGGCCGGCCGCGAACTCACCAACATGCCGCTCAATGGCAGGGACGTGCTCGACCTTGCGTTGTTGCAGCCGGGCGTGACCGAGAGCAATGACGACAATAGCGGGGCAGGCAACTTCAGCATCGCCGGTGGGCGCAGCGATTCTGTTACCTACCTGCTCGACGGCGGACTCAACAACGATCTGTTAGACAACAGTATTATCTACAACCCCAACCCTGACTCGATCGCGGAATTCCGTCTCCTCACCAGCAATTACACCGCGGAATACGGCCGCAACGGCGGCGGCATCATCAGCGTCGTGACCAAGTCCGGTACCAATCGCCTCCACGGCAGCGCATTCGAGTTCTTCCGTAACCGTGTACTCGATGCCAACGACTTCTTCAACGTTCAGCAGGGCATTCCCCGTCTTGACCTCAAACGCAACCAATTTGGCGGGACCGTGGGAGGGCCGATCATCAAGGACAAGATGTTCTTCTTCGTTGCCTATCAGGGCCAAAGGCAAGTGCAGGCGGTTCCTGATGTCGATGCCGCCGTATTTACCCCGCTTGAAGTGAAGGGGAATTTTTCCCAATCCGTGGACGGAGGTCCAGACCCTGGGGTAGTAAGCTTTCTACAAAACAATTCTTTCTTTCAACCGAACGCCGCCCTGGCAGCCCAGGGCATCATCGATCCCAGCAAAATCAACGGCATATCGCAGAAATACATATCCAACGGGTTTATCCCTAGCGCTCCCGGTGGTCTCCTTTCCACCAACCTGAGCGAATTCAGCAATGCTGACGAATTAACCACAAAGGTGGATTTCAATTTCAGTTCCAAAGATAAGATCAGTGTCACGGAGGGCTACAGCCGTACGCCCTTCTCCACTCCCTTTTCATTTTCCACAGTACCTGGTTTTACCAGCCTGACGAAGGCCACCTACTGGTTCACCAACGTCAACTACACCCGAGTTTTTTCACCGACGTTGCTCAACGAGTTTCTGTTTTTGACTCATCGCAGCAATTACCTCCAAGATACCCCGGGAAATAAAGAGCCCACCGGGCCAGACCTGGGCATCAATATCTCTCCCGACATTGCCAGTGGACCCACCAACTTGTTCTTTGACACCGGCCTTGACATCGGCCCCAGCGAGAACGGTCCCACGCGTTACATCGAAAACACATTTTCCTGGTCGGATTCCGTCTCTTGGACTCGCGGAAAACACAACTGGAAATTCGGCGCAGGCTTCTCGCCTTACCAGGAGAATCTCGTTTATGCCTATTACACCAATGGAGAATTCGATTACTACGAGGGCGGATCGTCGATTGCCACTGGAAATCCCTACGCTGATTTTCTCTTGGGCGCTCCTAGCGCCTACTACCAGGGCGCAAAAGCCCCATCCAACATTCGTAGCAAGAGCATTTACTTCTTCGGCCAGGACGAGTGGCATGTCCGCAAGAACCTGACCCTCACCCTCGGACTTCGCTACGAATACAACACCCCCAAGTCAGACACCCAGGGGCGCCTTTTCTCCGTGATCCCGGGTGCGCAATCCCAGCGCTTTACCAATGCGCCTCTTGGCATGGTATTTCCCGGCGACCCAGGTGCTCCGTCGGGCACCAATTTCCCTGACAAAAACAATTTTGCCCCTCGTTTCGGTTTTGCCTGGGACCCGACGGGCAGCGGGAAAACCAGCCTCCGCGGCGGCTTCGGCGTTTTCTACGACATCCTGAAAGGTGAGGACAACCTTCAATTTAACGGGCAGCCGCCCTTCGTCAGCAATGCCGCTCTGTTCTTTGGCGATCCCGTCAGCCCCGTTGCCGGGACTTTGCCCTACATGAGCCAGCCCTTTGCAAATGCCTGTCTATCGTTTAACGATGATGGCACCTGCGCACAAATCGGCCAGACCAACACCTTCCCGTCAAAGCCGCCGAGTGCCAGCGTTGATTTCACGCCCTTCCTGCCGATCAATAACACCGGGTTCATCTACTTGGATGACCCGCACCTCCGTACCCCCTACATCTACCAGTACAACCTCAGTCTGCAGCGCAATGTCTTCGCCGACATGGTCCTCGAGACCAATTATGTCGGCAGTTCGTCACACGGCCTTACCTCCCTGAAGGACATCAACCCCATGGTGCTGGGGACCACGAACCGCGCTCTCGACAGCAGTTGTTCCGGTTGTTTCGGGCAGCTTCCCGAATTTCAGAACGTCTCCAATGCCAACTACAACGCCTTTGAGGCCAGCCTGACCAGGCAACCGAAAAACTCACCCATCGGCACCGTGTATTTCACTTTCGCTTACACCTATTCTCACAACCTCGACAACGCTTCTGGTTTCCGTCAGCGCAACTTTGGGGTTCCAGCAGGTTCCCCCGACTTGTTCTATGCTTCGGCCGACAGTGACGCCCGCCATCGCATTAGTTTTAGTGGTGGCTGGGACCTGCCCTTCGATCGCGCCTGGGTGTCCGGGCCGAAGCGGCTGACCAAGGGTTGGAGCCTGTATCCCATCGTGACTTGGCGCACCGGATTTCCCTTCGACATTTCCGCTGACCTGCCATTCGTC
Organism: uncultured Acidobacteriota bacterium; assembly: GCA_963734415.1. Classification (GTDB taxonomy): domain Bacteria; phylum Acidobacteriota; class Terriglobia; order Terriglobales; family Acidobacteriaceae; genus JABCZH01. The sequence goes on along the minus strand of CAVTHF010000005.1, from coordinate 64,681 downwards.
ACTGATCCGGCAAACCCCGGCAGCTCAGGGTTGGGTGATCCTTACTTTTCCAACGCTGCAGTGGTCGGTCCGATCCAGACTTTTGATCCTCGCCAACAGCGCACCATCAATGAAATCACCTACGGCACCAACCCAAACACCGGCGCTTGTCAGATCACCACCACCGCAGTCACCGGCAACTTCTATTTCAATCCCAACAGCTTCTCCAACGTTCCGCTGGAGAACACTCCTTATTTCGATGCTGAAAATCCTTGTTTTCCGGAAATCGACCCCGTCACCAATCCGGCCGTTCGCACCTACGGGTTGCACCGCAACACCATGCGCGGCCCGGGCTTCGTCAATCTGGATGTCGCACTGGCCAAGACCACAGCCATCACCGAGCGAGTGAGTCTGGAAATGCGGCTGGAATTCTTTAATGCTCTGAATCATCCCGAGTTTGCACAGCCGACTTTTACTGACACCGCCACTAACATTAACAGCCCAAACTTCGGGCAGATTACGACCACCGGGACATTCCGCGGTCCCACTCCACGCATAGGACAAATCGCCGCGAGGATAACGTTCTAGGACCGCGCGGAAACCGATTCAGTCGCGAAGCGGCGTAAGAATAAAGCCCACGGCGCAAGCCGTGGGCATGATCTGATAACCCATGACCAGACCCAATCCTTTTCGCGTGATTTCGCTCATCGTCCTGCTCTCCACGGCTGCCTTTACTCAAACCCCTACCCCCGACCCCGTCGACACCTACGTCAACTCCGAAATGCAGAAACAGCACATCCCCGGCCTCTCTCTGCTGGTTGCTCGCGACGGGAACATCGTCCGCGCTCAGGGTTATGGCTTCTCGAACGTCGAGCTTCAGGTTCCCGTCAAACCCGAAACCATCTTTCAATCCGGATCCGTGGGCAAACAATTTACTGCCACCGCCGTGATGATGCTGGTAGAAGAAGGCAAAATCCACCTCGACGACCCTATCGCCAATTATTTCAAAGACGCCCCCACCGCCTGGCGCCAGGTCACCATACGCGAGCTGCTCAGCCACACCGCCGGCTTCACCGACTACCCGAAGAAGTTCGATTTCCGCAAAGACTATACCGAAGCCGACCTGCTCAAGATTGTCGAAGGCATCCCGCTGGCATTCCAGCCTGGCACCAATTACAGCTATGCCAATCTCGGTTATCTGACCCTGGGCATCCTCATCCATCAGGTCACGGGCGAGTTTTACGGAGATTTCCTCCAGGAAAGAATCTTCCAGCCCTTGGGCATGACCACGACGCGGGTCATGAGCGAAGCCGACATCATTCCCAACCGCGCTTCTGGGTACCGCTTGGTAAAAGGAGAGCTGAAAAATCAGGAATGGGTTTCACCCACCTTGAACACCACCGCCGACGGGGCACTGTATTTTTCCATCCTGGATCTCGCGAAATGGGACGCGGCCCTCTACACCGAGAAACTGCTCCACCGCTCCAGCTTCGAACAAATGTGGACTCCCACCAAACTCCTGAACGGCCAGCCCAATCCCGGCAGCTATGGTTTCGGTTGGCGGATTGCCAAAAAGAACGGCCATCGCTTGCTCGATCACGGCGGCTCCTGGCAGGGATTCGAAGTCCACATCTCGCGTTACGTCGACGACAAACTCACAGTTGTGGTCCTCACCAACCTCGCCGACGCCGAGCCCGGCGAGATCGCCGATCATGTCGCCGAACTTTATTTGAAGCCATAGCCGGCGCAAGAAAAAACCCACGGCTTCTAGGCCGTGGGCTGGTTGTCAAACCAAACCAAATTAGCTCTTGTAGAACTTGTATCCGCTCATTGTCAGCCGGACCACTCCGCGCGTCTGCTCTTCCACGTAGCCTTGATTTCTCAGCTCGGCTACGGCCATGCGCGCTAACGATGAGTCCACCACCGGCTTGGGCAGGGTCACAAACTGGCGAGGGTCCTCTTCATAGCGATGGGCCAGCGTGACTAGGAGACTGCTCGGAACCATTTCCTGGCGCATACATCTCTCCTTTGCGGACGTCTCATACTATGTTGCCTCACCGCCCTGCGGAATGGCCCCTCCGTGCCCCCAAATGGCCTCTTGGTAACGTATGCAAATGACTGCAAATACAGTAGTTACGAATGAAGCTCGACCCTTCACCGCCACGACGAACAAAATTTCAAATTTTCAACACCGAATGGATTCTCATCCGCATCCATAGTACGATGCCATCCCACTCCGTCTCTGGCTTGTAGCGCTTGATCTCAATTTGGGGTGATCCATGACTACCAGTCTCACGCAGGAGTCTCCCACGGCCGAAGGTACGTCGCTTCGTCAGCGTTTTGCTGAGATTCGCGAGACCAGTATGCGGATCACGGCTGCCCTTTCCCCCGAAGACCAGATGCTGCAATCCATGCCGGATGCCAGTCCCGCCAAATGGCACCTCGCGCACACCACCTGGTTCTTCGAAACCTTTATTCTGCTGCCGCACGCTCCCGGATATCAGGCATTCGATCCCCATTTCCAGTACCTCTTCAATTCTTATTACAAACAACTCGGTTCGCATCCGAATCGCGGGTCACGCGGACTCATGTCGCGCCCCAGCCTGGAGCGGGTGCATGCCTACCGGTCGCACGTTGATGCCGCGCTCCTAGCGCTGCTGGACCATGCCAGCAACGAAATAATCACCTTGGTTGAACTCGGCCTCAACCACGAGCAGCAGCATCAAGAATTGATTCTCACAGACGTTAAACATGCTCTCTGGTCCAGTCCCCTGCGTCCCGAGCCGGTACCTGAGGCAGAGGCGAATGTTTCAGCCCCGCCTCTCACCTGGACGGAGATCGACGGCGGCATTCACCTGGTCGGCCATCAAGGCGCCGATTTCTCCTTCGACAACGAGACCCCGCGCCATGAAGTCCTGCTGCGAGCTTTCCGCATCGCTTCGCGCCCCGTCACCAATGCTGAGTATCTCGAATTCATACAGGATGGCGGCTACCGTCGCCCCGATTTGTGGCTCTCCGATGGCTGGGACAAAGTTTGTGCCGAAGCTTGGAGCGCGCCGCTTTACTGGGAACGCAAGGAGCAGGATGAACCGGCTTGGTTGCAGTTCACTCTGGCCGGACTCAAGAACGTGGATCCCTCCGAGCCCGTCTGCCATATCAGCTACTACGAAGCTGACGCCTACGCGCGTTGGCGTGATGCTCGCCTTCCCACCGAGGAAGAATGGGAAGTAGCTGCCACCCGCACTACGGCAAGGGGCGGCTTCCTGCAGGAAAACGCTCCGCACCCGCGTCCTGCCCGCGAAAGTCCCCAGATGTTCGGCGACGTGTGGGAATGGACTTCAAGTCCCTACGTGGCCTATCCCGGATTCAAACCCGCCGAGGGCTTGATAGGTGAGTACAACGGCAAGTTCATGTGCAATCAGGTGGTGCTGCGCGGCGGCTCTTGCGCCACCCCTGCCGCTCACATTCGCGCCACTTACCGCAACTTCTTTCCACCGCATGCCCGGTGGCAATTCTCAGGACTCAGGTTGGCCAAATGATCGCTCGCGAACTCATATCTCTGCCGTCCTACTCCGAGGACGTCGACCGGGGACTTTCCGCTTCCCCCAAGACTCTGCCTTGCAAGCTGTTCTATGATCAGGCCGGCTCGGCCTTGTTTGAGCAGATTACTCTACTGCCGGAGTATTACCTCACCCGCGCCGAGCTTGAGATCCTGACGGATCGCGGTGAACAGATCGCAAAAGAGGTCCGCCCCGGTGTAACCGTGGTCGAACTGGGTTCGGGTACCGCCACCAAGACCACCCGGCTGCTTCAGGCTCTTTCCCGGCGCCAGTTAAGAGTCCCTTATTTCCCGGTGGACATTTCTCCCGACGCGCTTGCCGAAGCCCGTGAGCGCGTGGAATCGCACTGTACGCGAGTTTCGGTCCGTCCCGTGGTAGCGGATTTCAGCCACGGCTTCGGCTTCTTACGCAGCATTCCCGGACGAAAGCTCGTGCTCTATCTGGGGTCGAGTATTGGCAACTTCGATCCTGGCCCAGCGGTCGAAATGCTTAGCCAGGTTCGCAGCCAGCTTGTTGCCGGCGACGCTCTGTTGTTGGGCACGGACCTGGTGAAAGATCCCGCCATTCTCGTACCCGCCTACGATGATGCTCAGGGCATCACCCAGGATTTTGACAAGAACATTCTCGCCCGGCTCAACCGCGAACTGGGCGCGAACTTCGATCTCAATTTCTTCCGCCACGTTGCCATTTGGAATCCGCAGAAATCGCGAATGGAAATCTATCTGGAAAGCCTGCGTCCTCAGGTCGTCGACCTGGGTCTCCTCAACCGGCACGTCCGCTTCGCCAACGGAGAACGTATCCACACGGAGAACAGTTACAAGTACACCATGTCCATGGTTCGCGAGATGTTGGAAAGCGCAGGCTTCTCGCTCGATGCCACTTGGTTCGATCACCAGACCTGGTTCGCTCTCCACCTCGCCCGGGTGTGATTGGGAACATAAAAAATGCCGCGCACTTGCGGTGCGCGGCATCCTTTACTAAACTCTTACCACACTCTGCATTGCTTCGCCCGCACCATCGGCGTTCCTGCTTTGCAGGAGAACGCCTGCTGAAACTCGGGCATATTTGCCACCACATTATTCACCCGGTATTTCGGAATCGAGTGCGGGTTCGTCAACACCACCGTTCGCATCAATTCCGGCCGGTACTGCGTGCACCACTCATTGGCATATGAGAGGAAGAACTTCTGCCGCGGCGTCCACCCGCTGTCATCCTTCTCGTCCAGCCCCTTTCCACTTGCCTGAAGCTTGTTGGTCAGCGCCATAAACGCGATGCGCATGCCGCCGTTGTCCGCCGTGTCCTCACCTTGGGTCAAGTGTCCATTTTGCTTGACCCCAGCCTCAGGAATCTCCTGGGTGTACTCGTCGGCAATGCACTCGTCGCGCTCGTCGTAGGCTTTGGCGTCTGCCGCCGTCCACCAGTCGCGCAGGTTGCCCTGGGCGTCGAACTTGCGCCCCTGATCGTCAAACCCGTGCGTGATCTCGTGCCCGATCACCATCCCAATGGCCCCGTAGTTTACGGCATCGTCCGTGCCCGGATCGAAGTACGGTGGCTGCAGAATTCCGGCAGGGAAGTTGATGGTATTGAGCTGCGGATCATAGTAAGCATTGATGGTCGGAGGTGTCATGGTCCACTCACTCCGATCCACCGGCCTGCCAATCTTGTCCAGTTGGCGATGAAACTCAAACACCGTCGCTTCGCGCACATTGTTGAGGTAGCTGGTGCGAGTGATCTTCACCGAGGAATAATCCCGCCACTGGTTCGGATAACCGATCTTGTCCTCGATAGCGTGCAGTTTGACCTTGGCCTGTTCCTTCGTAGCCGGCTGCATCCACTCCAGGGTGGCGATGTCTTGGTCCAATGCGTGTTCCACATCATGCACCACCGCCACGGTCCGCTCCTTGCTGGCAGGCGGAAACGCCACCGCCACGTAGGCTTGTCCGAGCGCCATGCCCAGATCGCGGTCCGCAGCCCTCACGCACCGCCGCCAGCGCGGCAATTGCTGTTTCGAGCCCAGCAGAGTACGGCTGAAGAAATCCCAGTTCTCATCTACAAATGCCTTGCTCAAATACGGTGCCGATCCGTGCACCAGTTGCCAGCGCAGATAGACCTGCCAGTCCGCCACTGAGTGCTGCTGGATCAACTGCTCCAGCTCTTTGAAGAACGCCGGAGTGCTCACCAGGTAATGCGGGGATGAAGGCGGCGCCCCGATGTCAGCCGTGTATTTCTTCCAGTCAAACGACGGCGTGAGTGCCTGCATCTGTTCGAAACTCATCTTGTTATTGATGTTCTTGGGATCCCGCCGCGCCACGTTGTCCATGTGTGCCTTGGCCATCGCAGTTTCCATCGCAATCACCGTCTTCGCATCCGCCGCAGCCTGGGTCGCACTCTCTCCCGCCAATCCCAGCATTTTGGCCACGTGAATTTGGTATTTGCTCAGGATGTCCTTCGACTTTTCATCATCCTTTACATAGAAGTCGCGGTTGGGCAATCCCAGTCCGCCCTGATCGATGCCCGCCACTACCTTGCTGGCGTCGTCGTAGTCCTGCTGCGAACCGAACCCCAATAGCGCCGCTGCCGTCTGGTTGTCGTTCCCTCCCCACGCACCCGGAATGCTCATGTGGATCTGTGCAACCTGGTCAGCCAGTTCCGACTTGCTCTTCATCGCGGCAATTCGTTGCAGCCCCGGTTTCAAATCCCGGCTGCCGGCGGCTTCCAGTCCAGGCTCGTCGGTGCACGCCTGCCAATAGTCGCCAATCTTCTGTTCGAAGTCGCTGCGGCCGCTGCTCTCGGCCGATGCCTTCTCCAGCGCCTGCCGTACGATGTTCTCATTCCAGTACTGCAAACCGCTGCCCGTTCCCCACGCCACTTGATCGGGAGGAATCGGGTTGGCGGCGTTCCATTTGCTGCACGCGTACTGATAAAAATCCTGGCAGGGGTCCAGCGTCCGGTCCACCATGTTGGGATCGAAGTGCTCCAGCTTGGGAGCTTGCTCGGCCGCAGGCATTCCCTGCGACCACCCCAGCGCCGGACAGAGCACGAGCGCAAAAACTGCGAATCTTGAAAAATGCATGATTATCTCCTGCTTGAGAATTAAATTGCACTGCTGACACAGTGGGTCCCGGCGCGACAGGCCGATCTAGATGGACCTTGCGCGATCACAAAACCTAGCGTCTCAAAGTGTATCGCAGTTCTAACAAGCGCGCTCAAGTGGTCCCGGCCGGGTCACTTCCCGCAATCTGATATACGCTCTTCCGGGCAGCCAGGTTCCGTCATCCTGGCAACTCGGCAATTACCAACTCGCCCACTCCCACCGCAATGTCCGCGCAGCTTCCCACGATCCAATCCGCTCCTGCGTCTCGTAACTCTTCCTGCGGGGCAGTCGCGCCCACCGCAATCACCCGTGCCCCGGCTGCTTTCCCGGAGCGAATTCCTGCTGGAACATCCTCCACCACCACGCAATCCTCCGCGCCCACGCCCAGCGCCGCCGCGCCCTTGAGATAAGGCTCCGGATGCGGCTTTCCATGCTCCACGTCGCTGCACGTCACCATCTTTTCCGGAATCTTCAGCCCCGCCGCTCGCAGCCGAACTTCCGCCAGCCGGCGAGTGCATGAGGTCACAATCGTCCAGCGGTCCGGCGGCAATGCCCGTAGCAATTCCTGCGCTCCCGGCAAGGGCACTACGCCCTCGATGTCCTCGCTCTCCGCCTGCTCCACGATTTGGTTCTCGCGCTCGGCGTCCACCTCCGGGAGCAGTTCGCGGATAGTCGCGATACTCGGTCGCCCATGGGCCCGCCTCACAACCTCGACCGGATCGAGCCCGTGCCTGAATCGCCCATTTCTTCCAGACGCGCGCCGCTGCCGGCGTGGAATCCGTCAGCACCCCGTCCAAATCAAACAGCACACCGCGGTAACGGATTCGGACCATGCCTTTACGATATCAGGGACTAAACCGAAAAAAGCCTGAACGGCGTACATCCATCGCGGTACGACTCGTGTTCTGTCCTGATGAATCGCCGGTTTCCCCTGTGATCCTCTGTGCCCTCTGTGGTTAAAGCCTTTGACTTTCTAGCTGAGCACGACAGATCACGCGGATCCGAGCGCAACACTCACGCGCTGACCCGATCCCCCAAACACCGGCTCTAGCCGGGGGACTACGGCTTTTTCTTCTTCCCAAACAGTCCGCTCAATCCATTCACAATGCCCGCAGGGTTCTGTCCGGAAACTCCGGGAAGCTGGCTCCCCAACATGCCCTTCACATCTGGCACAAACTTCGGGTCGGAAGTTGTCCCTTGAATGAAAAACGGAATACTGCCGTTCTTGTTGCCGATGCCGGCCAGTTGCGTCAGCCCGCCCACAACGCTCCCACTGAGTTTGGCGGCCATTTTGTAGTCCAGCGCATTCTGCGGGCTGATAGTCCCGCTTCCTGTAACCACACCCAGCGCCGGGATATTTAAATTGACGTTCTGGGTGCTGATGCCATCCGGCGCCACATGCGCGTCGGCGCTCAGATTCTGAATCGTCGTGTCCGACCCAGTTTTCGCGCCAGTCAACGCGGAAATCGCCGACATCTTTGATCCCAGATCGAATCCCGCCAGCTTGGTGTTCTCCATTTTGACCGGCCCGTTGATCACCAGTTTGTCCACCGGCCCCACGATCGTGAAGTTCGCCGTCAGCGTCCCGCCTTTCAAAGTCGAGCCCGAAGGCAGCACTATACCGAGCGCCGGAAGCATGGCCACTAGGTCATCCACCGGCATATTTTCCGCATTCAACTTCATGTTCAGGACGGTCGATGCCCCTTCCATCTGATACCCACCCGTCAGCTTCGCCAAAGCCTTGCCAATGGTGACGTCGCCCTCACTCAGTTGGCCCGCCTGCTTCTGCAGTTCGTATTCCGTGGCGAATTTCACCACTACCGAACGCCCCGCCGGCGACCCTTTCGGAGAAACCTTCAGTTTTTCCACGCTGGCCGTTCCGCTGCTCCGCGCCTGTCTGCCATCCGAACTCACGTTCCCGTTGAAGTCGGCAATTCCCGCGATCCCTGAAGCCGGTTCGACAAATCCAGATGCCGCCAGATCCAGATTATTCATCGTGATCTTGGCCTGCACTGCAGTGAGTGACGCATCGCTCGCATCAATTGGCCCTGCAGTTCCATCCAGTTTCACCGTGCCTCCGCCCGGCAGCCCAGCCGAAAGCGTAAAAGGGAATCTCGAGGTGAAGGAAAACTTCTGAACCGTGATGTTCACCTTCTGATACACCTGAGGCTTGGCCCGGTTGCTGATGTTGTCAATTGAAACGCTGCCATCCTTGATGCTCAGCTTGCCCACCGACAAATCCGGATTTCCGCTGCTCTTGGTCGCCGTCTTGTCGGTCTTGCCGCCAAGACTCGAGAAATTCCACTTGCCCGCCGCCGTATGCAACAGCACGACCTGAGGTTGCTCTATGGTCAGATCGGTTACATTCAACTTTTTCGAAAAAATCAGCGGCATCAACTCCACACCCACTCCCAGCGCCTTGGCGCGAATGAAGGGTTCCTTGCTGAATGCCGGATCGTCGGCAATCGACAAGTCATCCGCTGCCACGCTACCGCCTAGGATCGAAAGCCGGAGATTTCCCACTTTGACTTGTCGTCCCAACGCAGCGCTCAGATCCGTTTCAATGGTCGGGCGGAAGACATTCACATCAATAAGGAAGGGAAGCGCGACCGCCGCCACCACCAGCACCACCACAACGATTGCCAGGATTTTCAATGCGCGTTTCATAAACTGGGGTCCTCCTTGGGCAGGTCTCTGTGGACAACCGCAGACACTCAGGTGAGACGGGGCCAGTCTACCAGAAACCTCATGTCTACTGTGGTTCCCGCGTGAGTTCGGGGTCTGGCACCGGCCCCGATTCCAGCTCCTGGTGCCGTTTCTCCCGCGACTCATTCGACATCCGGGTAAACTTTTCCATTTCCACCTTGGCCTCCTGCGTGCGTCCCATATGCTGCAAAATCTGTCCGCGCACGTAATAAATGCTTTCACTCTCCGGGCTCAGCTTCTTCGCCGCATCAATCGCCGCCAGCGCCTCTTTGTATTTCAGTTCCCGCAAGTAAACCCTGGCCAATTGAAAATCTGAGCTCGAAAGTTTCGCATCCAGCCGCAGGGCCTTGCGAAACATTTTCTCTGCATCCTCATCCTGTTGCTGCAGATAAAGCACCAGGCCAAGCTGGTCGTAATCGTAAGCAACGTCCGGTTCAATCTCGATATCTTTCAGAAGCTCTGCCTTCGCCCGCTCCAAATCCTGCTTCTTCAGGTACGCCATGCCCAGGTTGAAGTGAACGAAAGGAAGCTTGGGCTCCGCCTTGGCCGCACTCTCCAGTTCCGTGATCGCCTCGTCATACTCTTCCCGATTCAGGTGCGCCTTTCCCCATCAGCAGATGAAACTCCGCCGTGTCCTGCCCCGTTTCCACCAGCCGGCCCAGCGCCCGCTGCTCCAACTCCGCGCGCCCTGCCTTGTTGGCCGCGATCCCCAGCACATACAAGGAAATTCAACTGGTCGGAAGCCTGCGCCCACAACGGCTCCAGCGTGCTCGCCGCTTCCGCATAGCGCTGATTGAAGAAGTAGCACAACCCCAGCAGGTACCGCGCCTGGTAAGAATCCGGCGCATCCCGCAGCACTGATTCGAAGGGGCCAATTGCCGCCCGAAAGTTATTCTGCCGGTAATAAACCAGCCCCACATTGAGCCGGATTCCCGCAACTTGCGGCGCCAGTTGCTCCGCCTTGTGCAGCCTCTCCAGCGCTTGCGGCCACTGTTTCCGCCGCATCGAAATCACCCCCAGATTGGCGTAGGCCCCCGCGACCTCCGGATTCACCGCCAGCACTCCCTTGAAAGCCGTTTCCGCTGCGGCTAGGTCGCCTTGTTTCAGGGCCGCTTCTCCCTGCTCAAACAACCGCTGGGGATCGGCCTTCGGAGCCTGCGCCCCAGTCGATTTTGCTGTCGACTTCGCTGCTGATGATGCCGCCTGCCCCAACCCTGGCGAACGCGCACTCCCCGCCGGACAGCAGGCCAGCACAAGCAGCGCAACTCCACACCGCAACCCTGAACTTGACACTGGTTTCACTCTCTGCTGTAGTGTCCGCCAGCGTTCGCCCGAATTCAAGCCGGTGCCTTGATGCAACCACCTCGGAACTTGGTTCGGTGAGTGAGATGAAATTACGGGAGAAGTGCCCAGTGATCGGCTTTAGCCGCGGAGCGGCGCCAGAATAAAGCCCACGGCGTAAGCCGTGGGTAAGTTCGCGAGAGAACAAGCCCTGGAGGGGCGAAAGACAATCTCGCGTCGGCTCGTTTTGGAGGTCGGACAAACGCGCGTCCGCGCACCCCGCATGAAAAGCACCATGGTCACAATTCGCGACGTCGCCAAGGAGAGTGGATTCTCCTCGACCACGGTCTCAATTGTTCTCAACAATGCTCCTCTGGCCCGCTACATTCCCGCCACCACTAAGAAATGTATCGAGCGTGCCGCCAAGAAACTGGGCTACCGCCCCAATCTGTTTGCCCGCTCACTGCGCAGCCAGCGCAGCCACACCGTCGGCGTCATGGTTTTCGACATGACCGATCCCTACTGCACCCTGGTTCTCCGCGGTATCGAAAATTCTCTGTACCAGTCGTCCTACCTTCCCATTCTCACCGATGTTCACAACGAACGCAGCCGCTTCGAGCGCTATCTGGAAATGCTGCTCGACCGCCGCGTCGAAGCCCTCATCGTCCTTGCCAATTGGCTTTTCGTGGACATTGACGTCCTCGCCGATCTCGAAAAAAGCAACATCCCCACCGTCATGATCGGCCGCGAACTGCAAACTGATTCCGTCAGCTCCGTCATGGTCGACAACGAACTTGGCGCCCATGCCGCCGTCGAGCATCTCTACTCGTTAGGACATCGCAAGATCGCCTTCATTCGCGGTCCCAAAGCCCTGGCCGACAGCGCCCCGCGCTGGAAGGGAATTCGTTCCTTTGCCAAGTCCAACAATCTTGAAATCGACCCCCGCCTGGTCCTGGATCTTCCCGAATCCCGCGATCCTATCTCCAGTTTCGAGGACGGCTACAAACTGACCGAAGGCCTGCTCAAGCAAAAGCGTCCCTTTACCGCCCTCATGGCGTTTGATGACATGACAGCTTTCGGTGCCATCCGCGCCCTCGCCAAAGCCGGACTGCGCGTCCCCGAAAATTGTTCGGTGATTGGTTTTGACGACGTCGCTGCCTCCGCCCTTTACACTCCACCTCTCACCACCATTCGCCAACCCATGGAACTCATGGGCACCATCGCTGCCGGCCTTGCGCTGGATGGCGTGAACGCCGTGCTCGAGAAGCGCCAGACCTCCGGCGTGCACCGTAAGATCGCCCCTGAGTTAGCGGTTCGTGATTCGACTCGCCGTGTCCTCTAATCTACTGAGAACCGGGAACTGCGATCTGAGAACTGTTTTTCATTCCACGGCTCACTTAAGCCGTATTTTTCCCTTGACACCGCCATACCGCTACCTCACTATTGATACGTTTTAATAAACCATTTCTGTGGTTTTTTGGAGCATGGCAAACGCAGGCGTCCTCGCCTGCAAATGCAGCGACGCAGTGGGGGCGGGGAGCGAAACCAAGTCCCGAACAGGGACGAGCAAATTGTGAAGACTCGTGGGGCCTTGCGTACCAAGTGAGTAATGCTGGCGAGAGCCGGCGCACTCGTAAGATGGAAGCTATCTGGCCGGGCTGAAGGGTTAAGGTTCGGCTCGCGTTCCTTTGCACTTCAAGAATTTCAACGGAGTTGACCATGAAATCCCGTCTCCTGTGGTTGTGGTTGCTGGTATGTGCCTGCTGCCTCTCCGCTTCGTTGCTTGCTCAAGATACTGCTTCCATCACCGGCACCGTCACCGACCAGACTGGCGCTGCCATTCCCGGCGCGCAAGTGACGGTCAGCAATCCCGAGCATGGCATCAATCGCTCGACTGTCAGCAACGGCAGTGGCGATTACCTGATCAGCGCCGTGCCACCCGGCTCTTATAACCTCACCATCAGCGCACCAGGTTTCAAGAAATACGAGGCACCGGGAATCATTCTCAGAGTTGCCCAAAAGGCTCGGGCCGACGCCGCCCTCCAAGTCGGAGCGGAGGGCACCGAAGTCACCATCCAAGGGGCGCCGGTGGCAGCGGTGGAGACCCAGACAAATGAACTCGCCGGGACGATCACCGGCAAAGAAATCAGCCAACTCCAACTCAACGGGCGCGTTTTCACCTCACTTGTGACTCTGACCCCAGGAATCAGCAACCAGACCGGCTCCTCGGAAGGCCAATACGGCATTACCGCCAACGTAAATTACAGCGTGAATGGTGGCCGCCTGGAGTACAACAACTGGGAACTGGATGGCGGCGACAACATGGACAATGGCAGTAATGCCACGCTGAACGTCACTCCCAGCATTGACGCCATCGGCGAAGTCCGCGTGCTTACTTCCAACTACGGCGCCCAGTATGGACGCAACGCCTCCGGAACCATTGAGACGGAAACCAAGTCGGGCACCAGTTCGTTTCACGGAGATGCGTACGAATTCGTGCGCAATGACCTGTTCAACGCCACCCCGGCATTCCAGACGAGCGTTCCCTCGTATAAAAAGAATGATTGGGGCTACACCATCGGAGGCCCGGTTTATATCCCTGGGTTTTACAACACTAAGAAAGACAAGACATTTTTCTTCTGGTCTCAAGAGTGGCGTCGCGATCGTGTTCCTGGCCAGAACTTCAATCTCCTAGTCCCGTCCGTGCCAGAGCGCTCGGGCAATTTCAGTGACCTTTGTCCGGGCGCGGATTGTCCCATCGATCCCGCGACCGGAAATCCCTTTCCCGGCAACAAAGTCCCTGTCGATCCCGCCTCTGCGCCGCTCTTGGGCATGATTCCTCTGCCCACAGTCGGGACGAATCTCTACACCGCAGCTCCATCGCAGCCCACCAACTGGCGCGAAGAGCTATTTCGTGTGGACCACAACATCAATGACCGCCTGCGAATCATGTACCGTTACACTCATGACTCCTGGGATACAGTTACCGCCACGCCACTGTGGACCAACGCCGGCAGCTTTCCCACAGTCGAAACCAACTTCGTGGGACCAGCTCTTTCGATGGTCGCTCGCCTGACTGCCACGGCTTCTCCCACCCTGTTAAATGAATTTGTCTTCAGTTACACCACCGATCACATCGTGGTTAACCCTACGGGAACGCCAGACCCCAACGCCTGGAAGCGTCCGTCGGGCTTGGCCATCGGAAGTCTCTTCCCGGGCACTGACAACGGTGGAAAGCTTCCCGGCTTTTCCATCACCGGCGGTGCCGGAGGCGCGTACGGCAGCGAGGGGTTCGGCCAGGATCCTGGCTGGATCAATGGACCCTACAACTCTAACCCGACCTATACTTTTCGCGACAATGTGACCAAGATCATTGGCCGTCACAATCTGCAGTTTGGTGGGTACTTCGTGGCCGCGCAGAAGAACGAACTCAGCGCGACGGAGCCATCGGTCAACGGCTTTCTTAGCTTCGACAACACCTCCCCCGTTTCCACCGGCAATTCGTTTGCTGACCTGTTGATGGGCAACATTGCCAGCTTTGGCCAGGCCAGTGCCCAGCCCAAGTATTACAACCGCTACAAGATCTTTGAACCCTATTTCCAGGACGACTTTCATGCCACCAAGAAACTAACTCTCAACCTCGGGATACGGTTCAGCCTGTTCGGAACTTATCGCGAGCGTTATCACAATGCCTTCAACTTTGATCCGGCTGCGTGGAATGCCGCCAATGCTCCTCAGATCAATCCCGCCGACGGCTCTCTGGTTGCGGGCAGCGGCAATCCCTTCAATGGCATGGTGCAATGTGGTGTGGGCGGAGTACCTGCGGGCTGCATGAATGGCCACTTGTTCAATCCCGCTCCCCGCATTGGTTTTGCTTTTGATCCCAAGGGCGACGGCACCTGGGCCATCCGCGGCGGCTACGGTGTCTTCTTCGACCACACCAACGGCAACGAGGCAACCAGCGAAGCACTGGAGGGTGCGCCGCCACTGGTCAACACCCCCACCCAATTCAACATCGTCGGCTACGGCAACATCGGAGGCGCAGGTGGACTTCTCTTTCCCCTGAACGTCCTTTCCATTCCTGACAACACGGTCTGGCCCTACGTGCAGCAGTGGCACCTTGACGTCCAACACGAAGTGACGAAGAACATGGTTGCCAGCGTTTCTTATGTGGGTAGCAAAGGCACCCACTTGGGACGCAAGTACGAGCTCAACCAGTTACACCCGGTGCCTTCGGCTCAAAATCCTTTCGGCCCGGGTGAGAGTCTGGTCAATACCGGCTTTATCGATCCCCTCAGTGGGCAGCCTCAAGGTGCATGCGCTGGCCCGTTCGGAAATGCCAATACCGTGCCTTGGACTGCGGGACAAACTGTACTCGGTACTAACGGTCCCCTGACTCCACAGGCCGCGATCAATCTGAATGTAGCCTGCGGTAACGATGCTAATCCCTTCCGGCCTTTCCGCGGTTATGGTGACATCACTCGCCTCGACAATGGCGCCTCGTCTTCCTACAGCGCCCTTCAGGCCGAGTTGCGCCGTACTGTCGGGGCCTTGCAGCTCAACGTCTCCTACACCTTCAGCCATTCCATCGACGATACTTCCGACGGCGGCCTGTTCGGCGACGGCGGCATTCTGAATGCCTACGACTTTCCCGCATTTCGTGCTTCCTCGAACTTCGATCAGCGGCACACCTTCACCACCAGCGCGGTCTACGACCTGCCATTCTTCAAGGGTTCAGGTCTGACCAACACCTTGCTGGGAGGCTGGCAAGTCTCCGGCATCGGCGCCTGGCAGACGGGGACGCCATTCAGCGCCTACAACGGCGATTTCGGCGACAACGCGGGACTGGGAAATGGCGTGGCTGGGAACGCGGGCGCAGGCCAATCCTATGCCGACCTCATTTCTAACCCGCTATCAGAACATCCCTGCGTTCGACCCCGCCTCCGGATTCGGGCATTTCATCGCCAATCCCAATGCGTTTACCGACCCGCAGGGTTTGACTCTTGGCAATTCGGGCAGAAACTTCTTGCGCAACCCCGGCCACTGGAACATCGACATGGCTCTGTTCAAGCACTTCCGGATCACGGAAAGCATGGGCTTCGAATTCCGCGCCGAGGCCTTTAACATTTTCAACCACGTCGAATACGGCCCCTTGGCAGGCGATCAGGGCGGCGCTGCTGGCAGCGCCGGATTCTCCTCCACCACCGGGACCTTTGTCCCCGGCTCGAATTTCTTGCAGGTGGGTACGGCGTACAGTCCTCGTATCCTGCAGCTCGGGGCCAAGTTCCTGTTCTGATCTGCGAAAGAACTTGGGACGTGGGCCTCCTGACGGAGGCCCGTTCTTTTTGGAAACCTCTCGCCTCATCGCCCTCTCCCCGATGAGACAATGTCATAACCCATGCGACCCGGCAAATTTCTTTCCACACTGGCGATGCTCTTGATCGCGGGTGCCCCATTTCTCGTGTCTTTTGCGAGAAGTGGGGAAACGGCAGCGTCCCCCAAGCCTGTCGGCCCTGCCAGCGTTCCCATGGCGACCGAGGATCGCATCGAGGGCTCCGGCTGGTGGCCCACCAAAGGCACGGCCTCGCGCGATGAATTCATCGGCCCAGATGCTTGCGCAGCCTGTCATGCCTCCAAGGTTCGTACTCAAAAGCAGACGCCCATGGCCCACGCCGCTCTGCGCCCCGTCGATTCCGAGGCCTTGCGCTCTCACGATCAGCTGACCTTTCACCTCCCGCCCTACACCTACCAGATTCTGCGCCAGGAAAACGGCAGTCTCTATTCCGTCACCGATGGCAAGCAGACAATTTCAGCGCCTCTGAGTTGGGCATTCGGGCTGGGTGAGTCCGGACAAACTTATATCTTCGAGCGCAACGGCACCTTCTTCGAAAGTCGCATGAGTTACTTCCCCGCGCTCAGCGGTCTTGACTTTACTCCCACCCCGTCCCGCGCCCCGGACGCCACTCTCGAAGACGCCCTCGGCCGCCGCATGCTGTACGCCGGAGAGACCCAGCGCTGCTTTGGCTGCCACACCACCGCCTCGACCACCAATCGCCGATTCGATCCTGCTCACTTGATGCCCGGAGTGACCTGCGAGGCGTGTCACGGCCCCGGCGCAAAACATGTGGCCGCGATGAACTCTGGAAGAGATGCAACAAGGGTTGACGGGCGATTCTGGATCCCGGCCAGCTCAATCCGGTCGACCAGGTGGATTTCTGCGGGGCCTGCCACCGCAGCTACGTGGATGTTGTCTTGAGCAAGACTTTCGGAATTCTCAATCTTCGCTTCCAGCCCTATCGCCTCGAGAGAAGCCAGTGCTGGGTCAAGAGCAACAACGGCATTACTTGCCTGAACTGTCACAACCCGCATCAACCACGAATCCGCGACCTGGCTTCGTATGACGACCGCTGTCTCAGTTGCCATCACTCTCCGGTTCCTGGCGGTGGCCATTCCGCTAAAACCTGCACCGTGAGCACGAACAACTGCGTCTCTTGTCACATGCCTAAATATGAGGTGCCAGGGATGCACGCCAAGTTTACCGACCACTTCATCCGCATCGTCCGCAATGGCGAAGGCTATTTCGACTGATTCGCAACTAGAAACTAGAAACCGTTCTTCGCTCTCGCGCCGGACTAACCACCGCCAGCGCCTGCTCCAAATCCGCAATCAGATCGTCCACATGCTCAATGCCCACCGACAACCGGATCAGTTGGTCCGTGATCCCCATCTTCTGCCGATGCTCGGCTGGAATCATGGCATGCGAAGTCAGCGCTGGAAGGCAAACCAGCGAATCCACGCCGCCCAGGCTAGGCGCCAGCGTAAACAAGTTCAGCGCTTCCGACACCCGGCGCGCATCCTCGGCGCTGCCCTCCACTTCAAAGCTGAGCACTCCGCCGCCGCCTGCCATTTGCTCCATCGCCAGCGCCCGCTGCGGATGCCCCTCCAGAAACGGATAGAGAACCTGCCGTACCTTGGCGTGTCCTGCCAGGAACTGCGCAATCCGCAGCGCACTCTCATTTTGCCGCTGCACTCGCACCGCCACTGTCTTTATCCCCCGCAATAGCAGCCATGCCGCATGCGGATCCATCGAACCACCGAGCGTGGTGCGAGTCGAGTGAATCTTCTCCAGCAGCTCCCCGCGGCCCGCAATCACGCCGCAAATCAGGTCGGAGTGCCCGGCGAAGAATTTGGTCGCGGAGTGCATCACCAGATCAATGCCGAACTCCGCCGGCCGGCAATTGATCGGCGTGGCGAAGGTGCTGTCGATCATGGAGATCAGCTTATGTTTCTTCGCAATTCCCGCCACCCGCCGCAAATCGATCACTCGCAGCATGGGATTGGTCGGCGACTCCACGTACAGCAGCCGGGTATTAGGACGGATCGCTTGCTCATGCTGTGCGTAATCAGTGGTATCCACAAACGTCGTCTCGACCCCGAGTTTCGGCAGCCACTGGCCCAGGAATTTCGTCGCGCCGCCGTAGATGTCCTGTTGCGCCACCACGTGGTCGCCCGCTTTCAGCAGCGCCAGAACTGTGGTCGTGATCGCACCCATCCCCGAGGCAAACACCAGTGCACGCTCAGTTCCTTCCAGTTCCGCGATCGCCCTCTCCGCCACCGTCACCGTCGGATTTCCGTAGCGGGTGTAGAACATATCGGTTGGCGTCACCCGCAACTGCTGCTCGTTGTCAGTGACCTCAAAGGTCGAAGTCTGATAGATGGGCGTGGCCAGCGGCCCATTCTTCTTGTGCAGGTCCGTCCCGCCGCGAACTGCCTTCGTCTCCGCGTGATGCTGTTGCTTCTTCATAGAAACTCCCGCCCAAATTATCGCTCACCGGGCGTGCCGCGTCATGGATTTTCCTCTGTGCACCCCTGTGCCCCCTGTGGTTAGTTCTTGAAATCCGTGTTAATCCGTGGAAATCCGTGGCCACGGCCTTTAACGCCGATAACCCTTATAATTCCACTCGAAGGATTATCAATGCAACCTCTAGCTTCCCGCATGGCAGTCATGACCGGCGAAGGCGCACTCTCAGTCAACGCCCGCGCCCGCGAACTCGAGCGCCAGGGACGCTCCATCATCCATCTCGAACTCGGCGAACCCGACTTCCACCCCGCGCCCCCGGTCAACGATGCTCTGAAGCGCGCTCTCGACGAAGGCAAAGACCGCTATTGCGCCGTCCCCGGCGTGCCCGCGTTGCGCGAGGCCATCGCCCGCTATCTTCACGACACGCGCAATCTGAATGTATCGCCTGACCAGATCGTCCTCGCACCCGGCTGCAAACTCGCCCTTTTCCTGGCCATGATGGCGCTCATTGATCCCGGTGACGAGGTTCTCTATCCCGATCCCGGTTTCCCCGGATATTCTTCCATCACCGTCGGACTCAGCGGCGTCCCCGTTCCCTTCGAGCTTTCCGAACGCAACCGCTTCCAGCCCGATCCCGAAGAAGTCGCCGCGAAGATCACCCCGCGCACCAAGATTCTGATCACCAATTCTCCTGGCAATCCCACCGGCACGGTCTACACCGACGAAACCCAGCGCCGCCTCGCCGAGCTAGCCGTAAAGCACGACCTCATTGTCCTGTCCGACGAAATCTATGCCCGCATCCTCTACGGCGGCCAGTTCAAATCGATGATGGATTATCCCGGCATGGACGAGCGCACCCTCATCCTCGACGGATTTTCCAAGAGCTTCGCCATGACCGGATGGCGCCTCGGTTACACGGTTGCCCCTGCCCGCATCGTTCCGGCCTTGGCCATGCTGGCCATCAACAGCTATACCTGCGTCGCCGAATTCAGCCAGTACGCCGCCATCGAAGCGCTACGTGATCGCGATGCTGCCACACCCCGGATGGTCGGCGAATTCGCCAAACGCCGCCAGCAATTCATTCGCGATCTCGGCCGCATTCCCGGATTCCGCTGCCAGGCGCCGGAAGGCGCGTTCTATGCCTGGGTCAATATCCATGACACCGGAACGGTCGCCGAAGAACTCTGCCGCATTATGTTGGAAGAGGCTGGTGTTGCTGCCATCCCCGGCGCCGCTTTCGGCCCCGCTGGCCGCGACTTCATCCGCTTCTCCTTCGCTTCCTCCTGCGTCAAACTTACAGGAAGCGGTTGAGAGAATTCTTCGAGCCTCGTCGGCCTGGGAGGCCCATGTGGCGCGGGCGCCCTCGCCCGCGTGCGGATAGCCATCACGAGCCGCGGGGGGATACAAGTGTGAGCACTCCAGTGAATTAGCCGCGGAGCGGCGAAAGAATAAAGCCCACGGCGTAAGCCGTGGGTGACGAGTGACAAAGGAAGTCAAGCCCCGGAAGGGGCGAAAGAATTCAAGCCACAGACCGTTCGTTGCAGACAGAGCCTGAGAAACCATGCCCAAAACCACCAAGGCCGCCAAAACAAAACGCAAACCTGCCGCCAACAAGAAACCTCAACTCCAGCACATCCCCTGGAAGTCCGTCGCGATCGAAGACCTGAACCCGCTCCTGAAGCGCCATTTCATCGTCGGGCAAAACGTCATGCTGGCGCGCGTCCTGCTGAAAAAAGGATGCATTGTCCCCGAGCACAGCCACCACAACGAGCAGGTAACCTACATCCTCGATGGCGCCTTGAAGTTTTGGATTGATGGAAAGGAAATCGTGGTCCGTTCTGGCGAGGTTTTGACCATCCCGCCGCACATGCCCCACAAAGCAGAGGCTTTGGAAGACACCATTGATCTCGACGTCTTCAATCCTCCGCGCGCCGACTGGATCAACAGGACCGACCAATACCTTCGCGGTGTGAAATAGCCGGAGACGTCCCTAGCTGATGGCGTTCCGTCGCTCGCCGCTCCTGGAAGTGTGCCCCGCCGCCATCATGCTGAACAGATGCTGCTCAAAACTCACGCAGGGATCGTCTGCAAAGCGGTCGGGATAAGAACTCAGCGCCAGCAGATAATTATCAATCTCCTGCTGCACCTCGCGCCGTCGAGTGGCCTCGACCACGCTAATACTTTCCGTCTGGTACTTCTGCGTCTT
Source organism: uncultured Acidobacteriota bacterium (assembly GCA_963734415.1). Taxonomy (GTDB): domain Bacteria; phylum Acidobacteriota; class Terriglobia; order Terriglobales; family Acidobacteriaceae; genus JABCZH01. The sequence continues at coordinate 44,054 of CAVTHF010000005.1, read as the reverse complement.
CATCTACTTCTCCCTGGAGTTGGGGAGGTTCCCGCGTAACTCATTCACAGGAAACCTGGGCCTCGCTTCAGAAATTTGGGGAGAAGCAAGGCTATGTCCACTCAGGAAGGGTGTAAATGGCACCTTCGTGCTACAGGGTTTCCTGCAGCACGAAAGCGCCCTGGTTGCTTACCGGCTTGCCGGAGGAACGATGCCATTCATCCGCAAATACTCCACCATCTGCCCGTAATGGTCAAAACAGTGCCCTACGCCCAGCGTCGCCATCGCGAGTCGTGTAGTCTTGCCGTCTCCAAACGGGTGTTTGATCGGTTCAGTCATATTCTTCTCGTCTACCGAACTCGCCGCCTTGTGCAGATAGGCAAACGAGTCTTTCAAAAACTTCATGATGTCAGCTTTGCTGGCGATCGAGTCCGGCCCATTCTCACCGCCCAGTTCGACCGGAGGCTTCTCCACCAGGATCGATGCCCCAAGAATGTAATTCACCGCTGCCACATGTTTCACCTGCTGGGCAAACGTGCGAACGCCTTTGAATTCGCCACCCGTAGGCGCAAACGAATACTTGTCTTCCGGCATGGCGTCGGCTGCCGGAACAAATTCGCCTTCCACTCCCTTGACGGAACTATCCAGCACCTGACCTACTGTGTGATGCTCTTCCGCCTTTGCACCCTGAGCCATCGCTAACCCGTTAAATGCCAGCAACAACACAAATCCAAATACCCAACGCATCTTCTGCATGAGATTCTCCTGAGAAACCAAATTTTGGATGAAAGAAGTCCGAGGAAGATTAAACCACAATACCGCGAGTTTGCGTTGCCTAATCCCGAACCACGACCGGCGCCAGGGCCAGGTCGTGCGCAGTCAGCCGGTACCGTCGCACCGCCACCAGACCTGCCACCATGGCGAACGCCGAGCACAGCAAAGCCGTCGGAACCCCCAGTCGGTTGGCGACCGCGCCCCAGAGCGCGCTGCCGATTGCCATCCCGCCTTGCAGCACCAGCAGGTACACCGACAACGTCCGCGCCCGCAAATAGGACGGTGACATAGTTTGCGCCGCCACATTCAGGCACGCCAGAATCCCAATCCACGCCGTGCCGCTGAGAAACAAAATCAGGCTCAGCCAGCCAAAGTTGCGCACCTGGCCCGCGGCAAACGTCATCGCCGCAAACACTACAATCGCGAATGCCACCACCCCGTCCACCGATAGCCGACTGCGCAGCCGATGCAGCACCGACGCTCCTCCCAATGCTCCCAGCCCAAAAAATCCCAGCAGTAGTCCATACCCACTGGCGCCATGGGGACGCGCCACCAGCGGCAGCAGCGCCAACAACGCACTCGCCCCCAGGCTGAACGCGCCGGTGCGAATCAGCACACACCGCACCACCGGCGCGCCCCGCGCATACCGCAAGCCGGTCAGAATCGCGTCCCTCACCCGCCCGGTTTCCATGTCCTCCAAATGAGGCCGCTTCCACCGGTAGAGAAAAAAGATGACTCCGAAAAACGACAGCGCATTCAGCAGGAAGGCGACTCCCGAACCCGCCACGGCGATGACCATTCCTCCCAGAGCCGGCCCCACTGCCCGCGCCACGTTGAATCCCACCGAATTCAACGCCACTGCGGGCGCATGCTGTGATGGCGAAACCACCTCAGGCGTAATCGCCTGCCAGGCCGGATCGTTCATCACCGCCCCGATTCCCAGCAGGAATGTAAAGGACAGCAGTACCCACGGCGTCACACTGCGGGTCAGACTCATGATCCCCAGTGCCGCCGCCGCCACCACCATCCAGCCCTGGGTGATCAGCAAGAGCCGCCGCCGGTCCACCATGTCGGCCAGCGCGCCCGCGGGAAGGATCACCAGAAATACCGGCAGCATCGCCGCCGCCTGCACCAGGCTCACCATCAGCGGAGACATGGTGAGCTGCGTCATCAGCCAGCCCGCACCTACGTTCTGCATCCAGGTGCCCGTGTAGGAGATCACCGCCGCTACCCACAGCGAGCGGAACAGCGGCTCCCGTAACGGTGCCCAGGGGGAACCGTTGTGTCGCTTGGTCAGGTTGGCTGGCATCGTTGTGTTCACCATATCCGCCATGTCACTTTACTGCTGCCCCCGATGCTCCAAACGGCCACTCGCCGTTACGCCACGACCGTGCCAAATAAATCGAGATGCCGCTCACCAGAATTACCAGCGCATACCGGATCTGCTTCATCGAATTCGTGCGCGCCACGAGAATAAAGACGAATCCCACCGACGCCATCAGCGCCGGCAAAGGATACAGCCACATGCGGAACGGTCGCGGCAGATCAGGACGGCGAATGCGCAACACCATCAGCCCAACCGCCTGCGTCAAGAATTGCAACATGATGCGAATCACCACCAGGCCTGCGATCACATCGGCCAAAGAAAAGAAGCAAAACAGCAGCGCAACTCCGCCCAAAGCCAGCAGCGACACGTGAGGAAACAAGTATTGCGGATGTACTCGGGCAAATATCCGAAAGTAGTTGCCGTCCAGCGCGGCCGCGTACGGTACCCGCGAGTAACTGAGCATGACGGAGAAAACTGAGGCAAATGCCGTCCACATCACCAGCGCCGTGACCAGTGCGGCTGCCCACGGCCCATACACCTTTCGCATAAAAATAGACGCCACGTACAAGCCGCTATTGGAGTGGGAAGAGACAGCTATTTCCTGCCACGGAACCACTCCAAGAACGCTCAAGTTCATCAGCAGATATAGACATGCGATGAGCGAAATGGATAGCAGCAGCGCCCGCGGAATGGTCTTCCCGGGGTCTTTCACCTCATCGCCGATGAAGCACACGTTGTAATAGCCCCAATATGTGTACGTCGCCATCAGGCTGGCGGAGCCGAGTCCCAGGAACAAGCTGCGCGACGGAGTAAACGCTCCGGGCGAAAGATGAAACGCGAGCGCGGGGTCGAAGTGCGTCAATCCCGCCACGATGATCCACACAATCGTCCCCACCGACCCTACCCACAACACCTTCGACAGCCAACCGATCCGCGTAATCTTGCGATAAAGCAGCACCACCGAAAGTACGACAACACCAAGGGCAACGAACGTCGCTCCCGAAACCAGCCAGCTCAATTGCATCGTTCCTACAATCGGCAAGCCCAGGCTCCAGTTGTGCACTGCATATTGGTGTTCGAGTCCCGGCCAGAAATACGAGGCATAGCCCGCCAGCCCAATCGCGCCCGTGGCAATCGACATAGGCGCGCTGAACGACAGCTGCCAGATGAACAGAAACGAAATCAGCCGCCCCAGTCGGCCTGGACCATAAATTTCCTTCAGATAGTTGTACGACCCGCCGGATCGCGGCATGGCAGCGCCCAGTTCGGCCCACACCATGCCGTCGCACACCGCGAAGACCGCCCCTAAAATCCAGCCCAGCATCGATTGCGGCCCGCCCAGCGCTCCCACAATCAGTGGCAGCGTGATAAATGGCCCAACGCCGATCATCTCAATCATGTTGAGAGCGGTGGCGCTGCCCAATCCCACTCCCGCGAATCAATTGAGGCCCGGAAGTAGAAGAAGATGTCATCTGAGAACGAAGAACTGAGAGCTGGTTTGACTCTGTGTCCCCTGTGCCCCCTGTGCCCTCTGTGGTAAAGCTCTTACTCCGCGATCTCGCAATTCCTCTGCGAACTCTGCGTTGAGCTCTTGACTTACCGGGCCGCCAGCAAATTCACATAAAGGCGAATAGCACCCGGCACCCCAGCCGGCAACTGCCTAAAAAACGCATACCCCGCGTAAATGTACGTGCCCTTTCCATACCGTGCCCGCAGCAACCCACCCTTCTGCTCCGCTTCGCCCGGATCATGAGACGACAGTAGCGGCGAGAACGCACTGTCCCACTGGTCCATGAAATAAAGCCCGCGCTCCTGCACCCAGCCATCGAAATCCCGCGCGGTAATTTCATTCGGCGTGTGAAACACTCCATCCTCCGGCGCCAGAATCTGCACCGGCGTCTCCTCCACAGTGACCCGGGCCCGGCTGATCTGCGCATGATAAGGAGTGAAGTTGCCTTTGTTGAAATCTCCGGCGCTGGCGTTGTATTGCACAATCAGCGTGCCCCCGGCCGACACGTAATCCAACAGCTTCTTGTTGTTGTCCGCGATTTCCTTCTGCGTGTCATAAGCCCGAATCCCCAGAACAATCGTCCCAAACCTGCTCAAGTCTTCACCGGCCAGCTTGTCAGCTGCAATCGTGGTGACGTCCATTCCGATCTGCTGCAGCACCGCCGGAATATCATCGCCCGCACCCATGATGTAGCCGACCCTCAAACCCGCAGGGACCTTTACATCCACCACGCTCACGCGCTGCACCGCCGGCTGGTAGTAATAGAAGGTGTTGAGGTCCTCACGCGTAACTACGCTATATCCTTCGCTGTATTTGCTTCCTTCCGCCTCGAACACCGCGCGAATCTGGGTTCGCGACTCTGTCAGCCCGTCGTGGAACACCTTGAACTCAGCCTCTTGCTTCTCGCCGTTCCGTTGGAACTTCAACGCCGCGCTGGCGGGCTCCGATCGCCATCCTGCCGGCACTTCCAATCGCAGCTTGCCCTGGGCCGCGCCCGCCAGATTGCTCGCCACTGCCACCTTCACCAAGCAAGCGGCATCACCGTGCGTAGGAATCACCTGGGCTCCCGGCTCCAACATCACCGAGAACGCCGGAGCCACTGCCAACGCTCGCTCCACCTCGCCCACCGGCGGTTCCTTGTACCGAACCATTGCCACCGCCCGTACCGCTCCCGGCTTTCCGTTCAAGGTGTAGATCGCATGAGCTTGCAAGGGCGGCGGGGGGAAGGGAAGCGTCACATATCGCGGATCATCGATGGTGTTAATGGCATCCCGCTCCGGATCATCCCGATGCCAATAAGGCCGTGTGTAGGTGGCATTTTTCGCCACAGTAACGTGAAAAGTGGTCGCCGCACCGGAGCCACGTTTCACCGCCGTCCATCCCGGCGGCAAATCCAGTTCAGTCTCCTTGAGTTCAACTTTCATCCGGCTCGAAAATCGCGCGGTGACGTCAAAACTCTGGCCCGGCACCGCCATGAACGCAGTCTCCGCATCGTCCCCCACAGGCACATCCGCGTTCACCTGAAATGCCACGCCCAGAGCCAGATTGGCCGCCTTCTCTAGCTGTTCTGCCTTAGTACCGAGTTCGGTCGACAACTCCGCCTTGGTCGCATCCCTGAGCGGATAGCTCTTCACCAGATCAACGGTTCTGCGCGTTGCCTCCAACCCCGCCAGCAGCGGTCCTGCCGCGCTTCCCGGATCGTGCTCTGCCGCCGCCTTTGCCTCCGCAATGTCGCCTTGGATCTCCGCCAGCGCCGCCCTCAGAAACGGCGCCCTGATTGCTTCTCTCCCAATTCCCATCGCCAAGCCCAGCAAGCTGGTATCGATTCCGTCGAAGAGATCCTGCTCGTGTGCGCTCTTGTCCGCGGCCGGTGGCAACACCGAATCCGCCAGCTTGTAAAACGCGTAGTGCGGACCCGAGTCCACTGACCAGCCCCCAGCTCCCTGCGAAAGCTGGTGCTTCAATCCTTGCATCGCGAATTGAATGTAGGTCATTCCCAGCGCTGCACTCGACTCGCCCGTGCTCAGCCTCACGGTGTAGTTTTCATCTCCGCAAGTCAGCGCTCCAAACCCACAGACATTTCCGATGTAGAACTTCTTCGCCTGCCATGGCTGCAAGCCTTCTTTGACCTGCTCAGGGAAACGCTCGGGATCGGCTGCGGCGCGAAACGCCTCGCGCGCCAAAATGCTCGACGCTTGGTGATGTCCATGCCCATCCCGTTCCGTCCCCGAAAACCGTGCCACCAGCACATCCGGCCGGAACGTGCGGATCACACGCACCAAATCACCCAGTGCGATGTCATGCCCCTGCCATTTCTGGAACGTCTCATCCGCATTCTTGGAGAACCCAAAGTCCGCTACCCGCGTGAAGCGTTGATCGATTCCGTAATACCGGTCCGCCGCTGTCACCTCCAGAGTGCGCAGCACGCCCAGTACATCGAACAGATTGCTGCCCACCTTGTTCTGTCCGCCCTCTCCACGATTCAGCGTCTGCAACAATACGGTTGCGCCCTTGCCCCGAGACTCCAGGGTCAACATGCCGCCGTCTTCATCATCGGGATGCGCCACTACCTGCATCAACCGCGCGGTTGTGCCCAGCCGCAGCAGCATCTCTTGTAGCCCGACGGTGCCACTGTCCTGCGGCAGGGGTTGTACCGGATCGTCAGCTTTCGCCGGATCGGGAGCACCCGATGCCCCACACAGCAGCAGCACCAACGTTAGTGTTGCCACAAATCGCATGAAAAGAAGCCCCAAGCGCACTGGTTTCTGCCTGACACAACCACTAAAATTAATCATATAGAAGGGAGTGTAATGCTCGCGGATGGAAGGCAAAGTTTTCCCTGATACCCGTTCCTGTTCGACTGACCCTGCCCTAAAAGGATAGCTGATGCAGCCGTAGTTGTCTCGGCAATGCCTGGCTAGAAGCTAGAAGCGAAAGCTGAAGGCTGAGAGCTGATAGCCGATAGCTGTTATTGCGTGCTGTTCACCGCCTGCTGGCAGCGATGCGCCGCCGTCAGCACTACATCGAATTTCGGGTCGCTTCGCAGTTTCACCAACAAGGGATCGTCAAGCAGGTTGGAGTATGCACAATAGTTACTCTCCACCGCGGTTTGCAGCATGTGCAGGGCGGCTTCCTTCTTGCCGCAGTAGGCCAGAATCGCTCCCTGATAGTACAAAAGCTCCGGATCAGGGTCCGTCGGCTGGCCCACTTCATCCTCATGGGCGATTCTGTCCAGCTCCGACTGCGGTCCAAATAAGCAGGCCTGCAGAAGGTCCTTGTGATAATGAGGAGTCGACGACATCCGTTTCACCGCCTCCTTCGCTTCCGCGATCTTGCCGGCCCGCAGCAAAATCGAAGGCGTAGCATAAGTCGACCATTCCGACCCCGCATCCAATTGGACGAACTCCATGGCCTTCTGCGTCCTGCCCAACTCCATAAACGGCCACGCACACGAACGGAACAGATAGTTGTCCCGGTCCAGGGCCAGAGCAGTGTCACACTCACGTGCCGCGTCTTCCAGCATCCCCGCGTAGCGCAACACATAGCTGAGCGTAAAATGGGCCGCTCCGCTTTCCGGGCGCCGTTTCACCAACGCTGTAGCTTGCGCATAAGCCTTGCCCAATTCGCCCCGCTCCACGCGGTTCGTAATCAGCCTTCCGGCCGCGGTCATACGGTTTGGATCCAACCCCACCGCGTGATCGGCTGCCTCATTCGAGTGCTGGAATACATCCTCTCCCGAACCCGCATACGTCGCATCGGTGTAGTAGCGCTCACCCAGCGCCTCCCAGGCCGGTGCGTAGTCGGGATCCATTTTCACCACTTCTTGCAACACCGCGATGGCATCCTTGTTCGGTACCGGATCATGCGGCAGCGCCAGGCTATGCAGGTACAGGTCGTAGGCCGCCTGGTTCTTTGGTTTGGTGCTGGTGTCCAGGAAGCCATTGGCCACCCCTAGAGCCGGCAGCAGCCCGCTCCGGATTCGTCCGGTCATCTCATTCTGCAGCGCAATCTCATTGTCGGCCGCAGTGCTGAAACTCGTCTGCCACAGCAACCGGTCCCTGGTTACATCCACCGCCTCGAGCGTAACCATGATCTGATCGCCCTGCTTGCGGAAATGCCCGGTCAAAATGGTCGAAACGTGCAGCTCATGGCCCACCTGCTGCGGATCGAGGTCAGGACTCACATACTTCCGGGTTACCGCCGATGGTCGTACATCCAGTCCGCGAGTGTATGTGAACACGCTGGCAATTTCATCGGCCAACGCAAACCGCAGGTAGTCAACGCTGAAATCGCCGTTCATATTCTGCAGCGGAAGCACCGCAATCGTGTTCTGACCCGATCCCGCACTCCCGGTACGATGCTTGAACCACCACGCGCCCACCGCGCCCAACACCATCACCAGCAGCCCTGCCATTCCCAGCATCACGTACTTTTGCCACGGACTTGGCCCGCCGAACGTCTTGGTGACCACACGCAACGCCGTGTCTCGAGTGACCGCTTTCACCGATCCTGACTGGGTTTCCCGCTTGATCTGCTGCAGGTGGGTCCGGATCTGTGTGGCCGTTTGGTAGCGCTGGCCACGGTCCTTCTCCATCGCCTTCCCAATGATGTTCTCCAATTCAGCCGGAATGGCGGGATTCAAAGAGCGCGGCGGCGCCGGTTTCTGGTGCAGCATCGCGTCCAGCGTGGTCACGACGTTGGTCCCGCGGAATGGCTTCTTCCCGGTGGCCATCTCGTACAGCACAATTCCATAGGAGAAAATGTCGCTGCGCGGATCCAGATCTTCACCCCGGGCCTGCTCGGGCGCCATATATACCGCCGTTCCCGGCACCACTCCCACCGCCGTCAGCGAATCCTCGTACGGGGTCTCGTCCGATGCCGGTAGCCCATCCCGCGACAACTTGGCCAATCCGAAGTCCAGAACCTTTACTTGCCCCTCCTTAGTAATAAAGATGTTTGCCGGTTTAATGTCCCGGTGAATGATGCCCTTGGCGTGCAGCGCCTCCAGCGCTTCTGCCACCTGCACCGCAATGTCCACCAGTGCTTCAACTTCCACCGGCTTTCCACCTTGCATCCGTTGCTTCAGGCTCTCGCCCTCCAGCTTCTCCATGACGATGAAGGGATGGCCGTTGTTGTCATCAATGTCATGGATGGTGCAGATATGAGGGTGGTTCAGTCGGGATGCCGCTCGCGCCTCGCGCTCAAAGCGGTCCAGCGACTTGCGGTCGCCGATCATGCTGTCTGGGACGAACTTCAGGGCCACATGCCGCCCTAGGCGTAGGTCCTCGGCCTCATAGACCACGCCCATGCCGCCACCGCCGATTTTCCCGAGAATACGATAGTGGGAGACCGTTTGGCCGATCATCAGGGACCCGTCGGCGATATGTTAGGCCGCAGGGAGCGGCAGGTCAACCAGAAGGGAAGCTATTCGGCCGTGAAACCGTCCGCGGGTACAGGTCACCAGCACCGGTGGCCTCCAACCAAATCTCCAAACCCACTCAAGCGTTCGGGCACCCGTTAGTCTCGCTAGTTGCCGTAGCCGCGTACAAAACGTGCTGCAAATTGCCGGCCACAAAGCCGGCCATCCCGCCGCCAAGGCAGCTGGCTTGCCCGTTACCGCCGGTGAGATCTGTAATGCACCCCCCTAATAAACGACAACGAATAGGCCGCCCACCCTGTCTCCCAGGTTGCAAGGATTATTGTCATCGCAAACAAACACATCGATCTGATTTGCGTTTGGGTTGGAAAAACAGTTGTCTCGACAGAGCCACGCCTCGGTAGAGGCGAACGCATTCTGCTCGGTCAGGGAGACAAATCGATCATCAACCTCAAAGCCAAAGTCTAGGTTGTAATCGCCGGCACTGTTATAGCTAAAGGTGATCCCGCAAGGCGGGGTCGCGGCACCCGACCCGGCAATCTGGGAGTTGAAACAATGCTTAATGCCGCCCGTAGTGGGCTCGAAGTACACCATGGCCTTGACCCAGCCACCCATGCTGCGCGACTGGGTGGCGTGGCTGTCCGTGGCGAAGCCATACCCGCCGGTGTCGCTGCCGTAGATCCCGGTACCATCCGTGGCGTCGTTGATGCCAGCCACGCCCGCACCTTCGTTGCTGTGAGCCACACCGTGAACCCCGTCTGCTCCTGCACCGTTTGAGAAAGACGTGCCGAGGCTCTCGCCCCATACGCCCTGTCCGCTGGATCCGGTAGCTTTACCCATCACTCCGTATCCGCTGAAGGTGTTGACTCCGGATACGCCAACGGCACTCCCACCTGAGGTCTGCCCGAATACACCGTTGCCGCCGCCGCTGATTCCATACACACCGTTGCCACTGGTGCTCTGACCGTGGATGCCATCGCTGAAGACTGAGCCGCCATACGTCCCAAATCCGCCAGTGCTATTGCCGAGAACGCCGTAGGTGTTGCCCTGGCCGTAGATTCCGGACTTCCCTCCGGTGCCGTAAACGCCGTAGCCGTTGGTCGAATTGCCCTGCACGCCAAGGGTGTTTCCGCTGCCCGTGGCGTTTCCGTAGATTGCGCCCACCAAACCGCTGTTGCCAGTCATCGTCGCTATGATGGATTGACCGTTGTTGGTGGACTGGATGGTTCCGGTATTGCTAATCAGGAGACCGGTTTCCGCCGGCCTGTTGGTGTTGGTGCCGAACAGCAAGTTCAAGGTGGCTCCCGGGGAGATGGTGTTGTTGCCGGTTGGCTCCGCCTGCCACTCGAAGTGCTGCATGACCGCTGCGTGGGTGGCGCTGTTGAACGAAGACGCTTCCAAGTCCGTCGGATTCGAGTTGAATCCCTTGCTGGCGGTGGCCAATCCGGTAGTTGCGGACTCAAACAATCCGCGTACCAGTTCGGTGCCATTTACGTCCAGATTCGCCAGCGGAGCTTTCTCGTTGAGCCCGATCATGGCGGTCGCTCCCGTACCTTTTTGAAACAGGATGGAATTTCCAAGATCGCCGCTATTGTCAATCCATCCAGCCAGGAAGCCCGTAGTTCCACTGCCTCCGATCGGAGCCTTCGATCCAGTATCTGGAGAGGACGGCGAGACGGGCGACCCGTTGCCTATAGTCGTTCCCGACGGCGTGGCCAAGACGAAGGCCGAGGCTGGCAATCCCCCCACGGTTTGCGCGTCCCCGGCCTTCAAAGCATAAGGTACGGCCAGCAGCATCACGCGCGGCTGCTCGGCCTGCCCTTGCGCTTGCACACCCAACCAGCGCGCTTCCCCCGAAGCGAACAGATCGGTGGGCAGTCCCTGACTCTTGGTCGCGCCCAGCATTACGGTGTAATGACCGAACTTGTCGGGCCGGACGTTTTGAGTTTCGATCCAAAGCGGCGAGCCGTTCTGCTGGTCCTTGTATAACAGGAACGTCACACCGACAGTTCCGCTGAGAGGTTTAGCATCGACGTCGGTCACCGTTCCGCTGAAGTTGACCAGAGTTGGCACCACGCTCGGCTGTTGAGCGAAAGCCAGCGACCCATACAGCAGCATGATCTGAGCAACATGATTGAATAGGCGCCGCGAGATTTTTCGTCCACTGGTGTTTTGCATGGTCCCCCCATGAATTGCACCACGGGAGAGTGGCGTAGATTGCCGGAGTGGTCAACCGACTTTCCGGTGACGTAAAGATAACCTCAAACATCTCTTATTATCTTGTGTTTACGAGGACGAATAACCTGGTCGCTAGGGTTCCGTGCTACACTTTGCGCCAATTTGTCGAATTGGTTGCCATGGACACTTCGGCCCCAAGCAAGCGGATTTACCGGTTCGGATTGTTTGAAGCGGACGCCAGCAGCGGCCAACTACTCCGCCGGGGTTCGCGTGTCCGGATGCAGGATCAACCTTTTCGCCTCCTTATTGTTCTGCTCGAACAGGCGGGTACAGTCGTCACCCGTGAACAGTTGCGACAACAGCTTTGGCCCTCCAACACTTACGTCGAATTCGACGGGAGCTTAAACAACACCCTGAAGAAGTTACGGTCAGCGTTGGGCGACAGCGCCGAAAACCCCACCTTCGTAGAGACCATCCCCAAGCGAGGATATCGTTTTATCGCACCCGTCGAATCGTTGGACGCGCCGGTTACCGGTTCACAATTTGATCCTCCTTCGGTCCCTGGAACGGTAACCGCCGAGCCGGCTCTCAGAAGGCGCAGAAGGTGGCGGCGCGCACTCGTGGCGGCTGCCACATTCATTCTGGTCGCTTCGGGATTGGTTGCCTCGTATCACCGCCTGCCATTTGTGAGGAAACGGAGCCAGCTTTTGACCCAGCCCCAGACCAAGCCACGGCTCTCCGTGGCTATCCTCGGGTTCCACAATACCTCCGGTCGTCCCCAGGATGGATGGCTCTCGACTGCGTTATCGGAAATGCTAAGCACGGAACTGGCGCAAGGAGACAAGTTAAGAGTGGTGTCCGGGGAGGACGTGGCCCAGTTGCGCATGGTCGCACCCTGGACCCAGACCGACACGTTGGGTCAGGAGACGACTGCCCGTCTGGGTAACACGCTGAGCAGTGATCTCTTGGTTCTAGGTTCGTACACCAGTGTTGGTAAGGCGGATCACCGCCAATTGCGGCTAGACGTGCGCCTGCAGGAATCAGTTTCAGGGAACATCCTCACTGAGATCGCAGAGACTGGCAGGGAAGAAGATTTATTTCGCCTCACTTCTTCCATTGGAAACAAGCTCCACCAGAGACTTGGAATGCCGGGCGCCACGGAGACGGAGCAAGCTGAAGCTTTAGCTTCGTTACCATCCAACCCCCAGGCCGCCAGATGCTACGCCCTCGGGCTGGACAAGTTGCGCCAGTTTGATGCCCTGTCCGCAAAGGACCTGTTCGAACAAGCGATCAGAGCCGACCCTAAATTCCCCCTCTCACATTCCATGCTGGCGCGCGCCTGGAATCAACTGGGATACGAACAGAACCGCCAGCAGGAAGCCAAAGCGGCTCTGGCCTTGTCCACGAATCTTCCTCGCACCGATCGCATGCTGGTGGAGGGTGACTACTACGAAAGCCAGGCAAACCACGCGAAAGCCTCCTCCACATATCGTGCGTTGTTTGCGTTGTTCCCAGACAGCGTGGAGTACGGATTGCAGTTGGCGGCCACGCAAACCCTGGCCGGCGAGTCGAGCCAGGCAAGAGAAACCGTCAGCCAGTTGCGACGGCTTCCGCCCCCGGGCTCCAACGATCCGCGTATCGATTTGGCGGAAGCGCGGACGGTTACGAACAGCAACCGGCCGCAGGCGATCATGCTGCTCCGGAATGCTCTCGCCAAGGCTGCATCTCAAGGTAAGAAGCTGGTGTATGCGCAAGCTCGTAAGGAGGAATGCATGCACCTGATCTACGGCGATCACCCCGACCAGGGAGCAGCATCCTGTGAAGATGCCTACGCAACCTTCCTGGCCGCGGGAAACCGGCTGGCTGCGGCCGATTGCTTGCGCTTGATTGGAGATGGCGAGGGTGCAGCCGGCCACTCCGAGCAAGCGATCGCAACCTATCAGCGGGCGCTCCACGTCCTGCAGGAATTGGGTGAACACACCAAGACGGCTACCGTGCTTAACAATATGGCCGTCGTCTATCTAAACAAGGGTCAGACCGGTCGCGCCGAGCAGTTGTACCGGCAGGCTGAGTATCACTTCGAGCAGGCGGGGGACAAGTACGACACAGCGACGGCGCTCGGCAACATTGCCGATGTCCTATACCTCCGTGGCAACCTGCTTGCCGCGGCGAGGCTCTATCAGCAAACCATCGAGATCGAAGGTTCGCTGGAAGTCGGTGATCCCAGCTATGCGCTTTACCGGCTCGCCGATTTGGAGCTGACGCAAGGCTTGCCAAGGCAGGCGTTTCCCCATGCGGAAAAGGCAGTCGCTCTACTTCGACCGGCACAAGGAGGGTACCAATACCTGACTGGCGCCATGGCGGTGCTGGGTGATGTGTTGATGGCCGAAGATGACTTGAAAGGCGCGCGCGAACAGTACCGGCAAACACTGGAGATCAGGCAAAAAATGCATGAAACCGATCTCGTAGCGGAGAGTCAGGAGTCGATTGCCGAGGTCTCCATCGAGGAAGGCCATGCCGAGCAAGCCGAGTCGTTGCTGCGTCAGTCAATTATCAAATTTGAAAGCGAGAAAACAGACCCCGACGCCAGCTCCGCGTACACTTTGCTTAGCCGCGCACTGCTGGCGGAAGGTAAGTTCCAGGAAGCACAAAAAGCAATTCGGCGGGCCAGGGAGTTGAGCCTGACCAGTTCCGGACCAGCCTTGACGTTACCTGCTGCCATTGAGAACGCCCGCATCGAGGCGGCAACCAGTGCGACTGAAGATGCGGCCTCGAGACGCTCAGGCATTGCCGCTGCTGAAAAACAATTGCGGTCCGCGGTCGCAACCGCGAAGCACCTGGGTTACTACCATGCGGAATGCGAGGCCCGGCTGGCACTCGGAGAACTGGAGGCGAAAACGCATGGGGCGCAAGCGCGCTCGCAGCTTGCACAACTGGCTCATGATGCCCACCAACGCGGTCTCGAACTGATCGCGCGCAAAGCGGAGGAGTTGGAAAAATCGATTCCCCGGACTCAATAACCACCGTCCCGTTGCTCGATGCCAAGTGCTAAGTGCCCGGATAGAACGCCGCCGAACTCCCTACCCACTCCATATTCTTGTTGTGGTCAACCCCCATCATCTTCCCGCGCCCCATGCGTACGATGGTCAAGACCGGCAGCAGTTCGTCGACCCATATATACATGATGCGAATCTCGGCTTTGGTCCCCCCAAACGGCGTCTCAATCACCGGCTCAAACTCCATGCGCTCCTGCAGGATGTAATCCCCGCGCTTCTCCTGAGGAATTGCCGCCAGGTCTTCCTTCGTGGGATTGATCAGCACCCCCAGCCCCGCGAACGAAAACAAAGGCTTGAGCACATACTTCGCCAGGTCCGGCATCTCTGTCACCTGGTCCAGAAAGTAAGTCTTCGGCACCGATTCATGCTTCAGAAACGGCAGCGAGAACTTGCTCATCCGGAAATACCAGTTCGGATGTCCCGCCCACTCCACATCAAGTTCCTCATCAAACCGGAAGTTGAGCCTCAGCTTCTTCCGCACCAGTTCATCCACAATCGCCCGGTTGTAAATCCGCTTAATCGGAATCCGCTTTCCGTCTTTCCTGTAAAACAGCCCTCGGCCCTGCTTCTCGATCTCCGTAATATCAACCGTCGGAATCCCCAGCAGCTTCTCCGTCACCAGAAAATCCGGCAGCGTCTTCTGATGCAGCGGATCAATCTCCATCAGAATCACGTTCTCCGGATCATGTCCGCCCACAATCGCCCGCCGCAGCAGCGCCTGATAACCTTCCCAATCCATCCCGCGATGCAGATACCGCAAATCCTCATCCAGCCCGAAGACCTCCTGATAGACCTGCGAAAGCACAGCCTGATATGCGTAAAGAGAAGGGAAGCCCTGCAACTCCACCAGCTTTGGCTGCAGTGTGCCGGACGCATCCTTCACCAACCCAAAGTCCACCTGGATAAACATCGGATGCGGCGCCTCATGAGGAACATTGAATTCCGCCGGAATCGTCTTCGACGACGCTGCGTGGTATTCCGAAGTCTCCAGCTGACCAATCAGCTCCGCGCCATACTGAGCCATCTGTTCCAGCAGCGCCTTGGGAAAGAAGCATGGCGTCTCTGCGAGGCGGAATTCCACCGGAACCCCACATCGCTCCGTCATGCGCTTGAGAAATGTCTGGTATTTGTCCGAAGTAAAGCGCTCGTTGAACTGCTTGCGCAGGGAAGAAATCATGGAATGTTTGGTTTCACCACTAGTCTCGAGGGTGCCCGGTCCAAGCTCCTGCTTGGGCGAGAATTTTAGCCGCGAAGCGGCGTTAGAATAAAGCCCACGGCGCAAGCCGTGGGTAAAGAGCAGTCCACCATCAAGCCCCAGAGGGGCGAAAGAATCAGGGCAAGAGAAGCTCACGCTTCAATCAGAAACTGCCCGCCCCGCATGATCTGCTGGTCATCCACCCAAATGTCAAACTTCCGCCCCACCACATCAATATGAGTGCACGAGTACCAGTCCGCCCCGGTATGTTCGCCGTAAGGATTGCCAAACGCAATGTGCACCCCGGGATACTTCTCATCCTGCAGGATCTGCCCAATCACGTCCTTCAACTCAATATTCGTCCCGATGGCGAACTCACCCACGCGATCGCTGTTCTCGTCAGTGTGGGTGTAGTTCCAGAAATCGCTCTCCAACTCCCGGTTTGAAGAATGCGCCTCCGTCACCCGATTGCCCTTCACCCGAATCGTCAGAGGATTCTCCCGCAAATCGCCAAACTTGGCGCACAGCCAGTCGCCCACCACTCCATCGCTGACGAATGTCCCGTTCACCTCGCCCGGGGTCGTGAACACCTCGCCGCCCGGCAGGTTTCCCCACTTCTCGGGGCTAATCAGCCCACTGGTTTTCAGCCAGCGATAATTGGGATTCAAATCCGCCACCAGGTCCGTTCCCGCCGGAGTCTTCGCGCGAATCTGCGACGCCTTCCGCACCATCTCCACAACCTTCGTGCTGATCCGGTCCACTTTCAGGAAATCCGCCCGCATCCCCTCCAGCATGATCTGCCGGTTGATGTTCACCATGTGCGCATGGCGGATCCTGCGCCGGTTCACAATGTCAGTCATCGCCATGCGGGTACGCAGTTCGTTGGCCTGCGCCTGCACTGCAAAAATGCTGACCTGGCTGGTTTCCAGGTCTGCGGCAATCTCCCGAGGAAACTCCGCCAGCGGACGCGGCGCAACTTCTTCCAACACAAATCCCCGGTAGGCCGCGCCCACGCTCTCCAGTTCGCTCACAATGCTGGCGGCAATGTCTTTTGTCGCCTCATCCGTGATTACCGTGACTTTCTCGCTCGGCTGCACCCGCAGGCATACTTTCACTGCGTTCCGTGCTCCGGGAGTAAGTTCTGGATCGAAAGGAAGGTCCTTCAGGTGGGTCAAAGTGCCCGACCCTGCTCGCGTCTTTTGCAAGCGGGTGGGATTCTGTGTCTCATCAACCGAATTTTTCATTACCCTACTTTTCTCGCCGGAGTCGCCTCTTCCGCCAGGCCAACCTCCGTCTCCTCTATGATGTAGTCCACAACTTTCTTCAAATCGCCGGTCTCTTCAAACACCCGCAATTGCCGGTCTGCTCCGGTCCCCATCTCCAGGATCTGATGAATATAGTCCAGTTCCTCCCGCGAGCCCAGTTCATCGGCAACGTCATCCACAAAGTCCAGATATTCCAGCAGCAGGTCCCGCGCCGGAACCTCTTTTTGCTTCCCGAAATCGATCAGCTTCCCGTTCAGCCCGTAGCGCGCCGCCCGCCACTTGTTTTCCATCAACAGTGCCCGCCGGTAGAGCCGGAACCCCTGGTTCGCCGAATAAAGCTTATACAGCTTGGCAACCGTGGCTTGGATGAGCGCCGCCAGCGCAATGGTTTCCTCCACCCGCATGGGGATGTCGCACACCCGGAACTCCAACGTGTTAAAGAACGGATGCGGGCGGATGTCCCACCAGATCTTTTTCGCATTATCAATGCAGTTGGTCTTGATCAGCAGCTTGATAAAGTTCTCGTACTCCCCCCAGCTTGGGAAGTAGTCCGGAATGTTCGTTCGCGGAAACTTATCGAACACTTTGCAGCGGTACGACTTCAATCCGGTATTCATCCCCAGCCAGAACGGTGAATTCGTCGACAGCGCCAGAATATGCGGCACAAAGTAGCGTGCATGGTTCATCAGGTGGATCGCCGTCTCCCGGTCTTCCACCCCCACATGCACATGCAACCCAAAAATCAGGTTGGCCCGCGCCACCAGCTGCATGTCCTCCACAATGTTCTTATAGCGGTCGTCCGGCGTGATCTCCTGCTCCCGCCAGTCCGCAAACGGATGCGTAGCCGCCGACGCCAGCCGCAGGCCATTTTCCTTGGCCAGTTTGATCATGTCCCGGCGCAGCGCCTTGACCTCGGTCTTGGCATCCTTAATATTGGTGCAAACCGAAGTCCCGACCTCCACCACCGCCTGGTGCAACTCCGCCTTGACCTTCTCCTGCAGGCGCATTCGCCCCTGCTCCATCATTTCGGTGTGGATGTGCGAGCGCAGGTCGCGCGAGACCGGATCGACCGTCTGATATTCCTCTTCGATCCCGAGTGTGAAAGTGGGTTGCATAGGCATGAAACCGACCGAAAACGGCGTTCCCATCATAACGAATGACGACCCAGAAAACTGCCTAACTTTCGACCCCGTGGGGTTTCCTTCGTGAACCTTAGTGTCCTTTGTGGTCTAAGCCTTTTCTCCGTGAACCCCTGTGTCCTCTGTGGTAAAGCTCCTAAGCCCGAACCCTCTTCTTCGCCGCCGGCCTGGAAGGCACTTCCACCGGCCCCCGCAGAAACGCCGCCCAGCGCAACTCCTCCGCCGGATTCTCCCCGCTAAGCGCCTTATTCACAGCCATTTCCGCCACTGCATCCACCACCCATTCAAAATTGGCATGGCCCACCGAGGTGATCTCCGCATCCGGCGCCGGATTCATGAAGTCAATCGCGTACGGCACCCCATCCTCCACCGCAAACTCCACTGTATTCAAGTCGTATCCCAACGCCCGGCACAGAGTCAGCGCGTCCTTTTCGATCCGCTCCTGCAATTTCGGAGTTGACGGCGGCGGGTTGCCCTTAACATAGCGCTCATGATGCGGCGCTTTGGGGTCGTACTTCATGATGTGAACCTTCTCCTGCCCCACCACATAGCACCGGTAGTATTCCTCGAACTCCACTCCATGTTGCAGCGTCATGCACAGGTCGCCCGTCTGGTTGTAGTTTTGGAAGAATTCCTCCGGCGTATCCACTTTATATACGTGCTTCCATCCACCACCCGCATACGGCTTCAGAAACGCCGGAAATCCCACATAATCAAAAATCTCCTCCCAGTTCAGCGGATACATCAAATTCCGCATCGACCGATCAGTTGTCCCCTCGGGATGCTTGTTATGCGGCAGAATCACGGTCGCAGGAATGGCCACGCCCAGCTTGGTGGCCAAGGCATAGTTAAAGAACTTGTCATCCGCCGTCCACCAGAACGGATTGTTCACCACAATCGTTCCGCTCAGCGCAGCATTCTTCAAATAAGCCCGGTAAAAAGGAATATCCTGCGAAATTCGGTCAATGATGACCGCATACCCGCTGGGATCCGCCATCTTCACCCCGCCCACTTTCACAAACTCGGCGGTGACGCCCTCCACCTTCATGCCGTTGATCTTCTCCACCAACGCCGGCGGAAACGTATTCTCCATCCCAAACAAAACTCCAATTTTCTTCATACCACCTCCCGCTAAAAAACTGAGAACTGAGAACCGAGAACTGGTCTTGAACCCAGGTCTAAGACCCCGCCACAGCGGCCAACGACCAACGACGAACGACCAACGACGAACGACCAAACGACAGCTCTAAAAATACTTCACTGCCATCCTCTGCCAAAGCGGCCAATCATGCTTCGAATTGTCCCCCCAAACATCCAGCCAGTGCGGTACTCCTTTATCGTGCAACTTCGCCGACAATTTCACATTCTGATCCAGGCACATGTCCCAGTCCGCGGATCCCAGCACGATCTTCATCTGCCGGTAGCGGTGCAGGTACCACTCGTCATTCATGTTCGGCACAAAATCCTGAGGGCAATTGAAGTAACAATCGTCGTCGTAATACCCATCCAGGAATTGGTGAATGTCATACGCCCCGCTCATGCTCACGCATTGCGTAACCACTCCGGGATGCTTGAGCGAGAAATTAACCGCATGATAGCCGCCGAAACTTGCGCCCGTCACCGCCAGATCCGGCGACGGGTTTTTCCACTTGATAAACGGAAGCAACTCATGCAGGATATAGCGCTCATACTGCAAATGCCGCAACACCCGCACCCGCGGATGCACATTCTTGTTGTACCAGCTCTCGGTGTCCACGCCGTCTGGACAAAACACCTGCAGTTCGCCTGCCTCAATCTTTGGTGCCAGCACTCCGATCATGCCGCGGTCTTCGTACTCGAAAAACTTTCCCATCGACGTAGGAAACACCAGCAGAGGAGCGCCCGCGTGCCCGAACACCAGGGCCTCCATGTCGCGATGCAATTCTTGGCTGTATCCCTTGTGGTATTCGCGGTTCATGGATGGTCAACCCGGGCCGCAATATCTTACCTGATTTCCCCAATGTGCGCGCGGGCGTCCTGTCGGAGCGGACGACACCCATCCATCCTCTGTGACCTCGGTGCTCTCTGTGGTTGAGTTTGATTATTCGTCTGCGGTTATCTGCGAAATCTGCGGCTACTGCCCGTGGATCTGTCATGCAGGCTGATTACCGCTGGTTACCGCTCTGGAACCCGCGTTCCGGGCCCAAACAAAAGTCTGCACTCCCTCACAATCAGAGTATGATGAAGGTATGCCCTGCCTTTCAGAACACCTCATCAGCCTTCGCCAGGAGATCACCGATTTACGCAACCTGAATGCGCAGTGCTCAGAAAAGGCTGAGCCCAATGCCTTGGACCAGTCGGCGCTTGAGCTGCGCACCAACCGCTTGCGCGAGATCAAGCTGGAGTTGTCCAGGATGTTGAATCCTCCCACTGATCCCAAAGTCTGGTGGGATGGCCGTCGCGGACCCAACTAGGCTCGAGCCTGGAGCGGATCAAAACCAATCCGGGAAAATCAGCTCCACCAACCCCGGAACCCAATACGAATAAAATCGTTCATCGCAGATTTTGTACTTTCCATACTTCTTCCTGGCATAGTTGCCCCAGTCGGGACGGGCGCCGTCGAGGTCACTAAATCCGTACTCTCGGGCTAGCGCCCAGGAACTGAACACACGCCCGCTCTTCTTCATCGCTTTCGGGTCTGCTGCCAGCGCCACCACTGCCCGGCCTATGTAACCCGGCGATTCTGAAGCCATAAAATCGGCCGAGGAGTCGTTTTGGTCAGGGGAATTCGGGCGCTGCTTCTTTCCTGCATCCTTCCAGTTGGCCTCGCTGACCCCGAAATGCTCCAGCACCCTTTCAGAACGCAAAAAGCCCGGAGTCAACGCCACCGAAACCACCTTTCGTTTGCGCAGCTCGCGGGCCATGGCGAAAGCCAGCCGTATGACGGAAATCTTCACCAGGTCATAGAAAAGATTTCCGCGATAGTAAAATGCGTCACCATCCGTAATTTCAAAAATAATTCCATGCTTTCGACCTAACATCAGAGGCACAGCATAATGGGAAGTGATAATGTGCGAATGGATGGCCTGCTTCAGCATCTGCAGCCCGTTCTCCAGGTTGGTTTGCCAGAAAGGCTTGCCGAACTCGGTCAGTGCGTCGCCACCCCACACGTCATTAACCAGAATATCCAGTCCCTTGTGCCGGCGTTTGATGCTGGCGGCCAGTTTTTTCACCTCCACCGGCTTGGTGTGGTCCACTCTTACAGCAATGCCGCGTCCCCCCGCGGCGGTGACGAACTCAGCGGTCTCCTCAATGGTTTCTGGGCGGCCAGGTGTGCGAGGACGGCCCGCCTTCGAACTCCGCCCGGTGCAGTAAACCGTTGCCCCCGCCTCGCCCAGTGCGACGGCTATACCTCGTCCCGCGCCGCGTGTGGCGCCAGCCACCAACGCAACCCGCCCGCGCAGATTCGGAAAACGGTACGCTGAATTCGATTTCATTTCGGGGCCTCCCGGGACCTGAGCCACATGGTAAATGGTTATCCGGGAATGTCCCCATTCCGGTGGCTTAGGTTCTTATCTTGGCGAGTAATGGCTAAAGTGGAAGATGAAGCCAGCCGTGGAGTAGCGAAAGAGATCTGAAGGAACTCGTCTTAATTCCCAGGAGCAGTCGATGGGTCCGTCAAAGCGATTAACTTTCCCGGCGGATATTCTTCGGGGCTGAGCGGAGTCTCAGGCTCGGGGTTGATGATGGTCAGTACTTCGCCGCTGAGAATTCCACGCACCAGCAGACGGTCACCCTCGACCGCAACTACCCGGTACTGCTGGTCGAAAATCGACTTCTCAGGATCCTTCATAGTCTCTTAGATGCGCAATTCCATATCCGCGATTCTCGTTCCGAAGTCACTGATCCGCTTGCATCCGTGGAGATCGTTCTCTGCGTTTCCCCGACGTGCACCATCACGTTAATCATCTTACAAGCTGCTTACAAACTTGTGACACCTCCTCTTTCCGTGGTGGTTACTTTGGATTGGCACATGGGCAAGCGCTCCGGTTTCGGACCTGATCGACGCCGGATCGACCACCCTAAATCATCCAATATAAGGAGAAATTGCAATGAGCAGTCTGACGTCTCTCACTAAGTTTTTAACCGTGCTGGCGCTGGGTGTAACGATACTCATGCCTGTACCCCGCGCCGCCGCGCAAGCGACCGGCCACTCCTATGCCGCACAGTTTGAGCTGTTTCCCAATCCCAAGTTTGTGAGCTGTCTCGGAGTACCGGGCGGACCGGCTCCCCAGGCCCGGGTCACGGTTTTCCGCGGCCAGCTTAATGACACGCTGGTGATCCAGGCCCAGAATATCCGGCCGGGACTCGGCTTCGACCTGTTCACGACAGAGCGCACCAATCTGCTCTCCGACCATTCTGTTGACCCTGCCTTTAACAACAAATTTGGACTGTCGTGGTATCAATCGGACCTTCAGGCGGACAGCCAGGGCAAGATTCGCGCCGTCATCCAAACCGTTTTGCTGGACGAGATCTTCGGCTTTGATTCTGATCTCAGCAATCCGGCCCCCATCAATACTTTCCACTTGGGCTTCTGGTTTAACGACCCGAATGACGCCACCGTCGACGGCTGCACCTTCGATGTGACCCATCCCACGCCGTTCAACGGTGAGCATAACGCTGGTCCGCTGGCCATGAGCAGCGCGCCGGACGCCGCCACCAACCTCGGTCCGCTATGCACCAACCCCAACACTAATAACCAACCTGCGACCTGCAATCCCTAGTTCGCGCTAAACATTGCGCCATCGGCCCTGAATGCGGGAGTGTGTGTGCGCACGCTCACTCCCGCCTCAGCACTCCCTATGTATCCGTTGCGGCCACTTTCGCCACCCTGCGAAAAAGGCAGCCCGCGCCTGAACCAGCGGATCCTCGCTGCGCCCACCCCCTGCGTCACCTCGAACTGGTCAAAATTGACCATTTTTGCGCCTCGGAAACCCGCATCATCGAGGTATGAAAGTCACCGAAAAACAAGCACTCGCGGTGCGGTGCCCCACTTGTGGAGCCAAGGTGGGAGAGAAGTGTGAGCTCAGTACCGGCCAGCCGCGCACCAATCCTCATCGGGATCGGCGCTTGGCCGCGTCTGATAATTAGTTATGAATCCAGTGCACAGCACTTGGGACTACAATCAAGGGTGATATGGGTTCTGTTGCAGCATCGAAGAAGAATGGGAAGCATGGGTTCAATCCCACCACCTTCCTTGCCACTATTGGCGAGGGCAGGAAGAGCCTGACCGTTTCCGCGAAACAAAGCATCTTCGCCCAGGGCGATCCGGCCGATGCAGTCTTCTATATCCAGAAGGGCAAAGTCAGGCTCAGCGTTGTCTCCAAGGTCGGCAAGGAAGCCACCATCGGTATATTGGGTGACCAGAATTTTTTCGGGGAAGGCGCCCTGGCAGGGCAGGCTCTCCGCATGGGGTCCTCCGATGCCATGACAGATTGCCATCTGCTGCGCATCGAGAAAAAGGCGATGATGGATGTGCTGCACCGCGAACACGCACTCTCTGACATGTTCGTCGCCTACCTGCTGGCCCGCAATATCCGTTACGAAGAGGACCTGGTAGACCAGCTGTTCAATTCCAGCGAGAAAAGACTGGCCCGCGTTCTGCTTATGCTGGCTCACTTTGGTAAAGAAGGTGTGCCCGAGACTGTGGTTCCCAAGATCAGTCAGGAGACTCTGGCAGAAATGGTCGGCACTACCCGGTCACGAGTCAGCTTTTTCATGAACCGCTTCCGCAAGATGGGCTTCATTCACTACGCCGGTGGGGTTGAAGGCGGGTTGCAGGTTCACAGTTCACTGCTCAACGTCGTTCTCCACGACTGAGTGCATCCGCGAAAGCGATTTGCCACTCTTAATTCCCATGCCTGCTACTGGTTTGCGCCCGTACTCTTCGAGGCGTCGGCACGCCAAACGTATAGGTATTTCTCGTCGCTCGACGTGACCACGGGAATTTTCATGTCTCGCGTTACTCGGTTCAAAGCTGACCTGAGATTCTGCATCTTCTCGCCATTCAAACTGCTTAGCGGAATCTTGACTGCTTGTTGGTCATTCAGCTTCGAAAGGTCGGACAGAATGTCTGATACTGCCTTTCGATGTTTTCCCTTACGGCCCTGCGGAACATCCGAGCGGTTCACCGACGCATAGTGGCTGCCGTTTCCGTTTCGTCCCATGCCTGGGCCTCCTTAATCTTCGGGCACTAGGTGCGCGCCGCAAATCGTATTGCAAAAAATCGTATCCTGCAACTGAAAACCTACGCGATATCTAATCGTGCCGACGAGCCGAAGGCGTATGCGTACGCGAACCTTAATAATGTCAATAAGATGCACGGCCCGCATTGTGCTAAGAGCTACTAAGAGTTGACCCGTATGACTGGAACTGCGGTATCGTGCTCGCGGGTTAGGGCGGCTCAAGCAGCTCTGAGGGTAGCCGATGTGGGGCTCGGTGTGAGCTCTCTGGAGGGGGCGCCCAACCCAATTACCGGACGCAAAGTGCGAAGGCAACGCTTCGTGACGGGTCGGAGCGACGAGGGCCGCTGTGCGTAAGCTGCTTTGGATTGAAGAACCGCGGTTTCGAGGTTTTGGTTGCTCCGAATGTAGCTGGCGGTTCAAAGCTTCGGGTGCGCCTATCGGCACATCTTTCGATGAAATGATGCGCAACTTCGAGTTGCAGCGCGACCAGGAATTTACCCGGCACGTTTGCCCCGACCACCCAAGGAACCAAGAGCACCCGGAAGCAGAAAACTAAGATAAACCGGCCGTGTGTCTCGGGGCGCAATAACGGTTCAACACCACGGCAAGCAGCGCACCAGACATAAAAATGGGCGGGCGTAAGGGTCGAAGGTCGATCTCGCCGACACTAACCCATGCCCACCCGGGCCGCCCTCTACTAGGTAGGAGAGCCGCCAAGCACCTACGTTGCAGAAAGCACAATACAACCGCCACTCCCGGCACGACTGTTCAAAATTGCACAGTTTGGCACAAATAATTAGCGGGTAAATGCAACGGACGGGTCCGGGCCCAGCCGTCGAATTGTGCAATTGTGAACAGATTCCCCAACTCTGGATGTTGAAAATGGTTCTTGAGGGTCAACCATGCCTCTCTCCGATGGCTCGGAACTCCAAAACGGAGTGCTGCTCTGCATCGACGATGACGAGGACGTGCTGGAATGCGAGAAATCGTTTCTGGAGAGCTTCGGCTATACCGTTCTAACCGCGGCCAGCGGTGGCAAGGGACTGAAACTGGCCTCCATGTATCCAGTTGACGTTGTGATCGTGGACTATTGCATGCCCGAAATGAATGGGCAAGAGGTCGCCCGCCAACTGAGGCGGCTCAACCCTCAGGCACCCATCATCATGCTTTCCGCAACCGTGGATGTTCCTGAAGAAGCCTTGAAACTGGTGGATCTTTTCATCGCTAAAGATCATTTGGCTAGCCATTTGTTGCCCGCGATCGCACAATTGCAAGGCTGCGGATGGGGCCCGGCGCATTCCTACAACGCATGAATCGGAGGAACCATTTATGAAAATGTTGCTCTATGCGGGTCTGCTCTTGATGGTGCTGGGCATTGCATCCCTGCTCGTACCCATTCCCCACAGTGAGACCGAGGGCATCAAAATCGGCGACGCGAACCTGGGGATCCAAACCAGCCACAGTGAGCGCGTATCCCCAGTCATCAGCGCGGTGCTGATCGCGGGCGGGATCGCCTTGGCTATCGCCGGCGCCCGTTCGCAAACAGCTGGCAAGTAGAAGTCGGCAGACTCCGTCGAGACATCATTTCTCAATTGCCTTCACCGCAACCAGTCCATCCAGGGTCCGATGCAATTCGCCCAGTTCTTCTCTGTAGACGTGTTGTCGGTTCGCCGTCAGCGGCGGCTCGACAGCGTTTAGGGTGAAAATTATCGCTTTTCTGTCCGTCTTGAAACGACCATCAATCAGGTAGGCTGCCGCAAAGCCACCGGCGACATAGGGCTGAAAAAACGCCAGTGGAAGCAAATACTTCTTGGATTTGAAGACGGATTCCGCCATGCCGCGGATCGGCCGGCTGCGTCGAATGCTCCCCGGCACTTGCGGAATCACCCGACTCACGAATTCCAAGTCTGGATGCCGGCGGCTGTACTTGCTGATGGACCTCGCAACCCGTTTCGGGGTGGTGATGCCAAAATCCGCGACGATGCCTCGTGACACTGCTTTCGGATAATAAAAGTTCACGATGTCGCGAACAAAATCCGCACAATTGCGCGTGACAGCTCTATATAAAGGACGGTTCTGACGGCGGTTGAGCCAGCCGATCAACTCGTCATCCTGCTGCGCAGTGGTTTCAAGTTCATAAGTGAAAGTGGTGCGATTGTAGGAAGACCCGATCAGTTGCACCCAATTCCCACCCGGTGCCTGCCCCGAGTGATCGTCAGCCGCAATCTCCTGCAGAAACTCGTGCCGGTATTGGTCCCTAAGCAATGCGGCAGTCTTGCTGTCAGCGTAAGCGGGGATACTCTCTGATTTGGTAACGGCATACAAATAAGGAAGGAGCGGAATCGCAATCCAATCACGTTCGCCGATGCCGTTGTACCGGCTAATCACTACGCCGTGCTCTTCCTCGTCACAGCGCCGCAAAGACGAGAGCGAGGCCGCGCAGACCCGGCTTAGATAAACTGCTGCATGGCCAGCACCACCAAACACCCCGTCATAACCATAGGGTTCTTCGAGCAGAACGGTAACAGCCGCATTCATCTGTGGCAGCCAAAGCACCGCGAGAATTACGACGCACCATTTTCCAAGTTTCATGCCGATTGCCTGTTCTCGCGGATCTCAGAGGAGCCAGCCATCACTGGACCAGCGCGCTTGTCACACCATGGACGGAAAGTCAGAGTAGGGTCTTGTCATGAGATCCTCTGCTACCTTGGGGCAACGATCAGCCTAGCCGGTGTTGATTCAGAAATCTGCTCACAATTGACCAGGAGCCAGGTGACATGCGGCAACAGAATCACCCCGAGCAACAATCTTTGCCTGGTGTGCAATTTTGATCAGCGCTTGTTCGCCCCATCAACGATGATGTGCGCGTGGGGGCCTGAATTATGTCCAATCCTTCAACCTCGAAGACAATTCTTTGTATCGACGACGATGACGGCGTGCTGGAATACCAAAGAGCGCTGCTCGAAAGGCGAGGATATACGGTGCTCGCCGCCGCCACCGCCCGGCATGGGCTGCAGATTGCCGCTACCGGTGGGGTCGATGTTGTGATCGTCGACTACCACATGCCCGACATGACTGGGCATGAAGTCGCGTTGGAAATAAAAAGGCTTAAGCCCCAAATGCCGATCGTCATGGTTTCCAGCGACCAGGAACTGCCGGAGCACGTGTTGAACGAGGTCGATGCTTTCATTCCTAAGCACGAAACTCCCAGCCACTTGGTGCCGGTGCTCACCCGAATCTGCGACGAGGTGCGCGCCAAGGTTGCCGAAAGAGCTAAACTCAGCGACTGAGAAATAAGCGGAAACTCCCGCGGACTGGAAGATGCCCACGAGTCCGCCGCCAAGCCCCAATTGTGTGCACTTTTGCACAGCATCGCGGTACGTCCCCCTGTATATCTGAGGGGTATGGCCACCAGCAGCACTCTACTGTGTATTCACCGGGACCCCGCTCAGCTAAGTCTGTTGCAAGAACACTATGAACTGGTGACCGCAACCAACGGTCAGGAGGGTTTGCGGCTTTTCATGTCCCGACCCGTGGATGCAATTGTGCTGGACTACCATTTGGGTCTTTTAGATGGTGCGGTCGTAGCGACGGCGATCAAGCGGGTAAAACCCAATGTTCCCATCATCATGCTCGCTGGGGACGTCGATCTGCCGGACGACGCTTTGCAAGCTGTAGATGCGCTCGTGGCCAAGTCTGATGGACCGATCTCTTTGTTGGAGACCGTCCATTCTGTTTTGAGGGCGAAACTTACCGAGCGTCATGAAGGCCGTCTGGAAACTGAACCGCCGGCAAATCCGCGGAGTCTTCGCAGGTCCTGGGACGGCGTGGAACGTCGACAGGCCATCCTTGCGCAAATGGCGATGGACGAAAGGGCACTGCCCTTTTCACGCAAAATGTGGCGCAGCATCCGCAATGGAACTGTTCAATTCTGACTCGTCTCCCGACGAAGACGGTTTCTCCTCCAAAGGTCGCACACCCATTGCCCCGAAGCCAACGCTGCCAGAAGGACTAGAATGAAGGTGTGAGATATTACACTATCAATCCGAGAAACGGCGGCATCACATTCAAATGTACCTTCTGCGAACATAGCGTCACTACCCTCGATTTCGACAACACTATCGGCAACCGCCGTACCCAAGCTGCAGCCGCCATCAACCAGCATGCAACCTTGCTGCATGTGCGGGCATGGGTGCCGGCCAAACTGGGTAGTCGTGGGGCATTGTGAATCCGATTGTTGTGAAGCCTGAGAAACTCACCTTGAAGCAGATCCTGTCCGTGCGCTGCCCCATGTGCGGAGCCAAACCGCGAGCCAGGTGCACTGCCAGCACCGGACATCCTTCCGTCAAGACCCATCTCGACCGCGATCTGGCGGCGGCCAGTTATGCCCGCCCTGAAACCTCGGGCGACGCGGTCCTGCGAATCCTGAAGTCTATGACCAGCCGCGGCCTTCGCATCCTTGCTCAACACAAGTAGGGACGCGGGCGGGGCAGATCTCTACCCCCGCCGTCCGCTTACCAGGTTGATCACCAGAACCACCACGGCCACCACCAGCAACAGGTGGATCAAACCGCCGGCCACGTGCAGACTGAAACCTAGAAGCCACAGGATCAAAAGCACAACGAAAATCGTCCAAAGCATGCGTGTCTCCTCTACCTATCTGACTCTCAGGGGTGAACTTCTCGCAACGACTTCCCGCACTCCAGGCAGAATGCCTTAGACCGTGCCGTGATCAGTCCGCAAAACGGGCACATCCTCTGTGATCGGAAATCCCTGGAGAGTGTTTCCGTGGCGAAGAGCTTTCCCAATGGATCAGTGACCAAGGAAAGCCACCTACGAACCCGTGTAAGAAAACGATGCACGATGAAGGACCTGGAGTCGACAGCCCACAATGACACATCGGCGACAGCGCTTCTGTGCAGGATTGCTCACTTTGATGAGTGAGCTCCAAACCGGGGGGCACGTCTTCGCGCGGCCCGCCGCCCGGACCTTCAAGCCTGCGGGTTCTTACTCTTGACCCCCCAAACCAAAGTGAGCAATTTAGACCATCTATTCCTTTCCCCTTGAGCGATCATGATCCTAGAGACGAGCCTCCTGTCTCTCTTTCAGGTCCTCTGAGCTAAGTCAGCCCATCTGAAGTTCTCTTCTCTTAGCTTCGCACCTAAAAGGAACAATTCATGAAAAAAACAATGTCAGTCTTATTGATGGGCTTCTTGGGCCTGTTTGGAACTTACGCGTTCGCCGGCTCGGCGCGCGAAGACACGGTTGACCGCCTGCAAAAATCCGTGGATGTTCTGCACGCCATCATGGCAACCCCGGACAAGGGTATTCCCGAAGAAGTGCTGAGCAATGCAAAGTGCATCCTAGTAGTCCCAGATCTCATTAAAGGTGGCTTCATATTTGGTGGCAAGCATGGACGTGGCGTGGCCACTTGCCGCACCGCTGAAGGCTGGAGTGCGCCGGCATTTGTCTCCGTCGGCGGCGGCAGCTGGGGATTGCAGATCGGTGTTGAAGGCGTGGACCTGGTCATGCTGGTCATGAACGACCAAGGTTTCCAGCACCTGCTTTCCAGCAAGTTTGCCCTCACCGGTGAAGGATCGGTAGCAGCCGGCCCGGTTGGCCGTCATGCCTCCGCCGGAACTGACTGGAAGATGAACACTGAAATGCTCACCTACTCGCGCTCCAAGGGCGTGTTCGCCGGCCTGACTTTGGAAGGTGCAGTGATCGAGCAGGACAACGACTCGACACTGGCTATTTACGGTAACCACAAGCGCTTCCGCAACATTCTTTCGGGCAAAGTGGCAACGCCCCAGAGTGCAATAGCGTTCATGAAGGCTGTGTCCGATGCAGGCCAACAGGCGCGCATCGCCGAAGCCAAGGAAGATGCCAAGTAACTGTGCCTGCAGGGCACGGATGCACTGGCCGGGACCCCGCTGGGGTTCCGGTCGGCGCAACCAAGATGTCAATTGCGGAGCGGCGAAAGACGAGCGGTTACGGAGATTAAACATGAAAACGAATCTACATACATATTTCTTAACCGCCTGCCTCGCTTTGTTCCCCATCCTTCTATTTGCTCAGTCCGCTCCATCGAACCTGGAAGCCTGCAAGGCCAATCGCGAAACTTGCGATCGCTCAAAACTGAGCCAATCGGAATTAGCCGACGTCGCTTTCGCCCAGCATGCGCGCAATCTTTCCAACTGCCGGAATGGTTTCGACCCCTGTGACCGTTCTATCCTTACTCAGCCGGAAGCGACAGCGCTGGCGGTAGCTGATCATCAGCGCGATGTCTCTGACTGCAACAGCGGCATCGGGACCTGCGACCTTTCCCGGCTCACTCCGTCCGAAGTCCGTGATTCATCCCTTGCGTCACACCGCCGCAATCTGGCCGACTGCAAGGACGGGCTCGGTGATTGCGACCTCTCCCAGCTGAGTCCGTCGGAAGCCAGAGTCGTGGACGCCGCCAGGCGCGAACTCAATGTCTCCAACTGTAGGAATGGTTCGGGGCTTTGCGATCACTCCAGGCTCACTCCTTCGGAAATCAGGGAAGTGACGTCCGCCGAACACCTGCGCAACACGCAGAACTGTGAGAATGGCTGGGATGAGTGCGACCATTCCAAACTTACTCCTTCAGAAGCGCAGCAAATAGACAACTCGGATCACCGGCGCAACTTCTCAGCCTGCAAGGACGGCCAGGAAACCTGTGACTACGCAAGATTGACTGCCCCTGAAACCACCCAACTGGCTGATGCCGAGCATAAGCGTAACTACACGGCCTGTTTGAAAGGATACGGATATTGCGATCTTTCTCGGCTTACCGCCGAGGAGACCCAGTCCCTTCCACTGAAGAGCCGTTGACCGGAGACTATGACTCACCGACAATGTCCAGAATGCGGCAGCGAGTTGGTGCAAGCCCGACACCCGGAGAACCAGACTGCTCCCGGGCTCGCGATTGTCTCGTCCAATTATTGGCGCTGCAGCACTTGCGGATGCGCCTTCACCGCCGAACAGATCCGCGCAGCCAAACGCCCCAAGTCTCCCGTGATCGAGCACACATAAGACCCACTCGGGCATAACTGGTCAATTCTGACCAGTCCGCAAGCCCGCTTTCGTTGAATACTAAGGATCAGCCCCTTTCAGAACCTTGTTGTCACCACATGAAGGACAAATGTCGCTACCCATCACCGCGGTTCCCGAGCCGGTACTGAAAGTCGCCCGCCCGCGCCCTCTGCTGCAGAAAGGGGCCCCCGCAGCACGCCTCCGATCGCAATCGAAGCCGTCGCTGCCCAGTCGAATCGCCGTGATCGGAAATCATCTTCCGCGGCAATGCGGAATTGCTACCTTCACCACCGACTTGTGCGCGGCCATCTCCGCCGAGTACGGCACGGCCCAGTTGTTGGCCCTGCCGGTGAACGACACGGAACAGGGCTATGACTATCCCCCCCGGGTGCGATGGTCGCTCGTCCAGGACGACGTGAGGTCGTATGAAGAAGCGGCCGAATTTCTGAACTTCAACAATATCGACATGGTCTGCCTGCAGCACGAGTATGGAATCTTCGGCGGGCTGGCAGGAAGCCATATTTTGCATTTGCTGCGGGCCTTAAAGATGCCCGTGGTGACCACGCTGCACACGGTTTTGCGCGAGCCAAGTCCCAGCCAACGAACGGTGATGGAAGAGATTGCAGAACTTTCGGACCGGCTCATTGTCATGAGCCAGCTCTCCTCCCAGTTCTTGCAGGAAATTTTCAAGGTTCCCGGCAGCAAGATTGATATGGTCCCTCACGGCGTCCCCGACCTGCCCTTCCTTGATCCCAATTTCTACAAAGACCGGTTCGGTGTGGAAGGCAAAGCCGTACTCCTCACCTTCGGCTTGCTCTCTCCAAACAAGGGAATTGAAAACGTCATTCAAGCTCTGCCTCAAATTTTGGCCAAACACACCAATGTTGCCTACATCGTCGCCGGTGCAACCCACCCTCATATTCTCCGCCACGAAGGGGATCACTATCGCGAATACTTGCAGGCTTTGGCAAAAGAAATGGGAGTGGAGTCCAGAGTGATCTTCTTCGACCGCTTCGTCAGTCCTGAGGAGATGGCTGAGTTCATTGGTGCGGCGGACATTTACATCACTCCGTATCGTCACGAGGCGCAGGTAGTTTCGGGGACGCTGGCCTATGCGCTCGGAGCAGGCAAGGCTATCATCTCGACGCCTTACTGGCATGCGATCGAGTTGTTAGACGACCGTCGTGGTGCGCTGGTCCCATTCCAAGATCCCCCAGCGATCGCGAACAAGACCATCGAACTCCTGGATACGCCGGCGATACGCCACTCCATGCGTAAACGCGCCTATGTGTACGGGCGGGAGATGATCTGGAAAAGAGTGGCGCAGGGTTACATGGAGAGTTTTGCGCGCGTGCGCAGCGATCGAATGGAGAATCCACGGGTTCAGTTCACGGCCCGCGCTAACAAGAAGGGGCTGGATCACCTCCCCGAGTTAAAACTGAATCACCTGAACCGGCTGACCGACAATACAGGAATGTTGCAACACTCGATCTTTACTATCCCTAACCGCAAAGAGGGATATACCACGGACGACAATGCCCGCGCACTGGTTCTTACTGTGCTGCTGGAGCAACTTACAAGAACCGGCTCAGAGCCTTTGAGTTTGATTGCCACAGATTCGTCGCCCTTGTATTTGGCATTCCTCGAACATGCCTTCGATCCCTCAAAAGGTAGATTCAGAAACTTTCTCGGCTACGATCGCCGATGGATCGAAGCGAACGGCTCCGCCCACGGGAGCGAAGACTGTCATGGACGCACCTTGTGGGCGCTGGGAACGGTGTTGGGCCGGTCCGAAGATCAGGGATTACGCGGTGCTGCCGGGCGTTTGTTCGAGTATTCCCTCCCCGCCGCGGTGGAATTCAGCAGTCCGCGCGCTTGGGCCTACACCCTGCTCGGAATTCAGGAATACCTCCATTCGTATCCTGGAGACCGCGATGCTCAGAGAGTAAGGTCTGCGCTGACCCAGCGATTGCTCAAGATGTATGAAGCAGTCCGTAGCCCGGACTGGAATTGGTTCGAGGATGTCCTCGCCTACGGAAACGCCAGATTGCCCCAGGCTATGCTGCTGGTGGGCTCAGCGTGTTCCGATAACGGTATGATTTCCGCCGGCCTCGAGGCGCTGGATTGGCTCGTGACCCTGCAGCGCTGCGAAACCAATGGCCACTTCGTCCCCATCGGGTCACAGGGCTTCTACCGTAAGGGTGGTGAAAAGGCCCGCTTCGATCAACAGCCGATTGAAGCCGCCGGCGCGGTCTCTGCGTGTCTCGAAGCCTACCGCGTCACTGGAGACAGCCGCTGGCGCGGGGAAGCTTGGTCGGCCTTCAACTGGTTTCTTGGCGACAACGATCTGCAACTTCCGCTTTATGACTCCATAACCGGCGGTTGCCGGGACGGCCTGCATCCCGATCGCGCCAATCAGAACCAGGGAGCGGAATCAACCCTGTCGTTTCTGATGGCGCTCCTGGAAATGCGCGCGCTGCAAGAGCCCGAGCAAATGGAGATCCAGTCATGACTGTGAACGAAACTACAATCGCAAAGCCCGCGAATACCAGCTACGAATCCCTGCTGCTCCGCCATCCAGCCAATCCCATCCTCACCGCCAAGGATTGGCCATACACCATCAACAGCGTCTTCAACGCCGGGGCAACTCTACTGGCCGACGGTTCGACCCTGCTGCTGTGCCGGGTGGAAGATCGGCGCGGCCTGTCGCATCTTTGCGCCGCCCGCTCCCGCAACGGCGTGGACGGCTGGGAGATTGATCGTGAGCCGACGTTGATGCCGACCCCCAAGGAGTACCCCGAGGAAATCTGGGGCATCGAGGATCCGCGCATCACTTTCGTACCAGAGCTGCAGCAATACGTCGTTACGTACACCTCCTATTCGCGCGGTGGCCCGGGAGTGTCTCTGGCTCTGACCAAGGATTTTCGCAGCTTCGAACGCTATGGCGTCATCATGCCGCCTGACGACAAAGACTCCGCGCTTCTGCCTCGCCGCATCGACGGCTGCTGGGCCCTGATTCACCGCCCCATGACCACACTCGGGGCCCACATGTGGATTTCCTATTCTCCGGACCTGCGTTATTGGGGCAGGCACAAGCTCATGCTGGAAGCACGCCGCGGCGCCTGGTGGGACGCGAACAAGATTGGCTTGTCGCCCCCGCCTATCGAGACTGCCAGAGGATGGCTCGTCTTCTACCACGGCGTACGCCACACACCTTCGGGCTGTCTCTATCGCTTGGGTCTGGCCCTCTTCGACCTGGAGAGTCCGGAGAAATGCTTACTGCGAGGTGACTCGTGGATCTTTGGGCCGGAGGCCGACTACGAGCGTCACGGCGACGTCGACGATGTCGTCTTCCCTTGCGGATATACGATGGATCCGGATGGCGACACCCTCAACCTTTATTACGGCGCGGCTGATTGTTCCATTGCCTTGGCTCGGGCCAGCGTTCGTTCGCTACTGGTTTGGCTGGACGCCAATGGATGCTGCTGCGAGCGCAGACGGGACCATGACCGATGAACCCGCTGCTTTGGGCTCTCCGTTTTGTCTTTGGGTGCCACCACCGTCGCATGAGTCGCGTGTTCACCATCAAACACCGCACCTACCGGGTCTGCTTTGATTGTGGTGGAGAATTTGATCTCCGGACGTAACCATGCCCGTGAGCCGCTGAACCGCGTCGGACGAGCTGAGGCTGCCAAAGTCTGCTCCAATCGCTTATTGGGCATAGCAACCCCAATCCCACATATGAGCTATCTTGCTCAGACACCACAGTCTGCGCCTGTCATGCTTGATGCTCCTTCATCCGCGTGTATGCCGTGAAAACCTCCGGCTAACACGATTCGACCCTAACGCTCCTCGAACTTGGAAATTAGGGCAACCCCTCTTGGCGGATGGGAAGGGTTAGCCCCCGAAAGAAGAAAGGTCAAGGTCATGCCTTTAATTCAGCTCCTGGAAGTTCTCATCGTGGTGGGTGTTCTGCTGTGGCTGGTGAATCGCTTCATCCCCATGCAGGGGACCATCAAGTCAATTCTAAATGGCGTCGTGGTCATTGCCGTGGTTCTGTGGCTGCTCAACGTATTTGGACTGTTTCACAACCTTAGCAATATCCGTATTGGCAAGGGATGAACGGATTTCTTATCAACAGCGGACCGTCAACCCAGCCCGAGAAACGTAACCCGGCAGACCTCTGCCACAAGGAGACATTTGTGAAAACCAAGATGCTTTTAGCCGTCGCAGCCGCACTGAGTTTGAGTGCAGTAGCTCAAACCAATTCCCAGCCCAGCCTGGCCCTCGAACCCCTGAGTCCGACGCCCACATTTCACGTAACCGTAGTCAGTCGCAGCGTCAAGGCGGTCAATTACAAACATCGCGGCGGAGCCACCAAGCTCGATTTCGCCGGCACCGATCTGATGCCCCAGGCCAACGGCCAAGCCAAAGTAGAAAGCAAAAAGGGCTATATCGAAATCGAAGTCGAATTTGGCAATCTGCAAAAGCCCACGACGTTCGGTAGCGAATACCTGACCTATATCCTCTGGGCCATTTCGCCCGAAGGCCGTGCCATCAACCTGGGGGAGGTATTGGTGGGGGACAACAGCCGTAGCAAGTTGGATGTCACTACTGATCTTCAGGCCTTCGCACTGGTGGTCACTGCGGAACCTTATTATGCCGTGCGTCAGCCCAGCAATGTGGTGGTGATCGAGAACGTAATTCGCGAGGACACCAAAGGAACGATCGAGGCCCTCGATACCCAGCACGACTTTCTCGAACGCGGCGGCTATATCCCCACCGGCTACAAGTTCGATCCGGTGGTTCTGAATGCAAACTTGCCGTTGGAATATTTCGAAGCCCGCAATGCACTGCGCATCGCCCAATCCGAGGGCGCCGAGCAGTACGCCAGTGACAGCTATCAGCATGCCGTCCAGTTGATGAATAACGCCGATGAATATGCCGCCAGGAAACACCTCGACCGCAAGCCCATGATCGCGGTCGCCCGTGAGGTGGTGCAGACCGCCGAAGATGCCCGCGCCATTGCCGTCAAGCGAATGGACGAACAGCGCCTGGCCAACGAACGCCAGGCTTCTACTGACGCCCAGGCACAATCGCAGGCGCAGGCCGATGAGGCCACCCGCCAGAGAGAGCAAGCTGAGGCGGATGCCGCAAAAGCGCAAGCTGATCTGGCTGCCAGCCAGGCCGCATCCGCTGCAGCCGTCACCGCTGCCCAGGCTGACGCCGAGCAATCCCGTTTGGCCGCCGAGCAGGCTCAACTGAACGCACAACAGGCAGACACCGACAAAGCCGCCATGCGCACGCGATTATCTGAGCAGTTGAATTCCATCCTTCAAACTCGCGACAGCGCGCGCGGGCTGATTGTCAGCATGTCCGATGTTCTGTTTGACACCGGAAAATATTCATTAAAGCCGGGTGCACGGGAGAAGCTTGCGAAGGTCGCCGGCATTCTGCTGGCCTACCCTGGACTCAACATTGAAGTCGGGGGCTATACCGATAACGTCGGCGGCGATGCCATGAATCAGACCCTGTCAGAAAACCGCGCCGGCTCGGTGCGCGATTACCTGGTCAACCAGGGCGTGGCCACCGCTGCAGTCAGCGCCAAAGGCTTCGGCAACACTTTGCCAGTCGCCTCCAACGATAACTCTGCCGGACGCCAACAGAACCGCAGAGTGGAACTGCTCGTGTCCGGCGAAGCCATTGGCAACCCGGTCCCGACCACCACCGGAAGCTTGCAGTAAAACGTCCGCGATCAGCACTAAAGGAGAAACTCATGAAAGCATTCGGAATCATCACCACCACGGCCCTGTCTTTGATCCTCGGAATCGCTGCTCCCCTCTACGCCCAGGAGCAGCACGAAGAGCAGAAAGACAAACAGGAAGAGAAAGCCAAACCGGCCAAAGCGGAAGAGAAACGCGCCCAACCTGAAGAGAAGAAGGCGCAAGAAGCCAAATCCGCAAAGCAAGAAGAAGAGAAAACCACGCAGGAAGAACACAAGAACGTCAAACAGGAAGAGAAAACCCAGCAGGAAGTGAAGAACACCAGGCAGGAAGAAAAAACCACGCAGCAACACCAACAACAGGCTAGGTCTGGAAACCAGGCGCAGCACGGCCGCATTCCAGACGACCGTTTCCGCGCCAATTTCGGACGGGAACACACCTTCCGTGTCAGCGAAGGCGATTATAGGAACCGCCGCTTCGCGTACGGTGGCTATTCCTTCGGATTCGTTGGCGTCTGGCCAGCCAACTGGCTCTACACGCAGGAAGTCTTCGTGGTCGACATCGATGGCGTGTATTACCTGTGCAACCCGGTGTATCCGGGCGTCAACCTCGCACTCAGTTTCACCATGTAGCTGCCTGCTCTCGCCGGTGTCCCCACCCTTGTCGCGTTCTCTGCGGCAGGGCGGGACACGCGGCAACCGTCAGGACGCCCGCACATTCCTGTCACGGCTGCAGTTTGATCGGAAGAACGTGATAGACGTGGAGCATCTCCACTCCCAACAGAAGCAGAGAGACCACCGCTCCCGTCACCGCCAGCATCTCGCCGAAAGTAAGGCCGCGGACAGGCTGCGCCGGCCGGGTCAGCAGGTTAAGAATGTTGAGGGACGTAAATCCGCAAACCAGCGCGATCAGGATGTTGTAGAGGTTGTCGGAATCCTGCGAGAGAATCAACGATTGAAGGCGAACCAGAGACATCGACGTAGCCGGTATATTTCAAGCAGGCAACTGAACACCGCAGCGCTCCGTTAATATACCCGCTCTCCCCGCCCCCGCGCAATTCCCACTCCATCCCCCTACGCATACTCAAACGGCCTGAGTTTAATGCTCTTCCAGAAGTACGCCAGGATGATCACACTCGCCACCGCCGCATACGCGCACCATAACGAAGTAAACGCGTAGCGCTTCACCGCCATCACCGCCAGCAGAATGATGAAGTTCGCCGCCCCGAAAATCACCATGTCCTTCACCTTCGAGAAAAACAGCGAACCGCAGGTTGCGATCACATACAGCACCGCCACCGCCGTGTTGTTGGTCGCGGGATTGATGTACACGATGCTGTTGTTCTTGACGTACACCTGAAACGGGTATGCAGTCAGCGCCCACAGCATATACAGCGTCGTGCCTCCGCCAATCACCAGGAACGGCAGCATTCGCCTGCGGGCCTTGGCCGTGGGCTCGAACAGCCACACGCTAAGCGGTATGAGAAATGGCAGCAGCCCCTGCGCATAGAGCATGAACGCCGCCGCCATGGCGCGCGTGACCGCAGGCGAGAGCATGCCGTCCAATCCCAGCCACACGAAACCTTCCGTGAACTGATGAATGGCGAACAGCAAAGGCAGAGTGGCAAACATCACTTCGCGCCTGTGCCTCACCTTGGTCAGCGTGAGCACACCGACCGTCCCCAGAACTCCGCTACCCGTAAAGTTGGCGGCCGCCGAAAAGCACATATGTATCCCCCGGTGTGCGATCCGCAATCATAAACTTTCGCAGCCACGAATGCCCCCACCCTCTTGTCATCCTGATCGAAGCGAAGGACCTATGCATTGAGCCGGGAATCCCTCCTCCCCGAAAGCCATGCCGCCGCAGTCAAACATAATGTAATTACGATTGCGAAAACGACGGGAATAACAAAAAGATATTTCCAGCTCAAAACCGTGATGGCGGCAAAGCAGAGCGCAAACGTCCACGCGGTGCCGCGCATGCGCGCCAAAGACTCTGGCGGAAGCCCGCCGAGATGCCACGCCAATAGCACCGCCATTAGAACGTACACGCTGAGCAACAGTCCGAACCCAACATAAAAATCCCAATAAGTCCGGCTAAACCCCATAATGTAAAAGTGACTGGACCGCATGGGGCCAAGATCCACTCCCCACGCCGGATCGGACCAGGGAAACCCAGAGGTGTGTCCGGCATCAAGCAGCAGCAGAAGAACAGCAGCGATTCGATAAAAGACAGATGCGCGCATGGTTGCCTCCCAGAGATCACGGCAGCAGACGCCACCATCCTACCGCGAATTCCTCAACCCTCCCAGAGGGCCCTCTAAAATGTAAAATCCATAGCCACCGAAGGCCGCCCCACGTCTCGCCGTCCTTGCGCGTACAAACTGACCGACGTTTATGAGTCACCGATTTTCCCTGTGATCCTCTGTGTTCCCCGTGGTGAAGGGTTCGGCGGTTTAATCCGTGAAGATCCGTGCAAATCCGTGGCCGCTCTTGATCTACTACCTCATCAACCCCCAAGCCTCCCGATACCCCTCCCACTTGGCCCGCTTGCACTCGATATCCGGATAAAACCTCAAACTCCGCGCCGGCGCAAACGCCTCGATCGGCAATACGTACCACGCGTTTTTCGGAATGATGTACGCCACCAGCACGTCGATCTGTTTCGCCGTGTAACACACTTTGCCTCTGCCATACACCGAGTAGATCGACTGCACGTCATATCCCCGCGCCCGCAACGTCGCCGTACACTTCAGTTGCACCCGCCACAACCGCTGCCCTGAATCCACAATAAAGTCATAGCGCTCGCTGTCGCCCCACGGCTTGGTCACCGCAAATCCCTCCGCCGACGCTTTCATCAGGAACGCCGCCTCCGAGAATTCCCCCGTGCGCTTCGTATTCGGACGCCGCGCATCCTCCCCACTCACCTGCCAACTCGTCTCCATTTCCAAAGCTCCATTTCTCATTGCAAACAAAAAAGGCGCGGCTTTGTGGGCCGCGCCTCGCATTTACTCCCTATATATCCAGACTAGCAAATGGAAGCAGCAAGTGAGACACGATTTCGAAATTTATTGTCGGAATAGAATCAGCACGCTACAAAGAAAGTCGCCGTCAAGGGGGCTTGACAAGAAATTTCCCAGGCGACGCCAAAACGGGAAATTCGCGCTCCACGTCCCAATCCGGCACCAATCTTCGGATCGGCGACGAACTTGAAGCGTTCGGCGGGCGTCCCAGCCCGCCGCCGAAATCCCGAGCGCAGTCGAAGGATCTCAGTCATCCTGAGATTTCTCGTGTGGGACGGACACTCCTGTCCGTCGCCGTTGCTTTTGCTCTTGAACGGGCGGAGTGCGTACAAACTGATCGACATTTACGAGTCACTGATTTTCCCTGTGATCCTCTGTGTTCCCCGTGGTGAAGGCCTTAGCGCGCGCCCCATCCCTTCGCGCACTTTGCGAAAGAGCCTGCTTTGAGCGCAGCCGGGGACCCCATACCAGCGTGTAGTGCGACAAACCCAGAGAGGCATTCTCTCGATGCCGGCCGCGCCCATGTCTCGCGGGTGCCCCAACGTCTCGCTGCTTTTGCGAGACGTGGGATTCCACGGGCCTGGAGAGCAACGTGAAAGGGCATGGCTTCAGCCATGCCGTAAAGCCCCGTCCCCCGCCAGGCCCCGGATAACCGCCATCCCAATCCTCAGCTCCGACGGGATGTCCAAGATTTAGCCAGAAGCCAGAAGCCCTTGACTCCCACCCCACCCCAGCGTATGTTTTACCCCTCCCCTAGTAAGCCGTCGTTGTCCGCACCAGACCCCGGGAAAACTTAATCGTCCGCAAGGAGGACGAACCATGAGGTGCATAACCATGAGGCGCATTCTCGCTTTGCTTCTTCTGCTCTCCCTCCCCGCCGTCACCGTTGCCGGGGACAACGGTTACAAAGTCATCTACGACGGAGGCTCCCTCACCGACACCAAAACCGGCGCCGGCATCCGGCTCATCATCGATTCCAACCAGATCCGTCTCGTCAACGGCGGAGCCATCCTCGCCACCATCCCGGCCGCTTCCGTCACCGAAATCAGCTATGGCCAGGACGTTCACCGCCGCGTCGGCACCGCCGTCGCCGTCGGCGTATTCACGCTCGGCGTAGGCGCATTGGTTGCGCTCAGCAAATCCAAGAAGCACTACGTCGGACTCGTCTGGGCCAACGGCGACCAAAAGGGCGGCCTAGCCATGCAGTGCGACAAAAACGAATACCGCGGCATTCTCGCCGGACTCGAAGGCATCACCGGAAAGAAGGCGGTGGATTCCGAGGCCATGACGGTGAAGAACTAGAATGCGGCCGACGCAAAACCGCGCCCGTGGATTGAGGAGATTCGTGAAAGGGCACGGCTTCAGCCGTGCCGAAAAACCACTTTCTCGACAAAGGCGCCGATGAGGCGCAACTATCACAGGCGAGTGTCCTTCTCCAATCTTTCGAGCGGTTATCTCACACCTGTTCTTCAGCTGAACGACCATCTCTTGCTGTGCCAGTAGGTCACAGGTCAATGGCCGCTAAAAGAGAACAAATAATTGTCTCTGGGTGAATCCCGCCGAAACCCTTATACTTTCGACAGAAGAAAGACACAACGCCTGCTCAAAGTCGTGCCCGTGAATCTGATAGCGGGGGTCACCTCTTAACTGAAGGCGGAGTTCAGCAACGCGGCAAGAATCTGTTTGCGTTTAGCTGTCGCGCCAGAAGATTGCAATAGCGAAGTTAGATATTTTCGAAATCAAACCACAACACTCCGTTTGACACTTTCATACTCTTTAAAGAATCCGGCTCTATTAGGTGTGCCGAATTCCGTTAACTTGTTCGAATGTGGTTCGCGGCGCGCAATAGGAATATTTCTTGCAGAGGCCCCGTCAATAGCTTGAGAACTGAGGACGCACTCTTCGGAAAACCTGAAACTACAAGCTTCAGCACTTTGCCGATGGTTTGCTCCTTAAAGGCATATAGTTCAACAGACGTAAAGTCAGTAGTCAGCAGGCCGCGCAGCTCGCGATGGATGTTTTCGATAAAATCGAAATCGGCATCAACAATGAAGGTGACGTGGTCGCGTGCCGGGATCTTGTTGCAAGAGTTTCCGCAAGTACTATCACCCTCCCACGTTCGCCGCTATCCACGCCGAGCTGCGCAATCAATTCCTCTCCAACCTCAATCGTCAGCGATTTCGTAAACCGAAACACTAGACAGACCGCTTAAATCCAAAAACCACTGAATAAAGTGCTTGTCCTTTGACGCCCTCAACAACGACATCGCGAAGCTTCGGCTCTCTTTCATGAAGCGTTATCAATTCGTCGATTTGTCGTCGCGGGATGGTTGTCATTGCAAACGAAATTTCGGAGCCTCACTGAGGTCGACAACATACTCCTTGTGGCGAGTGAGAAGATCGATGGAATGAGTCGCCGGATCTGAATTGCATTTGCGATTCCTTCGTCACAGCGAGCAACGCGTGAACAAGCTGCCGCTGCCACTTGACGTTCAGTGAAAGCTCCGGTTCAGTCGATAATAAATATATTCGGGTGCTGCTTCGCAACCACCGTATTGCAAAATAGGAGCAACAGTTGCCGTTCTCCGGAAGACAACATTGTTGGCTTGGAAAAATCCCTTCCCGTGTGCGAGAAAATGTAAGCCCCGCGAAGGTCGAATGTTATCGCTTTATCCGCATAGAAGGCGTTTATGCTTTCCACAAGAAATGAAGCAATGGAGGCCTGCACGCTTTGCAATGCATCAAGGCGGGCTTTCATGCTATCCACGTACGGGCTCAGGACTTTGGCGGAAATCCTAGCTACGAGCTTCAGCCTGGGGCTTTGCTCGTAGCGGCAAGCATTGTTCAATTTGTGGTGGGGAGGCAAGGCCAAATTCCGAAAACTCCAAGCTTCTTTGATATTGCGTCTGCAAGGCTGACAGAAGAATATCGACAGGCTGAGTGGCCTCCCGGCGCGCCGACAGGCTTCGCGAGTTGTTGAAGGATCCGGCTATATATCGTGTTAACGTCTTCTTCGCCTTGTGTGGAAGCTTTCAGGGCGGTTGTCGTAGCCCACGAAGTAACTCTTGTTATTGCGTCCTCCAAAACCTTATCCGCCACTTTTCGTTTACGCGTCGCCAAATCGCCGTGGAGAGTCCGATAATGCCCTGTTACATCGATGACGAACTCTGTATCCTCCAGTTGCTCGGAATCAGCCGTCTCTCTCAGAACATTGCTGGTGATTTTTCTGTCATCCGCTAGGAAAAACAGGCCGACTTTCACACTCTCTAAAGCCTTCAATAATTGTTTGTGTGAGCCTTCGCGTTCTGGACTCTTTTCCGATTCCGCAGACATCATATTCAGCCTCCGCAATTGGTTTGAAATCGGCAGTGCTGACGACCGCTGTAAAGCCCTTCTCGTCCGATGTATTCCTCGAGCCTCAACAATGAAAGCACCTACCCAAATAGCAAAATGTTTGAACTTCACGGCAGCAACCCGGCCCTTATCGCATTTGCCATCCACATGCGAAAGCAGGTTGACAATGAGCCGAAGTAATGTGGTCTTCCCTGAACCATTGTCCCGTTTAAAGAATCATCAGGCGCGCCGCTTGGCCAAATCAGTGAGGGGACAGGTCATAAGTATATCGGCCAAATAGGTCTTCGATGTAAACCCGATGTATTCCAAAGCCCTGCGGGGGAACATGAGGTGTAGCGCTTAACGTCGTGTGGTCGGCATTGTTTTCACCTGTTTTTTCGTTTTGGATGCTTCGCTAGTAAACAAGCATTCTAAACCGCTTGCAGCCACACAACGCGATTTCCGTTGTGTGGCAGGGGTTCCCAAATCTCGCCGCCTTTGCGCGGCCAGGGAATTGGACAATGAATGCTGCATCGATGACAGGGCTTAGTCGTTGCTTTCAAGTTTCATCGCCTGTCCTGCAAACAGCATCGGTGCGCCCAGCCTCTCGCCCAGATCGGCCCACCGCCGGATTAGATCAATCAGAGCGATTTTCTTGGCTCTGGTCCAGCCCTTCAATTGTTTCTCGCGTCCAATGGCTTTGTCAACGTCGTCAAAGCTCTGGTAGTACACCAGCCGGTCGCAGTGATGCTTGCGGGCAAATCCCTCGATCTCACCGC
The DNA here is from genome assembly GCA_963734415.1 of uncultured Acidobacteriota bacterium. GTDB lineage: Bacteria > Acidobacteriota > Terriglobia > Terriglobales > Acidobacteriaceae > JABCZH01. The sequence goes on along the minus strand of CAVTHF010000005.1, from coordinate 118 downwards.
TCTTGTGTGCAAAACACGGCGGTCGAATGTCTGTTGGTCATGCACAATGTAGAGGGTGCCGCTGCGACTGCAGACGATATAGGTGAATAGCGATGTTCCTTCATAACCCCTGTCATCC